>CBETBW010000004.1:0-186972 GCA_965534715.1 uncultured Parasphingorhabdus sp.
TGAAAGCAAATTGCTCGACCGTCGAATTGGTTTCCTGTGCCTTGCGGGTATAGGCAGCCTTGCGCTTGATATTGATATCCTCGACCAGCGCCTTGATCGCCGGCGAAGGCGATTTCACATAACCGAGATAGCCATCCGGCTTCTCGCCAATAACTCCAGATGACCGCGCCGCTTCGTAGGCAGGGTCGCGCTGTGCCATGACCGGCACGGCAACAACCGCAGTCAGCGCCAGTCCGCCGATTACCGCCAAAACCTTGTTTTTCTTTACATATTCAAACATCAGAAAATATCCGCTTCCTCGTTGATTAAATCCTTGGCGTCACCGTCAAGACGATAGACCACTTCCTGCTTGATGTTGATATTGAGATTGATGACAATCGGCTTGTCCGGCGCGCTCACCTGCACGCAGGCGGACAGTCCGATGATGGCTCCCAATATCAGGCCAGTGGTCGTTAAACTCCTCATATTACGGCGAATCGCATCAAATGAACGATCCGTCAATTGGCTTGTCTGATAAGGCATCATCGCTTTCCCCTGGCTGAATGGACTATTCATCTGGTTTGTGAACCTGCACGGCTTCCTTTGCCCGCGCCTCCTGCGCCCGTAGCAAGGCGGGCAGGTTCTGGCCGACCAATAATTCGGGTTCATAATATGATTTGACGCTGCTCATCATTTGCATGAAGGGGGCCTGGATACGGACGTTAAACTGGATCGGGATGCGCGCGAGCTGCTTGGTGATGAAATTCCGGCTCGCATCATCGCCTTGCTGCAACCCGTCGAATTTTACCTCGGTGATGATTTCGCCGGCAATGTCACCATTCATCCCGATGGTGAGATTGCGATATTTGATCGATTTGAGCGCGTTGAAGGCGAAATTGGCCATAGTCCCCATATCTTCATAGGTCAGTTCTCCGACATAGGCGAGCGTGCCGCCGCCTTCGCGCGCCACCAGATAACCGCCGACAATCCGGCCGCCATCCTGATCAAAGATCATCGGCAACTTGCCGTCGAACACCCCGGTCGCGGTCATATTCTCGAAATCAAACTGGGTCAGGAACTGGGCGGCATCAACCCCTTCGACGGTAAATTGCAACCGTCTTTCGGCTGCCTCGCTCAGATCGAGAATGGTTGGCTCGAGATAGAGCTTGCCGCCCGCAAACGGCCATTCTCCGCCTTCGACCTGCATTTTATAGTCCGCAAGCAGGCGATAGCGGATTAGCCCGTTGAAGACAGCGACCCCGGGATTGACCTCGGACAGTTTCACTATCTGGCCCGGACCGGTTTCGAGCGCCAGAAGATCGGAAAATGTAATCTCCCCCGACAGGCCCGTCACCGGACCGAAAGCTGCGGCCAGGTTCATGCTGTTGGTACGAAATGTCCCCGTGCTTTTGATGCCATCTTCGGAAGCGTCCCAGTCAATCCGCCCGGCACCCGATATTTCGCCTTGAACATTGGCGATAACACCCAGAGTTAACGGGGTAAGCTGTTCCGGCTGGAGCCGTTTGCTGAACGTCAGCGACGGGACGTCAATCAGCGCCCTCCCTTCGCTCTTTTCCAAAAGGTGGACAATATCTATCGTCGCAACGGCGATCAGGGTTTCCGGCTCACGTAGCCATCCGGTGGCTGTGATGTCATTGCCGTCGAAACCCAGTTTGACGTCGTTGCTGATCAACGGCCGGAACCGCTCCACCTGTTGCTCATCGCGGACGCGCAGGCTGGCATCGACCAGGAATTCGCCTTTTTCATAACGCCAGTCGCCTTCGATATTTTCCATCAACAGCGGAACATTGGCGACCTGTCCCGAAGCGCCCTCCATTCTGCCGGTCAGGGTGCGTCCGAACGCGGCGCTGAACACGGCCATGTCCAGTTTGGTCATGCTGCCTGGCGCTCCCAGCCGGATCCCGACATTTTGCGCCTTCAGGCCGTTCGCCATTGAAAATCCGAGCAGGCCGCTCGAGATGGCCAACGGAGTGCCCCCCACAAAGCCGTCAAGGTTGAGCGAAGGCGCATTGGCTGCAATATTGACGCCCGACCGGCTACCGCTGACGATGGCATTGCCTTGCGGACATAGTCGCGCGCTGGTTGGGCCCGCGCGCAACGATGCGGTGCGCAGGCTGGCAAATTGCAGATTGACGCACTGGCGGAACAGAGCGAAATTGCCGTTCCGCCCGATATTCCCGCTGACCGGCACTTGCAGGCCGGTGATCTGCCCGTCACCAAGCGGTCCGGTCAAAATTATCCTGCCGTCGATATTGGTCCCGCCCTGACGCGCCGGTGAAAAAGCCAGGGTCGGAATTTTCAACTGTGCCGAACCGGCCTGATAGGTGGCCATTTCGAGCCGTCCGGAGAAGCCGCGTGACAGGCTTCCGTCATCAAGCACCAATTTGGCGCTGGGGAAACCGCCGCCGGCAAGCCGGATATTTCCGTCCGCCAGCATCCGGATATTCTTGTCGGTAAAGGCCAGCAACAGCGGATCACTCAGGTTCAACGTGGCTCCCGACCGCGAGCGGGCTGCGAGCGCATTGAGCGCCAACGTTGTCCGTCCGGCACCTTTTGAAAATTTGATATCACCGGATATATCCAGCTGGTTTCCGGCCCGCTGCACGGCTTTCGCAAGCCGGTCCGCGATTGGACCGACCGGCGTCCCCGCGACCGATGCAGACAGAGTGCCTGCCTGCCGCAACAGATTTTGCGCCACACGGACGCCGCGAATTTCCGGATGCCCTGTAAAGCCGGCGGTCATCGGCGCAGCGCCATAGCCTAAAGAAAACGGCCCCTTGACCCGCGAAACATCGGCTCTGCCATAGGGAGATTGCAACCCGCTTGCGGTCAGATCGACATCGCCGCTGCTCTGTTTTAAGTCACCGGCCAGATCCACGGACGCCTTGATTTCCTGACTGGAATATTCGGCATAGCGAAGCGGCCCGCCGATCAACCCGACATTGCCCGACCAGCTGGCCAGATCTTCGCCAAGGTCGACCGAGACCTGCGCGGCGAAATCCTCCGCCGTCAAATCAAGACTGCTGCATGCCACCGCCGGCAGTCTTAAGGGACCCTGCAAATGTGGTTTCTTGCGGCGTATTGCGATCTCACCAAAGAAAGTCGGTTTCTTGAGGACACATCCGCCGGCATCCATGTTCTGACTGATCGCCGCGATTTCCCCGCGGAAGCCATCATGCAACTCGCCCTCTCCATTGAGCGCAAGTCCGATGACGCCATATTCGCTGTCGATACGGAGCTTTGCATCGGTCAAACCCAGCCACATATCCGGCAGTGCCAGCGGACTGTCATCTTCCGGATCGGTGAACTTATCCAGCTCGCCAAAGCTAAGCTTGCCATTTTCCAGCCGTCCGAACAGCTTGACACCGCTTGCCCGGACCCAGTTTATGCCAACACCGCCGATGGACAACGAGTTGCCAACTTCGACCAGTTCAGCAGTCATGTCCGGCCGTTCCGGGTCACCGATCACCAGATTGCGAATGACTTGTTTGCGAAGGCCGATATCGTCGATCTCATAGCTGGCGGTAACATCCATCTCATCCAGTTGGGACTGGATGGCATTGTCGGCCAGCGTTGTTCGGCTAATCCAAAGCACAATCAGGCCGAGCAGGATCAGGACAAGCAATATCGTACCGAACAGCCGAAACCGGAAACGGCGACCGACAGGGTCATTGGCGTCATTGGCGATTTCTTCATCCATCACGGTTGAAATGCAGAAGTCTGTCTTAAGTTGCAATGTACAAGTGTCTTGGTGGACGAGTTTTCCGGCCTAATATTGATATTGGACATTTTCGGTCTGTTTCCCGCTTATCGACTCAGTTCTTGCTTTGTTCTGCCTATAAGCGCCCCATGGCCGAAGAACCTGAAATCCAGTCAACCTCGTCCCGGCACCGCAGCGGTCATCGCGCGCGCCTGCGTCAGCGCATATTGACGGGTCAGGGAAACGTGCTGCATGATCACGAACTGGTGGAATATCTGCTTGCACTCGCCATACCGCGCCGCGACACGAAGCCGCTGGCCAAGCAACTGATCGACGAATTTGGAGGATTTTCAGGGCTTCTGGTCGCCGACCCTGATGCGCTGGAAAAATTCCCCGGCATGGGAGGCACCAGCGTGGCCGCATTGAAGGTCGTCCAACTGGCGGCATTGCGGCTGATCTCCGAGCCGGTGCGGACACAACCGATCCTGGCCAGCTGGCAGGCTTTACTCGATTATCTGCGAGCCGACATGGCGCATCTCGCCAACGAGCGGGTGCGGGTTCTGCACCTCAACAGCAAAAACCGGCTTATCCGCGACGAGTTGGTCAGCGAAGGGTCAATCGATCAGGCAGCAATCTATACCCGCGAAGTCATCAGACGTGCGCTGGCACTCGGATCGGCGGCAATCATCCTCGTCCACAATCATCCGAGCGGAGACAGTACTCCCAGCCGACAGGATATCGCGATTACAAAGGATATCTGTGAGGCGGGAAGGACGCTCGGCATAGCGGTCCATGATCATATCATCATCGGCAAGGACGGCCATACGTCGTTTCGGTCAAAAGGGCTGATATAGCGGATCAGGCTCCACTGTCCTTGCCGGTAATCAGCCGGATTCCATTTTGCATGGTGAAATAGGACCAGATCCAGTTGACCAAAACGGAAATCCGGTTGCGGGTACCCGACAGGAAACCGACATGCACGGCACCCCATAACCACCAGGCGGGCGCGCCATGGAGTTTGACAAAGCCGAAATCGGCAACGGCGCTTTTGCGGCCGATGGTCGCCAGATTGCCCTGATGTTTATATTCGAAAGGCGGATTGCCGCCCTTGCCCAGCAACTGCCTTTCAAGGGATTTGGCTATATAGATTCCGGCCTGTTTCGCAGCCGGTGCCAGCCCGGGCACAGGATTGCCATCCCATCCATTGCTGCCAGCGGTATCGCCAATGGCGAACACATTATCATGCCCGGCAACGCGCAAATGATCGTCGACCAGCACCCGGCCCGCACGGTCAGTTTGCGCATCCAGCCAGCGCCCAGCCGGTGAAGCGACAACACCGGCCGCCCATAAAACAGTTTCGGTCGCAATCTCGTTATCCTCGCCGATCTCGACATGATCGGCGCCGATATGGGTCACCCGCGAAGCCAAGCGGATTTCTACGCCCAGACTGTCCAGCGATTGGGCAGCATGAGCCGACAGTTCTTCGGGAAAAGCCGGTAAAACCCGCGTACCGGACTGCACCAGGATGATCCGCGCTTGCGCCGGATCAATCCGGCTGAATTCATCCTTCAGTCCGTGATGGGCTAGTTCCGCAATGGCTCCCGCCAGCTCGACACCGGTAGGCCCTGCCCCGACGATGACAAATGTCAGTAGCCTTTTGACACGCGCCGGATCGCTCGACGACTCCGCCTTTTCGAAAGCCCGCAGGACGCGGGCGCGCACCGATACACCGTCTTCTATCGTTTTGAGACCCGGTGCAAACGGAGCCCATTCATCCTTGCCGAAATAGCTGTGTGAAGCTCCGGTTGCGAGGACCAGATGGTCATAGTCCATGCTGTTCCGGTCGAAGGTCAAGGTCTTTGCCTCACTATCGACCCCGCTCACTTCGCCCAGGACCACCCTCACATTGCCATCCTTGCGGAACAAACCCCGTATCGGCGTGGCGACATCGGCAGGAGAGAGCGCGGCAGTCGCGATCTGGTAGAGCAACGGCTGGAACAGATGATAGTTATGCCGGTCGATGAGAGTGATCCTGACCGGCAGGTTTCTTAGCTTGTTCACACAGGCAAGCCCGCCAAATCCCGCGCCGACCACCACGACATGCGGCCAATGGCCGGGAACTTCATCATATTTGCGGTCGAACAATATATTGGATTCCAGCCAGCGCGAGATCAGGCTATCAACGGACAGATATCCCGCACCGAAGACCAGCAGCAGACCAAAGGATAGAATCGGAAAGAGCAACAGATGGGGATGCAGGCCCATGGCCGTCAATGTGCACAGTGACAATATGAGCAACCATCCGATAACGGGGATCAAAAACCCGGCAACAAGCGCAACCGCAAGCAATGTCGAAGCCGCAAAACCCAGTCCCTCAAAACTGTCGAGCGGCAGGAATATACTGGCATCAGGAAAATCCGAAACCCCGGCCACGCTGAGCAACGTCATCGCAATCCACAGCCGCAAGATCGTGAGCCACACCGGTGCTCCAAATTCGGTCATCCATCCAAAAATCCGTATCATCGGCTGGGCAAAAGGCACTGCACTTCCGCCCAGACCTGCAGACACCGCCCTGTCGAACGAAAACGCCCCAGCCCCGCTCAGCACGTACCAGCCGAGTATCGCGACTAGCCAGAGGTTGAGATCGATCGGGATATATTCGACATGGCTGACTGCGAGCAACGTGAGGATCGCGAGCGCCGCTGCGCGGGTGAAGAGGCCGAAGAGCAGCAGTATCGGGGCGATCACTTCGACAAGCACGCCCACCGCCGCTGCCGTTTCCGGTGCCATCCAGCTGACCGGATACTCAAAACGTGCGAGATTCAGTGCCGTATCCCAATCGCCCAGCTTCACGATACCCGAACGGAAAATTGCCTGCGCCACGAGAAGCCGTGTCAACAGATCGAAGAAGGGACTGATCAGCGCAACAAGAGATCGATAGGTCTTGACCCAGCCCCGCATGGTGACGCGGATAAAGGGTGAGAAACGCTCTTCCTGAAAATCTGGCGCGGCTGTCATATAAATCCCTCTGTCCAGACTGGTTCGTCAGAGCGGCGGATTTGTTACAGCTGCAATCAGTAAAGGAACATCGGCATGTCTTCGACCTGGATCAGGCTGGCGCGATACTGGTTGGCGTCATAGAGGCCCGATACATTCACGCCCTTGGTATCCTCCAGCAAGGTGCCGATCGGCACGGTCCCGTAATTGCCGTCGGTGAGGCAGACCATTTCGGCCATCCGGTCCTGCTCAATCAGCTGCACCGCCAAAGCGCCAAAGGCAAAGCCGACCATCCGGTCCATCGCATCCGGCTCCCCCGCTCGCATCAGATAGGCAAGCTCCTGCACAATAGTTCTTTGGTCGCTGCGGGCTTCGATTTCACGCGCCAGCTGGGTGCCGATATTCAGGCCATCGCGATTGGTATTCGATTTATTGATTTCGTCGACATAATCCGTCGCACCCGAAAGCTTGGCTCCCTCGGACACCAGACATATCGCATAGGATTCTGGGTTGGCCTCCTTGTCACCTAGCAGCAAGGGCAGCAGAACATCCATATCGGCCGGCACTTCGGCGATCACTGTACGGTCAGCCTGTGAGAGAAATCCGGAGAGCAAGGCCGTTTCGCCGGATCGCCGCCCGAACAATTCTATCACCGCAATCCGTTCGTGGCTCGCTGCCGTCGTGCGCAGCGAGTTGATCGCCTGCACGGAGCGGGTGACCGCCGTCGAGAAGCCGATACAATAATCGGTGCCATAGACATCATTGTCCATTGTCTTGGGAACCGAAATGACATTGCGACCGAGGCTCGACAGATAGGCCGAGAATCGAAGCGTGCCATCCCCTCCCATGGTGATCAAGGCATCCACCTTGAGCGCATCGAGCACATCCAGAACCTTTTGGGTCTGGTCGCCCTGATTCGTCACCCGCGGATCGCAGCGGGAGCTGTGCAATATCGTGCCGCCTTGCCGGTCGATACCGCGTACCCGATCCCTGTCCAGCATCATGACGCTGTTTTCGTTCGCCCAGGGATTGGCAGGGTCAATTTCCAGCACCCCTTCCCAGCCGCGCCGCAAACCGACCACATCCCAGCCGCGCTGCCATGCCGACATCGCAATCGACTGGATGCACGGATTAAGACCCGGAACATCGCCGCCGCCGGTGAGCACTGCCAATCGCATTTTATTCTCCCTGTTTCCGCCGCTGCATTGCCGACTCATTTCGTAGGTGCTAGCGGGGCCGCAAATCAAGGCACATCATTGCCGCAATCATCTTCATTGTCCAAGGACCAATCATGATACCACGCTATTCCCGCCCCGAAATGGTTGCCATCTGGGAACCTGAATCGAAATTCCAGATCTGGTTCGAAATCGAGGCGCACGCTACCGATGCTCTCGCGGAACTGGGCGTCGTGCCCAAGGAAGCCGCCGCTGCAATCTGGGCCAAGGGCAAGTTTGACGTAGAGCGGATCGACGAGATCGAGCGCGAAGTGAAGCATGACGTGATTGCCTTCCTGACCAATGTTGCCGAAAATGTCGGCGAAGAATCGCGTTTCATGCATCAGGGCATGACCTCGAGCGATGTTCTCGACACCTGTCTTGCGGTGCAACTGGCGCGCGCTTCGGACATATTGCTGGCGGACATTGATGCGCTTCTTGCCGCGATCAAAAAGCGGGCATTCGAGCATAAGTTCACACCGACCATCGGACGCAGCCACGGCATTCACGGTGAGCCGGTAACCTTCGGCCTGAAACTGGCACAGGCCTATGCCGAATTCGAACGCAACCGCGAACGGCTGGTCGCTGCGCGCAAGGAAATCGCGACCTGCGCGATCTCCGGCGCGGTCGGCACCTTCGCCAATATTGACCCCAAGGTCGAAGCCCATGTCGCGGAGAAACTGGGACTCGCAGTGGAGCCGATCTCCACCCAGGTCATCCCGCGTGACCGCCACGCGCAATTTTTCGCCACGCTCGGCGTGATCGCCTCGTCGGTGGAACGGCTTGCCGTCGAAATCCGCCATCTGCAGCGCACCGAAGTGCTTGAGGCCGAGGAATATTTCTCGCCGGGTCAAAAGGGCAGCAGCGCGATGCCGCACAAGCGCAACCCGATCCTGACCGAAAACCTGACCGGCCTCGCCCGGATGGTCCGCAGCTATGCCCTGCCCGCTATGGAAAATGTCGCCCTGTGGCACGAACGCGATATTTCGCACAGTTCGGTCGAACGGATGATCGGACCGGATGCGACCATAACGCTCGACTTTTCGCTGGCGCGGCTGACCGGGGTCATCGAAAAACTGCTGATCTATCCCGAACGGATGCAGAAAAACCTCGACCGGATGGGCGGACTTGTCCACTCGCAGCGGGTTTTGCTGGCGCTCACCCAGGCGGGAATCAGCCGCGAGGACAGCTACCGCATCGTCCAGCGCAACGCGATGAAGGTCTGGGAATCGGACGGCGAAATCGCATTGCTTGATCTGCTCAAGGCCGATCCTGACGTTAGCGCGAAATTGTCCGACGAACAGCTAGAGGAACGGTTCAACCTCGATTATCATTTCAAGCATGTCGACACGATTTTCGCCAGAGTTTTTGGAAATTAGAACGTCTTTGGAAATTAAAACAGTTTTCGAAACAATTGCATAGCTTCTGGTCACCTGCCTTTTTTAGGACTAGGATAGTAGCGGAACGAAAAAAGGTGAGTCATGCAATTTATCAAAATCCTGTTCTGGGTTCTCCTGCTGGTGGCGACCTTCATTTTCTGGTGGACCAATGAGGCACGGGCGTCGCTCGATATGGTCGCGGCGGTTATCGAAGCACGGGTTTCGACCTTTGTCGTCGGTGCCTTCCTGCTTGGCTTCCTGCCCACATGGCTGCTCCTGAGAGGCTCCAAATGGCGTCTCCAGCGCCGGATCAAGACGCTCGAAGATGCAGCGAGACCGGCCGAAGCCCCCACGTCCGCAGCGAGCCGCCCGCCCGCCCCAACCGCGGCAGCGCAACCTGCCCCGGCGGTGTCACCGGTCGGCGGCGACAAAGCGACCGACTTATGACCAACCCCGTTTTTGTTGCGCTCGATACGCCCGATCTCGATCAGGCGATCGCGATTGCACAGTCGGTAAAAGGGCATGTCGGTGGCCTGAAACTCGGGCTGGAATTTTTCTGCGCCCATGGCCATCACGGGGTCCACGAAATCCAGAAGCTCGATCTGCCGATTTTTCTCGATCTCAAATTGCACGACATTCCCAATACCGTCGCCAAGGCGATGCAGGCGATCAATATGCTGGAACCGGCGATCGTGACGATCCATGCTTCCGGCGGCCGCGCGATGATGGAAGACGCCAAGGCAGCGGCGAACGAACATACCAAGGTTGTCGGCGTAACCCTGCTGACTTCGCTGGACGAGAGCGATATGGGCAAGATTGGCTATACCGGATCGCCGCATGACCAGGTCGAGCGGCTGGCCGGACTGGCCCGGGAGGCCGGACTGGACGGCATCGTCTGTTCCGGCAACGAAGTCGAAGCGGCGCACAAGATCTGGAAAGACGGCTTTTTCGTCGTCCCCGGCCTGCGACTCAAAGGTGGCGCGATGGCGGACCAGAAACGTGCGGTAACACCCCGGCAGGCGCGCGACAACGGTGCGAGCGTGCTGGTGATTGGCCGGCCGATCACCGGTGCGGACAATCCCAACGCGGCAGCGCGGGCGATTGAGGGGACGCTTTGATCATCCCGTCATCCCAGCGCAGGCTGGGATTCAGCCCGACCATAATATCTCACCCAACATTGGATTAGACCCCAGCCTTCGCTGGGGTGACAAGTGACTGAGTATCGATATGAAAACCCAAATCAAAATCTGCGGCCTCTCGACCGAAGCCTCCATCGATGCAGCCGTCGAACAGGGTGCCGACTATTTCGGCCTCGTCCATTTCGCAAAAAGCCCGCGCCATGTTTCGCTGGCACGAGCCAAGGAATTGCGGGCCTATGCGGGGAGCCGGATCAAGACAGTGCTCCTTCTGGTCAATGCCGACCCCAAGCTGACCGGCCAGGCCCTTGTCGATGTCAAGCCGGACGTCCTCCAGTTTCATGGCAGCGAGACCCCGGACTGGATTGCGCTGGTCAAGAAAAATACCGGCCTGACGATCTGGAAAGCCGTTGGCGTGCGGGACAAGCCCACATTGGCGACCACCAGTCGCTATGCTGATGTTGTCGACCGCATGCTGTTCGACGCACCCGCCAAAGCGTTGCCCGGCGGCACCGGCACCTCGTTTGACTGGTCCATCCTTGCCGATCACGATCATCTGGTCGACTGGGGTCTCGCAGGAGGCCTTGATCCGGACAATGTCACCGATGCCCTGAACGCGACCCATGCACCGCTGGTCGACGTATCATCTGGCGTGGAATCCGCGCCCGGCGTCAAAGATGTGGACAGAATCGCCGCCTTTTGCCAAGCGGTGCGGGACTATGACGCATCGCGTTAGATCCCGTTCGTGCTGAGCTTGTCGAAGTACGGACATTTGCGAGAAACACCCTTCGACAGGCTCAGGGCGAACGGATATTGAGATCGAATGAGTAAAGCTGAAACACCCCCCAACAGCTTCCGCAACATGCCCGATGACCGGGGCCATTTCGGCGAATTCGGCGGGCGCTATGTCGCCGAGACGCTGATGCCGCTGATCCTCGATCTCGAAAAACATTATCGCGCGGCGCAGGCCGATCCGGCGTTTGAGGAACAATTCAACGATCTGCTCGAACATTATGTCGGTCGCCCCAGCCCGCTCTATTATGCCGAACGGCTGACCGACCATGTGCGCGAAACCGCACCGGAAGGCAAAGGCGCGCAAATCTGGTTCAAACGCGACGAGCTCAACCACACCGGCGCGCACAAGATCAACAATTGCATCGGCCAGATCCTGCTCGCCATGCGGATGGGCAAGACACGGATTATCGCCGAAACCGGCGCCGGACAGCATGGCGTGGCCACCGCGACCGTCTGCGCCCGATTTGGCCTGCCCTGCACAATTTTCATGGGTGCAACCGATGTCGAGCGTCAGAAACCCAATCTGTTCCGGATGAAATTGCTCGGCGCGGAAGTCGTCCCGGTGACCAGCGGCGCGGCAACGCTGAAAGACGCGATGAACGAGGCGCTGCGCGACTGGGTCGCCAATGTCCACGACACATTCTACATCATCGGCACCGCCGCCGGTCCCCATCCCTATCCCGAACTGGTCCGCGATTTCCAGAGCGTGATCGGCAAGGAAGCCCGCGCGCAAATGCTCGATCGTATCGGACGCCTGCCGGACCTGCTGGTCGCGGCGATTGGCGGCGGCTCCAATGCGATCGGTCTGTTCCATCCGTTTCTCGATGATCCGGACGTCAAAATGCTCGGCGTGGAAGCGGCGGGCCATGGTCTCGACAAGCAACATGCGGCGAGCCTCGCGGGCGGCGGCCCCGGCATTCTCCACGGCAACAAGACCTATCTGCTGCAGGACGAAGACGGCCAGATCACCGAAGCCCATTCGATCAGCGCCGGCCTCGACTATCCCGGCATCGGCCCGGAGCATAGCTGGCTCAAGGAATCCGGCCGCGTCGACTATGACAGCGCCACCGACACCGAAGCGCTCGACGCCTTCCAGCTGCTCTGCCGTACCGAAGGGATTATTCCGGCGCTAGAACCCAGCCATGCGATTGCCGCGGTGACTCGCGAAGCGGTGAAGATGGATCGTGACCAGATTATCCTGGCAAACCTGTGCGGGCGTGGCGACAAGGATATTTTTACCGTGGCCGAAGCTCTGGGGACGGAGATTTGATTGGTGATTGGAACCGTTTAAAAGAGGTACTTACCTTTTGTCTTTTGGGTATCGGGATATCTAGCGCTCTCTTTTTCCCTCTTGGAATGCTCGCCGCGCAGGACTTTGCGAATCATATAAAAGAAATTGCTCCTACGAACGAGAGAGCATATTTGCTCGGTCTTTCTAGTAGCTATTGGCATTTGAGTTTTATGCAGATTTGGAACATCGGATTGTTATTTGCATGCACCCTCACCGCTTCGTTGTTTAGCGGTATCAAAAAGTTCTCCCGGCTTTCAATGTTAGGGGCAGTAATTTTTGGTGTTTACCCGGCGGTGCTTTTGGTAACTCGGAACCACAACACTCAATGTGTTGTCGACGTAAATACGACTTTCAATCTTCAGGTAACCGCTTCTTGCACTCCGCAACTCTGGCTTATTTGCGCCATTTTTTGTGCGCTTTTAATTCTTGCTGGACAGTTCATGAAAGACAAAAATGAACAGACTTAAAAACTCCTTTCCGTCCGACCGCGCAGCGCTCGTCACCTTCGTCACCGCTGGTGATCCGACCCCTGCCGACACCGGTGCCATCCTCGACGCGCTGGTCGAAGGCGGAGCCGATGTGATCGAGCTCGGTATGCCGTTCACCGATCCAATGGCCGACGGTCCCTCGATTCAGGAAGCGGATATCCGCAGCCTTGCCGCTGGCACAAAAACCGCTGATATCTTCAACATGGCCAGGGAATTCCGTCAGCGCCACCCGGACACACCGCTGGTGCTGATGGGCTATGCCAATCCGATGACGATCAGAGGCTCCGAGTGGTTCGCCAATGCCTGCGTCGACGCCGGTGTCGATGGCGTGATTTGCGTCGATATTCCGGTCGAGGAGGATGAAAGTCTAGGCGATGCCCTGCGCGCAAAGGATGTCGCTGTTATCCGCCTCGCCACCCCGACCACCGACGCCGAGCGCCTGCCCACCATATTGAACAATGCCAGCGGCTTTCTCTATTATGTCAGCGTCGCCGGCATCACCGGCCTGCAACAGGCGGCACAGGCGAGCATCGAAGAGGCGGTCGCCCGTCTGAAAGCGGGCACAGACCTGCCCGTCGCGGTCGGCTTTGGCGTGCGCACCCCCGAACAGGCCGCCGAAATTGGCCGCGTCGCCGATGGCGTCGTGGTTGGCTCCGCCATCGTCGAAATTATCGCCAAACACGGCAAAGACGCCGCGCCGCATGTCAGGGACTATGTAAAGTCGCTTTCCGATGCTATCAGGGCGGCAAGAGAGACTTGAAATCGAACACCGTTCGTGTCGAGCGCAGTCGAGACACAGGCCGCAAAACCAGGCATCTCGACTTCGCTCGATGCGAACGGAATAGAGGAATGATAATATGAGCTGGCTAAGCAATGTCCGCAACAAGATCGCGTCGATCACCAAGCGCGAGACGCCCGAAAATCTCTGGCACAAATGCAAAAAATGCGAAGCGATGGTGTTCCTCAAGGAATATGAGGAAAATATGCATATCTGTCCGAAATGCGAGCATCACGGCCGCATCGGACCGATGACCCGCTTCGCCCAGATCATGGACGAGAACAGCTGGAAGATCATCCCCTGGGCCAATGTCCTGGAAGACCCGCTCAAATTTAAAGATCAGAAGAAATATGCCGATCGCCTGAAAGACGCACGGGCCAAGACCGGTGCACAGGACGCGCTGATCAACGTCAAGGGCACGATCGAGAACATCCCCTGCGTCGTCGGTGTGCAGGATTTTGCCTTCATGGGCGGCTCGATGGGGCTGGCTGTGGGTCAGGCCTTTGTCGACGGCGCCATGCGCGCGCTCAAGGACCAGTGCCCCTATATCATCTTCACCGCCGCCGGTGGCGCGCGGATGCAGGAAGGCATATTGTCGCTCATGCAGATGCCCAAGACCACGGTCGCAATCTCGATGCTCCGCGAAGCGGGTATCCCGTTCATCGTCGTGCTGACCGATCCGACCACCGGCGGCGTCACCGCCAGCTATGCGATGCTCGGCGACGTGCATATTTCAGAGCCCGGCGCGATGATCGGCTTTGCCGGCCAGCGAGTGATAGAGAACACGATCCGCGAAAAACTGCCCGAGGGATTCCAGACCGCGGAATATCTGCTCGAGCACGGGATGGTCGACATGGTCGTGCACCGCAAGGAACTGCGCGCGACATTGGCGCAAATCCTAGGCTATCTGATGGCCTGGAAAGAGGCGGCTTGAAAAAGCCCCTCCCCTTCAGGGGAGGGGTTGGGGTGGGGCCTGTCCTCAATCTCAATCCTGGCTTAGTTCCGACAGCCCCTGTCCCCGTGCACTCCTCGATAGGAGAGGGGAGTTAATGGCAGACGGCGCGAAGTCGGATCATCCGGCAGTCCAGACACAGCTCGACCGGCTGGAGATGCTCTCTCCCGGCCGCGATGTGCTGGGGCTGGAACGGATCCGAGAGGTTCTGAAACGTCTCGGCAATCCGCAGGATAAATTGCCCCCCGTTTTCCATGTCGCCGGCACCAATGGCAAGGGTTCAACCTGCGCCTTCCTGCGCGCCGCAATCGAAGCGGAAGGGCTGAAGGCCCACGTCTATACCAGCCCGCATCTGGTCCGGTTCAACGAACGGATCAGACTGGCTGGCAAGCTGATCGAGGACGATTATCTCGCCGAACTGCTCGCCCGGGTTCTCGATATCAGCGCGGATATCAATCCCAGCTTCTTCGAGGCAACCACCGCAGCCGCCTTCGTCGCCTTCGCCGAAACTCCCGCCGACGCCTGCATATTGGAGGTCGGTCTGGGCGGCAGGCTCGATGCGACCAACGCCGTGTCTCATCCCGTCGCGACTGCGATAGCGGCGCTCGGCATCGACCATGAGGGTTTTCTGCTCACCCCCGAAGACGGCGCACCGAAAGAGCCGATGGTCCGCATAGCCTGGGAAAAAGCAGGTATCGCTAAAAAGGATGCACCACTACTCACGCAAAAATATGCTGCAGAAATGCTGCAGGTGATCGGCGATCATGCTGCAGCAATCGGAGCGCAGCATTTTCCGCGCGGCGGAGAGTGGGATGCCGCGATTTACGAGGGCCAGCTTCACTACAAGGACAAGACCGGAAAGCTCAACCTGCCCCTGCCCGCCCTCGTTGGCGCGCATCAGGCGGACAATGCCGCGCTTGCCATAGCAATGCTGCGCCACCAGGATGCACTCACGATCTCGGAAGGGGCGCTCAAGGCCGCAATGGGCTGGGCGCTATGGCCGGGCCGGATGCATTTCCTGATCGCCGGGCCGGTGACCCATCTGCTGCCGCTCGACGCCGAAATCTGGGTCGATGGCGGCCATAATGTCAGCGCCGGGCTGGCGCTCGCCAAATATTTCGCGGACTATGAAGCAGGCTCGATCGATCTGGTGATCGGGATGCTGTCGAACAAGGATCCCGCCGCCATTGTCGCGCCGCTGAAGGAGAAGCTGGCGAGCCTGACGGTGGTCCGGGTTCCCGGCCATGAATCGCACGCGCTCGGCGCCTATCCGGAGGTGGATGCGCCGACGACGGAAGCGACCGATATTGCAGATGCGCTTCGTTCCCTTAGCTTGGGCCCCGACAAGACCGTATTGATCGCGGGTTCGCTCTATCTGGCTGGCGAGGTGCTGGGAGCAAACGAGCAGGTGCCGGATTAATCCGGCGTTTCATCCGCATGCACGGATCCCGCCGTACCCAATGACCGGTCGACCAATCCCCAACGGATCATCAACCAGAACATGATCACGCCGGGCAAGGCCGCCAATGTGGTGAGCAGATAGAAGTTCACATAGCCCATGCCCTCGATCAACGAACCCGCCGTTGTCCCGGTCAGGAAACGACCCAATATGCTCGCCGCCGCCGACAACAGGGCGAATTGCGTTCCGGTAAACTGCAGATTGCACAGCGCTGACAGATAGGCGACCACAGCCACCCCGCCGACACCGCTGGCAAAATTTTCAAAGCCAATCGCTCCCCCCATGCCCCAATTGCTGTGCCCTGCAGCGGCAAGTGCGGCAAAAGACAGGTTGCTGACCGCCATCAGGATAAGGCTCAGCATGACCGCCTTTTTCATGCCCAATCGCGAATAGACAAGACCGCCGATAAAAATCCCGATCAGAAAGGCGACGAAGCCCAGACTGACATCGTAAAAAGCGATCTCGTCATTGGTAAAGCCAAGGTCTTCGAACAACAGCCGGAAGGTCAGATTGGCCAGCGTGTCGCCGATTTTGTGGACCAGAACGAACAGTAAAACGATCAACGCGCCGGAACGTTTGAAAAACTCCACCAGCGGACTGACATAGGCTTTCGCCGCTTCCAGTGGGCCTTTCAGGGCCATGGGTTCCTGTCGCCGGGCCGGTTCCCGCATGATCAGACCGACGATGACGGCGAAAAGCGCGAAGAGCGAACAGACATAATAGGCAATCGACCAGTTCGTCCGCGCCGCTACCACCAGCGCCACGGCACCCGCGGTTGCCGCACCGATACGCCAGCCATATTGCGACATGCCGGAACCGACACCAAGCTGCTCGGGTTCAAGTAGTTCGATCCGATAGGCATCGATCACGACGTCAAATGTTGCGCCCGCTATGCCGACCATTATGGCGGCAACCGCGACAGCGGCGATATCCTTCGCAGGATCAAGCGAGCCGAGATAGATAATCGCTGCCATGGACAGAACCGCAGTGACGATCAGCCAGGATAGTCTTTGTCCGACACGGCCGATAAGCGGCAGTTTCACCACATCGATGATCGGCGCCCAGAGCCACTTGAAATTATAAGCGAGAAAGGTCAGCGCAAATGCGGTGACGGTAGATTTTTCGATACCTGCCTGCGCCAGACGGGTTGTCAAAGTAGCCGCGATCATCGTCAACGGAAGCGCGGAGGAGATGCCCAGAAAAAGCGCTGCCAAAGGAGCCGCTTCGCTGTACGGGCGCACTCCGGCGGGAAGATATCCGCGCCATCCCAAATTTGCTGCTTGCTCACTCACGCCAAACTCTCCCTCGAACCGGGAGAATCTTTAGCGCCTATTCACCTGAATGCCAGCTTGATTTTGAAGAGCCTCAGATATCGAGCAGCTTGGCCGCGACAATCGGCCCAGCGCCGGGGCGCTGAACGACAATCGCATATTTGTCCGCGCCAGATATGTTCAAATATTCAGACGGCACAGCAAGGCGCATCGGACTGCCGCGCCAGCTGCCCAAAGTTCGTTCGGCCTTGACCACGTTGACATAATGCGCAGTCCGCCCGCCGTTTTCGCCGCGCCCGATGCGCACGGTTTCGGAGGAACTGAGCGCGATCAGTGAAACGCCGGCCAGATAATCGGATTTACCGATGATGGTAACAACCATCCCACCGGTTGCATCGGTGGCAGCATTGATCAGGGGACCGGACCGGTCGGCCCGCCGAACCAGCGAGCGGATATCATTTTCCCGCGAACCCACTGCACCACCGCCGCCGTTGACAACGATCTGCGGGGTATAGACCCCTGATCCTTCATGGCCCTTGCCAGCATAAGCGCGCTGCAGCTGCGTGTTTTCTTCCCGCGCCAACGTGTCTTTCCAGCCGAGCCGGTCCCAGTAGGTTACGGGCCGCGTGATCACCAGCAGGGAGTCGTCTTTTGCCAGCCGTCTGGCCAGCATATCTGCGGGGGGACAGGACGAACATCCCTGACTGGTGAAAAGCTCGACGACGACCGGATTGGAGCGTTCGGCGTCATCGGAACGGCTTGCGGGCGTCGTCACCTGAGCCGAGTTGACAGCGGATGCCGGTGCAAGCTGAGCGCCGACGAAACCGGCGATGGCCGATCCGCCAATCAATGCACTCAGGATAATCTTGCTCATTTGAAACTCCGTCAGGATGACAATAGATATTCGGGGCTATCACACCACAGGTTACAGATTGCAGCCAGCGCTTTTTTCGGCCATGCGTATTGGCCATGACCGAAGAGAAAACACCCAAGATATATCGCGCAAAACCGACCCCCGGAGCAAAGCCGGCGGCAACGCCGACACCGCAATCCGATAAAGTTCGCGAAGGGCAGCGGATTGCCAAACTTCTTGCCCGCGCCGGCGTGGCATCGCGGCGCGAAATCGAACGGATGATCGAGGCGGGACGGATTGCACTGGACGGCAATCTCGTCGAACATCCGTCGCTTTTACTCAAGAATCTGACCGGGATCACGGTCGATGGCAAGCCGGTCGCCGAACCTTCGCCTGCCAAGCTGTACCGCTTTCACAAGCCCAATGGCTATCTGACGGCGGAACGCGATTTTTCCGGCAAGAAGACGATCTACGATGTACTACCCAAGGATATGGAGCGGGTCATGCCCATAGGGCGCCTCGATATGAACACCGAAGGTCTATTGTTGATGACCACCGATGGTGAATTCAAGCGCGAGATGGAACTGCCGAAAAATGGCATTGAACGCTCCTATCGGGCGCGGACTTTCGGCGAAATCAGCCAGAATCAGCTCGAGGAACTCTATCGCGGGATCACCATCGATGGCATGCATTACGGCCCGATCACCGCCAATCTCGAACGCCGCACCGGGCGCAACCAGTGGATTGAAATGACCCTGACTGAAGGCAAGAACCGCGAAGTCCGCCGGGTATTGGAGCATTTCGGCCTGGAAGTATCCCGCCTGATCCGGACCCGCTACGGGCCGTTTGTGCTCGGCGATCTGGAAAAGGGCGAGATCGAGGTCGTACGGCAGCATGATCTGGTGCAGTTTCGCAAGTCATTGAAATGAACCAGGGATCGCGTCTAACCGTTAATGGTGAGCCTGTCGAACCACGTCTGCAAGATTCTGAAGTGACGGGCTGCGGTACCAAATCCGTTCGTCCTGAGCTTGTCGAAGCACATGGCGTTGGCGGGAATGGTCCTTCGACAAGCTCGGAACGGACGGTCTGAAATGCGCATCATCGCAGGCAACTGGCGGGGCAGAAATATCGTCGCGCCCAAGGGCGAGATAACCCGTCCGACCGCCGACCGAACCCGCGAACGGCTATTCTCGATGCTGACCAGCCGACTGGGTGATTTTGAAGATTTGCAGATACTCGACCTGTTTTCCGGTTCCGGCGCCCTGGGTCTGGAAGCGCTGTCTCGCGGGGCCGCCCATTGCACTTTTGTCGAGCAAGACCGGGATGCGATCAAGGCGCTGGAGAAGAATATCGAAACGCTGGGCGCCGATGCCGACGTCCGGATCGGTTCCGTCCTGCACCTCGGCCAGGCCAGAAAACCCTATGATCTCATTCTGATGGACCCGCCCTATGAATCGGGTGCCGGCGCGGTAGCACTGGACAAGCTGGGCCGCCACGGCTGGTTCGCGCCATCAAGCTGGATCGCTATCGAAACCAGCAGGAACGAAGAGGTTGTCGTGAAGGGATTTAGTCTGGATTGCGTGCGTAATAGCAGCAAGGCGCGGATTCATATCCTGCGCCCCGCAGGGATCTAGCCGCCCATCAGAACGGTCAGCGAAGCTGTTTCATTCTGGCTGTGCTGCGTGATGCTGTAAAAGCTGGTAGCGGCCATCAACAGGGTAGCGACAATCGCGCTTGTGGTCAGTCTCTTGCTCATTTCATACTCCGTGGGGGATGCTTTGGCGTCCATTAGTTAATAAATGGTGCGTCGCAACATATTATTCAACCTGTCCTTTGGGTCATGTTAAAATAGATATTGGTCTTGCCGCCCGCTGCGATGTTCCCTAACTGTTCACGCGTGACCGATACTGTCAAAAACCCGCAGGAGAATGATCCTCCTTACGTCCGTGGCCTGAACGCGCCGCAACGCGAAGCCGTACTCACGACCGAAGGCCCCGTATTGGTGCTCGCCGGAGCGGGAACCGGCAAAACCGCCGCCCTCACCCGGCGGCTCGCGCATATTGTATTTTCCCGCAAGGCATGGCCAAGCGAAATTCTCGCCGTGACCTTCACCAACAAGGCTGCCCGCGAGATGAAGGAGCGGATTGCGACCATCGTCGGCGAAAGCTTCGAAGGCATGCCGTGGCTCGGCACCTTCCACAGCATCGGCGCCAAAATGCTGCGCCAAAATGCCGAACTGGTAGGCCTGCAGAGTAATTTCACCATTCTCGACACCGATGACCAGCTCCGGCTGCTCAAACAGCTTATCCAGGCTGCCGAAGTCGACGAGAAACGCTGGCCACCACGGATGCTCGCCGGTCTGATCGACCAATGGAAGAATCGCGGACTAAACCCCGCAGATCTCGATGCCAATGAAAATGAACGCTACGCCAATGGCCGCGGCCAGGAATTTTACGCCGCCTATCAGGCCCGGCTGATCGCGCTCAACGCTTGCGACTTCGGGGACCTGCTACTGCATATTCTCAACCTGCTCAAGACCGACCGGGATATCCTGAAACGCTATCAGGAGCGGTTCAAATATATCCTGGTCGACGAATATCAGGACACCAACAGCTCGCAATATCTCTGGCTCCGCCTGCTCGCCCAGAGCCACCAGAATATCTGCTGCGTCGGCGACGACGACCAGTCGATCTATTCGTGGCGCGGCGCGGAAGTGGCCAATATCCTGCGGTTTGAGAAGGATTTCCCGGAAGCCAAAGTGGTCAAGCTGGAGCAGAATTACCGCTCCACGCCCCATATTCTTGCCGCCGCATCCGGGTTGATCAACCATAATAGCGGCCGTCTCGGTAAAACCTTGTGGACCGAAGAAACCAAAGGCGACAAAGTGCAGGTCATCGGGGTCTGGGATGGCCCGGAGGAAGCGCGGCGCGCTGGCGATGAAATCGAGGCACTGCAGCAGCTCAAACAGGTGTCGCTGAACGATATCGCGATCCTCGTCCGCGCGCAGTTCCAGACCCGCGAATTCGAGGATCGTTTCATCTCGATCGGCATGCCGTACAAGATTGTCGGCGGCTTCCGCTTCTACGAGCGCGCCGAAATTCGCGATGCGCTCGCCTATCTGCGGGTGATTGCCCAGCCCGCCGACGACCTCGCCTTCGAACGGATCGTCAATACGCCAAAGCGCGGGCTTGGGGATAAGACTGTGGAAAAAGTCCACCGCCTTGCCCGCGGTCAAGGCATATCGATGGCCGCTGCCGCGCTGAGCATTTGCGATACCGACGAACTGGCACCCCGCGCGCGCAATACATTGCTCGAACTGATGCGCAATTTTGCGCGCTGGCGGGAACTGGCCAGCGTCACCGATCATGCCGAACTCGCAAGGATCGTTCTCGATGAATGCGGCTATACGACGATGCTGCAGGCTGACCGTTCCACCGAAGCCGCCGGGCGGCTTGAAAACCTCACCGAACTCGCCCGTGCGATGGAAGAATATGAAACGCTCGGCGAATTTCTCGAGCATGTCTCGCTGGTCATGGACAATGACGCGCGCGACGACGATGCCAAGGTCACGATCATGACGATGCACGGCGCCAAGGGGCTGGAATATGACCATATTTTCTGCGCCGGCTGGGAGGAAGGCGTGTTCCCGTCACAGCGCAGCCTCGACGAAGGCGGCAATGCCAGCCTCGAGGAAGAACGCCGCCTCGCCTATGTCGCGATCACCCGCGCCCGCAAGAAATGCACGATCTTCCACGCCGCCAACCGGCGGATTTACGGCCAGTGGAACAGCTCGATCCCGTCGCGGTTCATCGGGGAATTGCCCGAGGACCATGTCGAACATGAAAGCAGCATGAGCGGTGGCGAAAGCCTGTGGCGCGCAAACTGGAGCGAAAATGACGACCCGTTCGCCCATCTGGCCGCAGCCAATGCGACCAGAGCCGGTAAACGCGGCCCCGGCTGGCAGCGCGCCGCCTCCTCCGGCTTTGACAAAACCCCCAGAAACATCAAGGAAGCCCGCCGCAGCGCAGTCTCGCTAGGCAACAAGGGCCGCGACGATGTGACCGTCGGCATGCGCGTCTTCCACACCAAATTCGGCTATGGCGAAGTGATGGTAAAGGAAGGCAACAAGCTGGAAATCGCGTTTGAGAAGAGCGGCAGCAAGCGGGTACTGGATAGTTTTGTCGAGGTGGCCTGAACAATTCCGGTTCGTATCGAACCCGCACTTTCGTTCGCCCTGAACCGAATATTCCGTTCTTCCTGAGCTTGTCGAAGGACCATTCTCGAAGAGAGGCGTAGTTCGGCAGGTTCACCGCAAACCACTCTAATCCCAACCCCTCCTCTGAAGAGGAGGGGCTTGAAGCCTCACCCCACCACCGAAATCTTCACCCCCAGCGCCTTCATAATCGCCAGCAGCGTATCCAGCGTCGGATTGCCGCCCTCACCCAGCGCCTTGTAGAGAGCCGAGCGGGAGAGACCGGTTTCCTTTTGCAGCTCGGACATCCCGCGCGCGCGCGCGACATCATTGAGCGCTACCCGGATCAGTTCCGCATCGCCTTCCTCGAAAACCACCGCCAGATATTCGGCGATCATCTCTTCGCTATCGAGATACTCGGTTACATCCCAGGGTTTCAGTTCCAGTTTATCAGCCATCGCGATACTCACAGGTTTTTCGCCATTTCCTTGGCCCGGGCGATATCGTCACCCTGCCTTTTCTTTGTTCCACCGCACAGCAGGATGACGATATCGCCGTTCCGGCGCTGTACGAAATAGAGTCGGTAACCCGGCCCGTAATCAATCCTGACCTCGCTTACGCCTCCACCGACCGGCTTTACATCACCAAAATTGCCCAGCGATATCTTTCGGATAGAAACCGGAATTAAATAACGAGAAGCCCGTGGGGGAACATTTTATCGTGACGAATCGAACCAAGCGACAAGTATTTTTCAATACCCGCCGCGCCGCGCCTTGCTCTTCTTACGAACAACAACGACAAGCGTGCTTATCCCGACCACCATCAGCGCAATCAAACCATAAGCAATTATCAGACGAAGCTCCATTTTAGTTCCCGCCCTGCAATGCGTCGGCTTCGGTTTCCTCGGCAAATTCAGACGTGATTTCCGCGTCGAGCTTGTCGCGCGGGCTCACGTGACCGGCCTCGCGCTTTTCAGCCTGGATCGCTTCGAGACCCCACGCCTTCGCGGCGGCCGCAGCGACCTTGCGTCGGCTCTCCAATGGGTCGTTGGCGGCGAGATCGAGTTGCCTCGCCTCTTGCTCACGGCATGTAGCGGCTTTTACGCGCATCGTTACTGTCCTCTTTTTCGGGCTATGTCCCGCGATTGCTTTTGATATTGTCGAGACCTGGCACAACGCCGGACTTGGTCGATGGATTGGACGCATTGGTCTTTTTCTTCTCGGCCTTGGGCTTGCGAACCTCGCGGTTGGATTTTTTCTGTGATTTGGCCATGATATTTTCCTTACAAAGTGATTTTCAGTCGGGAGCCAGTGGGTTCGCCTTGAGGAGGCGACCGATTGGATCGACTGTCGGCGAACAAATTCAAACAATAGCGCTGCGAATGATGTCCTGCCTCAGGAAAGCCGGTCAGAGTCATTTCTGAGCGTGAAGAGGCAATGCCGATCAAGATTGCACTCTCGCAATCACAAAGGCGTATTAGGCATATAGGAAGGGAACAAGGCTATTGTAAGGCTTGCGGGCTTCTGACGATATTGGGGTCATGGCCCAAGGGTGGACCGATGATTTGCTGGATTTTGCCGGCCGCGCCAGATCTTACAAAATGGCGTCGCCGACGCCCATCATCTTGCCATCGGTCACAATCACCTGGTCGCCCAGCTTGACCTGTTCGAACAGCTGCCGCGCAAATTCCAGCGGCACACCTATACAGCCGCGTGTCCCCCAGCCCCATTTGACGTCGGAAGCATGGATCGCAACCCCGTCGTTGGTCAGCCGCAGCATATAAGGCATCGGCGAACCATAGATGTTGGAGACATGGTCCTTGCTCTTCTGGGTGATCGGGAAGACCCCGGTCGGAGTCGGTTTTTCGGAATCGCCAAAGGTGATCACCGCCGCACCGATTTCGTAGCCGGCGCGGAAAACGGAAATACTCTCGGCCTTGAGATCGACCGTTACCACCAGCTCGCCCGCCGGCACGCCTTCATCATCCCATTTATAATAGCCATGCACAAAAGGTTCGTCGATCTGGAGGATGCGTTTGACCACGAACTTGTCACTGAGAGGCAATTTTTCGGCGATTTCGACCGGATTCGTCACGTTTTGCTCAAGCGCGGATACGTTCTGAACAACAGCTTCCGGAGTCGCATTCTCGGCAACCGCTGCCGGCGACAGCGCAGAAGATAGATCGGCTTCAGCGCGGGTCAGTCCCATTGCCAGTAGCGCAACAACCGCCAGTGCGGTCATCAACAGAACCGTTGCGCTCACCCGATATGCGATTTTCTCGACCATCACCAATACTCCATTCGTTAAGGGAGTATTTACCACGGATTTGCGACCGGAAATTGCCGATTTTCCAGCCGTCCCGCAGCGGTACGACGGCGGCGGGAATGTTAAACGGCAGCGTTAACGGGCCGGATTGGGCACCCGCTCATGCAGGCGCCCCTATCTGGTCATTTCCATCTGCCGCTAGTTCAGAAAAGCCTAGAAAACCGCCTTCGCTTCGGCTTCCTGCATCATCGCCTTGCGCACCATAGGAATCGGCGGTCCGCCATAGCTGAGGAACTCGTCATGAAATTCCTTCCAGCCAGCGGTTGCGCCATTTTCCCGGGCCTTCTGTTCGGCAAAATTGGCATTGGTCCAGTCTTCGCGCAGCTTGCGGATCATCAGCTTCCCCATCGTATAGTTGAGATAGGCCGGATCATAAGTTCCGCGCGCCGCCTGCTGGGTTGCGTTACCGAAATCCTGATAGCATTGCTTCTGGAACATATCGAGACTCTGCTCCACTGTCATCCCGCGCGCATGCAGGCCGATGGCCGACAGGTAGCGGCAGTTGCGCAGCAGAGCGTTGGACAGCTGGCCGATTTTGGTTTCCGGATCGCCATCGTGCAAACCGGCTTCCACCATCATCTCTTCGGTATAATGCGCCCAGCCCTCAGCAAAGGCATAACCAACAAACAATTTTCCGAAAATCGATTTTGCGCGATTGCTGTGCAGGAAGTTGAGAAAATGACCGGGCCATACTTCGTGGATCGAGGTTCCGAGCAGGTCCATTTTACCCGGGATATAGGCGGCGCGGGTTGCTTCGTCCCACGACGGGTCCGGCGGCGAGATATAATAGACGCTCGGCAGGCCTGTTTCATAGGGGCCTGGTATATCGATATAGGCGCTATTCTGCCGGTTATAGGGTGGTGACTCCTCGACTTGAGCGACTTCGGTGCCGGGAATGCTCACCAGGTCCTTCTCGATCAGGAATTCCCGCAACGGCGGCAATTGATCGCGGGCTTCCTGCACCGGTCCGCTCTCGGGCTTGTTCGCCGCCATTTTTGCGAAACAGTCCACGATAGTCGCGCCCGGCGCAAAGACACCGCAAGCCTTGGCCAAAGCCGCCTGGTTGCGTTTGAGATCCGCCCGGCCAATCGCCTCCAGTTCATCGAGTGAGATGTTGACACCCTCGGTCTTGCTCACCATTGCCGCAAATTTCTCGGCACCCAGAGCATATCCGTCCTTGGTCGCCGGGACCGAACCGATATGGCCGGCCAAGTCCTTCATCGCCGCTGCTGCCGCTGCGGCGGCAACATCAAATTGTCGTTGCAGATCGGTATCTTTTACCTCGGCAAAGGCCGCCTTCGCGTCCCCGGTGAAATAATCCGCAAAACCACCAAATCCGGCCTGACCATATTTGAGGTAGCTTTCCGGCAGCGGCAGCTGCAGATTTTCCTTGATCTGAGCAGCTGCGGTCGGAACCGCGCTGGCATATTTGATAAACGCCTTCATTCGTGTCGCGGCATCGGCATAGGGCCGGGCGATATAGACATTGGGGTCCAGCGCTCCGACATAATAAGCCGGATTTTTATGCGGCCAGTCGGCGGTTTCCAGCCAGAAAAGCTCGCCTTCCATCACGCTGACCAGATAGTCCCGTTCAAATTGTTCGGCTTCACTCAGATCACCGGCATCAATCGCCTGCGTATCCGCAATCGCCTGCTTGCGGATATCGACCATTTTTTTAAGGCCTTCTTCGCTCCAGTCGGGAAGCTGGCCATCAAATTCATGCTTGCCCTGATAGACCGCGAAGGTCGGATTGACCGGGAAATAGCCGTCAAGAAAGTTCGAAAGATAGCCGCCCCAGGCACCGCTTTTGTCAATTTGCATTGCTGCAACCGGTTCGTCCTCGATCTTCTTGCATCCGGTCACCGTCAAGGCGGCCAGCGATACCGCCAGCATCAGATTTCGCATCTTCATCATTCTCTCCCGGGGAGTGTTCATTCTTTTATTTTTGCCGGTCCGGAATGGCATAATCGCCAGTGACTTGGCCAGCCTTATTCGACGAACCGACTTTCGTAAAAATCTTTCCGTGCGGGAACGAAGTGATTGCGGCACGTTCCTTCAATCGCTAGCAGATAATCTGTGACCAGCGCTGCACCACATCCCTTTAGCATACCCAATTTTCGCTACTTGTGGTTCTCACGACTGGCGTCGATGTTTGCGCTTTATGCGATGATGCTCATCCTCGGCTGGCAGGCCTATAATCTGGCCCGCGAAGATATGGGAATCAGCGCATCAGCAGGAATATTGGGTCTGCTCGGGTTGCTGCAATTCGTGCCGCTGTTCATCCTGACGCCGCTGGTCGGATGGGTCGCCGATCATATGGACCGTCGCTGGATTGCGCGCATCGTGCTGGCTGCGCAGGCGATGATTGCGCTTGCGCTAGGGCTGATGACCGCGTCCGGCGGCATAACGCTCTGGACCATCTATATTATCGCCGTGCTGCTCGGTATCTGCCGGGCCTTCCTGGGCCCGGCGATCACCTCGCTGGCGCCCAATCTGGTCCCGAAAGCATCGATTCCGCGCGCCATCGCGCTCTCAACTATCGCCTGGCAAGTCGGCGTGATCGCCGGGCCGGGCATGGCCGGTCCGCTCTACAAGGTCGACGCAGCGCTGCCCTATTTCATCTGCGCTGCCCTATATGCACTGGCAACACTGGCGGTTTTTCTGATCGGACCGGTGCCGCGCGCGCCGGCGGACAAAACCAAGGGGCCTTTGCAACAGGTAGGCGACGGCATGGCCTATGTCTGGACCAACAAGCTGGTGCTCGGCGCGATCACGCTTGACCTGCTGGTCATGTTCCTCGCCGGCGCGACGGCGATGATTCCGGTGTTTGCCAAAGACATATTGCACGCCGGTGAAATCGGCCTGTCGCTGCTTGCGGCCTCGCCGGCCGTGGGCGCCGTGATTGTCGCCCTCATCTTCTCCTTTGCTCCGCTGAGCAAGAATGTCGGCAACAGCATGCTGGTTGCGATGGCGGTTTTCGGACTGGGCACGATCGGGTTCGGGCTCAGTACAAATCTATACCTGTCAATGGCCTGCCTCGGGATCTGCGGAGCCGCCGACATGTTCGGGGTCTATGTGCGCAGTTCGCTGATCCAGCTGCACACCCCGGACGCCAAGCGGGGCCGGGTGAATGCGGTCAGCCAGATGACAATCAGCGCGTCAAACGAACTCGGCGACGCTCTGTCCGGTGGCCTTGCCGTGCTGGTCGGGCCTATTGCGGCCATTGTCGCCGGCGGAGTGGGTGCTATAGCGGTTACCGGACTGTGGGCGCGTCTTTTTCCCCAACTGGGCGCCGCCCGAACATTTGATCCGCCGGATGAACTGGAACCGGTAAAAAAGAATGAGCAGATAAACAGGAGTGCAGGATAATGATTGCAAATAATATTCTCGAAACAATCGGAAATACGCCGCACATCAAGATGCAGCGCCTGTTTGGCGATGCCAATGTATGGATAAAGTCGGAGCGTTCCAACCCGGGCGGATCGATCAAGGACCGGATTGGCCTGGCCATGATTGAGGACGCCGAGAAATCCGGTGCGCTCAAACCTGGCGGAACCATTATCGAACCGACATCGGGCAATACCGGTGTCGGGCTGGCCATGGTCGCAGCGGTCAAGGGCTATAATCTGGTTCTGGTAATGCCGGAGTCGATGTCGCTCGAACGGCGTCGGCTGATGCTCGCTTACGGCGCGACCTTTGATCTCAGCCCGAAAGAAAAAGGGATGAAGGGAGCGATCGAGCGAGCACAGGAACTGACCGATCAGACACCGGATGCATGGATGCCGCAGCAATTTGAAAACCCGGCCAATGTTGAAGTACACAAGCGCACGACTGCTATCGAAATCCTGAATGATTTCAAGGACGATCCGCTTGATGCGATCATTACCGGGGTCGGCACAGGAGGCCATATCACAGGCGTCGCGGAGGTGCTGAAACAGCATTGGAGTCATTTGAAAGTCTATGCTGTCGAACCGACCGCCTCGCCGGTGATCAGCGGTGGCCAGCCGGGCCCGCACCCGATTCAGGGCATTGGAGCCGGTTTCATCCCCGGCAATCTCCACACGCAAAGCATCGACGGAGCGATTCAGGTCGAGCCGGCCGATGCCAAGGCCATGGCACTGCGAGCAGCCAAGGAAGAGGGTATGCTGGTTGGCATATCATCCGGCGCGACTCTGGCGGCAATTGCACAGAAGCTGCCCGAATTGGGCCGTCAGACCAGGATCCTCGGATTCAATTATGATACCGGCGAACGATATCTGTCCGTCCCCGAGTTTTTGCCCGAAGAATGAGTTCCATCGAAGTCCAGAATTTCACCTATCGGCATGGTGATATAGAATTGTCCGGATATTTGGCTCAACCCAGCCGCTATCCGCGGGCGGCCATCCTGATCGTGCCGACCATCGCCGGACCGAACAAGCAGATGTTTGATCGGGCCAGATGGCTTGCCTCTCTGGGCTATAGTGCGATGGTCTGCGATGTTTATGGCAAGGGTTACATCGAAGACATGCGCGAAGCGCGCAAGCTGGCGAACGAGTTGCGCGCGGATCCGGAATATTATCGCGACCGGTTTCGCTGCGCGGTCACAGAATTGCGCACAAGATCAAAGCTTGGCAATCACCAGATCGCTGCGATCGGCTACTGCATGGGCGGTGAAATAGTTCTCGAAATGGCCCGCGGTGGCGAGGATATCGCTCTGGTCGTCAGTTTTCACGGCCTGCTGGCGACGCCTCTGCCGGCCAAGCGAGGGGCGATAAAATCGCGCATCCTGGTCTGCCATGGCCGGGCTGATCCACTCGTCCCGCCCAAGCAGATGCGTGAATTTCTCGAAGAAATGGATATTTCCGGCGCCGATTGTCACATGCATATCTATTCAGGCGTTCTCCACGGATTCACCGATATCACGAGCCATTCAGGGTCGATGGATGCGATCAGATATAACGCATCGGCAGACCGGCAAAGCAAAGCCGCGATGCTCAGCATGTTTGAAGAAGTGTTTGAAACCAAAAAAACACCGGACCAATATTAGGTCCGGTGTTTCACCAAGGGCCAGAATCTAGTCTGGCTTGCCATCACCATCGTTGTCGAGCAGATCAGGCTGGCCGTCGCCGTCGGAATCCCAAGCATCCGGTTGACCATCACCGCTGCGGTCCCAGGCGTCCAATATGCCATCACCATCTGTATCCAAGGTGGGAGACGGGATTTCAGACTGTTTGTCATCCGAAAGTTCGGGTTCTGCGGCATGGGCTGCGACCGACAACCCCAATCCGACGGTAATCAGATAGGGCGTCATCCTGCGCAGGCGTTTTGAGGCTTTGTTGGAATGCATTGCATATACTCCTTATGCATATCATTCCCCTGTCACCGACGTGCTGGCGGATCTGTGGCTGCAGGTCCAGCCGCCATCGACCATATGGTTCAAAGAGGCGCTAAACGGCTGTCTTCTGCAATCTATCGGCAAATTGACACCCTTTATCGTATCCGGTTATCGATGCTGCCGTTGACAGATTGTTGGCATCAGTTTGTCGAAAAATCGTCACATTCTGTGTTATAGTGACAAAATCGGGTCCGGGGCACTTCAACGGAAAGGTTGCGAGCCATGTCCAGGAAAAAGGTTCAGGAAGCCTCCACGGCGTTGGCAGACACCAGTAGTCGGCCGCTTGTTATAAGGCTTGGCAAACGCCTGCGTGGGGCGATGAACAGAATATCGACAACCCAATCAATGATCCCGACCGATCCTTTTCTTCAGGCCAGTGCCTTTCACTGGACGAGTCGCTTGGCGGAAAACGCGCAGATTATCGCGCAAGAAGCCGCCTCAATCTTGCGCCACCGCGATGCCGTACCACCGCTAAAGGATATTTCGCCCGATCACGCGCGGATTGCCGGCGATGGCAATTGGCGCTCGTTCTTCCTTTTCGGCTATGGATATGAAGTGCCGGAAAATTGCGCGCGTGCTCCGGCAACGGCCGAACTGGTGCGCCAGATACCCGATCTCAACTCTGCCTTTTTCTCGATCCTGGAGCCGGGAGCCGTCATTCCCCGCCATCGCGGAGTTACCCGCGGACTGGTCACCTGCCATCTTGGCTTGATCGTCCCCGATGCACCGGAAAGATGCGTGATGCAGGTCGAAGATACCAACCGGTTCTGGGAAAAAGGCAAATGGCTGGTGTTCGATGACAGCTATTATCACGAAGTGCACAACCGGACCGATCAGCGCCGGGTCATCCTGCTGGTGCAAGTGAAGCGCCCCATGCGCTTCCTCGGGCGGCTTGCCAATGATCTGGCCTTGTGGGGCATTCGCCGGTCACCCTTTGTACAGGATGCCCGGCGAAATCTTGGCATGTGGGAAGAGGCCTACAAGCAAGCGGAGCAGAATGAAGCCGCCTGATCAAGCGGTTCAGGCAACCCCGAACATTTCCGGGTCCAGTGCCATGATCGCCTCGCTGCCGCCTTCGATCTTGCGGCGGAGCGATCCGGCATCCGGCAAGAAACGTTCCGCGAAATATTGCGCTGTCACCAGTTTCGCTTCGTAATATTTCGGATTATCCGTGCCTGCGTCCAAGGCTGCCTGGGCCGCTTTGCTCATCCGCAACCACATCAGACCGAGCGACACTATGCCCATGATGTGCATATAATGGTATGCGCCGGCGCCCGCGTTGTTCGGATTGGTCATCCCGTTTTGCATGAGCCACATCGTTGCTTTCTGGAGTTCGCCGTTGCCCTTTTCGAGCGCTTCGGCAAATCCGGAGAGCTTTTCGTGGCCTTTGGCCTCGGCAATCTCGTCGGCGACCACTTTGAAAAATGCCTGTACCGCGCGGCCACCGTTCTGGCCAAGCTTGCGCCCGACAAGATCCATCGCCTGGATGCCGTTGGTACCCTCGTAGATCATCGCAATCCGGGCATCGCGCACGAACTGTTCCATGCCCCATTCCCTGATATAGCCATGTCCGCCATAAACCTGCTGCGATTCCGTCGCGATCTGGTAACCCATATAGGTGCCATAGCCTTTGACGACGGGGGTCAGCAGACTGACCAGGTCATTGGCCAGTTCGCGCTCTTCCTCGGTTCCAGCCTTATCCGCCAGATCAACCTGTAATGCGCCCCAGAGAACCAGTGCACGCATGGATTCGGTAAATGCCTTGCCGTCCATCAGCATCCGGCGCACGTCCGGGTGGACGAATAATGTATCCGCCTTTTCTTCAGGGTCCTGCGCTCCGGTCAGCGCCCTGCCCTGACGACGATCGCCAGCATAGATAACCGCATTTTGATAAGCGATTTCACCCTGAGCCAAGCCCTGTAGACCAACCCCTAAACGAGCCGCGTTCATCATGATGAACATGGCGCGCAGACCCTTATTCTCTTCCCCGACCATATAGCCGGTCGCCCCGTCATAGTTCATCACGCAGGTTGAATTGCCGTGAATCCCCATTTTTTCTTCAATCGAACCACAGCTCACGCCATTACGCTCACCCACCGAACCATCCTCATTGACCAGATATTTCGGTACGATGAAGAGCGAGATGCCTTTGGAGCTATCTGGCGCATCCGGTGTCTTTGCCAGAACAAGGTGGATGATATTTTCCGCCATGTCGTGCTCACCGGCAGAAATGAAGATCTTCTGACCGGTGATCGCATAACTGCCACCGGGCATGGGTTCTGCCTTGGTGCGAATGAGACCCAGATCGGTCCCGCAATGCGCTTCGGTCAGGTTCATCGTCCCGGTCCATTTGCCGGAAATCATCTGGGTGGCGTAGATTTGCTTTTGCTCTTCGCTGCCTTCTGTGAGGATGGATGCAATGGCGCCTTGCGTCAGGCCGGTGTACATTTCCAGCGCCTGATTGGCCGAAACCATGAACTCCATGACCGCATTGCCCACCACACGAGGCAATCCCTGACCACCAAATTCTTCGGGCGCGGACAATGTTGTCCAGCCGCCGTCGACAAGTTGCTGATATGCTTCTTTGAAACCCTTTGGCGTAGATACCGAGCCATCTTCATGACGGGTGCATCCTTCCTCGTCGCCGGATTGATTGAGCGGATGAAGCACTTCCGTCGAAAATTTCCCGGCCTCGGTCAGGATCGCATCGACCATTTCCGGCGTCGCGTTTTCAAAGCCGGGGACGTTCGAATATTGTTCCAGATTGAGAACTTCGTTCAGGATGAATCGGACTTCGCCGATGGGTGCGGTGTAACTGGGCATGATATACTACTTTCTGCTCAAATGGGCCTGCCGGACATTACCGGCGTCTATCCTCTATTGATGCTGTGCTTTTGCGTCCGCCATGGCGTCCTGCACAGTCTTTATAAAGCTGGTCAGTTCCTTGATCGAGCTGTCGATATCGGCGCGCTGTTTCTTCAGCGTATCGACCTTCTCCTGACATTTTTCGACGGTAACCTCCATCTGGGTCTTGCGACCGTCGCCGACGTCATAGAGATCGATCATTTCGCGGATTTCGATCAGGCTGAAACCGACATTTTTTGCCCGCATGATCCAGGCAAGACGCGCCCGGTCGCGTTTGGTATATATACGCGACAGGCCCTTGCGGTGCGGGGCGATAAGCCCCTCGTCCTCATAGAATCTGAGAGCGCGTGCGGTCACGCCGAATTCTGCCGACAGGTCGGATATCGTATAGGCTTCCCGATTCTGCAGATCGGGCGTGTCAATTTCGGCATGGTTTGGCGATTGCGACATGCACGCCATATAGCTTACGCTAACGTAAACGTCAATGCTAGCTACCCGGGCACAGGTTTTCGAAATCGCGGCCACGGGTAGAGCGGGCAACCGCATCACCCTCTCCGATCAGATAAAAACTGACGCCGTTGAAACCGGCGCGCGGGCTGCAATAGCTCGCGCAGCTTTTGGGCATAGCACCCGGCAGCTTCAATTCGACGCCGTCAAACCGCGCGGTGAAGCTGCATTTTTCTTCGCTGTTCAGGGTGATTTGGACATTTTCGCCACTTCGTTCGGCTTCCCCCATCCCCTCGCATTTGCTCTCCGGCCCGAACACCGCGATCATCCCGACCTGATAGCCGTTTTCATCATTGCCAACCGCGCAGAAACTGTCGGTTCCCAAATTGCTCTGCCGTTCAAAAGCACCGGAAAGCGTCACCTTGCGAACATCGGGAATGACGCCGGCATCAATCGCCGCCTGTTCCAGCGATGAAAGCTCTGCGTCCGTTGCCTCGGGACCGGATTGCCCCTGGCCACAGCCCGCCAGCACAAGTGCAAAAACCAGTGCAACGCCAGGCTTCACGTGACCGGCTCCAGATTCCCGTCGACAATTTTGCGATAAAAGCAGCTGCTCTGGCCGGTATGGCAGGCTGGCCCCGCTGGCACAGCCTTGATCCACAGCGCGTCCTGGTCGCAATCGATGCGCATCTCTGTCACCGACAATATATTGCCCGACGTTTCGCCTTTCTTCCAAAGACATTGGCGGCTGCGGGAATAAAAATGCGCCACCCCGCTATCCTGCGTCAATTGCAACGCTTCGGCATTCATATAGGCCAGCATCAGCAATTCGCCGGACGAATCATCGGTGACCACCGCTGCGATCAAGCCGTTCGAATCATATTTCGGCTGGAGCACAGTCCCGGTTTCGCGATCATTTTCTCTATCTGTCATAGCCGTGAATTAAGACCCGATCGGGCTATGCGCAACGGCTAATGGCGCTATTGGTGCCGAACCTGTCTGCCGATAAGCGCTATATGATGATTTTATGACATTGGGGGCAGACAAAGCCGCCTTTCATACCTATATCGCTGACATCCCGCGCCCGACCATTTACAAGCCAGGTGAGATATGCTGACAACCCACCCGTTTGATGACGACAAGCTGCGGGAAGAGTGCGGCGTTTTTGGAATTGCAGGGATTGAGGACGCGGCAGCAATGGTCGCGCTCGGCCTGCATGCGCTCCAGCACCGCGGGCAGGAAGCAGCGGGCATTACCTGCCGGAACGGCAAGGAATTTTACAGCCATCGCGCGCTTGGCCCAGTGGCAGGCAATTTCGACAGCGAAGAGATCATTCACCGGTTGCGCGGCGATTCGGCCTGCGGCCATGTTCGCTATTCAACCACCGGCGCAGGCACGTTGCGCAATATCCAGCCGCTCGAAGCCGATCTCGCTTCCGGCGGTTTCGCGATCGCCCATAATGGCAATATTTCCAATGCCTTGGCATTGCGGGACGAACTGGTGCGGCATGGCTCTATTTTCCAGTCGACCAGCGATACCGAGGTCATCATCCATCTGGTTGCCACGTCCAAATATCGCACATTGCTCGACAAGTTTATCGACGCGCTGAAACAGGTCGAAGGGGCCTATTCGCTGATTTGCATGACTGCGGAGGGTATGATCGCCTGCCGCGATCCACTGGGCATTCGTCCATTGGTGATGGGACGGATCGGCGGAGCCTATGTCTTTGCTTCGGAAACTGTTGCACTGGATCTGGTGGGCGCGGAATATGTGCGGAGCGTGGAACCCGGCGAGCTCATCGTTGTCACCAACGGCGAACTGCGTTCCCATCGCCCCTTTGCCAATGCTCTGGCCCGGCCCTGCATTTTCGAACATGTCTATTTTTCACGGCCCGATTCGATCGTCAACGGCAATTCGATCTACAGCGTGCGCAAGGGAATCGGTGCCCAACTGGCAATCGAGAGTCCGGTCACCGCAGATTATGTTATCCCGGTTCCGGACAGCGGCACGCCCGCAGCGCTCGGTTTTGCCGAACAATCGGGCATTCCTTTCGAATTGGGCATCATCCGGTCGCACTATGTCGGTCGGACATTTATCCAGCCGAGTGACGGTGTCCGGCATCTGGGGGTCAAGCTAAAGCACAACGCCAACCGCCCGCTGGTCAATGGCAAGAAAATCGTGCTGGTCGACGATTCGATCGTGCGCGGTACAACAAGCTTGAAAATCGTCCAGATGATGCGCGAAGCGGGCGCGGCCGAAGTCCATATGCGGATCGCCAGCCCGCCGACGATGCACAGCTGTTTTTATGGCGTGAACACGCCGAAACGGGAAAAGCTGCTAGCGGCCCAAAAATCCATCGAGGAAATGCGCGAATTCATCCAGGCCGACAGCCTCGCTTTCGTTTCGATCGACGGCCTCTACCGCGCAGCGGGCGAAGAAACCCGTCATGACATCCAGCCGCAATATTGCGATGCCTGCTTTACCGGGGCTTATCCGACCTCCCTCACCGACCGCGATGGCGAGGAAGAGCCGGACCAGCTCAGCATGCTCAACGAACGCATGGATTCGTCCGGTTCGGGTCGGGACAATGAACCCTCTGGCGATTTGCCACGTCTCAAGCAATCGGCGAACTGAATATGAAATTTGAAGGCCAATTGGCGCTCGTGACGGGCGCGAGCCGCGGCATCGGAGCAGCAACGGCCTTGGCATTGGCCAAGGAAGGCGCGCATGTGGTGATTACCGCGCGCAGTGCGGATGGTCTGGAAAAGATCGAAGAGCAAATCCACCAGGCCGGCGGCAACGCGACCATTGCTCCGCTAGATCTGACCGATGGCGACAGTATCGGACGTCTGTCTACAGCGATTTCCAGCCGCTGGGATGGGCTCGATATGCTCGTTCTCAACGCTGCCATGCTGGGGTCTCTGGGACCGGTTCCGGCAATTGACGGCAAGGAATTCAACAAGATACTGACCCTCAACCTGATCGCACAACAGGCGTTGATCGCAGCGTTTGATCCGATGCTCCGCAAGAGTGAAAACGCACGACTGCTCGCGATCACCAGCAGCGTCGGCCAGGATCCGCGTGCCTTCTGGGGCGCTTATGGCGCATCAAAGGCCGCGCTCGAGACACTTGTGCTGAGCTATGGTGAAGAAATGCGCAATTTGGGCAAGATTCGTACAGCAATTGTCGATCCTGGCCGGACCCGCACCGAAATGCGCGCCAGCGCCTATCCGGGCGAAGATCCAGCCAGCGTCAAGCTACCCTCGGTCGTCGCCGACCGGCTGGTCGAGATATTGGCCGGCGATTTCGAAACCGGCGAACGATTCGCAATCAGCTGATAGCAATCAATTAACAGGCGCCGCTTCCCCGTCGAGATAAGCTTGCACCGCCAGATAAAAGGCATCGCGGCCTTCCTTCTTGTCATCCGGCGTCGCACGCGGCCAGTTGCCATTGCTGGCGATCACCAGCTTCCGCTTCGGATCAATGAAGATGCCCTGACCGAAGATGCCCTGCGCGGCAAAACTGCCGTCATCATAGGTCCACCATTGGTACCCATAGCCACGGCCATCCATCCCGATATCGGCCTGTTTCGTGCCGGCTTTCTCGTACCAGCCGTCGGGAACGACAGACGTCTCGCCAATCTTCCCGCCATTCATCGCGAACTGTCCAAATAGCGCAAAATCACGCGTAGTGGCCGAGATACAGCAACCGCCGATCTCCTTGCCGCCATCATTCAGGATCCAGACCGCATCCTGGGCCATGCCATAGGGCTTCCAGACCTTTTCAGAGAGATATTCAGAGAGCGATTTGCCCGTCGCCTTGGCCACCAGCACACCGATCAAATTGGTCTCGCCGGTATTATACTGCCAGCGCGTGCCGGGCTCGGCTTCGTTAACCAGCGTCTTCATATAGAGGATGACCGGATCGACGCCGTCTTTGGATTTGGTCGTATTGAACCGGGCGACATCGCTGTTCTTGTCCTCATAATCCTCGTTCCATTTCACGCCCGAGGTCATGGTCAGCAACTGCTCGACCGACACGCCGTCATAGCCGCTGCCAGCCAGTTCCGGGATATAGGCGGTTAGCGGATCATCGAGCGACTTGATGAAGCCGTCCTTGATCGCCGCGCCGACCAGCGTCGACACCAGCGACTTGGCGACAGAGAAGCTGGTCCAACGGTCATCCTTGCTGAAATCCATGCGATATTCTTCGAGCCGGATCTTGCCGTCCTGCAAGATAACCAGCCCTGCCAGCCGCTGGTCGGCCATATAGTCGTCGATCGACAGGCCTGCGCCGGTGGCACCATCAGCCGCTGGCAAAACAGCGGGTAGCGGCTTTCCTGCCGCCAGTTCACGAATCTTATCGCCGGCTTCGATTGTCCGCGTGGTGGTCAGCACCTCCATTTGGCGGAACGCATTGTCGCGTTGATCCTGGGTCCAGAACAGCACGTTTTCGTCAGTCGGCAAGCCGGCGGCATCGGCCGCGACTTTCTGAACCTGTTCGCATGCCGTCAGGCTTATGCAGGCAGCTCCCAGCATAGCCAGCTTTACAAAAATCCTCATCATCCCGCTCTCCCTTTTTCATTTCTCTTTTATCAGTGTTACCTGCGCGACATCTATGCCGCCGCCCCGAAACCCGCCTTCGCAATAGGCCAGATAGTAACGCCACAGACGGACGAATTTTTCGTCGAACCCGGCAGGCAATGCCCCGCGTTCGACAATATCGTCGAACCGCTCGCGCCAGATTTCCAGGGTCTGTGCATAGTCGAGGCCAAAATTACTCTGATCGGTCCATTGCAGGCCGCGCGCTTCCGCCAGCTCCCGGAAACGGCTTTCCGAAAGCAGCATGCCCCCGGGGAATATATAGGTCTGGATAAAATCGGCACTAGCGGCATATTGGTCGAAAATATCATCTGCGATGGTGATATATTGCAACGCCGCACGACCGCCGGGCTTCAGATTGCGAGATATGCAGTCGAGGAAATCGGGCCAATATTGCTGGCCAACCGCTTCCACCATTTCGACACTGGCGATGGCATCATACTGGCCTTCGACATCCCGGTAGTCCTGAATCAGAAACCGTGCCTCGGGGTGATGGTCTCGTGCCCAAGCCGTCTGTTCGTCTGACAGCGATATGCCGGTTACGTCCAGACCATGGTCGCGCGCCAGACTGCCCGAGAGCGTGCCCCAGCCGCAGCCGATTTCCAGCACGCTGTCACCCGGCCTTGTCATTAGCCGTTGCGCGATCGCTTCTATCTTGTTGCGCTGCGCTTCCTCCAGACCATCTTTTTCATCGGTAAATATCGCGCTGGAATAGCTCATGCTTTCGTCAAGCCAGAGACGATAGAAATCATTGCCAAGGTCATAGTGATATTGAATATTCTGCCGCGCACGCCGTTTATCATTGTCGCGTTTCTTGTGCCGTCGTCTGACAACCCAGTTGAAAAAACCCGAGGCTCTCCCGGTATTTTTCAGTCCGTCGCGATTACGGATGAACAGATCGAACACCGTCACCAGAGCGGGGCTGTCCCACTCGCCCAGTTCCCATGCCCGATACCAGCCGGCAGACCCGCTGTTGATCAGCCGCAGCAACGCGTTCCAGCTGTGCAGCGTGATTTCTGCCATTGGCCCGTCGCCACGGCCTCCCAATATTCGGGTGGTACCGTCAGGTAGCTTGCTCTCGAACGTGCCATGGTCCATTCCGGCATCGATCCGGTCGAGAATATGATGAAAGCCGGGCGCGAACAGGCGCGCAAAAAAACCGCCGCCTGTGGCGAATCGTTTGCGCGCATCCAGCAGATGCTGCCCGCGCCTGGGGGTTTCGACATTCATGAGCGCAAATATGGACCAGCGCTAAGCGCTTGGCAACGTAGAACTATCCCTTAGGGTCAGGGCCTGGTTCAGCGACCCGGTGCGGCAGCGGACCCGGCGAGAATTCCGCCATCGATGTTCAGTTCCGATCCGGTGATATAGCTTGCCTCGTCGGATGCCAGCAGGACCGCGATGGCCGCCACTTCGCTGGCTCTGCCAAAACGCTGTAACGGTGTGTCGCGGACCAGCGCCTGTTCCGATGCCGCCCTCTCCTCGCCTTCGCCTAACATGGGGTCCCACATCGGCGTCATGATCGCGGCGGGATGGATCGAATTGCAGCGGATTTGCCAGCCCTGCTGCGCGCAATAAAGCGCGACCGACTTCGTGTGGTTGCGAATCGCGGCCTTCGAGGATGCATAAGCCGCTGCGCCCGGAATCCCGACCAGCCCCGACCGTGACGAGATATTGATAATCGACCCGCTGCCCTTTTCCTTCATCGCCCGGATCGCATAGCGACAGCCCAGAAAGGTCCCGTCAAGATTGACCCGGTGCACCGCGCGCCAGTCTTCGAGCGAAGCATTTTCCGGGTCATGCGGCGCAACGCCCTGCTCAAAACCGGTCACCCCCGCATTGTTTACGACGACATCTGCAACCGGATACAAAGCGGCAAGCCGTACCCACTCGGCCTCCTCTTGCACATTCAGAACCAGTGTCTCGCAATCCAGTTGCTCACCGGCAGCCGCCAATGTCTCCTCATCGCAATCAGTAAGCAGCACCGTCGCGCCTTCATCGACAAAGGCCTTCGCAATCGCCATGCCGATGCCGCGAGCAGCGCCGGTCACTACGCAGAATTTCCCGTTCATCCGATCAGCCATTATTTCACCTCTTGATAGGCAGCGAGCGCCCGTGCGCGCGCCTCGCGATGTCCGATGATCTTAGCCGGATAATGCTCCGGCTTGCATCCGGATTCTTCAGGGTCATGAATATAGTGATCATCAATATCCGCCAGTTCCGGAACCCATTGGCGGATATAATCCCCGGCATCAAATTTCTCCGACTGGCTGAGCGGCGCCATGATCCGGACAAACATATTGCTGTCGACACCGGTTCCCGAGACCCATTGCCAGTTGACGCTGTTCGACGCGTAGTCGGCATCCACCAGAGTATCCCAGAACCATTGCTCGCCCCCCCGCCAGTCGATCAGCAGATGCTTGATCAGAAAACTCGCCGCGATCATCCGCACCCGGTTGTGCATCCAGCCGGTCGCCCATAGTTCGCGCATCCCGGCATCGACAATCGGATAGCCGGTCTTGCCATGGCACCAGGCCTTGAATTCTTGCTGCACAGCAGCATCGTTCATATCGCGCCACGGCAAGCCGCGCATTTTCTCGCGATAGCTCTCGCCGCCATATTGCGGGAGTTGATCGATGACATTTTGCGCATAGTCGCGCCAGACCAGCTCCTTGAGATAGGTCTCGACCTTGCTGCCCTGCCCCTCCAGCCGGTTCCAGATCGTCGCGGGGCTGATCTCGCCGAAATGCAGATGCGGCGACAGGCGCGACACCAGTTGTTCGGAAGGCAGGTTGCGGCCCTCGTCATATTCTGCCGCTTTGTCAGCGAAATCCTCTAGATTGGCCTCTGCGCCCGCAGTACCCGGCTGCCAATGGTCACCGAAGGCTGCCGCCCAGTCCGGATTGGTTGGCAGCAAGTCCCAATCTTCAATACTGTCGCTGTCCGGCCAGTGATCCGGGGCATCAAGCTTCTCAGGCGCAGGCACACCATCCGCGGGCGGCATATGCTGGCGCAGCGCCTTCCAGAAGGGCGTGTAGATTTTATAGGGAGTGCCAGCACCGGTGGTTACCGTTCCGGGCGGCAGCAAATAATTGCCATCATGCAGGATCAGGCGAGCCTGATCGCCCAGTGATTTCTCCAACATCCGCTCCGCATTGCGCCACCACGGTTCGTAGTGATGCAGCGCATGGACCTCATCCGCTCCGGTCGATTTGACAATTTCGGCCAAATGCTCGGCGGCGGGCCCCCTGCGCAAGATCAGCCGCGACCCCAAATCCTGCAAACATGCTTCCAAGTCTTCCAATGACCGGTGCAACCACCACCTCGATGCTCCGCCCATACAGCGGTGTTTGGGCGTTTCGTCGTCGAGAATATAGATTGGAATAACCGGGCCGTTGGATGCAGCCGCAGCGGCGACAGCGGCCTGGTCAGAAAGGCGAAGGTCGCGGCGGAACCAGATGATTTTAGGCTTTTTCATTCGACAATATCGCCTTCCTTCCTTCCTCTTTCAGCAGCTGTCTCCATGAAGATATCCCAGGGAACGACAAAGTGGACAGAAAATCTGTCGGCTACAATCGGGTCACGAAAGCGCATGTCACCAAACCTGATCGATACTCCTTTCTCGGACTCCAACTCTTCATCTTCATTTATTATGGGCAACCGCGACCAGAATAGAAATGCGTCGACGTCTTTGTCGGTATCTCGCGAATATTGAATTAGCTCATTGAGCATCGAGTTTTTCACAGAAACATCAGTCCGGATACGCTTGTCGCTCTTAAATAGATTATAGCTTCCCTCGCCATACTGTGTCTCTCCGGGAGCGTCAGAATCAGGAGAAGCCGCCATTCGCCAGAGCATGTCACGTTTCCAAAACATCACTGGTATAGGGTTGGCCACCACCAAATCCGGCGCTTTCCCAATAGTGTGTTCAAGCGCTTTCGCAGTTTCTGCCTCCGCCCTGCCGGTAATCAGACCATTGGCAAAAATATACGCGCAAACCACAACAAAGCTGATCCACGCCGGTCGCTGCCAATTGCCAGTTCCCTTTTTTTCCCGTCGCCGCGAAATCCACAAGCCGGCGATCAACGCCGCCCAGATCCAGATGTCGATAATGAAGATACTGTCGCCGTAAAACCATTGCGAGGAAAACGGTTCGAGCAGGCGGATGCCATAGCTGTTAAGCCAGTCCAGCGCAGGATGGCTCAGACAGCCGATATAGGCCAGCGCAAGCAACCAGCCCCTGTGGATCGGCAACCGGTCCACTGGCCGCTTCCCTCGCCTGGTCTGCCAGCGATCAAACCAGATCATGATCCCCGTCAGCATCAGCGGCAACAGCAGCATCGCGATCGGGCCATGTGTGATCCCGCGCCGGATCGCCAGATGCTGGACCCCGCCAAGCAGAGTCGCCACCGCGTCGATATCGGGAATATTGGCCGCGATGATTAGCGTCGCCATGCCAAGGCCGGTTTTCTGCTTGAGGCCCATCTGGCCGAGGACCGCACCGGCTAGACTGTGGGTTAGATTGTCCAAATTTTTGACTCGCACGAAGACACGAAGGCACAAAGAATTTGCATTGCCTAGCCTCTGAAATAGTTATTTGCCAGCCGTTTGACGCCCACCTTGAAAGCGGCTGCGCCAAAATTCATCAGGAAACCCAATGGCAAATTCATCAATCGCAAATAGGTTAGCAGTTGTTTTGCATGAACAGGCGAGTGACGTTCGGTAGACTTCAATTCTATCAATAGTCGCTTTTCGACGATGAGGTCCGCGCGAAAGGCCTCATCCAAAACCCGGCCCCTGAACGTTATAGGAATGATCTTCTGTCTTTCGACAGAAAGCCCCTTTGCCTTCAGGCTTTCAAAAAGCAATACTTCATAGACGGAATCAAGCTCCCCCGGCCCAATATCCTTGTGCAGGCGAAACCCGCAATCAATGGAGATTTTGGCGATGGACTCAAGATCGTGCACACTCGCATCTTAGTGGCTTCGTGTCTTCGTGCGAGCCAAAAACCTTTACAGTTCCGGCCCGTCCTCGGTCACCGTCCAGGTCTGCCCCTTGTTCAACAAGCCTTGCAGGTCAGGCTTCTTGCCCGCCGATGACGCAGCATTCTGCGCCACAACAGCCGCTTCAAACGTCGGTCGCGGATCATCATAGAGCACGCCCAATGCCATCGGGAATTCACCAAATTGCATTTCGACCAGCATATGGGCGACCGAACGATTGGTGACCTCGTGAACGATCACGCCGGCGGCTTGCCAGTTGCCATCGACCACGTCGACGACTTCCAGTTGCAATGTATTGCGATTGAGCGTGATGCCCTTTGCGCCCTTTGAGAATAGCATCGGTTCGCCATCTACCAGATGCAGCTGGGTATCGGCTGCGGTTTTCTTGGCGGCAAATTCCTCGAACACATCCTTGTTATAGACGATGCAATTCTGGAAAATCTCGATGAACGATGTGCCCTTGTGCGCGTGCGCAGCTTTCAGCACATCGGGCAGGCCCTTGTGGATATCGATCCCGCGCGCCACAAAGCGGGCGCCAGCGCCCAGCGCAAAGGCACAGGGCGATGCGGGTCGATCAACCGAACCATAAGGCGTCGAGGGACTATGCGTGCCCTGACGGCTGGTTGGCGAATATTGGCCCTTGGTCAGCCCGTAAATTTCGTTGTTGAACAGCATCAACTGGCAATCGAGATTGCGGCGCAGCAGATGCATCGTGTGGTTACCGCCGATCGACAGCGCATCGCCATCACCGGTGATGATCCACACATCGAGTTCCGGATTGGCCAGTTTCACACCGGTCGCTACCGCAGGAGCCCGGCCATGGATGGTATGGAAACCGTAAGTCTCCATATAATAGGGAAAGCGCGAGGAGCAGCCGATGCCGCTGATGAACACCGTCTTGGACGGATCGGCACCAAGATCGGGCATCGTCCGCTGGACGGCCTTGAGGATTGCATAGTCACCACAGCCAGGGCACCAGCGTACTTCCTGATCGGTTTCCCAGTCTTTCAGCGTGGTCGTGATTTTGGTCATCTCGTTCATGACAGGTTCTCCTCAATCACCGCCGCAATTTCGGCGATGGTAAACGGCTGGCCGGAAACCTTGTTTACCGGCTTCGCATCGACCAGATATTGGTCGCGCAAGATCGTCTTCAACTGCCCGGTATTCATTTCCGGCACGATGATCCGGTCAAAGCTCTTGAGCAACTCGCCGAGATTCTTCGGCAGCGGCCAGATGTTGCGGATATGAACATGCGCGACATCCTTGCCCGCCGCGCCGGCGCGCGAGACGGCCTGATGAATCGGGCCAAAGGTCGACCCCCAGCCAACGACGGCCAGCTTGGCGCCGACCTTGCCGAAAGCAAGATCCTGATCGGGCAGACTGTCCGCGACGCCCAGCACCTTGTCGCGCCGGATTTCGGTCATCATCTGGTGGTTCGCCGGACCATATTCGATATGACCGGTATCCACGCCCTTTTCGATCCCGCCAATCCGGTGCATCAGACCGGGGGTTCCGGGCTTGATCCACGGCCGCTTCAGCTTTTCGTCCCGGCCATAAGGCAGCAACGGGCCTTCGGGTTTATCGGTCATGAAGCTGACCGGAAAACGCTCGAGCGTATCGACGTCCGGTATTTTCCAGGGCTCTGCCGCATTCGCGATATAGCCGTCGGTCAGCAGCATCACCGGAGTCATATATTGCACCGCGATCCGCACCGCTTCGATCGCGCAGTAGAACGCATCTTCGGGCGACCGCGCCGCAATCACCGGCATCGGCGCATCGCCATTGCGGCCATAGACCGCCTGATAAAGATCGGATTGTTCGGTCTTGGTCGGCAGCCCGGTCGAGGGACCACCGCGCTGCGAATTGACGATCACCAGCGGCAATTCGGTCATGATCGCCAGACCCATGGCCTCGCCTTTCAGCGCAATGCCGGGACCGGAAGAAGATGTGATACCGAGGCTACCGGCGTAACTGGCCCCGATCGCAGCGGTAATCGCGGCGATCTCGTCCTCGGCCTGAAATGTAGTGACCCCGAATTCTTTCAAGCGGGAAAGATGGTGCAGGATCGCGGATGCAGGAGTGATCGGATAGCCACCGAAAAACATCGGCAGTCCCGCCAGTCGCGCTCCCGCAACCAGCCCCAGAGACAGGGATTCCGCCCCGGTTACCGTCCGATATGTGCCTGGTTCAGCAGGAGCAGGCGCAACTTTATGCGGCGTGAAATGTCCGCCCCCCAGTCCGTCGCCCGAAATCTCTGCCGTTTCACCATAAGCATGACCGGCGTTGAGGGCCGCGATATTCGCTTCCGCTATTTCGGGCATCTTGGCGAATTTGTTTTTCAGCCATTGAACGATCGGCTCGCGATCGCGTTCGAACATCCACAAGGCGAGACCGAGCGTCCACATATTCTTGCAGCGCAACGCTTCCTTGTTGCCCAGTCCGAACGGCTTGACCGCATCGAGCGTCAGCTGCGAAATATTGAGCTTGAGCAATTGCCATTTGGCGAGCGAGCCGTCTTCCAGAGGATTGCTGTCATAATGGGCCTTGTCGAGATTGCGTTTCCCGAATTCGCCTTCATCCGCGATCACCAGTCCACCCGGACGGACCGCCTGGACATTGGTTTTAAGCGCAGCCGGGTTCATCGCAATCAGCACATCCGGTTCGTCCCCGGCGGTTTCAATCGCGCGCGAACCAAAGTTGATCTGAAAGGCGGAAACACCGAACAGAGTCCCTTGGGGCGCCCGGATTTCCGCAGGAAAATCCGGGAATGTCGCCAGATCATTGCCCGCCAGAGCCGTTGAAAGGGTGAACTGCCCTCCGGTCAGCTGCATTCCGTCGCCGCTATCTCCGGCGAAACGGACAACGACGTTTTCGGCGCCGTCGGGCGGGGGATTATTGGGGTGTTCTGGCTTTATTGCGGTGGCCATGATGGATTTTCCGTGCCTTTACTTATTAAGTCGCAACGCCCCTTAGAGCAGCAATGCAACGTGTTTCAAACCACAAAAACTAATAGGGATAAAGCATTTGTTTGGGTGGCCCGTCCCGATTAGCGCTTGCCTAGTGAACACAGGCTGATCTAATCGACCAGTTAAACGGTTGGAGATGAGAAATGACTGACGCCTATGTACGCCCCGATGTGCAAATGATTTTGACGATGCTGGCGGAATCAGACCAGCCGCTTATGTCTGAGCTGGAACCCGCAGCGGCGCGCGAAATGTACACTGTGATGGCGACGATGCTGGAAGCGGACGCGGTCGATCTGGCGCGGATAGAGGATTTTTCCTGCCCCGGTCCAGCAGGCGACATATCGCTCCGTCTTTACGATAGTCAGGCCGAACGGAGCACGGAAACAACCGCCATCATCTTCTATCACGGCGGCGGCTTTGTGATCGGCGATCTCGAATCGCACCATAGTTTCTGCACCTATATTGCGCGGGAGATGGATCTGCCGGTGATTGCGGTTGATTATCGGCTGGCTCCGGAAGCCCCCTTCCCCGCCGCACCGCAGGACAGTCTGGCCGCGACGCGTTGGGTTGCGGACTACCAGGAGAAGCTCAAGCTGAAAATCAGCGGTATGATTCCCTGTGGCGATAGCGCAGGTGGCAATCTTGCTTTGGTGGTCGGGCAAGTGTTGGCGGCCGATCCTGCTTCTGTGCCCATCGTCGCGCAATTTCCCATCTACCCGGCGACCCGCATGGATGCAGAGGGCGGATCGATGGAGGAATTTGCCGAAGGTTTTCTGCTCACGAAAGAGAGCATGGAATATTTCGACGGCCACTACGCACCGAAGGACGATGACATTCACGTATCGCCCTATCTTGGCGATCTTGCCAAATCACCACCAACGGCGCTGGTCACCGCTGGTCTCGATCCGCTGCGCGACCAGGGCCGCGAATATGCCGCAGATTTGGTCCGGCATGGCGTGAACACTAATTTTATGGAAATGTCCGGCAACGTGCATGGCTTCATCAATATCCGCAAGGCAGTGCCGTCGGCAGTGGAGGATGTGGACAGAATGATTGCAGCGTGGAAAACATTGCTCGCTAGCCTGTGAACGATTTCAGCAAACTCCCTTACCGCCCCTGTGCTGGCGTCATGCTGGCAAACCGGGAAGGCCAGGTGTTCGTCGGCCAGAGACTGGACGCGGCTGACAGCCAGTATCCTGACGCCTGGCAAATGCCCCAAGGCGGAATCGACAAAGGCGAGGACGCCGAAGCGGCGGCTTTGCGCGAACTCCGGGAGGAAACCGGTGTCGTGGCCGATCTTGTGCAGATTATCGGTCGCAGCAACAATGAATATCTCTACGACCTTCCCGACGAACTGCTCGGCAAGATCTGGAAAGGCAAATATCGCGGCCAGCGGCAAAGCTGGTTCCTGATGCGTTTCACCGGTCAGGACGATCATATCAATATCGAGACCGATCATCCCGAATTTGTAAACTGGAAATGGACCGATCCGAAGGGCTTGCCAGACATCATCGTTCCCTTCAAAAGGGACCTGTATCGCGCGGTTGTAAAAGAGTTTGAACCGCTGATTTAATCGCCAATATTCAGGATTTATTTATGTCCAGATTAGCGTTAGCAACCGCAATTCTCTTTGCGGCCAGCTTTTCTACGCCGGCCGCCGCCGCGCTCCCCGCTCCCGTCAAGGCAATGATTGATGCCGCGATCGCTTCTGGAAACAAGCAAGATGTACTCGCTGTTGTGAAAATCGCCAAAGCGACAAATCCCGATGATCATGCCGAGATTAATTCACTCATGGCTGACTATAATACCCAAGTGGCAGAGCAGGCCAAGGCAGCGCTACGCGAGAAGCAAGAGGCAGGCTTCTTTGAAAACTGGAAAGGGCAAGGTGAACTGGGCGGCTTTCGTTCGACGGGGAACACCAGAAATTTGGGCCTCACTGGTAGCATCAAGCTGGTCAAAGATGCTGTTAATTGGCGCATGAACTTTCAGGCACGTGCCGACTATGAACGCAATCGAGGTATAACCACGCGCGATCAGATAAGCACCACCATCGAACCGAATTACAAGTTCAACAAGAAACTATACGCATATGGCCTGGCCCAATATGAGCGGGACCGTTTCCAGGGGTTCTCTGCCCGGTATACTTTATCGGGGGGGCTGGGTTACGAGCTGATCAAAACCAAAGATATGAGACTCGCCATCAAGGCCGGACCGGCAATTCGTATCACCGATTTTGCTGGAGGCGATACCAAAAGCAGTCTTGCCGGTTTGCTCGGGCTCGATTTTGACTGGAAGATTTCTGACAATCTCAAATTTTCGCAGGATTCCGGCGGTACGTGGGCTAGTGATGCACAGGGATTCACTTCGGCTATCACTGTCATCGACAGCAACAACACAAGTTTTACAGCCACGTCAGCCCTCGACGCCAAGCTGCTAGGCGCGCTGTCAGCGCGGTTTTCCTACACCATCGAACATGAGACCAATCCGCCAGTTGGCCGCGCCAAAACCGATACGCTCAGCCGCGCCACTCTGGTTTATGATTTTTGATTGTCCCGAAGGACGGCGTCTCAGGGGGTTTCTGTTTCCGGTTCTTCATCACCGATTTGGGGCTTTGGCGTGACCGCTTCTGCCGAGAGCACCGGTTTTTGGTCGGCCAGTTTGATCGCTGATGCCAATTGGTCGGTCTGCGCACAGCGCGACCGGCACAGGGTTTCAATCCGGGACAGGTTTACTCTGGCTTTTTCCAGCGCACCGCGCTGGATTAGCGCCTCACCCTGCCCGGCTAGGGCATCGAGATTATTAGGATCCAGAATGAGCGCCTCGCGGTAAAGACGGATCGCCTTGCCGGGCAACTGCTGAGCCCGGGCGATTTGCGCCAAGGCGATGAAGGCCGAACCATTGCGCGGGTCGACGACCAGCGACGTTTCATAGAGATCCGCGGCAAGATCAAGTTCGCCGCGTTTTTGCGCTGCTTCACCCAACTGCATATATTCAACCGACCGCTGCTTGATTTCTATATCGGCGGACTGGCCAAAACTGGCGCTGGAAACAGTAGCAAAAACAAGCGACAAGGCGACAACGGCCGGTGAAAAACGCATAATCAGCTCCAATAGATTCTCGCGACCATAGCCAGGTTCAACTGCATGCTGGCTTAACATGTTTTGCTATCACAATTTTTCGAGGCAAGTAAAATAAAAGCCATCCGTTCCGTCATGATACGGTGAGAGAAGAGTACCTTTACGATATGGGCGGCCAATCGGCAAATCAATCGATATTTCCCGCCATTGCGGATGGCTCGCGAGAAACTTGTCCGTCTGCTCGCCACCTTCTGCATCAAGGAGCGAGCAAACGGCGTAAACGAGCCGTCCGCCGGGCTTCACCATCTCGCTACCAAGGTCCATTAGTCGTTGTTGTAATTCTGTAGTGTGTGCGAGCCGTTTTGGTGTCATCCGCCAGCGCAGTTCGGGGTTGCGTCGCCAGGTTCCCGTTCCGCTACACGGGGCATCGATTAAAACCAGATCACAACTGGCCTTCAGATGGTGCAACGATTCCATTTCCTTGCCCGGTGCTAGCAAGATAGTCTCGATATTCCGGGCACTGGCTCTCCTCTTGCGCGGCTCTATCCGGCTCAGCCGTCCGCGATCCGTGTCCGCCGCGATAATCCTGCTATCGGAGGGCAGCATGGCCGACAATGCAAGCGTCTTACCGCCGGCTCCCGCGCATAGATCGAGAACCAGCTTCGGCTTGGCAGCTGCACCCACCATAGCGATCGCCTGACTGCCGAGATCCTGGATTTCGATCGCGCCTTCGCGGAACAGCGTCTTGTCCTCCAGCTGGGTCCCGGTCGGAAGCTCATAGCCATGCGGAAGGGCCAGCGCGACGGCTTCCGGCCATGCCGATTTGACCTCCATATCCGTGGAACGCTGACCATTGACCCGGACGTGCAACGGTGCACGATCGAACAACGCCTTGCGTTCGGGTTCGTCGATCAGACTGGCGAACCGGTCCGCCAGCCAATCCGGAATTTGCGCGCCGCTGGCTACCGGTTCATCTGCTCCGATCGCTGCGGGACCGTATGCAGTACCAGTAAAAAGCTCTCGCAACTCGGGCTGTTCGGCCACCAAACCGAGCATGGCTTCCCGGCCATTTTTCGGCCGTTCTCCCCAGCGCCGGATGGCGGTATAAACGAGCTCGCGAATGGCACGGCGATCACCCGAACCGGCATAGCGCCGTTCCTTGAAAAATTTCTTCGCAATATTATCCGCAGACGCTCCATTGTCCCGCGCCGCGGCAATGATCCAGTCCAACAGCTCTATCGCCGCCTGTAGCCTCGCCGGAGGGGTCACTTGTTCAAGCGATCGTCGGCATGGAAACAAAAATGTTCCAGCCGGGCATCGGACCCATATTCCGTGGCTATCGTCGTCTTCAGCCTCAAAGCACTCTCTTCGCAGCTCTCTACAGTCAAATAGGCATCACTCATCCAACGCGGATTATCCTCGGACTGCCCCTCAGGCCAGACAAAGATCAGCAGGAAAATCTTGGCATCGATCACCTGAGACCTCCAAAGGCCCTAACGCGTCGGATAATTGGGTGCTTCTCTGGTGATAGCAACATCATGAACGTGGCTTTCCTGCAATCCGGCATTGGTGATCCGGACGAACTCGGCCCGCTCGCGCAAATCTTCCAGCGTCGCGGAGCCGGTATAGCCCATCGCTGCTTTCACACCGCCAACCAGCTGATGAATAACGTCGCGCGCCGGCCCCTTGAACGGCACCTGCCCTTCGATGCCTTCCGGCACCAGCTTCATCTGGTCGGTGATATCCTGCTGGAAATAGCGGTCCGCAGATCCACGCGCCATGGCACCGACCGAGCCCATGCCGCGATAGCTTTTATAGGCACGGCCCTGATACAGGAAGGTTTCTCCCGGCGCTTCTTCCGTCCCGGCGAGCAGCGATCCGATCATCACGGCGGATGCACCGGCGGCCAGCGCTTTCGCAACATCGCCCGATGTCCGCAATCCGCCATCGGCAATGACGGGAATACCGGATTTTTCGGCTTCTTCCGCGCATTCCATGATCGCCGTCAGCTGCGGAACACCCACACCGGCTACTACCCGGGTGGTACAGATCGAACCCGGGCCAATGCCTACCTTGATGCCGTCAGCTCCTGCGTCAATCAGAGCGCGGGTCGCGGCGGCCGTCGCCACGTTGCCGGCAATGATCTGGGCACTGTTTGACCGTTTCTTGATGTCTTCCACTGCCCGCGCCACCATCGCGCTATGGCCATGAGCGGTATCGATAACGATCAAATCGCACTCCGCTTCGATCAGCGCTTCGGTCCGCTCCAGTCCGCTCTCGCCGACGGTCGAGGCCGCTGCGACACGCAGACGGCCGGATGCGTCTTTGGTTGCATTGGGATAGGTAACCGCCTTTTCGATATCCTTGACCGTGATCAGGCCGACGCAGCGATAGTCATTGTCGACCACGAGCAATTTTTCGATACGGCGCTGATGCAAGGTTCGCCGCGCGTCTTCCTGACTTACACCGGCAGGAACGGTGGCCAGATCTTCCTTTGTCATCAACTCCGAAATCTTTTGTTTGGGATTTTCCGCAAAGCGCACATCGCGGTTGGTCAAGATACCAACCAATTTGCCCGATTTCTCGACCACAGGGATGCCGGATATCCGGTTCTGCTCCATCGTCGCCTGCGCTTCTGCGAGGGTTGCATCGGGTGCGATGGTGATCGGATTGACGACCATGCCGGATTCAAAGCGCTTCACCTGCCGTACCGCGGCTGTCTGCTGAGCCACAGTCAGGTTGCGGTGCAACACGCCAATGCCGCCCATTTGCGCCATGACTATCGCCATATCCGACTCGGTCACCGTATCCATCGCGGAGGAGAGGACCGGTATATTGAGCCCGATTAACTTGGTCAGACGAGTTTTGGTATTGGCCTGGCTCGGCACGATCTCGGATGCAGCGGGCCGCAACAGGACATCGTCAAAAGTGAGTCCCAATTGAATTTCTTTATGCTTGCCTGACCTGCTCATGACCGCCACTTTCCGATATGCTGAATGTGATTCTGTGGCGGCCCATGTAATCAGTTATCGGTCCCGCCGCTAGGGGCTATTCCGGGATAAGTTCCAATCGAGGAAAAATAACGACCCAGCGCGACATGAAAATTGGCGTCGGCAGCGGCTCCCGTCAGCAACAAACTGTCGTTCACTTCATCGCTAACATCATGATAGGGCCCGTTGATATAGGCCTGAAGTCGTTCCTCATCGGCAAACGCACTGGTAATCATATAGGTCGGGATATCGCGTTCCAGAAAAACATAGCCGTCCTGACGCCCAAGATACGCATCCGCTTTGCCACTGCGGTCAATCTCGCGCCCCTCCTGTGCGGCGACTATCTCGATATCCCCGTCGAGGTCGGAGTGTCCCAGCCCGATGACCGCGATTGTCTTCCCGTCATCCGAAAGGGCGATGGTGTCGGCATTGAAGACGGCAATATATTCTTCGAGCGCGATCGGCGGCTTGTGTACGAAGGCCCGCGCACCCAGCAGTCCCTTTTCCTCGGCGGTCGTGGCCAGAAAATATATATCCCGATCATGTTCTTCGCCGGACAGGCGTTTGGCGGTTTCGATAAGCAAAGATATGCCGCTGGCATTGTCGATCGCGCCATTGCAGATGCGGTCCTTGCCGGGTTCCAGCGGATCTTCGATCCGGCATTCCCCAAAATGGTCCCAATGCCCCATGAACAACAGGGCACCACTTTTCGGATCGGTGCCCGGAATCTTTCCGATGACATTGTGCGAAATATAGGGGCGAACCTGTGTCCTGGCCGTTGCGTCGGCGCTCAGACCAAGATCAACGATCGAGATGGCGGCTCTGTCAGCGAGCAAGGTTTCGGCATTGATGCCGGATTGCTTGGTCAATTTCCTGAACTGATCAAAGCTGATCAATCCTTCGAGAGCCGCATGATTTTCCGGATCGGCCAACGTCGTTGAACCGCGCTGGAACGAGCGCTGAAGTCTGGGCCAGCGATCCTGATTGTCATTGACGGAAATCACGCCGACCGCCCCTTCCTGGATCAACTGCAGTTTGCGATCGCGAAAATTGGCCTCATCGTCGTTCCCTTGCGGTGGCTTGCTCGGCAGCAGGACAAGTTTCCCGGCCACTGTCAACCGTCCTTGTCCTTGCTCGGGATCGGCATAGCCAGCGAAAACGACCGGCATATTGGATTGCCGGAAATACGGATCACGGCTCCGCAAGATCATCTCGTCCTGCCGCAACCGCACGATCTTGCCCCGAAAACCGTCTGAAAAATATATTTGCGAGGTCTCGGTTATACGCTCGACCAACGGCACTGGCGTATACCACGAACCTTTTTCGCCTGCGGGCCGCAGGCCTGCCGCCGCCCATTGTGTGGCGATATAGTTTACAGTCTTGTTTTCGCCGGGGGTGCCGGGCTTTCGCCCTCCGAATGTATCACTCGCCAAGATCTCGATATGACGGAGCAAGTTCGCCTCGCCAATCGCCTCGGCACGAACCCCACCGGAGAAAACCAGTCCCGACAAAATCAAAACGGCAATGATACGCATTGCGACTACAACCCTTCTGCTCAAGCAAATAATTCGCTTTTCCCTTGGCATTATCCCGCAAATAATCAATGATAATGAGACGGTTCGCGAAGGAGAATGGAAATGGGCGTTTCACTGTTACTGCTGGTGCTATTGGTCACCATCATCTATCTTTTTGCGAGCATCAAGATCGTCCGACAGGGCTATCACTATACAATCGAATATTTCGGTCGCTTCACGACCACGGCCCAACCGGGCTTCAATTTCTATCCCGCATTTCTTTACCGAGTCGGCCGCAAGGTCAACATGATGGAACAGGTGCTGGATATTCCGGGTCAGGAAATCATCACCAAGGACAACGCGATGATCTCCACCGACGGCGTGGTGTTCTTCCAGGTGCTCGATGCGGCCAAGGCGGCCTATGAGGTCAATGATCTTTACAATGCGATCCTCAACCTCGTCACCACCAACTTGCGCACGGTGATGGGTTCGATGGACCTTGATGAAACACTTTCCAAGCGCGACGAGATTAACGGTCGGCTTCTGGTCGTTATTGACGATGCAACGACACCCTGGGGTATCAAGATTACCCGGGTTGAGATTAAAGACATTCGCCCGCCTCAGGATATTATCAACGCGATGGCGCGGCAAATGAAGGCAGAACGCGAAAAACGCGCCAATATTCTGGACGCTGAAGGCGCTCGCGCCTCCGAAATCCTGCGCTCCGAAGGCGAAAAGCAGGGCCAGATCTTGCAGGCTGAAGGCCGCAAGGAAGCAGCCTTTCTCGATGCTGAAGCCCGCGAACGCGAAGCGCAGGCCGAAGCCAAGGCGACCCAGATGGTGTCCGAGGCGATCGCGGGCGGCAATGCGCAGGCGATCAACTATTTTGTCGCGCAGGACTATGTGAAGGCAGTCGAAAAATTCGCCACTTCGCCCAATGCCAAGACGATATTGTTCCCGATCGAGGCTACGCAGCTGATCGGAACATTGGGCGGGATTGGCGCTTTGGCCAAGGAAGCGCTCGGTGAGAATACCCAGATGTTCTCGCCGCCGCCGAAGCGCAAAGGTCCGTTCGAAAAACAGGATGAATAAAACCGCGACGGAGATGAGTTTGAGCCATGGATGATTTCTCGATCAATAATCCGGAATATGTCTGGTTAGGTCTCGCCGCGTTACTGGCGCTGGCGGAGTTGTTTGTTCCCGGCGTCTTTCTGATCTGGGTCGCGGCAGCGGCAGCGGCAACCGGAATCCTCTCGCTGTTCATCGATTTGACGATCGCGGGTCAGCTTACCGTGTTTGGCCTGTCAACCATATTGGCGGTACTGGGCGGACGTCGCTGGTATTTGACCCACAATGTAGAAAGCGAAAATCCGCTGCTCAACAACCGCGCGGCACAGCTGGTCGGAAAAACCGTCACCATTGTTGAGGCGGTCTCGGCCACCAGTGGCCGGGTGAAAGTGGCGGATGGCGAATGGCCGGCAAAAGGTCCGGATATGCAAAAAGGTGGGATCGCGAAGGTTGCTGCGGTAGAAGGCGGCGTCCTCCGGCTGGAAGCACTGGAGGACCCCGTTCAACTGGAAACCAAGCCTATTTCTTGAAGAAGCCCTTTGCCATATTGGTGATGTCATTGATCGGATTGCCGTCACCATCACGGTCAAGAAAACTGGTAGCCTTGCCAAGCAATCCTTCTTTACCGGTGAGCTTCTCCATCAGACTGCCCTCGCCATCAAGACCGGCTTTTTCTGCCAATGCTGGCAACAGACCCTTGAGTTTTTCGGCATCAACACCGGCTTCGGCGGCGGCTTCCTTGATCGCGGTCATCTTGTCCATGCTGCCATCACGCAATTTTGCGAACAGCGCCTCGCCGCCTTTTTTGGCTTCTTCCGCCGTCATTCCGGCTTTTTCCGCAATGTCGTCGATACTGAAATTTTCAGGCAACATATCCATAATTTTTTCGAGCATGCTCATAGTCCGTATCCTTCAATAGAGTTTGATCAACGTACCAATTTTCCGGCCATGCCGATGATATCATCGAGCGGATTGCCGTCACCGTTCAGGTCGAGCATCGAGGCGATACCGCCCAAGCCGCCCGATGAGGCCTTGTTACCGCCGCCCAGCAAACCGCCGATCAGACCGCCAAGTCCGCCACCGCTATCACCAGAATTGTCTGCGCCCTGCTTGGCCATATATCCCGCCACCATCATGGCAACGACAGGCAGCATCTTCTTGAGCAAATCGCTGCTGATCCCGGTTTGTTGTTCCGCACCGGCGGCGACCGTCCGGCTGACTTCCTTGGAACCGAAAATCTGCCCGAGCACGTCATTGCCCTTTTCAACCGGCGTCGGCTGTGTACCGAGCACACTGTCCAGAAGCCCCCCGCCACCGAGCTGGCCGAGCAATCCGCCAAGTCCGTCGAGGCCGCTTGGCTGCGCCTGTGTCGTCTTCTTGAATCCACCCAATATGGCAGGCAATAACGCCGCGGTACCGGCTTCCGCGACACTTTCGCTGATTCCCATTTCCCTGGCCATCGTCCCGATGCCGCCAGATTGCTGCAACATGTCCAAAATACTCATCATCGCTCTCCTTGATCACCGTGACGGCCCGTTTCGATTCTTTGCTTGCCAGGGGCTTAGCATATTTTCGCGGTCGAAACCCAATAATCAGCGGTTTTACGAGTATTTACACGGTGTTGATGGCCAAAAACCGTGAGTGAGAAGGAACCCTAATTGACTTCGTAAGTTGGAACACAGAGACGATTGTCGAAGGGCGTCCGACGGAATGGCCCCAACTTTAAGAGGAACAAGACATGAGCATTTTCGGAAAAATCAAAAACGCAATCTTCGGTAAAGATGCCAAGGCAGCAGAGCCCGAAGTTGCCGCGACACCGGTAGCAGCGGCACCAGCCGAGCGCGCGGCGATCAGCGAAGTGGACGTGGCTGCCCGGCTCGACAGCATCCCGGGATCCGACAAGCTCAACTGGCGCACCTCGATCGTCGACCTGATGAAACTGGTCCAGATCGATGCCAGCTATGCAAACCGCAAGGAACTGGCTCAGGAACTGGGCAATAGCGATTATAGCGGTTCCGCTGAAGACAATATCCTGTTGCACAAGCAGGTGATGAACAAGATTGCCGCAGCAGGCGGAATTGTTCCGGCCGAACTGAAGGACTAATCATCTGGACGCCAAGTCGGTTTGAATTTAGGCGGGGGCTGTGAGCGATCATAGCCCCCTTATTTTTGCCGAAGCGCCGAAAGGCTGCCGGAAATGCCCGCGACTGGTTACGCTGCGTAAAAAGCTGCGCAAAGATCATCCGACATGGTGGAATGCGCCGGTTCCGGCCTTTGGCGACCCCCAAGCCTGGCTGGCAATCGTCGGCCTGGCTCCCGGCACCGAAGGCGCGAACCGGACCGGTCGGCCATTTACCGGAGACGCGTCGGGTGAGATGCTGTTCGCCACTTTGACCAAATTCGGTTTTGTCGAAGGGACCTTTGCAAACGACCCCGCCGACGGGATCAAACTGAACGGCGCGATCATCCTCAACGCCGTCAAATGCCTGCCGCCGGAGAATAAACCAGCCGCCGCTGAGATCAACAATTGCCGTCCCTATCTCACCAAGGCTCTGGATGGCCTCCCCGCACTAAAAATCACCTTGGCGCTCGGCAAGGTCGCTCATGACAGCATCATCCGCCTGTCCGGAGCACGGCTATCAGACCATAAATTTGCCCACGGCGCGCAACATCACCTACCCGATGGCCGCACCCTGATCGACAGCTATCATTGCAGCCGCTATAATGTGAACACGAGGCGATTGACGGCGGCGATGTTCGAGGAAGTTTTTGAACAGGCGGCCTATATATCCTCAGCCAGCCGCCCGTAAAGCTCCGGCCGCCGGTCGCGGAAAAATCCCATACCGGCCCGGTGCTTGCGCGCCTCCTCGAGATCAATGGTCGAAACCAGCGCGCCGGTTTCCTGCGAGCCATAGGCCTCCACCAGATCGCCCCATTCGTTTGTAATGAAGCTGTGTCCGTAAAACGCCTGATCGCCATTTTCCCCGGCCTCAATCCCGATGCGGTTGCTCGCGACCACCGGCATGCAGTTGCTAACCGCGTGGCCTTTCATCGCCCTACGCCACATGCGACTGGTGTCGAGATCGGCGTCATAGGGTTCGGAGCCGATGGCGGTGGGATAGAATAAGACCTCTGCGCCCATGAGAGCCATCGCCCGCGCGCTCTCCGGATACCATTGGTCCCAGCAGATACCGACGCCGATTCTCGTGCCGCAGACATCCCAGACCTTGAAACCCGAATTGCCCGGGCGGAAATAGAATTTTTCCTCATAACCTGGCCCGTCGGGAATATGGCTTTTGCGATAGACGCCGATAATGTCGCCATCGGGATCGATCATCGCGATGCTGTTATAATGATGCGGTCCGTCGCGTTCGAAAAAGCTGGCCGGGATCGCAACACGATATTGCCTGGCAAGCTTTTGCATTGCAAGCACCGGAGTGCTCTCGCTCACCGGCTGAGCCAGCGCAAACAGCGCCTCGTCCTCGGTTCTGCAAAAATAGGGCCCGGCAAACAGTTCGGGTGGCAAGATGATCTTGGCACCTTGCTCTGCCGCCTCGGCGATCAGGCCGCTGACGGCAAAGATATTCGCCTGTTCATCGCCGCCCAGGGGCAGCTGCAGGGCCGCTACGGAAATATTGGTCATAGCAGCCCTGTTAGCGCCTTAGGGACGCTTCTTAAACAATAATGTCATGCGGTCGGATTCGCCGATCGCTTCATATTTGGCTTTGTCCTTTTCACCGGACGATAGCACCGGCGGCAACGTCCAGACTCCGCCTGCATAGTCGGACATATCAGCCGGATTGGCATTGATTTCGGATTCGCTCACCAGTTCAAAACCGTTCAGCTCGAACAGGGCCACAACCGATGCCTGCTTCAGATAGCCCTTGGTCCCGTTGGACATGGCATAGGATGCGTCGGCCTTGGCCCGGTGCTGGACAATCCCGATCATGCCATCATCGGCCAGCATGTCGCGCAAGGCGCGCAGTTCGGAGTCAGCCAGATTGCCGTTCAACATTCCGTGCAGTGATCTGAATATCAGAATCCGGTCGACCTTGCCTTTCATCTCATCAGGCAGTTCGTCACTTTCGAAGGCCAGTATCTTCTTGGCATCGACGCCTGTCCATTTTGCTGCTGTCGCGGGGAAGCTTTCGGGCCAGCCCTTGGTGCGCGCTTCGCGCGAACGGTCTGGAAAATTGGTGGCAGAGCTGTCTGCGTTGATCGCAATATATTTGCCGCCACCAGTGACGTAAGGTACCAAAATACGCGTGTACCAGCCACCGCCCGGTCCATATTCCACGACCGTGTGCTCTGGTTTGATGCCGAAGAAACCAAGCGTCTGTGCGGGATGACGATAGATATCGCGGGCTTTGTCATCGGTGCGTCGCTTGTCTGACAGAACCCCCTGTAGGCCAGCGTCCTTCATTTCCGTTCCATCTTTTTCATGGTGTTTGGCGGCTGCAGGTACGGCCATTCCCAGCATTGCGAGCGCAGCGCTTGTCATCAGTAGTTTTTTCATGAATTTATTCCTCTCAAATAGTCGGACATGTTTTTTCCTGACCAAAACCCTAGCCGGTCCTCATCCGGAAACAATATGTAATATCGGGCTATGCGATCAGCGGGATCTGTTGCGAAATGCAGTGAAAACTGCCACCGCCGCGCAGCAGCGACTGGCTGGATAGTCCGATCACCTTGCGGTCGGGGAAAAGGCCAGCGATTTGATCGACCGCCCTGGCATCATTCGCAACGCCATATTGCGGAACCACCACGACGGTATTGCCGATATAGAAATTCATATAGCTGGCCGGAGCGATGTCGCCGTCGATTTTAAATAGCCCCGCCGACGGCAAGCGGACCACTTGCAGACCTGCCGATAGCAACCGCCCCGCTGCATCTTCAAAAATCTCTGCATTGGGATCATCTGCGACATCCGCTTGCGGAATTGCAACCGTGTTCGGTGCAACAAAACGGGCGAGATTGTCGACATGGCCATCGGTATGATCAGCGACCAATCCGTCCCCGAGCCAGCATATATCCTGCGCCGCCAGAGCTTCGCGCAACCGCTCGGAAACCTGCTCCTTGGTAAGCAGGTCATTGCGATTGGGATTGAGAACGCATTGTTCGGTGGTGATCAGCCGGCCCGTGCCGTCCCCGTCGATAGCGCCGCCCTCCAATACCCAGTTCTGGTCACTGACCGACAGGTCGAACCGCGTCGCCAATCGCTGGCCAATGTCCTGATCTCCGGCCATCGCATATTTGCCGCCCCAACCGTTGAAGTCAAAATTCCTGCCACAAAGCCCCTCCGTACTGACGGTAAAAACCGGCGCGGTATCACGCAGCCAGATATCGCCGAACGGCTCGACAACGAGGTTTACTGTAGGCTGGACCAGTGCTCCGGCGATCGCCTCATCTGCAGCATTGCGGCATACCAGAACAACCGCTTCGCCTGCACCTTCGTCGGCCACAGCATTGGCAAAGGCGGCCACTTCCCGCTGCGCATCTGCCAGTCCCACCGGCCATTCCGCCGGATCACCGGGAAAGCCGATCCACACCGCCTGATGCGGCTCCCACTCTGCTGGCCATCTCATCACAAGACCTGACCTGTGGAATTAACTACTGGAGCGGCTTTTGTCCCGGATGGCACGGAATTCGTCACCATCGTTCCAGTTGGGCCAGTCCTCGGTCATCGCGAGCATCCGTGCAACGGTGTAGTAGACTTTCAGATCGCCCATCACGCCGTCCCAGTTCCAGTTCGGATCATATTCATCCTTCGGACCATGATAACGGTTTTCGGTATAGTCTTTGGAGATCGCTTCACCAGCTTCACGCCCGCCTTCGACCAGGTCTTCCCCGCCTTCGAAGTAAATCATCGGGACACCCTGCTTGGCAAAGCTGAAATGGTCCGACCGGTAATAATATCCCTTTTCCGGCGTCGGTTCAGCCTCGGCGACGCGCCCGTCACCGGTCAGCGCAGCTTCGAGATAGCGATCCAGCCCCGATTTGCCCTTACCGACAACAATCACATTCTTGGCAGGCCCCGCCATGCCGAAGGCATCCATGTTCACGCCGCCAACGGTCTGACTGAGCGGGTAGATCGGGTTTTCCGCATAATATTTGGAGCCCAGCAATCCGGATTCTTCGGCGGTCACAGCAAGGAATATTATGCTGCGATCCGGCGCACCGGCTTTTACATGCGCTTCTGCCAATGCGACCAGCGCGGCGGTACCGGTAGCATTGTCGACCGCACCGTTACAGATATCATCACCGTCCGGTGCCGGTTTGCAGCGACCGAGATGGTCCCAATGGGCGGTATAGATCACATATTCGTCCGGACGGGTCTTGCCTTTCAAAATGCCGACGACATTTTTGCTGTCCATCTTGCTGATCGTATTTTCAAAGGAAGACGAAGCTTTCAGCCCGAGATCGACCGCCTTGAAGCCTTTTTTCTTGGCCGCTTTCATTTGCGCGTCGAGATCCTTGCCGGCTGCAGCAAAAATCTTGGCCGCAACATCTTTCTGGATCCAGCCGTTGATTTTCGTCTGGTCGGCTCCGCCATTGGCTGACTGCGCATAAAATTGCGGTCCGCTCCAGCTCGATTCCACGACATTCCAGCCATAGGCAGCCGGGTCTGTATCGTGGATGATCAGGGCTGCAGCAGCCCCCTGTCGCGCAGCCTCTTCATATTTATAGGTCCAGCGGCCGTAATAAGTCATCGCCCGGCCACCAAATTCGCCTTCCAGGCTTTCGGTGCCGAAATCGGGGTCATTGACCAATATGACGACGGTCTTGCCCTTGACATCGACGCCGTCATAATCGTTCCAGCCGCGCTCCGGGGCATTCACGCCATAGCCGACAAAGACCATATCGCTGTTCGTGACATCAATTTTCGGCTGCTCCTGATAGCTGGTAACCACCATTTCAGGGCCGTAGGAAAAGCTGAGTTTTTCGGAACCGCCAGTCACGGTGAGTGGCGAAACATTTTTTGCTTCGATCGAAACGAGCGGAACATCCTGAAACCAGCTATCGCCGTTGCCCGGCTCCAGCCCTGCTTTTGCAAATTTTTTGGTCAGCAATGCGAGCGTTTTCTCCTCGCCAGCCGTACCCGGCGCGCGGCCCTCATAGGCGTCAGACGAAAGCTCTTCGGTAATCGACTTCATCGTCTCCACGGACAATTCCGGCGCCGCGATTTCGGGTAGCGCAGCCGTCGTATCACCTTCTTCAATCTTCGTGCAGCCAGCCAGTACCAGCGATGGTGCAAGAAGCACCCAAAGCGACCGTTTCAACATATAGCTATCCTTCTGAAATTTTCCGTTTTGAAAAACGTTACATACCCAATGGCAGACCATTTTCGGCAAGGCAAGAAGCGTGGCAATTCAATTACCGGTTAACGCTCATCAAAGCCCGGGGCAGAATTGGCGCGCAAAAAAAGGGCGGCTCGTTGGAGCCGCCCTTTTTGTAAATATCGTTGAAACGATCAGCGCGAATAGAATTCGACGACCAGATTCGGTTCCATCGTCACCGGATAAGGCACTTCATCCAGCGTCGGGATGCGGACGTAGGTTACTTTGTCGGTGCCATCGGGTGTCACATATTCCGGAATGTCGCGTTCCGGCAGGCTCTGCGCTTCGATAACCAGCAGCATTTCCTGTGCCTTGTCGCTCAGAGAAATCACGTCGCCCGGTACAACCTTGCGCGATGCAACATTACATTTGACGCCGTTCACCCGGACATGGCCGTGGCTGACGAGCTGACGGGCAGAAAAGATGGTCGGTGTAAACTTGGCGCGATAGACAACCATGTCGAGACGCTGCTCGAGCAGGCCGATCAGGTTCTGGCTGGTATCGCCTTTCATCGCTGCGGCTTCTTTATAGGCGCGGCGGAACTGCTTTTCCGTCACATCGCCATAATAACCTTTGAGCTTCTGCTTGGCGCGCAGCTGAATACCGTAGTCGGAAAGCTTGCCCTTGCGGCGTTGACCGTGCTGGCCTGGGCCATAGTCGCGGCGATTGACGGGAGATTTGGGACGACCCCAGATATTCTCGCCCATACGGCGATCGAGCTTATATTTGGAACTGGTACGTTTGGTCATGTGAATGACTCCTGATTTGCTGTTTCTAAGTCTTCCCGGGACGCACCATCAAAACTCCATAATATCTGGACCTTGATGCGGCCACCGCTTCACCGGGGTGCGGGGCCAATTGCAAGAGCGGGCCTATGGCGAGCAAACCGGCCATTGTCAACATCCTTGGCCCGTGAAAATCTTCCAAATTTACGCACCAGCTCTCGACTCTCCGACAGCAGGCGATTAATGCGCTGGCATGAATGATCCCAAGCCATTGCCGCCCATGGAAACCATGACCGATGTCCGTGAACAGGTGGACCGCATCGACGCGGAAATGATCGCTCTGATCGCCCAGCGTTTTGCCTGCATGGATGCCGCCGCGCGGATAAAGCAGGACCGAAACGTCGTACGCGATGAAGTGCGCAAGGCGGCCGTATTGCAGAACGTCAAACAATTGGCGGCAGAAGCCGGCATTCCCGTGCCGACGATGGCGGCGATTTGGGAAATGCTGGTCGAGACATCGATCAGCTACGAATTGCAGAAATGGGATCAGCTGCGCGAATAGCTATTTCGATGACTGTTTTTCCGCTTTATCCTTGCGAGGCGGCCTTTCCAGCGAAGATATGACACCACGCCATGTCTTGACCTCCTCATTCGTCCATGCCGGCTTGGTCAGCATATTGCGAAGCGTGACTTTCGTCGCCGCAGCCCGATCAGGCGGATAGAAATAGCCGTTTTTATCCAGCGCCTGCTCCAGATGCTCGTAAAACATATCCAGCTCTTTCTGCGGAGCCGGTTCAGCCATTTTCTTTTCCAGTGTCGGCTGAACATTGGCGGCACTATCCAATTTGGATATTTCATAAGCCACAAGGATGACCGCCTGTGCCAGATTAAGGGATCCAAATTCGGGGTTTATCGGTACGGTAATGATCTTGCGCGCCAGTTCGACATCTACAACTTCCAGACCGGCCCGCTCGGGCCCGAACAAAATCGCGCATTTGCCGCTCGCTTGCACCATGTCTTCTGCAGCTTCCCAAGGCGTGAGCACCGGCTTGGTCATCCCCCGCTTGCGGACGGTTGTGGCATAGACATGCGCGCAGTCGGCCACCGCCTCGGCGGTAGTCTCAAAAACCTGAACCTGTTCGAGAACCTGATCCGCGCCCGACGCCGCAGGACCAGCATCCGGATTGGGCCAGCCATCCCGCGGCTTGACGATGCGCATCTCGGTCAAGCCGAAGTTCAGCATCGCCCGCGCAGCCTTGCCGATATTTTGTCCGAGTTGCGGGTTTACCAATATGATCGCGGGCTGATTGCTCACGCCCCGCCGACATCTTTCACGCTGCCGGCAAATTCCTTGAAATCCTTGGCTTCCGTAAAATCCTTGTAGACCGATGCGAAGCGTATGTAGGCAACACTGTCGAGCCCCTTCAGGCCGTCCATCACCATCTCGCCGATTTTCTGGGACGGAATTTCGGTTTCGCCGCTGGTTTCCAGCTGGCGTTGAATACCGGAGACGAGTTGATCCATCTGCTCCTGCGCCAGGCCGCGTTTGCGGCAAGCGAGCGCCACCGACAGATCGATCTTCGACCGGTCAAAAGGTTCCTTGCGGTCCTCGCTTTTGACCACAGTGATTTCCCGCAATTGTACGCGTTCAAAGGTGGTAAACCGTGCGCCGCAACTCTCGCACTGGCGCCGGCGTCTGATCGTCGTATTGTCTTCGGTCGGACGGCTGTCTTTGACCTGACTGTCGTCATGGGCACAAAAGGGGCAACGCATATTGTAGCTTTCCGATCAATCCTGATAAATCGGGAAACGGTCGCAAAGCGCCTGCACCCGCTGACGCACATCCGCTTCAACCGCAGGATCACCCGCCTCGCCTTTTTCGCGCAACCCGTCCAGCACATCGGCAACCATGTCACCGATCATCCTGAACTCTGCCGGACCAAAGCCGCGGGTAGTGCCCGCAGGCGATCCTACCCGGATTCCGCTCGTCTTCATCGGTGGCTGCGGATCATTCGGGATGCTGTTCTTGTTGCAGGTGATGCCTGCCCGTTCAAGCGCTTCATCGGCGTCCCGCCCGGTGATTCCGAGGGGCGACAGATCAATCAGCGCGAGATGGGTATCCGTGCCGCCGGCGACGACATCCGCCCCCCGCTCCTTGAGCGTTGCCGCAAGAATTTTGGCATTTTCAATCACCGCAGCAGAATAAGTTTTGAACTCCGGACGCAGCGCTTCGCCAAAAGCTACCGCTTTGGCGGCGATCACGTGCATCAGCGGGCCACCTTGCAGGCCGGGGAAAACTGCAGAGTTGATCTTCTTGGCAATGGCTTCGTCATTGGTCAATATCATGCCGCCACGGGGCCCGCGCAGGGTCTTGTGCGTCGTAGTCGTCACGACATCGGCATAGCCCAGCGGGCTGGGGTGCAATCCCGTGGCAACCAGTCCGGCAAAATGCGCCATATCGACCATGAATATTGCGCCGACGGCATCGGCAATGGCCCGGAACTTTGCGAAATCAATCTGGCGCGGATAGGCAGAACCACCGGCGATGATCATTTTCGGCTGATGTTCCTTGGCGAGCGCCTCGACTTCGGCATAGTTGATCAGATGATCATCATCATTGACGCCATATTGGATCGCATTGAACCATTTGCCTGACTGAGCCGGTTTGGCGCCGTGAGTCAGATGTCCGCCGGCATCGAGCGACATGCCCAGAATTGTATCGCCCGGCTTGACCAGCGCGAGCATCACCGCGCCATTGGCCTGCGCTCCCGAATGCGGCTGAACATTGGCAAAGCCGCAATCAAACAGCTGCTTGGCGCGCTCTATCGCCAGTGTCTCGACCGCATCCGACGGCGCACAGCCCTGATAATAGCGCCGTCCGGGATAACCTTCGGCATATTTGTTGGTGAAGACAGAACCCTGCGCCTGCAACACGGCCTTGGAAACGATGTTTTCAGAAGCGATCAGTTCAATCTGGTTCTGCTGGCGTGTCAATTCGTCATTGATGGCCCCGGCAACCGCAGGATCGCTCTCGTCGACAGAAAAGTCGAAAAATCCGGTCTGCCTGATATCCTGCATATCTGCGACGTTGCTCATGCGCTTACTCCTTCAACTTGTGGTGCAGACAATTTGTCGACCCGGCGCTGATGCCGGTCGCCGCCAAATTCTGTTTTCAGAAAGACGTCGAGACAGTCTTTGGCGATTTCGATGCCGACCAGCCTTGCGCCCATGGCAATGACATTCGCGTCATTATGTTCCCGCGATAGTTTCGCCGACAAGCCTTCGGAGACCAGAGCGCAACGACAGCCGGGGTTGCGATTGACGGCCATCGAGATGCCGATGCCAGAACCGCAAAGGGCTACCCCTCGTTCGGCGCGGCCTGACGCCACTTCGGCGGCCAGCTTATATCCAAAGTCGGGATAGTCTACGCTGTCGGTTGTCATCGGGCCAAGATCTGCGACTTCATAGCCTGCCTCGTTCAGCCAGCCCACCAAAGCGGCTTTCATATCAAGGGCGGCATGATCTGAGGCAATGGCAATGCGCATGGGCAGTTCCTGTGTCGAGAATCGGATGCCCGCTATTTAGTGGAGAGCGCCACGATAGGCCACCAAATAGTGTGCTTTTTTGACAAGAAGTTCAATTGCGAGGACAATGCCGGTCAGATGTCTGAACCGTCAAATTTCCATCTGACTACCCAGTTCCACCACGCGGTTGGTGGGGAGCTTGAAAAACTCCATTGCCGTCGCCGCGTTGCGCAGCATCCAGGCAAAGAGTTTTTCCCGCCAGATCATCATTTCCGGCTTTTTGGACGGCAGCAAGGTCTGACGCGAGAGGAAAAAGCTTGTGGTCATCATGTCAAATTCCATGCCGCAGCCCTTCACCGTCTTCAGCGCCTCCGGCACATCGGTTTCCTGCATGAAACCAAAATGGAGGATGAGCCGGTAGAAGCCATTGCCAAGATCCTTCACTTCACAGCGCTTGTCCGCATCGATAGTCGGAACATCGTTGATGTTGACGGTCAGGATGACCACCCGTTCGTGAATGACCTTGTTGTGCTTGATATTGTGAAGCAGCGCCGATGGTACACCGGCTGAAGATGAGGCCATGAAAATGGCCGTTCCGGGAACCCGGGTGGCGCTGTTGGCGGCAGATTTGGTAAAAATTTCGATCGGCATGGCCGATTCAGCCATGTTTTTCCGCATGATCTGGCGCCCTTTTGCCCATGTCGTCAGGATTACGAAAGCAACGCCGCCAACCGCCAACGGGAACCAGCCGCCATCGGGAACCTTGGTGAGATTGGCCGCGAAATAGGCACCGTCGACGATGAAGAAAATCGCCAGCAACGGCACGGCATACCAGAGTTTCCACTTCCACAGGACCACCATCACGATGGCCAGCAAACAGGTATCGATGAACATCGCGCCGGTGACCGCGATCCCATAGGCCGACGCCAGATTGCTCGAGGTCTGAAAGGTCAGCACCAGCAGAATGACCGCAATCATGATCGCCCAGTTGACAAAGGGAATGTATATCTGCCCGGCTTCCGAAGCGCTGGTGTGCTTGATCGTCAGGCGTGGAATGAAACCAAGCTGGATCGCCTGATGGGTCACCGAGAAGGAACCCGAAATCACAGCCTGACTGGCGATGAATGTCGCCATCGTCGCCAATATGACGAGCGGCAGACGGAGCACTTCCGGTGCCATGATGAAGAACGGGCTTTTGATCGCTTCGGTCGCACCGGCGGCGTCGAGAGAGAGGATCATCGCACCCTGCCCGAAATAATTGCACAGCAGCGCCGGCATCACGAAACCGTACCAGGCAATCCGCATCGGCTTTTTGCCGAAATGCCCCATGTCGGCAAACAGGGCCTCGGAACCGGTAACCGCCAACACGACGGAACCCAGTGCCAGGAATGCTTTTACCCCGTCGGTCAGGAAAAACTGCACGGCGTACCAGGGGTTAAAGGCAAAAAGAATGGAAGGATGCTCGACAATCTGGATAATGCCAAGCGTCCCGATAACGGTAAAATAAACGAACATCACGGGCGCGAACAGCGCACCTATTTTCGCGGTGCCGCGAGACTGGATCAGGAAAAGAAATACCAGCAGGGTCAGTGCAATTGGAATAACAAGATGCCCCAATCCAGGCTGGACAATGGCCAATCCTTCTACCGCCGAGAGCACCGAAATTGCTGGCGTGATCATGCTGTCGCCGTAGAATAGTGCCGTCGCAAAAACTCCGAGCAAAATCGCCAGCCAGCCATATTTTGACCGTCGCATCACTCCTGAAATCAGCGCGACGAGCGCCAGACTGCCACCCTGCCCCTTGTTGTCCGCACGCATGGTGATGGTAACATATTGGATCGTCACAACCAGCGTCATCGACCAGAAAATCAGACTGACCACGCCGAGAACATGAATCCGGTCCAGTTCCAGCGGGTGCGTCCCGACAAACGTCTCGCGAAACGCGTAAAGCGGACTCGTGCCAATGTCGCCGAACACGATACCGATCGCGCCCGCGGACAGCTTGGCAATGGCAGTATTGCGCTGTGGCGAACCGTGGGTTTGCACCGTGCCGCCTTGCGTTTCTGCACTTTCGGTTGATTCTGCGGACATTGATTGGCCGTTAAGGCGATACCCCGATCAATTTGGACACAAAAGGCTGTTTACTGGCATTTGTGTCAGCAAGCGCGCGCGCTTAGCACGGGCATTTTGCAGGTGCAACAAAACGACTGGATGCTAATCCCAACGTATTCATAATGCTAGTCTTTTACTGCGCTGCCGGTGATTCGGGGTTCACGGGGAGCGACGGTTGTATCTTTTCCATGGCCGCCAGCCGCGACTCGAGGTCTTCGCGCCACGGGGCATCTGCGCTGCTCCTGGCCAGCAATTCGGTCCAGATCGCCCGGGCCTGATCGATTTTGCCCGACTGCGCATAAGCAAGCCCGAGAAAAAATGGTGGTCCGGGGTGTTCGGGCGACAGATCAGCGGCTTTCTGGAAGGCAAATTGCGCGGCAGGCGTGATCACGCCATCGGCATGGACGACCAGCGCATTGCCCAGTCCGACCCAGAGATCGGGATCGTCCGGATGTTCCTTCACTCCGTTGCGCAAATAATTTGCCGCGGCCCCATGCTTTCCGGCACGATTGAGCGAGTCGGAAAAGATCAGCCATTCCTGCGCGCTGCCGAAACGCTCCCCCAACTCGTTCCGCGCATCGATTGTGTCATCATCGAAGCTATTGGGCTTTTCCGTCGGTTCGACCGAAACGCCCGCCATGCCGGGATTTCCCTGCCAGGCGTAACCGGCAACCGCGAGCAAAAGCGCGGCAGCGGTGATTTCATAGGTGGCGCGGGACAATTTACCGAATTTGATCAGAGCGGCGGCACAAATCAGCACAAACAGGAAGAGTATGATCCAGCCCATCATTCGTCGCCTTTGGGTTTGCGGAACCGTCCGCGCGCCAGCCACAAGGCGGCGAGCAGCAGGATGATCGGTGCGATCCACAGCGGCCATGTGACGGCGGAGGATATAGGCGGATCATAGGACACCCAATTGCCGTAGCGTTCAACCAGCCAGCTTCTGACTGCTTCGGGCGTTTCACCAGCCGCTATTCTTTCCCGCACCTGACTGCGCATATCACCCGCCATCGGAGCGTTGCTGTCGGCAATCGACTGGCTCTGACATTTCAGACAGCGCAATTCTTCCATCAGGTCACGCGCGGCGGCTTCCTTTTGCGGGTCATCCAGTTGCCGGTCGGCATAAGGCGCCGGTGGAAGGCCGGTTTGTGCAGCTGTCGGAACCGCAAGACAGATCAGGAGCAGAACAAGCAGCTGCTTCATTTCGCATCCTCCAGCAATTCCAATAGCTTGGGAATATCTTCTTCACGGATATCCCCGATATGCTGATGAACGATGATACCATTGCCGTCGATCACAAAAGTCTCCGGTACACCGGACGACCCCAGTTCCAGCTGCACTTTGCTCGTCGTGTCAGTCCCGATCCGCGTATAAGGGTTACCCCAGCGGTTGAGGAAATTGGCAATATCTTCGGGTTTATCGCGGCTGGCGATCGCATTAATCTCAACGCCCGCCCGTTGCAGGGCGAGCAGTTGCGGAGCTTCTGCGATACAGGGCACACACCAGCTGGCGAATATATTGAGCAATACTGGCTTGCCCTTGGCGAGATCGGCACTGCTCAACGCAGGCCGCTGTTCAACCGCTCCGGGCAAGGCAAATGCGGGCATCGGCTTGCCGACCATCTTGCTCTCGATGATATTATCTTTCGGGATGATGAGACCGGCAGCGACCGCGGCGAAGAAGAGCCCGAAAAGCACCAGCGGCAACCAGAGCAACCAGCGGTTCATAGCATCGCCTCGACAAATTCTCTCTGTTTGCGCTGCTTGTATCCCCGCCGCAATCGACCGATCATTGCCAAAAGTCCGCCCAGCGCGACCAATATCCCGCCATACCAGATCAGCGGTACGAACGGTTTCCACCAGACCCGCACCTGCCAGCGTCCTTCGCTGTCGCCGTCGCCCAGCACCACATATAGCTGCCCGTTCCAGCGGGTCAGCAGCGCGGCTTCGCTGGTTTGAGTCTGCGCCGCAGCAAACATCCGGTTCTGCGGCGCAATTTCATGCAACGGACCATCGCCATATTGCGCTGTCATCCGGCTTTCGAGCGCGGTCCAGTTGGGCCCTGCTACCGGTTCAATAGCCTCGAACTTCAGCTTCCACTGGTTCACGGCAATTTCGTCACCCGGCTTTGCCGCAACCAGCCTTTCTTCGGTGAAACTGCTTTCGCAGGCCATGCCAACCAGCGCCACCGCGATGCCGAAATGGGCGATGACCATGCCATAGGTGTGGAGCGGCGTGCGGAGCAGGTTCCGTTTCCACAGCGGTGCAAAACTGGCAACGGCCACACCGGCTGCCAGCCCCAGGCCAAGCAATGCGAGGACCGACATGCCGGTGGTGAACAGCGCCAGTGCAAACAGGGCCGCGGCAGCGACAAGAATCGGTATCGAGATGCGGTTCAGTAACGCTTTGGGATTATCGCGCCGCCAGCGCAGCAGCGGGCCGGCGGCCATGACAGCCACCAGCATCAGCGCCAGCGGCCCGGTCGCCAGATTGAAATAGGGAGGGCCGACGGACAGCTTGTCTCCGGTCACCGCTTCGACCAGCAACGGATAAAGCGTGCCGATGAACACCAGCGCCAATATGACGGACAGCAGCAGATTATTCGCCACCAGTGCCCCTTCGCGGCTGACCAGCTCGAACCGCGATCCTTCCTTCACCGTACCGACCCGAAGCGCGAACAAGGCCATCGCACCGCCGATATAGATGGCGAGCAAAGCCAGAATGAAGCTGCCTCTTTCGGGGTCGACCGCAAAGGCGTGGACGCTCGTCAAAATGCCGGATCGCACGAGAAATGTCCCGATCATCGACATCGAGAAGGCGACCACGGCCAGCATCAGCGTCCAGGCGCGCAACCCGTCGCGCGTCGCCAGCACGGTAACCGAATGGAGCAAAGCTGTCGCGGCCAGCCAGGGCATTAGCGAGGCGTTCTCGACAGGATCCCAGAACCACCAGCCGCCCCAGCCCAGCTCATAATAAGCCCAGTAGCTGCCCGCCGTGATACCCAGCGTCAGGAATATCCATGCACCCAGCACCCATGGCCGCATCGCCTTGGCAAAAGCCGCCCCCACATCGCGGGTGATCATCGCTCCGACCGCGAAAGAAAAGGCTACCGAAAGCCCGACATAGCCGAAATAGAGCGTCGGCGGATGAAAGGCGAGACCGGGATCCTGCAGCAGAGGATTAAGCCCCTGCCCGTCCGCCGGCACCGGGAACATCCGTTCAAACGGGTTGGAAGATACCAGCAGAAAAGCGTAAAACCCCAGACTGATAAAGGCTTGCGCTGCCAGGGTTGCTACCAGAGTCTTGTTTTGCAGCGAGCGTTCAAACATCGCGATAAAAGCGCCGGCCAGCCCCATCACCGTGACCCAGAGCAGCATCGACCCTTCATGATTGCCCCAGGTTCCGGCAAATTTGTAGAGCAGCGGCTTCACCGAGGCGCTGTTCATCACTACCAGCCTGACCGACATGTCAGACCGCAGGAACAGCCAGATCAGCAGCAGAAATGACAGCGTGACAAACAGTCCCTGCGCGATCGCCACCGGTCGGATTGCGGAGTAATAATCCGCTCGCTCCGTCCGCAGGCCAATCGCGCCAACGACAAATTGCAACAATGCCAGTGCAGCCGCGAGCCAGAGCGCGATAAGGCCGGTTTCGGCGATCATTGGACCAGCGTCTCCGTCTTGTGCTTGCCGGATGTCATATCAATGCCTTCCAGCTCACGCGGAATGTAATTTTCATCATGTTTGGCGAGCAACGTCTCGGCTACAAACATGCCCTTTGCATCCAATCGGCCATCGGCAACTACTCCCGAACCCTCGACAAACAGATCCGGCGTGATCCCGGTATAGGTGACCTTTTGCTGCGCGGTACCGTCCTGCACGATAAACTCTACCGTCACACCATCAGCCGAGCGCTGGATCGAGCCTTCCTCGACCATGCCGCCGAGCCGAATCGCCGCACCCGCTTCCGGTTTCTTGTCCGCAATATCGGACGGCGTGTAAAAATAGCTGGCCTGATCCTGCAGCGCATAAGCCGCCAGCAGACTGGCACCGATCAGCGCAACCAGCGCCAGCAGCACCAGGGTCAGTCTTTGATGCTTTGCCTTCATTTTCGCTTACTCAACTGATCCGCCTTGCGTTCTGCCTTGCGCATCGCCGCAAAGCTATTCACGATAACCAATGCCGTGCCAAGCAGCACTATGGCATAAGCGGAAAAGACGAAAGGCCAGTGGTTCATTCGGCCGCCATCCTTTTCAGCCGCGCTTCAACCTTTGTTTCCGCCAAAATACCGCGCATCCGCATCAGGACTATTGCACCGAACAAGAAGCTGAAACCAATCACATTCACCAGCAGTGGCCATAGAAAGGCGCTATCGATCGACGAACCGCTGACCGTGATGCTGGCCGGTTGATGGAGGCTGTTCCACCACACGACGGAGCGGTTGATGATGGGAATGTTGATTGCTCCGACAATGCCGAAGATCGCCGTTACCCGGGATACGCCGCCCTTCTCGCCGCTGGCATTGGCAAGAGCGATATAGGCCAGATAGAGAAAGAACAGGACAAGGACCGATGTTACCCGGCCATCCCACACCCACCATGTCCCCCATGTCGGCCGGCCCCAGATCGAACCGGTGATCAGCCCCAGCGCGGTAAAGACGGCGCCAGGCACCGCGACCGCCCGAGCGGCCACCGCTGCCAACGGGTGCCGCCACACGATCTGCATGATGCTGGCAATCGCGATTGCCGTCCAGCCGCCCATCGCGAGCCAGACAGTCGGCACATGAATATAGATAATGCGAACGCTGTCCCCCATCAACCGGTCCGCTGGCGCATAAAGCAGCCCATAGATCGAACCGATGATCACCAGAATCACGCCGGCAACCAGAAACCATATGGTCAACGGCTTGGCCAGCGCCAGGAAACGGGTCGGGTTTGCAAAAGCGTGCATGGATTAAGCGGTGATTGCCTCGAGCTAGATCGCGTCCAGTGTCATTTGCGGAATTCGATGGCAGAAGCATGGCCCAGCGACAAGTGTTTTTGCGATTTGTCATTGGTAACAAAGCTGAAAACCCAAAGACGGACGACGCTCGGGAAATCCTCAACTGCCGATTTACCAGAACAGGCTAGGCCCTGGCCCTAGTGTAATGTGATGGTGGTCAATTGTTTGGCATGTCGCAGTGCCGCAGCATAATCGGCTTCGAAGAAAATGCCTGCCTGGTGGCCGGACAGCCCGATGCGCGTGAGCATTTCTCTCGGCTGTGGTTGTACACCGGAGAAAATTATCTTGGCACCGGATATGCGGGCCTGCTCGATAAATTCTTCGATCATTGTAACCCCGCTAGCGTCCAGCATCGGCACAAGCCGCATGCGCAGGATGATGACTTTGGGCGTACGCCCGATCTTGCGCATAGCATCCAGCAATTCACCCGCCACCCCGAAAAATACTGGTCCACTGATCCGGAACACTTCCACGCCTTTCGGAAGGTCGTCACGCTGGCTGAGATCCTCTCCATCGAACTCACCATTCCGGTCCGGTGACTGTCCGCTATCCATCTGCACGGTCTCGCTCATGCGCGCCATGAACAGGAGTGACGCCAATGTGACCCCAACACCAATCGCTACCGTCAGATCGACCAATATCGTGAGGCCAAAAGTCAGCAACAAAACCGCGCGGTCACTATTAGGCATTCTTAGCAGCGCAATGAATCGGTTGATTTCGGACATCCCCCACGCGACGACGAACAGGACGGCGGCGAGTGCCGCCATGGGTACATAAGCCATCAAGCTGCTGCCAAACAAAACAAATGCCAATATAAAAACTGCGTGCATCATGCCTGCTACGGGGGTTTTCGCACCGGCTTTGATATTTGTCGCTGTCCGGGCAATCGCCCCGGTCGCCGGCAGGCCGCCAAACATGACGGACCCCAGATTGGCAATGCCCTGCCCGACAAGTTCCGGATTGGAACGGTGCCGGGTGCCGGTCATGCCGTCCGCGACGACGGCGGACAGCAACGCTTCAATTCCGGCAAGAAAAGCGATTGTGAACGCAGAAGGAAGCAATTCGAGCATCCTTGCCCATGACATGTCCGGCAGCGATGGCATCGGAATCGTGGTCGGCATATCGGGAAACCGTGTACCGATGGTATCCACGGGAAGCTTGAGCAACACGACCACGATGGCGGCCAGTATCAGGGCTATTAAGAAACCCGGCAATTTAGGGGAGAATTTTTTAAGTATGACAATCACGGATAAAGTGCCGAGACCGACCAGCAAGGTCGCAATATGCACCGATGATATCACACCGAAATAGGCCTGCCATCTCGGCAGAAAGTCGGCCGGAACATTTTCAAGCGAAAGGCCCAGAAAATCTTTAACCTGACTGGTGGCGATAATCACGGCGATCCCGGCGGTAAAACCCGTTATCACCGGATGGGGGATGAACTTGATCAAACGTCCAAACTTTAAAGCCCCGGCAGCAATCAGGATAAGACCGGCCATGAATGTGGCGATCAGCAGACCATCATAGCCGTACTGGGCGATGACATTGAATATAACGACGACAAAGGCGCCCGTCGGGCCGCCAACCTGAACGCGGGAGCCACCGAAAAACGAGATCAGAAATCCGGCAATAACAGCTGTGATAAGCCCTTTGTCGGGAGATGCTCCGCTGGCAATGGCAAGCGCCATGGACAACGGCAACGCAACTATGGCAACGGTCAGTCCGGCGACAGTATCGGATTTAAACAGGCTGAGATTATAGCCTTCCCGCATGGTCGTGACGATTTTGGGGGTAAAGCTATGCACGCAACGACCTTCTATTCTGCTTCCGCATCCGACCTTGCCTGGTCGAACAAGATTGAACCTACCGCATCTGCAGCTTTGCCATCCATAGTCTCACGCAAACGCACCCCGCGCCCGATGCCGATACTGGACGCATTCTCGCCAATCAACTCGATTCCGCTGTTCTCCAGAGCGCCGATAACTTTGACCAGCGTGTCGACAATGCCGCGCACTTGCCCGTCCGATGCTTCCATCCGCTGGATCGTCGGCAGCGAAAGCCCGGCGAGTTCTGCCAGCTGTCGCTGATCGATACCTAATAAGGCACGCGATGCCCGCATTTGTTGAGACGTGATCATCAATTTATCCAGTATGATATATTATACATCAAATATCAGTATTAACTATTTATTCTAATCCTGTATAGTGATCTTTCATGTTGACCGTGACTCGGGATCGGTCATCCAAACATAAAACAAACATGATGACGTTCATACTGGCGATAGTGTCTGCGCTTTGGCCAGCCTGATCATCACTATCATGGTCGTCGGCAGGCCCTCCCCGCGACTGTCAAATACCAACGACTGCCGTGAATTCAGCCCATATTTCCAATGACAATCGGACAGGATAAAATTGATGACCGGATTTGAAACTTTGCTGGACAGAATCGTTGACGATATGCCCCGCGAGGATAGCGCAGACGCAGCTATAGTGGACCAATGCACCGCTCCTGATCTGCCGAAGACAGCATTTCAGGCGGCGGTCCGGGGCATGGGTGGCCGCTGCCCGGGCTGCGGGGAAGGCAAGATGTTCCCACGCCTGCTCAAACCGATCGAACATTGCCGGATATGCGGTCAGGACTGGACCGCGCAACAGGCCGATGATTTTCCTGCCTATATGGCGATCATCGTGACCGGGCACATCCTGGCACCAATCATCATCGTCATGATCAACGAGACCGATTTTTCCATGTGGACCAATCTCGCGATCATAATATCTCTGGCGCTCATCCTGATCGCCGCATTGCTGCAACCGGCCAAGGGCGCGATCATCGCCCTGCAATGGTGGATGGGATTAAACGGATTTGAAAAACCCGCCCGGCCAGCTGCCGCCAAATTGCCGGATATTGTCCAGGATCACCGATAATCGGAATTCCCTGAAGGAAGCGCTTTTGCAGCGCTCTCTTCCGTCATTCCATCTAATCTTCTTTCCTACACCCGACTCGATCGCTTATTCTCTGGCCTGTCCTTCGCCATGCGCAGGCCAGGCTCTTTGACATTTGAATAAGACAATGCGCGCCCATGAATGATAACCCCGTCAGATTACGCACAGGATTGAAAGGTCACACTCGGAACCGAACTGACGGTTAGGAAGTGTTGGAAATTCGCGGTTTTCGAGCAAAGGTCACACAAAATAAAACGGTCAATTTGTGTCGGGTTCTGGATGCGCTTATCACGGCCAACCGGTTTTAACGCCCCTTCCCTCCGCGATGGCGCAGGATAAGAATATCGGTCGAACTGCGCTGCCGACTTGGTTCTGGCGGCGAGGCAGAATGAACAACGGCTAGCCCCGACCGATTAACGCCATCGCCATATTGTCCGCGACATCGGAATCGGGGAGCTTTTGCGACGCGCTCTGTTCCCATATCTCGGTCAGTCGCTGCGGGATCATCGCGACCCGGCGGTTCACTTCATTGACATCGCCATCGCCGAGGTATTCCAGGCCGACACTGATGATACCGCCGGAATTGATAACATAATCCGGGGCAAACAGGATGTTACGGTCAAAAATTCGCTGTCCGTCTTCAGGGGTGGCCAGCTGGTTGTTTGCGGCGCCCGCAACAATCGGAACATTGAGATGCGCGATAGAGACTTTATCCAATATCGCGCCCAAGGCATTGGGACTAAACACATCTGCCTCTATGCGCATGACATCGTCAAGGCCTACAACCGCAGCGCCAATCTCTTGTGCCAGCGCCGCAGCATGTTCCTTGTTGATGTCGGCGATACTCAGCTTCGCGCCATCCTTGGCCAGCAACCGGGCGAGACCGCCGCCGACGCTGCCAACGCCCTGTATCGCGACATGGACGCCGTCCATCGAGTCACGGCCGAGCTTGTGCGCCACAGCTGCCTTCACGCCCAGATACACACCCATCGCCGTAAACGGGCCCGGATCGCCGCCGGCTTCATCCGAATTGCTCACCGGCAAACCGGAGACATATTGGGTTTCTTTGGACAAAGCGACCATGTCGGCAGCCGTTATGCCGACATCTTCCGCCGTCACATATCGCCCGCCAAGCGACTCGATCATTCGGCCGAAAGCGGCGAGCATTTCCGGTGTTTTGGTTCGATTGCGGTCCGCCAGGATCACCGCCTTGCCGCCGCCCAGCGGCAGACCGGCCATTGCATTCTTGAAACTCATGCCCCGCGACAGGCGCAACGCGTCGGTTACCGCAGTTTCGCGGTTTTCATAGTGCCAGAAACGGGTTCCGCCTGCGCCGGGGCCGAGATGCGTACTATGCAAGGCGACAATCGCGCTGAGACCAGTGTCGACATCATGAAAAAAATGGACCGATTCATGGTCATCAAAATCCGGCAAATCCCACATCACGGTCATGGCGCTCATCCCTGGTAAATTGGAGTAATTAAATTTCCCATAGCTGTAATTTAATTACAAATAAAGCGAGTCTTTCCACCACCGCCAGGTGGTAGTGGCCTTGCCCTTCTTTTGCTTCTCAGGAGAAAATGGGGCGACCGAGGGGTCTTGAACCCCCGACCTCCGGTACCACAAACCGGCGCTCTAACCAACTGAGCTACGATCGCCACAAGCTGCGCACTATATAGCCGCATTGCGCCGCGGTGCATAGGGACAGCGGATGGCAATCGTCAAGCATTTAGCGGAGCAATCCTGAATTAAAGCGCATCGCCGCGCTGACGATGGACAAGGCGACCCGGTTGCCGCGCAGCATCGATCAACGCCCGCTCTTCGACCAGGGCACTTTGCAACTCGACGGTCAGGTCGACCCGGAACCAGCGCGTCGTCAGCTTGATCTGGCTTTGGACTTCGTCCGCAACTCCCAAACTGGCAGGATAAGATTGCGCCCAGAAATCATTGAGGCTTGCATATCCCGGTTCCGGCCGCCTTCCCAGAAATTGCCGCGCGGGCGTTAGATCGGAGGGAACCGCGCCGAGCATAGCCAGCAAAATCGCCTGCTCCGGCCGCAGCGTATTGATATTGATGGGTGAAAGATCGGTCGTTGGCAATGCGCATATCCAGGGCGCCAAGCGGATGAATATGTCATTTGTCACTCCTTTGATTGTCCGCAATTCGGTGACATCGACGATCAGGGCATTGGCAGTACGATAGGAATTGTCTTGCTGTAGATAATATTCATCCTCTGCCCCACGGGGCGCCGCTACGGTATCGCTGTCAATCCAGTCCGCAACCGACTCTGCGATGTCTGCGGCATCTCCGTCCAATATGCCCAGCATGACCATCAGGCGTGAAAATTGTGCAAGACCTTCCGGTCTCGCCGATAATAGCGCTTGTTGCTGCGTGACGAGGCTGTTGACGTTGAAACAATTTCCCCCATCCGCAAGTACTGCAGTTATCATCCCGCCAGACACTGGGAATTTCTGCTCCCGGCCATTCCAGCCGCCCACGTTGATCGTCCGACCTGGAGAGGTTGATACAATCTGCCCGGCAGACTGTATTCCAATGGCTTCAGCAGCTATCAGATATGCCTTGGCCTGTGACAGTTCACGAGCATTTGATGCAAGCTTGGTGGCACCGGCCAACCGATCAATCCCATGAGCGGCCAGTATCGCAATCACGGCGACCAGCAACAAGACTGTCAAAAGTGCCGCACCGCGTTCGTTCCCGGCCCCGATTTCTCGCAAATTTCTCACAGATAGCCGGTCCCGACGAGGAATAGATGGCGGTACCTGCGCCCGCCCTTTCCAAATTGAATTTCGATCGCGCGCGGCAATTCCGCCAGTCTTTCTGTTTCCCAGCGATCGGACCATTGGCCACGCTTGTCGCGAAAGCGCAGCGCCAGTGAATCAATTCTAGAGATCAGAACAGCTGGCTGATCGATCGATCCGCCATCGGTCATCCGGTATCGCCATCGCTCCAGATCGCCGTCGGTCAGCTGATATTCGACCCGTTCCAGATTTGACCGCGCCTCGCCATTGATATTGCTCTGACCGCCCCGCGTAAATTTAAGGAAAGCCGCCCCTGCCTCACCTGTCTCGCTGGAAAAAGCAGGCATACGATCGCCGCCATCGTCACGATATGTCCGAGGAACAGCCTGACTCAAATCTGATTCCATCAAAGAAACGAAGCGCTGCATTTCTGCCATTTCGCCCAGATTCTCCGCGGTCACCGCATCGCTATCAACCGCAGATCGGAGCATGATCACGCCCGCCACCGACAACATCGCAAAAATGAACAGCGCCACCATCATCTCGACCAGAGTGAAGCCATTGCGATTGCAGGACACAGCGGAATTTTTTCCCATCAACCTCGCGTATATTCAAATTGGGCCAACCCGCAAAGAGCGGTTGCGATCAACAACGATTCATTTATCGTAACTAGGGATGGTTAGGAACAGTTTTGAACGTTGATATGACAGACGCCAATCATACATCGGCTGACTATCTCGTGGCATTGGGACAAGTGCAGCGGTTTCCGCGCAAGGAAATCGAACTATGCATTCTCAAAAATTTCCTCAGTCCCGGGGAATGCCGCAAGCTTATCACGTTAATTGACGAGAAACGTCGCCCCTCCACTATCGCTGACCCTAATGGCGACGACGATTTCCGCACCAGTGAAACCTGTGACCTCGACCATTCGGATAATTTCGTGACCGAGATTGACGAAAAAATCTGTCGCTTTGCTAATATAGGGAAAGAATTTGGAGAACCTCTGCAAGGTCAACGCTATGCGGTTGGACAGGAATTCAAGGCGCACACAGATTTTTTCGATCCCGATGGGCAGGATTTCAAGAAATATTGCTCCGTCTCCGGACAGCGAACCTGGACATTCATGATTTACCTCAACGAACCGGCGGCGGGAGGAGCGACGCGCTTCCCGCAATTCAAGAAGAGTTTTACTCCGGAAACCGGAACAATGCTGTGCTGGAATAACCGGAACAGTGATGATACCGTCAACGACTGGACGCTGCACCATGGGATGAAGGTCCGGAGTGGCACAAAATATGTGATTACCAAATGGTACCGCGAAAAACCCTGGCCCTGGAACGGTTGAATCTATTGCAACAACAACAATGAAAATCAGTCGCTATCGACCCGGTCCCGGCATGATGGTTTCCGCCGCATTCATCGGCCCGGGAACCGTCACAGCATGTACTCTGGCAGGAGCGAATTTCGGCTTCGCACTGCTCTGGGCTTTGGCATTTGCCACAATCACGACGATCATCCTCCAATCCTTTGCCGTCCGTATCGCGCTGGTGACACAACTGGGGTTGGCGGAAGCGATGATGAAAACCATTACTTCACCCATCGGCCGCACCCTGGCCGCATTGCTTCTGATTTCCGCTCTTGTAATGGGCAATGCAGCTTATGAAGCAGGCAATATGTCCGGCGCCGCGCTTGGTCTGGAAGCGATTAACGGTGGCCCATTGGCCATTGGCATAGCGCCTGTGATCATCACCATTGCCCTGTTCGCATCAGCGATGCTGGTATTCACAAAACCAAAATGGATAGAGAATATCCTGATTATGCTGGTGATGCTGATGAGCGCGGCCTTTCTGTTGACCTTTCTGCTCATCAGGCCGGATTTTGGGGCTGTGCTGCGAGGTTTTGTTCCTTCCATCCCCGACGGTGGATTGATGACGGCAATCGCGCTTATCGGGACCACAATCGTACCCTATAATCTGTTTCTTCACGCCGCGAGTGTGCGCGAACGCTGGGATGCTGAGCAACTGCCCGAAGCACAATTGGACACCACGATTTCGATCGGTATCGGGGGGCTAGTGTCGATGACAATTTTGGCAACGGCTGCAGCCAGCCTTTTTGGCAGCGGCAAGACTATAGAAAATGCGATTGATATGGCCCAGCAACTCAGGCCCCTATTCGGTAGCATGGCAACAGTCACCCTCGGTGCAGGATTATTTGCAGCGGGTCTAACCTCCGCGATCACCGCCCCATTGGCCACGGGCTATATCGTGCAGGAGATTTTCAAATTTTCCAACTCACGCAAACCCTTCAAGATCGGTGCATTGGTTGTGATCGCCTCTGGTACACTTGCATCTTTGCTGGGATACCGTCCGGTTGAACTGATTTTTGTTGCCCAGATTGCTAACGGCCTGCTGCTGCCCATCGTTGCGCTATTTCTGCTCAAGCTGGCCAATGACAAGAACCTGCTCGGACAATATGCGAATGGTCTGAAGGCCAATATCCTGGGTGTGGCCATATTGGTGATCACCACCACATTGGGTTTCCGGTTGATCGCGCGCGCCCTGGGGTTCTGGCCGTGACATCCGTGATCGATCTGAATGCGGACCTCGGCGAGGATGAAAGCCCAGCGGGCATCGCGCGCGATATCGCGATCATGGACATCGTCTCCAGTTGTAACATCGCCTGTGGCGGCCATGCTGGTTCGCCCGGGACTATGCAGACTATGTTGTCAGCCGCGAAGTCGAGGTCTATTGCGCCCGGAGCTCATCCGTCTTACCCGGATCGTGTCGGTTTCGGACGAAAATCAATGGATATCTCACTGGCAGACCTGGAAATCAGCCTGACAGAGCAGTTGCATGATATCACGGCCATCGCCGCGGCAGACGTTGGTGTGTCACTGACCCATATAAAGCCGCACGGTGCTTTGTACAATGACGCGCAGGATGACCCGGAACTCTCTACCCTGCTGGTCGACATGGCATCCCGGACCGGTCTCGCTCTGGTCGGAATGCCCGGATCGCTAATGCAGCAGAAAGCCGTTCGGAACGACATTGCCTTTATCGCCGAAGCCTTCATTGATCGGCTATATACCGACAAGGGCAGATTGGTTCCCCGCAGTGAAGCAGGCGCGGTGATTGCGAACGACAACGATCGGATCCGCCAAGGCATCTCCTTGGCAACAGGCACTCCGTTTGTAGCGCAGAACGGAACTTTGCTGACGGTAGATGCACAAAGCCTGTGTCTCCACTCGGATAGCGATGGGGCACTGGAAACTGCAGAACGTATGCGTCTGGCTCTGGAGAAAGCCGGGATAGCGATCGGACCAGTCGGATAGTGCTGGAAGATGACCTGCCCATCCACATCTGTGATGACTGGATCAGTATCAGATTGCCTGACCGGGAATCTATCATTGCTGCACAGGCCGCTTTATCTGCCAGCAAATGTTGGACAGAGATTGTGCCGGGCCTCGACAGCATAGCAGTCCAGTTCGACTCTGCCTTAGTGTCGCCCGGTGACGCCGCCAGAATGGTGTTGGAACGCCTGAGCGATCTGACGCGCATCGCCAGCAATCCGTACTCTACGGTAACGATTCCTGTCTGTTATGAAACGGAATTTGCACCCGACCGCGACTATATAGCTGACAGACTGGGGATCAGCGCACAAGCGCTGCCATCCTGGCATATGTCGCAAATGCACCGTGTTGCCATGCTGGGGTTCATGCCGGGCTTTGCCTATCTCGAGAGCAGCGAAGAATGTCAGGCCGTTGGCCGTTTGGCCAACCCGAGACAATTGGTTGTGGCAGGATCAATCGGCATCATCGGTCGGCAAAGCTGCATCTATTCCTTCGACAGCCCCGGCGGCTGGCCAATTATCGGTCGCACTCCGCTCCGCATGTTTGATCCGTCGAAAAACCAACCAGCCTTGCTCTCAGCCGGACAGACTGTGCGCTTCGAATCCATTTCCAGGGACGCGTTCGACCATTGGCAACAGGGTGCGGACAAATGAGCATCACCGTGTTAAAGGCTGGTCTGCAAACGACGTTGCAGGGCGCGCCCTTTACCGGACACCGGCATCTCGGCATGCCCGCTGCGGGCGCAGCCGATTGCCTGTCGCTAGCGCTGGCAAATTTCCTGGTCGGCAAGGCATCTGGCGAAATCGCGATTGAGATTTCGCTGACGGACGCGACTTTCCAATTGAACGCCCCCTGCTCGATCGGAGTGGTGGGTGGTGCAGAATATGTCCGGATCAACGGCAAGGATCATCCCCAGCATCAGACCTTAAGGCTAATGATTGGTGACAAGGTACATATCGGGCCCAGCCGCCCGGGGTGCCGGACATATTTGGCTGTATCTGCCGAAATCAACGCCGAACGGCTGCTGGGCGGCCAGTCGACCTATCTCGCCGCAGGTCTCGGCGGCTATCATGGCCGGGCGCTTAAAACCGAGGATGTGATCAGATTCGCACAGGGTTCACCAAACATCAAAGTAGATCGGACCACACCAGAAACTCTCCGACCGCATTATAGCCATGACAATGTGCTGCGAGTCACGCCGGGTCCGGAAGCAGCAGAACCGAATGAAGAGGTGTTGCATGACTTGTGCCTGCGACCCTATTCAGTCGGAGCACGAGCCAACCGGGTGGGTATAGCGCTTGAGGGAGCGCCTCTCTCGGCAGGTGAATCGTCAAACATGCCGAGCGCCGCCGTTTTTCCTGGAACGATTCAAATGCCGCCGAACGGCCAACCGTATCTGCTGGGTCCCGACGCGCAGACGACCGGTGGTTATCCACGGATCGCACAGGTCATTCGAGCCGACCGACATTTGATCGGACAGCTAGGTGCGGGTTCACGGGTTCAGTTTGTTCACACCACGGCAAGCCGAGCCACAGAAACATATCGGGAAAAACTTTCCCTTCTGTCTTTCTGGCTGGGCCAAATCAATTTATGGTAATCTGTTGAGGCTATCCAATAGCCTCAATACCGATCAGCTCTTTTTGAGCGACAAACCACCAAAACGCTTGTTGAAGCGAGCCACCTGGCCACCTTGATCGAGAAGGCGCTGATTGCCGCCGGTCCATGCCGGGTGCGATGACGGATCAATGTCGAGTTGCAACGTGTCGCCCTCTTTGCCCCATGTTGAGCGGGTTTCAAAGGTCGAACCATCGGTCATCTGGACCTTGATCATGTGATAATCGGGATGCGTATCGGATTTCATTTTCGGCTCCTAAACGGGCTGGTTTCCGACCAGACCCAAAGCGAATAAATTTAGCGGAAGCGGCGCATTAACTGCCATATGGCAAAAGGGCAAGATTCTTTTGAAAAAGCTTATGCTGCGGGAGGGTCGGCTATCATCGCGGTAAAATTCGCTTCGGCCGCCAACTGGTCTCCGATCATCGCCCGTCCTGAAAATTTGCAAACGCGTGCACGTTTTTGTTCAAATTTAACATTCAAGGACAACAAGCAGCCCGGTTCTACTGGCTGACGAAACTTCGCACCGTCTATTGCCATGAAATAGACGAGTTTGCCCGATCCGACCATGTCAAAACTTTCCATCGCCAGAACGCCGGCTGCCTGCGCCAGCGCTTCGACAATCATCACACCGGGCATGATCGGCCGACCAGGAAAATGTCCCTGAAAAAACCCTTCATTCATGGTGACGGCCTTGATCGCCCGAATGGATTCATTCTTTACGAGCTCCTCCACCCGGTCAACCAAAAGCATGGGATAGCGGTGCGGCAACACCGCCATCACCTTGGTTACATCATAGTGGAGAGGTTCGGTCATCGACGGTCAACTAGCGACTGGCGGGCTGGGCTGCCGGTGGCTGTTGTTGTTGATTAGCCTGGCCAGGCTGCCATCCAGCAGGCGGCGTGATCGTCGCCGATGGAACCAGTTTGTTCAATTCCAGAACAATAGCGTCGGTGATATCAACATAAGGTTCGCGCGCGACAACAGCTTGCGGCGAAAGGACCATATCGACATTTTTCGCTTTCATTGTGGCCTTGATTGCTGCCTCTAGCTTCATCGCTATCTGTTCTTCGACGTAACTCGTGGCAAGCGTTATTCTTTGCCGAAGCCGAGCGATTTCTTGTTGGCCAGATTGCTGTTTTGCCTGCAATGCCTGTGCCTGAGGCTGAACAGATTGCTGTGTTGCACCGGGTTGCTGAACCGCTGCATTATACGCATCCACCAGCGGCTTGATTTCGGTCTGCAGCGCCGCAGCCCGTGCATTAACCGCATCTATGTCAGCCTTATATGTGCTCTGCATTTGTGTCACAGCCACGGTAAAGGCTTGCGATTTTGCAACTGCCGCTTCGTAATTGGCCATAGCTATGCTAGTTTTCGACTGTGCCATCGCGGGGACAGACATTAGCGCAGGCGCTGTCATTGCTACGATAGCAATTGCTGCTGATTTCAGAATTATTTTGGAAAAAGTGGTCATCAGAATTGTGTTCCTACGTTAAATGTGAAAAGCTTTGTATCATCGCCCGGCTCTTTTAACAGAGCCTTGGCTATATCGATCCTGAACGGACCAAATGGTGAATTCCAGTTCACTCCAAACCCTACTGATACGCGTGGGCTTATCGTATCACCAAAGAAGCGCTCCGTGAAGCTGGTAGCGATAGGATTGGCAATGCCACCGGTTGCCGCGTCAAATGTGGTTGCAGCGGCACCCATTGCATCAGTGGTAAGGAAAAGCGGTGCAGCTTGTCCCGTTGGCGACGGGTTACCCTCGCTGTCGATCAATCCAAATGATTGTGTTTGAGCATCTGTCAAAAGCAGCGGCTGGGTCACTTTGAAAACGGCTCCGACGTCGACAAAAATGGAAGGCCGCAAACCAAGTTCACGTGCACCTGATCCCAGTGGAATTTCAAGTTCTGCCCGTCCCAGATAATAAGCGCGGCCACCGATAGCGTCATCAGTCTGGCGGCCATTGGTTACTGGCACAATCTCGTTGATCGGATTGCCATTGGTATCCAACCCTGGAATGGTTGTCGAGCGTACGACACGTGGTCCCACACCACGGATATCAAAGCCGCGGATTTGCGGTTCACCCAGAAAAAAGCGATCTGTCAGCCGGACATCGTCGATGCCGTCGCCTGAAGTCGAGGACCGGTTGCTTAGCGGGTGGATATATCCACCTTCAGCACTCGCCGTAAAAATAAAGTCGCCAAGAACACGCCAGTGTTTGGACGCGTTCAAACGACCCCGGAGATATTTGACACTACCCCCCAAACCAGCAAAATCGACACTCCCAACCACCGATTGACCTCGGGTTGGCCTGACGCGATTATCCCGGTCATCATAAATTAACGATGCGCCGATCGAGGATGTCGTGCGATTGCCCAGAGCATCACAAAGGAAGCGTCCTGCCACCAGCGGATCACAAACATCTGCCGGGCTGTTACCCCTTATCCCATCATTGTTGCTATCCGAGAAGAATAATGTTGGTTCCAGCGTCACGTCATCCTGGCTGAGGCCATAGCGGAACGATGCGGACAGATATTCGGTGATCGGGACACCCGCCCGGATTTGGAAACCGGTTGTAAGTTGCTCAAAGGTCGTTTCACGATCATTGTTGACGAAATTGAAGCTGTTCAGATCACGGCGAAAAATATCCGCGCCGACGGCAATATTCCGGTCAAACAGATACGGTTCGGTAAACCCGAGTTCGATGGATTGTGAGAAACTTGAATAGCTGACGCTTGTGCGCAGTTCTTGGCCTTTGCCGCGGAAATTTCGCTGCCTTACGGAGGCTTGGAGAATGAAATTCTCGACGCTGGAAAACCCAGCTGAAAGTTGCAGTTCGCCGGTCGCCTTTTCTTCGACGTTCGCTTCCAGAATGATACGGTCGGGCGCGCTACCTTGCTTCTGCTCAATTTCCAACGCTTCCTGGAAAAATCCCAGTGATTTGATCCGGTTGGCAGAACGCTTGACTTGGAAACTGTTGAACGCATCGCCTTCGTTCAGGCGGAATTCCCGGCGCACGACCTTGTCTTGGGTCAAGGTATTACCATTAATGTCGATCCGTTCGACGTAAACACGATCACTTTCCGCCACCTGAAACAAGATATCCATGGTCAGCGTGTCTTTGTTCCGCGTAAATTGCGGACGAACATCAGCAAAAGCATATCCGAAGAGCCCGGCTGTTTCTGACAGACGCTCGACCGTGTCTTCAACCTGTTTGGCGTTGTAAAAATCGCCGGCTTTCATCGGTAGCTGCGGGGTCAGAAATTCCGGGGTGAAATCACGAATATCGCTTTCCACCGTCACTTCTCCGAACTTGTACCGTTCCCCTTCTTCAACCACATAGGTGATGATAAAGTCGCGCTTGTCAGGCGTAAGTTCCGCCACAGCAGAAATGACGCGAAAATCCGCATAGCCTTCCGTCAAATAGAACTGACGCAGTTTTTGCTGATCAAATGCCAGGCGATCCGGATCATAGGTGTCACTGGAGCTGAAGAAACGATAAAAGCGTGATTGCTTGGTGACCATTTCACCGCGCAGTTTGCCGTCAGAAAATTCCTCATTACCAATGATGTTGATTTGCTGAACCTTGGACTTGGGCCCTTCATTGATTTCGAAGACAATATCGACGCGATTTTGGTCCAGTTGAACCATCTTGGGTTCGACATTGGCCGCAAAACGGCCTTTGCGTTTGTACAGCTCGACGATTCGGGCAACATCCGCCCGGACTTTCGAACGCGTGAATATCTGTCGCGGAGCCAACCGGATCTCGGGATAGATTTTGTCTTCCTTGATCCGCTTATTGCCTTCCAGCAATATCCGGTTGATCACCGGATTCTCGACCACATCGATAACAACGGCACCCTGGTTGTTCCGAATGCTGACATCTTTGAACAATTCTGTTTCAAACAGATCCTTCAAGGCCTGATCGGCTGATTCTTGCGAATAGGTCTGACCGACGCGCAATTTCATATAGGACAAGACCGTGGTCGGTTCCAATCGCTGGGCACCATTGACCACGATGGACCGGATAGTGTCATCGGCAGGAACTACCGGCGCGGCTTGCGTCGTCTCCTGCGATTGCGCCTGCAAAGGAACAGCCGTGCCACCCAAAATGGTACCACACATTAACAAGGGTAGAAGCCGCTTTTTATGATTCACAGACAAATTCGCTTTCACACCACAAACCAAAAATAAAATGAAGTTGACGCCAATGCACCAACTTCGCGAACCCCCTGCCCCAATGCAGCGAGTCAATCAATGGTCAATCAGCCCGAGATCGCACGGAATAGACCAAAAGACGATAAATCGTTGAATGTCACCACCAGCATGAAAACCATGACCAATGCAAATCCCGAGCGAAAAGCCCATTCCTGCACTTTTGCACTGGCCGGCTTTCGCCGAACCGCTTCTATTGCATAGAACATCAGGTGCCCTCCATCGAGCATCGGGATTGGCAGCAGGTTGATGAACCCCAAGTTAATTGAGATCAGCGCCACAAAGAGAATGAAGGTTTCGACCCCGAGCTTGAACTGCTCACCGGAGACCTGAGCAATTTTAAGTGGTCCGCCAAGATCCTTTATCGAACGCCTGCCGGTAATGACCTGACCGAGAGTAGTCGTGATTTGATCGACGATAGCAATGGTTTTCTTCACTGCGACAACAGGGGCTTCAATCGGGCTGACTTCTCGCCACTCCACATTATTGGATGACATTCCCAGCAAACCCAGTCGAAATTCGTTTCCGAACCTGTCCTTCAGAATATTCACGCCAATCTTGCCCTGTTTGGCAATAAGCTGGCCATCCCGTTCGTAAACAATCTCCACATTCTGATCAGGAATCAATATTATTTTCTGCTGCAGGTCCTGAAACAGGTCAATTTTCTCACCGTCGACGGATATAATTCTGTCCCCGGGTTTCATGCCGATTCTGGCTGCCGTTGAATTTTCCGAAATTTCATGTGCAACCGGCAAGGCGGCACTCGTTCCGTAGGCCATGACAAAACCCATGATGATCAAAATGGCAAAGAGAAAATTGATTGCCGGGCCTGCAATAACGATCGCGGCGCGCTTCCATAAAGATTTGGATTGAAAGGTTTGATTGCGTTCTGCCGCAGGCAGGCTGAGCCATTCTTTGCTCTTCGTGCCCGACGGATCCATGTCACCCGCGAACTGGACATAGCCCCCCAGCGGCAAGATACAGACTTTCCAGCGGGTTCCGCGCTTGTCCGTCCATCCGGCTATCTCTTTACCAAAGCCGATCGAAAACGTCTCTGCCTTGACGCCACACCAGCGACCGACGAGATAATGCCCCATCTCGTGCACAAATACGAGCACGCCAATGACGATCAGAAATGAAAACAAATAAATCAAAATACCGGGATTATCCGTCAAACCTTCAATTCCTCGACCAATTGTTCGGTCCGAACACGCGTCTCTTTGTCTATCGCAAAAATATCCGCCAACTCGCTCGGTTCCGATGGGCTATAACTATCTAACAGCCGGGTTACAATCTCCGTGATGTCCAGAAACTGAACCGCACGATTAAGAAATGCGGCGACGGCAACTTCATTCGCTGCATTGAGCATCGCCGGCTTTGCACCGCCTGCCATGATTGCGGCTCTTGCAATTTTCGTAGCCGGAAAGCGGTCTTCATCGGGCTTTTCGAAGTCGAGCCTGCCGATGTCCGCCAAATCGAGAGGATCACAGTTGGTGGTCATCCGTTCCGGCCAGGCGAGAGCGTTGGCAATCGGTATCCGCATATCCGGAGAGCCAAGTTGCGCCAGCGTAGAACGGTCATGATATTCAACCATCGAATGAATCACCGATTGCGGATGCACCAATATTTCGATATTTTCGAGACCAATCGGAAAAAGATAATGGGCTTCAATCAGTTCCAGCCCCTTGTTCATCATGGTCGCACTATCGACAGAAATTTTAGCACCCATGTCCCAATTGGGATGCGCGACTGCCTGCTCCGGCGTAACGCTCGCCATTTGCTCGCGTGTCCATTTGCGAAAGGGGCCGCCGCTGGCGGTCAAGGTGATCTTGCGGACTTGATCGATCCGCCCGCCCTGCAGGGCCTGAAATATCGCATTATGTTCTGAATCGACGGGCAACAAGGTAGCACCGGCCTTTCGGGCCTCGGTGATCATCAAGGCGCCAGCGGAAACCAGAGCTTCCTTGTTGGCCAAGGCAACCGTCTTTCCGCAGCGCAACGCTTCGAGCGTTGGCGGCAGCCCTGCGCAACCGACGATCGCAGCCATGGTCCAGTCGGCGCCCATGGCGGCGGCGGCAATCAGAGCGTCTGGCCCGCTTGCTGCACGGATCTTCGTTCCGGCCAATTCCTGTTTGAGTTCATCATAAACAGAATCATCTGCAGCAACCGCAATTTCAGCGGAAAATTCCTTGGCCAAGGCGGCGAGCTGGGAGACGTTCCCGTTGGCGGTCAGGGCAATGATATTATATTGTTCCGGATGCTGGCGAATAAGGTCCAGAGTCGACAGGCCTACCGATCCCGTTGCACCAAAAATGGAAACCGACTTCGTCATGATATGGCGCTCAGATTTTCTGCGAGCATGATCAGGGCCACAACCGGCGCGACCGGGATCAAACCGTCGAGGCGATCCATCACACCGCCATGGCCAGGAAAGATTGCCCCGCTATCCTTCGCACCTGCTTTTCGCTTGAGCCAGCTTTCAAACAGGTCACCCATTTGTGCCAAAACGGCGAGTGGGATGCTGAGCAGCACCAGATAGAAGGGCAGTCCCCAATAGATATGCAGCACGAAACTGACCACTGCAGTCAGGGCTACGCCGCCGATCAGGCCAGCCCAAGTTTTATTTGGACTGATTTGCGGCGCCAGTTTTGGTCCGCCGATCGTACGACCGGAAAAATAGGCACCGATATCGGTGGCCCAGACCAGAGCGAGCGTCCAGAACACGATCAGAATCCCGTTGTCAATGTCCCGCAAATAGATGATCGCCAGAGCCGGAAGGCCAGCGTAGAACACCCCTGCGGCCAGCTTGAGCGACCGGTCGAATACCGCGACAAACATGGCAGCGCCCATGATCATGCCAAGCGCCAGAAATGATGGTCCTGCAGCCCAGGGGGACATAATCGCCAGTGGCACCGATAACGCATACATCGCAAGCCGACGGTTTCCCTGCCGGCTGGTCAGCCCCGCCCATTCGCTCATGATCCCCAGAGCCATGAGTACCACGAGAAACCATAAGAATATTCCGCCGAAATATACCGCTGCCACAGCAACCACGATCAGCATCACGCCTACGACGATGCGGGTTTGCAGTTCATTGGTTTTGCCAGGCTTCGGAGCAGCGGGTTCATCCATGTTCAGCGTCCACCGAACCGCCGTTCGCGGTCTCCAAACGATTTCAGAGCTTTTTCAAGCTCCTTCTTGTCAAAATCCGGCCAGAGCGTGTCGGTAAAATACAATTCGGCATAAGCCGCCTGCCACAGGAGAAAATTGGACAAGCGCAATTCACCCGATGTTCTGATCAGCAAATCCAATGGCGGCAGATCTGCTGTATCCAAACCACTGGCAATATGGTCGAGATTAATCTCTTCAGGTTCCACGTCACCCTGTTTTACGGCGGTCGCGATATGCTGGACCGCTCGGAGCATTTCGTCCTGCGCACCATAGTTGAGCGCGACGGCCAGCGTCATCTTGTCGTTTCCGACCGTTTTTTCAATCGCATTGTCAATCATCGCGACAATATCGGCATCCAGCGCCTTGTAATTGCCGATGACCTTTAGCCGCACGCCATTTTCGATAAATTCTTCGATATCCGACTGAATATATTGTCGCAATAAGCCCATGAGATCACTGATTTCATCTTCCGGCCGATTCCAGTTTTCCGATGAAAAGGCATATAGAGTCATGACTTCGACGCCCATTTCTCCGGCGACGCGCACAATATTGCGAACGGCCTCGACGCCTTTTTTGTGGCCAAGTGCGCGCGGCAGATGCTTGCGCTTAGCCCATCGCCCATTGCCATCCATGATGATTGCGATGTGACGGACGCCATATGTCGGGCCTGACGGCCCTGCTGTGTCTTGCACAGGATCTTCAGAACCCTTTTTGAAACGCGCGAGCTTCACTGGGTCAGGATTTCCTGCTCTTTTGCGTCCGCGAGCTTGTCGGCTTCAGCAATCATGTCGTCTGTCAGTTTTTGAACTTCGGTCTCGAGCCGCTTCCTGTCATCTTCGCTGATTTCCTTCTTGCTCTCGTCGGCTTTCAGGTCATCCATGCCGTCCCGCCGGACATTGCGAATGGCTATGCGTGCCTTCTCGGCAAATTGCCCGGTCAGTTTCGCAAGATCCTTGCGACGCTCTTCGGTCAGATCCGGGATGGGAAGCCTGATATTAGGACCGTCGGTCATCGGATTCAGTCCCAGACCAGCGGCACGGATTGCCTTTTCCACGGGCTGGATATTGCCCTTGTCCCACACTTGGACCGACAGCATGCGAGGCTCGGGCACGGATACGGTGGCGACCTGATTGAGCGGCATTCTTGAACCGTATACCTCGACCGTGATCGTATCCAGAAGCGCTATATTGGCCCGGCCGGTACGCAGACCACTCAAATCATGCTTGAGCGCCTCCAGCGAGCCATTCATTCTCTTTTGCAGATCGGCTTTGTCATATTTTGCCATTGCTGTTTCCTCTAAATAGCTATTCGGTTGTTCCGACCATGGTCGCAGTTCCACCGCCACCCAATACGGTCGCCAGATTGCCTTGCTCGCGGATCGAGAACACGACGATCGGTATCTTGTTTTCGCGGCAGAGCGCGACGGCGCTGGCGTCCATGACCTTCAGATTATCGCGTAAAACCTGATCGAAACTCAATTTCTCATAGCGCGTCGCACTGGGATCAATTTTTGGATCGGCGTTGTAGACACCATCGACACTCGTGCCTTTGAAAAGCGCCTCGCATCCCATTTCTGCGGCGCGCAGTGCTGCTGCGGTGTCCGTCGTGAAATAGGGATTACCCGTTCCCGCCGCAAAAATAACGATACGGCCTTTTTCCAGATGTCGCACCGCCTTGCGGCGGATGTAAGGTTCGCACACGCTCGCCATTGGAATTGCGGACAAGACCCGCGTATCACAGCCCATCTGTTCCAGCGCATTTTGCACGGCAAGCGCATTCATCACTGTGGCCAGCATACCCATATAATCGGCGCTCGTGCGGTCAAAGCCCTTTGCTGCCGCGGCCAGCCCCCTGAAAATATTACCTCCGCCAACGACCAGACATAGCTCAAAGCCGGCCTCTTTCGCAGACTTCACTTCGGCTGCGATACGGTTAACTGTTTCCGGATCGATCCCGAATTCACTGGAGCCCATCAAGGCTTCACCAGAAAGCTTCAGCAAAATGCGCTTGAACGCTGGTCGTTTCATGCAAATCCCATCCCGCCGGAATCAATACCCGGCCCCTAAAACAAATATGGCGCAGACCATAGATAGTCCGCGCCATGCTGCCAAGCGTTACCGCCTGAAATATTCAATCTGTTGCTCGATTAGCCGGCAACCGCAGCAGCAACTTCCGCTGCGAAATCTTCTTCTTTTTTCTCAATGCCTTCGCCAAGCTGAAAACGGACATATTCTGTAAGCTTGATTTCTACGCCAGCGGATTTTCCGGCTTGCTCGACAACCTGAGCGACCGGTGTCTTGTTATCCATGACGAAAGTCTGGCTGAGCAGCGCATTTTCCTTAGCAAATTTTGCCATCGCGCCATCAACCATTTTTTCGACGATATTGTCCGGCTTGCCAGATTCGGCTGCCTTTTCGGTAGCAATAGCGCGCTCACGAGCGAGCAATTCTGGATCGAGGCCATCTGCATTCAGCGCCAGCGGGAATGCAGCCGCGATGTGCATCGCAATCTGCTTGCCGAGGGGCTCCAGAACGTCCGCGCCAGCGGCGCTTTCCAGCGCAACCAATACGCCGATCTTGCCCATGGTCGGAGTGACCGCATTGTGGATATAAGGAACGACCAGACCGTTCGAGACCGCAACCGTTTTCATCCTGCGGATTGCCTGATTTTCACCGATCGTCGCAATATTGTTGGTCAGCACGTCTTTTACCGTGCCGCCGGAAGGATAATCCGCAGCCACCAGCGTTTCGACATCATCGTCATTCAGACCAAGTGCAACACCCGTCACCTTGGCAACAAAGTCCTGAAACTGCTCATTCTTGGCAACAAAATCGGTTTCACTGTTCACTTCAACCGCTACGCCCTTCGTGCCCTCTACGGAGACACCGACAAGGCCTTCGGCCGCCGTACGGCTAGATTTTTTCTGCGCCGCAGCAAGGCCTTTGGTCCTCAACAGATCAACCGCCGCTTCCACATCGCCATTGGTTTCGTTCAGCGCTTTCTTGCAATCCATCATGCCTGCACCGGTGCGCTCGCGCAGTTCTTTCACTGCTGCTGCTGTAATAGCCATTATTTGTTCCTCAATTTTCTGATCGGGAAATGTGAAATTGGGGCGACAATGATGTCGCCCCGATTATTATTCGCTGCAGCCAATATATGGCTGTAGAAAGATGCTTCAAGTTCAGGCTTTTTCGTCTGCCTTTTTGTCATCTTTCTTCGCAGCGGCCTTTTTGGCAGCCGGCTTCTTGGCGGCGGCTTTTTTCGGAGCCGCCTTTTCTTCAGCTTTCGGTTTTTCTACCGGTGCTTCAGCAGGAGCCTTTTCCGCTTTTGATTCCGCAGCAGCAGGAGCTTTTTCAGCCGGCGCCATTTCTGCCGCTATTTCGGCAATATCGGCAACAGCTGCTTCTTCTCCGGAAGCCATAGCACTTGCATTGGCTTCGCTCGACACAATTTGCTCGACCGGAGGAGCAACAGCTGCTCCGAGATCTGCGCCAGCTGCGACCGAAGCGTCCTGGCCGCCCTTAGTAGCCGCAGCGGCAACGGATTCACAATAGAGACGAATCGCCCGAGCGGCATCATCATTGCCGGGAACCGGAAAAGCGATATTGCTGGGATCAACGTTCGAATCGAGAATCGCAACAACCGGAATACCCAAAACATTGGCTTCCTTGATTGCGAGCTCTTCCTTGTTCGCATCGATCACGAACATGACATCAGGGATTCCGCCCATGTCACGGATACCGCCAAGCGAAAGCTCCAGCTTGATGTGCTCGCGCGTCATCTGCAGGACTTCTTTCTTGGTAAAGCCTGCGGTGTCACCACCGAGTTGCTCTTCCAGAGTTTTCATCCGGCGGATCGAGTTGGAAATGGTTTTCCAGTTGGTCAGCATGCCACCGAGCCAGCGATGGTTGACGAAATGCTGGCCGCTCGCGCGGGCTGCCTCTGCGATCGGCTCTTGTGCCTGACGCTTGGTGCCAACGAACAAGACCTTGCCGCCAGCCGAAACGGCATTGGCGATAAAATCGAGCGCCCGTGCGAACAAGGGCACGCTCTGCGAGAGGTCAAGAATATGGACACTGTTGCGGGCGCCAAAGATGTATGGCTTCATCTTCGGGTTCCAGCGGTGGGTCTGGTGGCCGAAATGCGCTCCGGCCTCAATCAATTGCTGTAGGGTGACGACAGGGGCCGCCATAATATTTCTCCTTATCCGGTTATGCCTCTGGAAAGCTGAGAACCTCAAACGACCTGAAAGACCGCTATTGGCACCGGTATGAGTGCTTTCCATGTGGAATGAGCGTGCCGTTAAGGCGCAGCAGAGCAAATTGCAACCACAAACTTGCGAATGACCAGAGAGCGCGCAACCAACGTAGATTTGTTTCGTGCAAAGATATTCGATGGGAGAGATTGAACTTCGCCTGTGTCCGCTTTGAACGCAAACAAACACAATATAATGAGCCCGGGGCCATTGGTTGCTAGCGTGAATCATCAAAGCAAACCATTCCGTCCAAAGCCCGATTTCAATCGACAGCGACATGTTTGTTGCGATAGATCAAAGACAATCCTCCACCTGTCATGGGAGGGTTGAAGGCTAGGCCCACGAACTCATAGAAGGTATTGTTTCATGTCCGTACCCAAGCAAATTTTAGTTGCCACTGATCTGACAGCTAGAGCGGACCGGCCGTTCGCACGCGCCAAATTGCTCGCCGACATCTGGGAAGCGGATCGTACCTTATTGTTTGTAAACAGTCCCAAATCCGAGGTTGACATCGCGAAGGTCGAGACCCTTTTGCTACGCAACTACGGAGCAGATGCCGAAGGCTGCAATCTGGCCATAAATTATGGAAAGCCCCCCAAAGTCATCGCCGAGACAGCGCTGCAGCTCGACAGCGACCTTATCATTGTGGGCGCTGCCCGACATAACAACATCTCCGATTTTTTTCTCGGCACTGCCGTAGATCATCTGGTTCATCACGCCCTGGCCCCGGTACTTATCGTGAAAGAACGGCCGCGAGCCCACTATGATCGAATATTGGTAGCAACCGATTTTTCTGATTTTTCGGCCCTTGCTCTTCGCACGGCGCTGGAGTTTTTCCCCAGTGCGAAAATCGAACTCATACATGCCTATCACGTGGCTTACGAAGCCTGGTTGAAATCCGACGGCGTCGCGGCTGAAATGCTGTCCGATGCAGAAAAGGAATTGCACGAATTCATGACCGGTATGAACCTGTCCGAGACCGATGCGTCGCGCGTCACCCCCCAACTCGTCGAAGGCAATCTCCACCAGTCGGTACACAATATGCTCAATACAGGCGATTTTGATCTTCTGGTGCTCGGGACGCACGGACGGAGCGGTTTTGTCATGGCAACCATCGGCAGCCGCGCCAGTGAAATGATGGGCTGGTCCCCGGTGGATGTGTTGATGGTCAGGAATCCTGCCTAGACGAAGGACAAGATGCCAGATTTTATGGCCTTTTGAACATGATTAACAGCCCCTGTTGGGATATTGCAGTTACCACACCAAATATCCGCTTCTAGGCGCAAATGGACGGATAGCTGCCGTTCTGGTTGTCTGGACTGCTCTGCTGCTTTTGTAGTTTATGCGCCGGATTTGCCAGCCAAGCGACGATACAAGTGCCATGTTGCGTGCCCGAGCACCGGAAGCACGACGAGAAGCCCCAGGAAAAGCGGTAGCATGGCCACAAACAGGGCAATCGCAATCACAACAGCCCAAGTCAGCAAAACAAATTTGTTTGATCGCACCGATGCCAGGCTCACAATGATTGCCGAAATGAAGTCAACCTGGCGATCAACCAGCATCGGCAGACTGACGACCGTGATCGAATAAAAAGCCAGCGCCATCAGCGCGCCCGCGATACCGCCGACCAGCAACATCATGATACCCGCGCCAGTGCTGAATAGCTCAAGCGATTCTGATCCAATGCCGGACGCTCCCAGAAAGATCGCGAAAATGCCATGTGCGAGCCCTAGCCAGAATCCGAATGCGACAAACAGGATAACTCCCATAGTCAATATCTGCTCGTCGCCGCGCCCCCGCAATGCCCCGAGAACCGCTGGCCAACTCATGGCGATGCCGGCTTCGCGGCGGCGGCTTACCTCATAAAGTCCCACGGCTACAAAAGGTGCGAGAAGCGGAAACCCCGCAGCAGCCGCGACTAACCAAACAATCTCGCCCCGGACAAAAAGCCCGAAATAGAGAAACATCCCCGCAATCACATAGATCGCTGCGAAAAACAGCCCGAACGCAGGATATGCCCTGAAATCACTCCAGCCTGCTGCAAGTGCGGCGCGCAGATCACCTACTGTGAGATCGCTTGCGACCGCTACCGGCGCGATTTGAGCTTGTTCACCCGTGTTCATGACATCCCCTCCCTGCGGAAACATCAGGGGAGAGTGCAACAAATCATTCGCTACATCAAGTTTTACCAGAACACGGCCAAATGGCCGGGGCCTGTCAAATGTTCGCCTTCCCGGATTAAGGATTATCACGAATATCTACCAAACACAAATGACCACGATCGGGCGCAAAGTTTGGACTATGTAACCTTTTTGATTCCCGCACGTATCTTCAACATGTTCCAAATAGCGCTTGACAATAAGAACATAAATGGAACATTATGAGCTCATTGATAGAACGAATGGAAATTTAACATGCTGAGTATCGCTATCTCCACTTTTTTTGCGCTCGCCTTTTTCGGTGCAGCCACCATCATCGCGATGATGTTTTTTCAATATCGTGACAAGATTGTGAGTATTGTTCAAAGTGAGTTGAAGGCCGATCAGTCCGAAGCAGTTTTACGGCCAACGGCATATCACCACCGTACCGTCAAAGCGCCGCAACTTATGACCCAGCATCGCTCGCTGCAGCCCGTTCCGCTGCGCGTTGCCGCCTGACCCGGGCATAGCTTCTGACGCTGAATGGAATCAATATCAGGTAAACGAGACTGATTGCTGTAAGCATGATCCACGGAGCGTTGATCAGGGCAACGCCGAGCAAAGCGATCACGGCAATCCCTTCCAGTCTGATATTTTTGCGCAAGCGCAGCGATGACCAGCTGAAAGTCGCCGTATTGGAAATCATCAGAAAAGCGATCAGGACGATCCAGGGCGACACCAACGCATAATGGCGGAAAATTTCCTGATCGGTTATCATCCACAGATAAAGCGGCAGCATCGCCAAGCCTGCGCCCACTGGCGCCGGGATGCCGGTCAAAAACCCGGCCGATTTGTGGGGCTGGTCCTCGTCGTCGATCAACGCGTTGAATCGAGCCAATCTAAGCGCGCAACCGACGACCATGGTGAGCGCCAGCACCCAGCCAAATTGCGGCATATACTGAGTCGACCAGAAAAACATGACCAGCGCAGGCGACACACCGAAGGCGATCACATCCGACAGGGAGTCGAGTTCCGCGCCAAAGCGGCTCTGCGCATTCAGCAAACGGGCAATTCGGCCATCCAGTCCATCCAATATACCGGCCAGGACGATGGCTGCAGCTGCCAGCACCCAGTTGTCCATATAAGCGAAGCGAACCCCGCTCAAACCCACGCAAAGCGCCAGCGCCGTCACCGCATTCGGGACAAAGGCTCGCAGGGGGATGCCTCTTTCAGGTCTTCTCATTGAACCTTTGCCAGCCATCAGAATTGCTGCGGTCGGCCATCGGCCAGTCCGATGGTCATTGGCCGACGCCCTCAATCTCTTTCGTCTGCCCGATCACTGCGATGACGGTTTCACCGGCGATGGACCGTTGTCCCAAAACGACATTTGGCTCTGTCCCCTTGGGTAAATAAACATCGACACGGCTACCGAATCGAATCAACCCGATTCGCTGTCCGGCGGCAACAAAATCACCTTCCTTGACAAAGGCCATGATCCGCCGAGCCACCAGGCCAGCGATTTGTGTAAAACCAACCTTCAGCCCGTCGTTGCGTTCAACCAGAAAATGTTGCCGCTCATTTTCTTCGCTGGCCTTATCCAGGTCAGCATTTAGAAATTTTCCGGAAATATAGGCCTGTCGCTTCACTGTTCCTTCGATCGGAGTTCGGTTGATATGAACATCGAACACGCTCATAAAAATCGAAACCCGGATCAGCTCTTCATCACCAAGTCCACCTTCACCCTGCAATTCCACAGGTGGCTTCACCGGCATGATCAGGTTCACCAAGCCATCGGCCGGTGCAATAATATATTTTTCATCGAGAGGCGTAACCCGTTTCGGATCACGGAAAAATGCCAATACCCACGCGGTAATCGCCGCCATGGGCCAAGCCAGGGTTTCCCAAGCCATCACGGCAAAAAATGCAGTGATGACTCCAGCGATGACCGCAAATTTGCGACCTTCGGGATGAATCGGCGGGAAAGACCACTTGGCTTCTCCCAGCCCTTTGTTTGAATATTTCTCGATTGCCATGGATGCTACTTAGAGACGGCCCCCTAATCTGACAACACTCCCGTTGATTTATCGGGAATTCGTCATGCGGATTTCGCTCAACTGCCAGCAACTCAAGGTTGAACAAATGACAATCTTTGCTAAGAGGCTCGCAACAACATTCCTCCCTTTGCTCCCGTTTCAGGAAAGTCTAAGCGATATGTCGAAAATCAAGGTCAAAAATCCGGTCGTCGAAATTGACGGCGACGAAATGACGCGGATCATCTGGCAATGGATTCGCGAACGGTTGATTGAACCATATCTCGACATTGATTTGCATTATTATGATCTCTCTATCGAAGTTCGCGACGACACCAATGATAAAATAACCGTCGATGCCGCGAATGCGATCAAGAAACACGGGGTTGGCGTAAAATGCGCTACGATTACGCCGGACGAAGCCCGGGTCGAAGAATTTGGTCTGAAACGGATGTGGAAGTCTCCGAACGGCACCATCCGGAATATATTAGGCGGCGTTGTGTTCCGCGAACCTATCGTCATCGACAATGTTCCCCGTCTCGTGCCGGGCTGGACCGATCCTATCGTAGTCGGCCGTCATGCTTTTGGCGACCAGTATCGTGCAACCGACTTCAAGGTTCCTGGACCGGGCAAGCTCCGGCTAATCTGGGAAGGTGATAATGGCGACACAATCGACGAGGAAGTATTCCAGTTCCCTTCCCCCGGCGTTGCCATGGCGATGTATAATCTCGATGACTCGATCCGTGATTTTGCCCGTGCATCGATGAATTACGGACTGAACCGTGAATGGCCGGTCTATCTGTCGACCAAGAACACGATCATGAAGGCCTATGACGGTCGCTTCAAGGATCTGTTCGAAGAAATCTTCGAAGCCGAGTTCAAAGAGAAATTTGAAAAGGCCGGAATCACCTACGAACACCGTCTGATCGACGACATGGTGGCTTCGGCGATGAAGTGGAGCGGCAAGTTCGTCTGGGCCTGCAAAAACTATGATGGTGATGTGCAATCGGACACAATTGCGCAGGGATTTGGTTCGCTCGGCCTCATGACGTCGGTATTGATGACACCCACCGGCGATTGTGTTGAAGCCGAAGCAGCACACGGTACGGTTACCCGCCATTATCGCCAGCATCAGCAAGGCAAGGCGACATCGACCAATCCGATCGCTTCGATCTTTGCCTGGACTCGCGGCCTGATCTATCGCGGCAAGTTTGATGACACACCTGACGTCACGCGCTTTGCCGAAACATTGGAACGTGTCTGCATCCAGACGGTTGAAAATGGCGATATGACCAAGGATCTCGCGATCCTTATCGGGCCAGACCAATCATGGATGACGACCGAACAGTTTTTCGAAGCTGTGCGATCCAATCTGGAAACGGAAATGCAAAACTGGAAATAATCTTTTCGGATCAACGGGAGTTTCGGGAGTTTGAATATCTTCTCGCCCGAACCCCAGACCGATAACACGACCGGGAAGACGTCGTAACAATGGCATCCGCTTTAGCAATCCCGCGATCATCCCGGCAGGACAGCCACCCACAATCACAATGTCGCGTTTAATATCCATCATTCGCGTTCTCTGTCATGTAACCTACTGACAAATAGCATCGTTCGCGTATAGAGACGCCCTATGCATAGTCCGCTCGAAAATCCGGCCTTTATTGACGCCATTGTGATCTTGGGGGCAGCAGGGATCGTGATCCCTGCCTTTACCCGCTTTCGCATCACGCCGATCATCGGATTCATTCTGGTCGGCATTTTGCTCGGACCATCGGGACTCGGGTCCCTCCAGAGTCAATATGAATGGTTACGGTTTGTCACGATCAATGATCGCGAGGCCATAGAGCCGTTCGCCGAGATGGGAATCATATTGCTGCTCTTCTCGATCGGGCTGGAATTGTCGTTCAAACGCCTCTGGTCCCTGCGCCGCCTCGTCTTCGGCGTCGGTGCGGCGGAGTTGCTGGCGTCGGGCTTGATCATTGGTTCTGTCTTATATCTTCTTGGGCAAAATCCAGCTGGTGCCTTGGGACTAGGCCTGGCATTGGCGCTTTCCTCGACCGCTCTGGTACTACCTATGTCCGGTACCAAAAGCCCGGTCGGCCGGGCCGCACTGGCAATGCTGTTGTTCGAAGATGTGGCCATTGTCCCCATCATTTTCCTTCTCGGAGCTATCTCTCCTGCGATAACCGCCGATGGAGGATGGGATGATCTGGGACGAACACTTCTTCTGGGCGGCGCGGTCATTGTTGGCATGCTTGTCCTTGGACGACTGCTCCTGCCGCGAATTTTTGCGCAAGCGGCGCGAACCAAAAGCCCCGAACTTTTCCTCGCGGTAAGCTTATTGGTCATCATCCTGTCCAGTCTCGCAACGGCCGCAACCGGATTGTCACCCATCGTCGGCGCCCTGCTTGCCGGTCTGCTCATCGCAGAAACCGAATATCACGGTGAAGTGGAAGTCATTACCCAACCATTTAAAGGCTTGGCTCTGGGGGTTTTCCTGATCACGGTGGGAATGCAAATTGATATCCGCGTAATTATTGCCAACTGGTCAGACTTGCTACTTGCAGTGGTGGGAGTCGTGCTGGTCAAAGCTGCCGTAACCGGTGGCCTGCTTCGCTTTGCCGGTGCTCGAGCTGGCACGGCAACCGAAGCCGGCGTTTTGATGGCCAGTCCTTCTGAAACCACACTGATCGTCTTGGCCGCTGCGACGCAGGCGCAACTAATCCAGGCACAAACGGCAGCATTCTGGCAGATCGTGACCGCTATCGGCTTGACCATCACACCATTGCTGGCCCGATTTGGCAGTGACATCGCACGGCGAATAGAAATGCGCAGCGATGGTGGCCCAACTCCGGATCAACAGCCGGTTGAAGCCCAGCAAACGATCATCATCGGCTTCGGCCGGGTCGGCAAGCTGATCGCCGAACTTCTGACCACCCATGATCAAAAATATCTGGCGGTGGAATCCAACATTGATACCGTCGCCAAAGCTCGCCGTGAAGGCTATCCGGTCATTTTCGGTAATGTGGCTCGCAACGAAATGCTCGACCGGTTGCGACTGGGTCATGCAAAGGCTCTGGTCCTGACGATGGACGAACCGGTTTTGTCGGTGCAGGTCGTCAAAAAGGTCCGCGCCTGGGTGCCCGACCTCCCCATTATTGCAAGGGCGCGGGACATCGAACATGCGGCCGAACTATACCAGGCTGGCGCGACCAATGCCGTGCCCGAAGCGCTCGAGGGATCCTTGCAATTGTCAGAAGCCGTGCTCGTCGAAAATGGCGTGGCCATGGGCCCGGTCATTGCCTCGATCCATGAAAAGCGCGACATCTTCCGGAAACAAATTCAGGAAGACGGCGATCTCGAGCAAGAACCAAAGTTGAAGTCCATGACGACTTCGACGGGACAGGCGACGGCCGACGATCTGGTGCCGGACGGGCTCAGCCCGCAAGAACAGTCCTGATAGCGGCCATGGCATCATCGGCTTTGGCACCATCGGGACCACCGCCTTGGGCCATGTCCGGGCGACCACCGCCGCCCTTCCCGCCAACTGCGGCAACCGCAACCTGAACCAGATCAACGGCACTAAATCGCTCAGTCAAATCATCGGTAACGCCTACCGCAACGGTCGCACGGCCTTCGTTGACTGCCACCAGTGCACTTACGCCGCTGGACAGCTGCTTCTTCGCCTGATCAACCAGTCCGCGCAATTCCTTGGGATGCAGGCCCTGGATAACCTTGCCACTAAAGGCGACATCGCCAATGGTTTCGGTTTCTGCGGCTTGCGTACCGCCGCCTTCCCCGGCCAACGCCAGCGCGGTTTTTGCCTCGGTCAGTTCCCGTTCCATCTTCTTTCGTTCTTCCACCAGAATTGCGACACGATCCGCCGCTTCTTCGGGAGATGCCTTGAGCGTCGCTGCAATTGACTTGAGCTTGGCATCACGGTCAGTAAGCCACAGGCGCGCCGCTTCTCCGGTCAGAGCTTCAATTCTCCTGACACCACTGGCAACCGCGGATTCCGAAACAATCACCACCAGACCTATGTCGCCCAGAGCATGGACGTGCGTACCGCCGCATAACTCAACGGAATAATCCAGATCGGCTTCCCGGCCCATCGAAAGCACACGAACCTCGTCGCCATATTTTTCCCCGAAGAGCGCAAGCGCGCCTGCAGCCACAGCGTCATCGGGACTCATCAAGCGAGTGGTGACCGGACTATTGCCGCGGATCTGCGCATTCACATCGGCCTCCACCGCTTTCAGTTCAGATTCGGTCAAGGCTGACAGGTGTGAAAAATCGAACCGCAGACGATCTGCCGCGACCAGACTGCCCTTCTGTGTCACATGGTCCCCGAGATGGTGCCGCAATGCCTTGTGCAGCAAATGGGTGGCGCTGTGGTTGGCACGAAGCGCAGTGCGGCGATCTTTATCCACTTCGAGATGGACCTTATCCCCGACCGACACGGAACCCGACTTGATTTCAATCTGATGGGCGTGCAGCCTCCCCAATGGTTTTCTGGTATCGGTCACGTTGGCCGCGAAACCGTCCGCACCGGAGACCTGACCCGAGTCCCCCATCTGCCCACCGCTTTCACCGTAAAAAGGCGTCTGGTTGGTCAGCAGGGTGATAACGTCGCCACGATGGGCAGCGTCGATTTCTGCGCCATCCTTGACCAGCGCCACCACGAGACCTTCACCTTCCTCGGATGTATAACCGGTAAATTCCGTGCTGCCTTCCCGCTCCGCAATATCGAACCAGACTGCGTCAGAGGCCTGATCGCCGGACCCTTTCCAGGCCGCACGGGCAGCGGCTTTTTGCTCCGCCATCGCCTTGTCAAAGCCGACACGATCAACACCCAGAGACCGGGCGCGCAAAGCGTCTTCGGTAAGATCATAGGGAAAGCCAAATGTATCATAGAGTTTGAAAGCGGTTTCGCCGGGGAGAATATCGCCTTCACCCATTTCGGCGATCTCCGCATCGAGCAGCTTCAGACCATTGGCCAATGTTTGCCGGAAATTAATCTCTTCACGCGCCAAGGTCTCTTCGATCAGCGGCTTTGCCCGGATCAGTTCGGGAAAAGCATTGCCCATTTCTCCGGTCAGCGCGCCGACCATCCGGTGCATCAACGGGTCCTTCGCACCCAACAAATGGGCATGGCGCATGGCCCGCCGCATGATCCGGCGCAGCACATAGCCGCGGCCTTCGTTGGATGGCAGAACGCCATCCGCAACCAAAAACGAAGATGCCCGCAGATGATCCGCTATCACCCGGTGACTGGCTTGATTGTCGCCGGTCGTCGCTGTGCCGGTCAGCGAACCGGATTCGGCGATCAGCGCCTTGAACAGGTCTATGTCATAATTGTCATGTACGCCTTGCATGACGGCAGCAACACGCTCCAGCCCCATGCCGGTATCAATCGATGGTTTGGGCAAATCGACGCGATCGCCTTCGCCGCGCTGATCATATTGCATGAAAACCAGATTCCAGATTTCTACAAAACGATCGCCATCTTCGTCCGGACTGCCCGGGGGACCGCCGGCTATATGCTCGCCATGATCGTAAAATATCTCGCTGCACGGGCCGCAAGGCCCGGTATCCCCCATCGACCAGAAATTGTCATTGGTGGCGATGCGGACGATCCGCTCGTCAGGCAGGCCGGAAATTTTCTTCCACAGATCGAAAGCTTCATCATCGGTATGAAAGACTGTCACGGTTAGCCTATCCGGCGAAATACCCCAGATATCGGTGATCAGGGTCCAGGCATGAACGATCGCCTGTTCCTTGAAATAGTCACCGAAGGAAAAATTTCCGAGCATTTCAAAGAATGTATGATGGCGAGCGGTATAGCCGACGTTATCAAGGTCATTATGTTTGCCACCAGCGCGGACGCATTTCTGACTCGAAGTGGCTGTAGAATATGGGCTTTTCTCGGCCCCCGTGAAGATATTCTTGAACGGGACCATCCCGGCATTGATAAACATCAACGTCGGATCATTATAGGGAATGAGCGGCGCGGAAGGAACGATCGTGTGACCCTGAGCGGCGAAATAGTCCAGAAAAGACCGTCTTATGTCATTGGTAGTTTGCATGAATTCGACTTAGGGGAGCGATCTGCCGATGACAATCCCGAGAATGGATCAAAACCTGATCACACCAGCAGGTAACACGGGCTCTCCCGTCTGAGGATCCGCGAATGAAAGCAGGGTCACAAGCAAGACGCTATCAAGCGAAAGCATAAGGACCGCCCTTTTCGAGCGCGGTTTGATATTGCGGCCGCGAATGGATACGGTCCAAATAGGCTTTGAGATTGGGGAATTCCTCCAGCCCCAAACGGGTGCCAGCTGCTTCGATGGGAAAGCTCATCATGATATCTGCCGCAGTGAGGGTATCACCGGCAAAATAATCACGGGATTCGAGTTCGGTTTCCAGCCACGCCAACGGTTCCGTCACCATCTTCCGTACTGCACCGCGCGCAGGTAATCCGAGTAAGCCTAAGCGCCCGACCACCAACGAAGCATATAATGGCGGCATCAGGGAGGCCTCGGCAAAGTGAAGGTATTGCGAATATAGCCGCGCACCGTTTGCATCACTAGGCGCGCCAAGCTTACCTCCAGACTTTTCGACCAGATATTCCACGATCACTGCGGTCTCGATGATAACGTCTCCATCATCTTCGATCATCGGCGATTTGCCGAGCGGATGGATAGCTTTCAGACTTTCTGGCGCTTTGCTGGTTTTGGGGTCGCGCTCATAGCGCTTGATTTCATAAGGCAGGCCGAGTTCCTCGAGCAGCCAGATTATACGCTGCGAACGACTGTTTTCGAGGTGATGAACGGTGATGGTCATTGCTATGTTGGCCTTCCGAAAAGCTGAAAGTTTGTCAAAGTTGGGGCCAACGAAGCGTTGTAAACGGCCAAATGTCAATCTTTTCCAACATTTGATCAGTCTGTTGCAAATGGAAAATGGGCCGTCCTTGCAGTCGGGGGACAGAAGGACGACCCTATGCCAGGGATCGCCTCGGGGGAGAGTGATCCGGCAAAGCTACTAACTTTTCATTTCATCATTCCAGTGCGAACTGAATCTGTCAGTCCACCAACGGTTATCTTCAAACGAACGGCTCGGACATTCAGGAGATACCGCCTGTCACCGCGATGACGGTCAAATTATCTATTCATCATCGTCATTGGCTTTGCCAATCGGACCAGTCATCATTTCCTCGGCCACCTCTTCCTGTTTGCCGCGAATTTGATTTTCCAGCTTGGCCATCATCTCGGGATTTTCCAGGAGGAAACGTTTCGAATTCTCGCGTCCCTGTCCGATGCGCACCGAGTCATAGGAGAACCATGCGCCCGATTTTTCGACAACACCGGCTTTCACGCCAAGATCGATAATCTCGCCAACCTTGGAAATGCCCTGACCGTACATGATATCAAACTCGACCTGTTTAAAAGGCGGTGCGACCTTGTTCTTGACCACTTTTACGCGGGTCGTGTTACCAACAATATCATCACGCTCCTTGATCTGGCCAGTACGTCTAATATCAAGACGGACCGATGCGTAGAATTTCAACGCATTGCCGCCGGAGGTGGTTTCCGGATTGCCGTACATCACGCCTATTTTCATGCGGATCTGGTTGATGAATATCACCATGCATTTGGAGCGGCTGATCGAACCGGTCAGCTTGCGCAGCGCCTGGCTCATCAAACGGGCTTGCAGTCCGACATGGGTATCGCCCATTTCGCCCTCAATTTCAGCGCGCGGAACCAGAGCGGCAACCGAATCGACAACCAATATGTCAACCGCGTTGGACCGAACCAACGTATCGGTGATCTCCAGCGCTTGCTCACCCGTATCGGGCTGGGAAATAATCAGCTCGTCCGTATTGACGCCCAGTGCCTTGGCATAGACAGGATCCAGCGCATGCTCCGCGTCAACAAAGGCAGCCGTACCGCCAGCCTTTTGTGCCTCGGCAATGACGTGCAAAGCGAGCGTTGTCTTGCCCGAACTTTCCGGTCCGTAAACTTCAATCACGCGCCCTTTTGGTAATCCCCCGATCCCAAGCGCAATATCCAGTCCCAGGCTACCGGTTGAGATGGCTTCTATTTCCAACGCCTTGCGCTGGCCCAGCTTCATGGCCGAGCCCTTACCAAAGGCACGATCTATCTGCGCCAGTGCGGCGTCGAGCGCCTTTTGTCTGTCTGATGAATTCAACTGATTATCCGATTCTACGACTTTTAAATTGCCGGCCATTTGCCTGTCCCCTTCGCTAAATGTTTAAGTAGCATCAATCAATGATTGTGATGATGTACCTTATTTGTTCTAGGAGAACAAGCGGAGAACATAAATTTTTTTGCTTGGGTTATTCCGTTGAAATTGAAACGAAATAATGCCGGATTCTAATGCAATTTGGCATGTTCGGCCAGAGCCTCCCCAACCGCTTCTGCTATTTGCGCGACGGAAAAAGGTTTGGGCAGAAAATTGACCTTGTCGAGATCAATCGACTTGCGCAGCTGCTCCTCGGCATAGCCGGACATGAACAATATCGGCAAATCCGGATAGCTCTTGCGCACATGCTTGGCCATGGTGGGGCCATCCATATTTGGCATCACTACATCTGAAACGATGATGTCGAACTTCTGTTCCTTTTCGCCCTGGGCAGCCAATAGCCCTAAAGCTTCCTCCCCTTCACTGGCGGTCACCACCGTATAGCCTTGGCGGATAAGAGCACGCTCCGCGACAGCGCGTACCATATCCTCATCCTCGACCAGCAAGATGTGGCCGCTTCCCCACAATTCTTTTCTGGCCGTCGCCTTGACCGGCGGCGAGCTTAACGTGGCGCGTGCAACATCTTCTGCGGTGGGATGGTGAACCGGGAAATAGATCGAGAAAATGGTACCCTCGCCGGGTTTGGAGTCGGCAAAAATATAGCCACCGGACTGCTTGATGATCCCGTAAACCGTCGACAGTCCCAAACCGGTGCCCTTGCCTACCGCTTTGGTCGTGAAGAATGGTTCAAAAATCTTCCCGATAACATGCGGTGGAATACCGTTTCCGGAGTCGGTGAAGATCAGCGCCGTATAATCGCCAATCGGCAGGATATCGCTTTTCAGCGCGCGGACATCGGACGCAACCACCGCCTGGGTCGAGATGGATATCTTTCCGCCCTTTGGCATGGCATCCCGGGCGTTGACGCCAAGATTGATGATCACTTGCTCAAGCTGCCCCGGATCTGCGCGAACCAGACCCAGATTGCGGCCATGCCGCACTTCCAGCTCGATTGTCTCATCCAGCAAACGCTTGAGAAGATTCGACACATCCGCCACCACGTCCGGCAACTGAAGCACCTGCGGCCGCAGGGTTTGCTGCCGCGAGAAAGCAAGCAACTGCCGGGTTAATCCCGCAGCCCGGTTGCTGTTGTTCTTTACCTGCTGGATATCGTCATAGTCGCTGTCCCCTGGTGCATGGCGCAGCAGCATCAGGTCGCAATGACCGATGATTGCGGTAAGAATATTGTTGAAATCATGGGCCACGCCCCCTGCCAGTTGTCCGACAGCCTGCATCTTTGTCGCCTGGGCAACCTGGCTCTTCAATTTGGATTCTTCGCTATTGTCCCGGATCGACAGCAGCACCGCCGCTTCGCCCAATCCGCGAACACCGGCAATGCCCAGCGCGACGGGTTCTTCGCCACCATTGCGCAGCCGCACCGCAAGATCGCCTGCCATTGGCGGCCCGCTGGCGTAGCGACGCACGGCGTCCGCAACCGCCGATTTGTCGTCGCGTATCATCAGGTCGCCAGGATAGAGTGGCTGTTCCTTTCCGCCTATGCCAGCGGTTTTGGCAAAGGCTTCATTGAGAAAGAGGAACCGTCCATCGCGGTCAGTCAGCGCCAGACCCAACGGCAGCAGCGATAACATCGATTCCACCTGTTCCAGTGCCTTGCCGCGTTCGACCATCCCGCCGTCATCATCGATCAGAAGGATCAACGCGGGGCCCTTCTCCTTGTCCCGGTCAAGCGGGACGTGGAAGAGACGCACCGGTGTGCCATGCCGCCCTTCGCGTTCGAAAAAGATCGTGCCCTTGTCATCGGAACGCAGGAAATTGATGAAATTGCGGCCAGATATATTTGCATCAACCCGACCGGTTGCGCGCAGCGCGAATGCCGGATTGGAAGCCCGGACCCGCCCTTCGCCGCCAATGACGCTGGCCAAAATACCGGCTTCGGAAAATGCACGGCCACCGCCGCCGCTGACAAGACGGATCATGTCATCCAGGATGTCCGCCTGAATTTGCGGTATCATCTGCCACAGGAGATACTCATCACCCTGCCCGGCCCGGACGACTTTTGCGCTATATTCGGCGATTCCGCGTTTCAGACCTTCCGCATAGCCGCGGCCATCCCGCCAGGCGGTACGTCCAGCCGTCGCGAGCAGCTCGTTACCGCCGGCTTGCAACGGTAATTCGGGAGGAACAGCCGGACCGTTGAACCATTTGGTAAAAAGTTCGTTGGCACAGACCAGCCGACCAGCCCGGTCGGTAATGGCCAAACCTATTTCCGACTGATCGGCGACCATCCGGGTGACCGCCCAATCTCCAGGGTCTGCGTAGTCCTGATCGGTCGCTGCCGTTTGCGGACGCAGAAAATAGGCGATCCCTGTCATACTGAAGACCAGCGCAAGAAAGGCACTGATCAGAGCAATATTCTGCACCTGCCAATAAAGCAGTCCGGCGGAAGCGAGCACCGCCACGACCAGCAATGCTGCCCTGACCCGCACACCAATCAGCGCCTTGCGGGTACTGGGATTCAACAACCCACTTGTCTGCTGAGCTTTACTTGCCATCGCCGGCTCTCTTGATAAGAATTTGTTCCAACCGGTCTTTCCGTTTCCGGGCAATCCACCAGCGCCACCCGAAGCTACTGATCAAATAGCCGGTGGCGGCAAAAAATATAGCGAACAGGAGAAATCCGAAGGCGGTCACGCCGGCTTCGCGCACCAGCCAGCTCAGCCATTGACCAAATTCGCTCTGCATCTGCGTGTTGATCGGTTGAGCCTCGGTCATCGCATCGATCTGCAGGACGAATTTTCCAACCTGGTTCGCCGCCGCGATCCAGAACGGGTAGGTCAACGGATTGGTAATAAAGGTGGTAACCGCCGCAATCGGTACATTGGCGCGCACCGGTAACGCTAGAAAAACCGCCGCGAATATCTGGCCAACGGGCACCAGAAAAGCGGCCAGCATGCCCAAAGCGACGCCCCGCGGCACAGAACGCCGCGTAAAGCGCCATAGCTCCGAAATCAGAATCCGATGGGCGATCGGTTTCAGATATTTATTGCGTTCCATCCCCGCGCGAGTGGGCATTTTTCTCTGCAGCCAATGGACAATGAACAGGATCGAACGCGCAGCAAAATCTTTGTCGCGGATATTTGGATTGCGATCATCCATGCTCGCGCATCAGCCGGCCCTGTTGCCGTTTCCAGTCACGATCCTTCTCGGTCTGACGCTTGTCCGGTGCCTTTTTGCCTTTCGCCAGCGCCAACTCGAGCTTCGCCTTGCCCTTGCTGTTGAAATAGATCGAAAGCGGTACAACGGTCATCCCCTTGCGCATCACCGCAGCATATAATTTGTTGATCTCGCGGCGCTTCAGCAGCAGCTTGCGGGGACGGGTCGGGGTATGATTATGGCGGTTGCCGTGGCTCCATTCGGGAATATTGGCGTTGATCAACCAGACTTCCTCGTCCTTCACCTCGGCATAGCTTTCGGCAATCGCTCCGGAACCGAAGCGCAATGATTTGACCTCTGTTCCGGTCAGCATGATGCCAGCCTCGAAATGCTCCTCAAGAAAATAGTCATAGCGCGCGCGCCGGTTCTCGGCGACGATCTTTTTCTTGTCAAATTCCTCAGGCCGCGGTTTTGCCATTAGATCAGGCCTGCCCCTTCCAAGGCAATATCCACGGCTTTGCGGCTGGCTTCGGACGGCGGCGTCATCGGCAATCGGAGATCAACCGGGAAGCCATCGAGAACCCGCGACAGAGCATATTTTATCGGGCCCGGAGAAGCGTCGGAAAACAAGGACTTATGCAGCGGATAGAGGACATCATTCAGCTCGCGCGCCTTGGCATAGTCGCCCGCGGCACAGGCCGCCTGAAACTCCGCGCATAATTTCGGCGCCACATTGGCGGTTACGGAAATACAGCCTACGCCGCCGGCGGCATTAAATGCCAGTGACAGTTCGTCGACCCCGGACAGCATCACAAAATCATCAGCACAACTGAGGCGATGTTCGGTCACCCGGTCAATAACGCCACTGGCATCCTTGATCGCCACTACGCCAGGCAACTGGGACAGCGCCGCGACAGTGTCGGGCAGGATATCGGTTACGGTCCGCGCCGGTACGTTATATAGTACCAACGGCAGATCGATATTCTCCGTCAAGGTTCTGAAATGGGCCGCAATGCCTTCCTGATTCGGGCGGTTGTAATAAGGCACGACCACCAGACCTGCTGCCGCTCCACATTTTTTCGAGAAATTGAGATGCAGCAAAGCATTGGTCGTGTCATTCGAGCCACAGCCCGCGATGACCGGCACTCGACCAGCCGCCTGTTCAATGCACACTTCAATGACCCGATGATGCTCGGCATTGGACAATGTCGACGCTTCACCGGTCGTTCCACAGGGTACGAGGGCGCTGCTGCCCTGATCGATCTGCCAGTCCACCAGGGCGCGAAACTGGTCTTCGGCAAACGATCCGTCGCGAAAGGGGGTCGCCAGAGCCGGGATGGAGCCGGAAAACATGGAATAATCCTTTATATTTCCCTTGGAAATTGGCAAAGCCACCGCCAAGTCATTTTAAACATTAACGGTGATATAGTTCGCCGTTCAGCGCCTGATAAGGAGCCTACCCCTAAAATGTCCAGCATGGTATCAAGAATTGTCATCGCGGCGCTGCTTTTATCTCCTGCTACATGCATGGCTGCCGAACAGATAAGCTGGCAGGGAGCCGAAAGCGGACTATCCGATCCGACCGGCGGCAATGCCGTTCTAGGCCTGCAACGCTGGCGGGTGCTCACCCAGTCCGACAATTATTCCTTTGAGGATTATGCCGGTTTTCTGGTGACCTATCCGGGCTGGCCGGAAGATACGCGGATGCAGCGCAATGCCGAGCAGGCGATCAATATCAACAGTTTCTCGCCCAGCCGGGTGATTGCCTTTTTTGACAGGTTCGAACCGGTCACCAATGCCGGTGCCGCCAAATATGCGGTTGCACTGCAAGCGACAGGACAGCGAGACAAAGCCAATGCCATGGCCAAACAGGCGTGGCGCGGCGGCACACTGACCGATGAGGATGAAGTCGCGCTGATATCCCGGTTCAGTTCCGTTCTGACGATTGACGATCATGACGCCCGGATGGATGCGCTGCTCTGGGCGCGGGCAACTCGCGATGCGGCCCGCCAGCTGGTATTCACCTCTCATGCCAGACGACCTGTATTTGCTGCCCGACTGGCTCAATTGACCGAAGCATCCGACGCCAATGCGCAGGCTGGCGCGGTCGGCGCCATAGCTCGCGACGATGCAGGCTATCTGGCGGATCGCGCCCGTTATTTGCGCAACAGCGGCCAAAGTCATGCGGCACGGCAATTGCTGGCAACCAGACTGCCGTTGCGGGTCAAGCCTGCCGTGCCCGAAACCTGGTTTGAAGCGCTACTGCTCAACGCAGAAGCGGCGGCCAATGACCGGCAATGGACGTTGGCCTATGATATCGCGTCGAAAATCGAGGACGCTTATGACACGCCGACCCGGATCGCCGACCAGAATTCCCGCGTACGCGACAAATATTCCGATCTCGTTTGGGTCGCCGGCACTTCTGCCCTCAACGGAATGCGCCAGCCGGCGAAGGCGATACGCATGTTCGATCTCTATGCGCAATCCTATGATTCGCCCAACATCACCTCGAAAGGCTATTATTGGGCTGGCCGTGCGGCTGCCGAAGCCGGGCAGACCGAACAGGCCAATGCCTATTTCGAGAAAGCGGCGCGGTTCCCCGACTATTTCTACGGTCAGTTGTCGCTGGAACGACTTGGCCGTCCGCTGCCGGTGTTTAACCGCAAACCGGACGTGGAAATCACCGATGCCGACCGACGTACCTATGATAATGAACCGCTGGTCATCGCTACCAAAGCTTCGGTCCGCACCGGACCCTGGCGCGAACAGATCCGCTTTCACCGTGCGCTGGCCAGCAATGCAAAAACCGCGAAAGATTATTTGCTGATCAGCGACCTTGCCACCCGCATCGGCGCGCGTGATCTGGGCGTGATCAAGGGAATCAGTGCGCTCGGCACCGGTGTCGGCGCGATTGACGAAACCGCCTTCCCGACCATGCCGGTGCCGTTTGGCCATGAAAGCAGCTGGACTCTCATCCACGCAATCACCCGGCAGGAAAGCCAGTTTGCCGAGGGCGCAATCAGCCATGCTGGCGCCCGGGGCCTGATGCAGCTGATGCCCGGCACGGCCCGCGAACAGTCCGGCAAGGCAAACCTATCATACAATCTTTCTTCGCTGACCGATGATCCGCAATATAATATCCGCCTCGGCAGCGGCTATATCGGGCGAATGATGGATTATTATGGCGGCAGCTACCCGCTGGCCATCGCGGCTTACAACGCTGGCCCCGGCAATGTGAACAAATGGATTCGCGCCAACGGTGACCCGCGGATGGGCGGGATCGACTGGGTCAAGTGGATCGAGGATATCCCGATTTCGGAAACCCGAAACTATGTCAAACGTGTGCTGGAAAATGCGGTGGTCTACGACACAAAGAACCCGCGCGGCCCGACGATCCGGAGCGAGACACCGCTGTCGCGCTATATCGGAAAAAACGGCCGGGGTTAAGGGTCGAAGTCCGCAAAATCCTGCAAGCCGACACCTGAGTTCTCGGTCGTGAAATTGTCCGGCGTTTATCTGTCCTGCAACGGCACGTGTCGTTCAAACGATCATGTGGCTGCCGGTTTGCTTAACAATTCTGCAGAAAAGCCCGGCCAATTTGAAAAGCCCCAGTCTGCCGGATCTTCTATGGCGAGCAGCTTTTGCTTTCGGTTGCGACCGGTGTCGATGTCTTTTAGAATAATGTCGCGATTCTTGTCCAGAGAACGGAAACTTCGCACAATCGGCGCTGAATAGTTGGAAGGCGATTCTCCAATGACCATGGCTAGTTCACCCTGGTCCAGGCGCACCAGCGTTCCGACGGGCAATATCCCAAGACTATCGACAAAATCACGAAGGATGAGCTGGTCGAAGTGGCCCGACCAGGACAGCATTTCCGCAAGCGCCTCTGAGGCTGAAAGGGGCGAGTTATAGGAACGCTGGGAAGTGATCGCATCATAGACATCGCAAATGGTGGACATGCGGGTAAAGATGCTGAGATTGTCGGCAGATATACCGCCCGGATATCCGGTTCCGTCCATTTTCTCATGATGCCTTAAACAGACCTCAAGCACGACGTCGCTGATACCTTTCGATGCTGACAATATTTCATGACCCCGTTGCGGATGGTTGCGGATAGTGGTCCATTCGCTCTCATTCAGCTTTCCCGGCTTGGACAGGATACTGTCCGGAATGGATGTCTTGCCGATATCATGTAAAAGTCCGGCCATACCGATATCGTGCAATTGCCTCTCGGGAAAACCCATTTTTCGGGCCAGATTAACCATCAGGGCGCATACCGCAACAGAATGCAGATAGGTATATTCAGCCTCGGTTTTTAGCCGGGCGATATTGAGTATGATTGTCGGCTCGACATTGACCGATCTCGATATCTGTACCACCAGAGGGGCCAATTTGCGCGACTTGACCGAATTGCCGAGCCGCGCGTCTTCAAACACTTTCATGACTTGAGCTCGCGAGCGCCTGATCGTGCTGGATGCTTTGCGCACCTCCGCTGCATACTCGCGCGGAGTCAGTCGGTTGAAGACCGGTTCCGCGACATCCCGCAAATAGGATCTGGGCCGTGCGACAGCGGACAGCTCTCGCACCTTGGCCAAGTTTAGCGAAGGCACGGGAGCTTCTCCAGCTTCAGAGTGCGCGACGGGCTTCGACGACGGAGACAATTTCTTGCCTCGCGACTCGTCTATTGTGACGCGGTCCACATCACTGGAAACAATCTGCTCCAACTGCGCGCTATCATTCAACAGAAACCGCGATCGCCAGAACGGGTGATCAAACCATGACCCTTCCATGGAATGGATGAACATTCCCATCTCGAGTTGGGCGACCTCGATTTTACGCAACACTTAGCGATTCCTTCAAATCTCATTCATTGTAAATTCTATTCACGGTCGGATCGATGATTATTTCAGTAGGCGATCCGCTTTTTATGATCCGTAGTGTGGGGGTCTTCAATCCTAACCTGCATTCCTGCACATCGCGTACGCACAGCCGCCCCGAGGTTAATAATTTTTCATTTCAGTAGTAACTCATTTTCGTGTTAAATCGAATAGCCATCAAACCACCGGAAATTCTGGAGAAACCATGCCACAGCCGACGCGCAATATCGCAATATCTATATCGATCATGCTGCTGCTCACCGTTGCTTCCCAGCTATTATATATGGCGACCCTCAGCGGTGTCGGGATTATCGAAGGCTGGCCTCTGCGGTCTACAATCTGGACCACGGAACTTATGTTGTTTACCGGCATTGCACTTGCTTCGCTGATTGGCCTTGTCCGGTCCCCGGATATGCAATGGGGGTGGTCTGCACTAGTGTTGGCCGGACTGATAAATATGGTCCAGTCGGGCATCGGACTGTCTATGTTTCTGCCAGCGACCACAGCCGGTACGGACTTTGCCCCGCTTATGGGTACCGTTGTTGCGGGATCGTTTCTGTTCTATTTTCTGGCAAAGGCCATCCTGGGACTGGCTGCATTATCATTCGGACTATCGCTGTTTCGTAAAGACAAGACCATTGGCCGGGTTCTCGGTCTGGTCAGTATGATCGCTGGCGTGATCGCTATCGGCATGAATATTGCGGCCGTGCGTTTGGGTCTGGGTGCAGTGCCGTTGGCCGGAGCGAGCGGAGCAATAGCAACATTTTTTGCCGGTTGTGCAATCTGGTATCACGCCCGCCAAGGGGATTGACATTCTACGATTGGCCCAAATATCCTATCCTGCATCCGCGGTGGTAGAGGAAAATTCGGTTTTCATGCTTAGCTGGCGAAGTTCTTCTTCGTCCTGTTCGCTATCGCAACCAGCGATAGCATAACGGGAACTTCGACCAATACCCCGACAACCGTGGCTAACGCCGCTCCACTGGAAAGGCCGAAGAGGCCAATCGCAACCGCAACCGCCAGTTCGAAAAAGTTGGACGTGCCAATAAGCGCACAAGGTGCCGCAATATTATGCGGCAATCTCCACATCCATGCAGCGAGATAGCCGACGGCGAATATGCCGTAGGATTGCAATATGATCGGAATCGCGATCAACACTATCAGCACGGGTTGCAAAATGATGGTCTGAGCCTGAAAAGCGAATAGCAGAACGACCGTCGCCAACAACCCGATGATCGAAGCAGGCTTCAAGCGGGCAGTAAAACGGTCCACCGCCTCAATATCGCCCGCTTGGCTAACAAGGACAGCCCGCCGGGTAATCGCTCCGGCGATAAGCGGTATCACCACATAGAGCACCACCGATAACAACAGCGTCTGCCAGGGAATATTGATATCGGTAACACCCAGCAGCAAGGCGACAATCGGTGCAAAGGCCACGATCATGATCAGGTCGTTCACCGACACCTGGACCAATGTATAAGCGGCATCGCCCTTGGTCATTTGCGACCAGACAAACACCATCGCGGTACACGGCGCCGCACCCAACAGGATCAGCCCGGCAATATATTGCTGTGCATCCTCGCCGGAGATAATCCCGCGATAGATGAAGTTGAAGAACAACACGGCGAGCGCGGCCATCGTGAAAGGCTTGATCAGCCAGTTCACGACAAGAGTGATAATCAATCCCTTCGGCTTGCTGCCGATATCTCGCAGACTGCCGAAGTCCACCGCGACCATCATCGGAAAAATCATCGCCCAGATGAGCAACGCTACTACCAGATTGACCGAAGCATATTCCAGCTGCGCAATCAGATCGAACAGTCCCGGCGCAACGTTTCCCAACAGGATGCCGGCGACAATCGCCAATCCAACCCACAATGAAAGCCAGCGTTCAAAAAGACCCAATGCGCCTATCCGCAGCAGGAGGATATCGTGGCAGGCTTCGGTTGCATTTGCGGGGTGCAGCAAGCCCCCTCTGCCGCATTGTCAGACTCCAACTGGCCAAGATCGACCCGGGTGCCATATTCGGTCACTTCACCGTTTGTAAGAAAGGCTTCCCAAGCAATGCCATCCGGGTCAACAGTCCAGTTTTTCTCGGACTGCGCATAGCAACATGTCGTTGCACCCTCGTCAAATATCGCTCCGCCCGCATCCTTTATCCGGCCGTAAACGCCGGCCAGCTCTTCAGCAGTTTCCGACTGAATGCCGATATGTTCAACACCGCGTTTCGTACCCGGATTGCTCGACATCGCAAAATTGACGCGCGGATCTTCGAGCATCCATTTGGCATAATCATCCTTCAAAACACTGGGTTCGGTGCCGAACAGTTTCGAGTAGAAATCGACCGATTTTTCAAGACTTTCCACGGAAAGATGGATGTGCATTCTATTCATTTGCAAGCTCCTTTGGACATGAGAAGGTCGACTGCGCAGGCATCCCCTGCACAGCAATTTTCGAGTAGATAGGCGACAAGCTGGTTCATGACCGCATAGTCCGTGCGGTAGATCAATGTCCGCGACTGCCGCTCCTGACTGATCAGGCTGGCGCGGGTCAGGTGCGTCAGATGAAAGGACAGAGAACTGGGCGGAACGCCCAGTTTCTCGGCAATCGCTCCAGCGGCAAGACCATCGTTCCCGGCCTGCACCAGCAAGCGGAATATCGACAATCTATGCGCCTGAGCAAGCGACGCCAAGGCGGTAACGGCCTGTTCTGATTCCATGAACAACTCCAATGATTCGATAATCATCGAAATATAGAAGTAATTTTTCGGAGTCAATCAAATTTCGATTATTGTCGAAATGTTATCGTCAAGCGCCCCTTTTGCGAGCGGCAATTGAAACCGCAGAGCCCTGCAGAGCAAGCAGGACTCCTGCCTCATCAGGCTGTTTAATTTTTGATTCAAACAGGTAGCGAGGATGCTAAAATAAACGCGTCAGCCAGTAGAAGAGCGCTCCAACCGCCGCGCTGGCGGGGATGGTGATAAACCATGCCATCACGACCCGGCTTGCGACACTCCACCTTACCGCAGAGGCCCTTCTTGCCGCTCCCACGCCCACAACGCTACCGGTGATAGCATGGGTCGTAGATACCGGAATACCCATTGCCGAGGCACCGAACACGACCACGGAGCCTGCCGCAGACGCACAAAATCCATTGTGGTGATTGAGTTTGGTCAACTTCGTACCCATGGTTTTGATGATGCGCCAGCCACCGGAGAGCGTGCCCAGGGATATCGCGAGGTAACAACTGATAACCACCCAGTTGGGGACAAAGAATTCACCGCCAAGATAGCCGGTCGAATAGAGCAGAACAGCAATAATCCCCATCGTTTTTTGCGCATCATTCGCTCCGTGACTGATCGAATAGGCTGCCGATGACATGAGGTGAAAGACCTTGAAAACACTTTCGGCCTTGCGTGGCTGAACCGGCTTGAAGAGCCATGATGTCACCAGCATCAGTGTCATTGCGATCATGAAACCGATCATCGGGGAAAGGAAAATCGCAACCATTGTCTTGGTGGTGCCGGAAGATTCCACCGCGCTAAACCCGGCATGGGCGATACCGGAACCGAGGAGCCCGCCAATCAGGGCATGGCTGGAGGAAGAGGGAATCCCCTTAAGCCAGGTCAGCACATTCCAGAACATCGCGCCGACAAGTGCGCCGAAAACGACGGAGGGAGTGACCACATCCTTGTTGATAATCCCTTTGCCGACTGTTTCGGCCACGTGCAGCCCGACCAGCCAGTAAGCAGCGAAATTGCCGCATGCAGCAAAGACAACAGCCGCGACCGGCGACAGAAGGCGAGTCGAAACCACCGTCGCGATCGAATTGGCTGCATCGTGCAAACCATTTAAAAAGTCGAAAGCGAGCGCGAGCGCGACGAGCGCGAACAGGAGCGGAAAAGCGAGGCTGTGATCCATTATCCTGCGGCGCTTCAGGCGTGGTCAATCACGAGACCGTCAATCTCGTTCGCAACATCCTCAAATCTATCCACCACGCGCTCCATATGCTTGTACAATTCGCGCCAGATGATGAAATGAAGCGTGTCGGATGCGCCATGCTCCTGAAACAGTTTTTTGAGACCCGCGGCATGAATCTCGTCGGCATGGCCCTCCATGCGTACAAGCCGTTCGGTCAGTTCCTGCAGGCGCTCGCCATTGTCGGCAACATCGCGGAGCAGCGGCATGGCCTCTGCGGTCAGCCGCGCAGCATCGACTATGATCGCCGCCATATCGATCATTTCCTGATCAAAAGACTTGATATCGTATAGTTCGATCGCGCCGGCGGTTTTCTGCATCTCGTCAATGGCATCGTCCATTGCGGCGATAAGACTGGAAATGGCACTGCGATCAAATGGTGTCAGAAAAGTCCGCCGCACCGAATTTAGAACTTCGCGGGTAATCTCGTCGGCATCATGTTCGCGTTCGATAATTTCCCGGATATGGTCGGCCATTCCGTCACCGCCCTGAAGCAACCGGGCGAGCGCGTCGGCCCCTACCACCAAGGTCGCAGCATGGCTTTCAAACAGCTCGAAAAAATTTCCCTGCTGCGGAAGCAGGCGTTGAAACCAGGCAAGCATAGTATTGACCCCTGTTTTTTGTGCGACTGTATCAATGATGCTGGTTGCTCTAGTGGCAGCCCAAAAATCAGCGTCGCCAAATGAGCGGATCAGGTTACGCAGGTCTTCCTCATCAACCGCATTCGCCGCATCCTCAAGCGAGAACCAGCGGCGATCCCGCTCATGCTGCTCATCCCATGTTTGCAGCTCCTCGGTCACTGCGAAGGGAAAAACCTTGACGTCAATCCAAACCGACGCCCCGCTCCGCTTTTTCTTGCGATAGCGATAGCTGCCAAGCGGCGTCGGGCACGTTGCACCCAATATGCCCGCTTCCTCCTCCGCTTCCTGTGCGGCAGCGCTGTGGGGCAGCTGACCGGCATTGATATTGCCCTTTGGAATGATCCATCTTTTGGTTTCGCGGGAGGTGATCAACATGATGCGAGCGGGTGCACCTATGGCAGAATCGTCAGCGCGATAAGGAAGGGCAGCGATCTGCCGTTTCGACATTGCAAATTTCCCCCAAAATATCTCCGCCGCAGTTTTTCGGCTTCGCGATATCTGAAAATGGCCTAGTCGAGCGATATGATTCGTGCAAGGAGCAGGGTCTCTCTTGCTCGCCTACGCGCCCGTAACCGTAGCCGTCATCAATCTGATCGTCGGCTAATCCTTAGCCTCATACCCGAACGCTTCCTCAGCGAGTTTCACCAGCTCCGGATCAGCCTCGGGCAATTCATCGGGCAATGCCGCTTCCAGCGTCTCGGCAACGTGGATCATGGCAGCGATGCGAGCGGATTTCTTGTCATTGCCGTCAATCACCTTCCATGGCGCCCAGCGCGTGTCGGTATTTTCGAACATGTCATTCATGGCATGGAGATAGTCATCGCGCTTTTCCCGATTGCGAAAATCCTCGGCAGTAATTTTCCAGCGCTTGTGCGGTGTGTCGATCCGCTTGGCGAAGCGTTCATCCTGCTCCTCCTGTGTCGTATGGAAGAATAGTTTCACCAGATTTGTACCACCATCAATTTGCTGGGCTTCAAACTCGTTAATCTCGTCATAGCCGCGCTTCCATTCGGCCTTGGTGCAGAAATTCTCGACCCGCTCGACCAGCACGCGGCCATACCAACTGCGGTCAAACACGCCGATTTCACGGCTGCCCGGCAATTTCTGCCAGAAGCGCCAGAGGAAATGGCGGTCTTTCTCTTGCCTTGTAGGCGCGCCGATCGGCCAGACATCAAAATAGCGCGGGTCCCATTCCGCGGTCATCCGGCGGATTGTCCCGCCCTTGCCAGCCGCGTCCCAACCTTCGAACACCAGCATCGACCGGCTACCGTGAATAATATGCTTGAAATGGACTTTCGCCAGCCGGTCCTGCAGCGCTTTCAGCGCCTCGCCATAATCGCCGTCATATTTTTCGCCGGATTCATAATCGGACAGATCTATGGTCATTTTAACTCCGTTCGCCCTGAACCCGTCAACCCGAAGGACGAACAACGCTCAACGACATCTTTCGTCCCTAAACAAGCTTCGACAGGCTCGCCCCGAATGGGCCAATATACATCAGATCCACTCGAACGGCCAACCGGTTAACCCTGATCGTCAAGGATCAGTTCTGCAATTCGTTTCGGATCCTGCATCGGCATGAAATGGGTGAGATCGGGCAAATAAATATCGGTACCGCGAACGAAACTCTCCGCTAGCTCAGGCGGTGTGGGCGAAGAAGCGAAATCGAAAACATCATCCTGCTTGATCTGCGGTGCGCGTAATATCGTTACCGGCAGGGTGATCTCGTCGATCATTGACCACGGATCGATGGTCGCGCTGGTTGCATAGACCGATGCCTCGGTCTGTGGCGGACAGGCCAGTGCATAACCGCCTTCGCCGTCCGGCAGCAGGCCATATTCGCAATAATCTCGCAACACCGCCGGGTCCCAAAGCTTGTAGGGATGGCGATCCTGAAATCGCTCGATCATCGCGTCCGGTCCGGTCCAGCTGTTGCGGCGCTTGGCTACCATCTCGTAGGTAGCGCTAAAATCCCCCGGATTTTGATAGGCTGTGCGATCCATGATCACCGGGTCAATCAACACAAGCCGCTCGAACAGATCAGGCAATCGCGCTGCGACCTGCACCAGACATTGGCCGCCCATGCTGTGCCCCACTCCGACGGCAAACCGGATGCCGAGCGATTCGAGCAGCTCGGCGGTCGCGCCGGCAATCATCGCCCAGTCGGTGATGGCTGGCTTGTCGCTTCGTCCGTGACCCAGTTGATCGACCGCAATTACGTGAGTATCATCAGGAAAAGCTTCGACGACCTTGTCCCAGCATCGCGCATGAAAGCCGGTGGCGTGAAGCAGTAAAATGGGGGGGCCAGTGCCCGCCCTGCCCCATTCGAAATAGCAGATTTCGCCGTAGGAAGATCGGAAGTGATGTTGTTTAGGGGAGATCATATGCAATTTCCGTTAGCCCTGAGCCTGTCAAAAGGCGAGTATCGATTAGCGTGGTTCGACAGGCTCACCACTAACGGACTTGAGGTTAGCCTTCCTTCGGCGGTTCGACCACGCGAATATGCAATTCCCGCAACTGCTTGGCGGCAACCGGACTCGGCGCGCTCATCATCAGGTCTTCGGCCTTCTGGTTCATCGGAAACAGCACGACTTCGCGGATATTGGGTTCGTTGGCGAGCATCATCACGATCCGGTCGACGCCCGGAGCCGAGCCACCATGCGGCGGCGCACCATATTTGAGCGCATTGATCATGCCGGAAAATTCGGTGTCGACCTGCTCCTTGGTATATCCGGCAATCTCGAACGCCTTGTACATGATGTCGGGCCGGTGATTCCGGATCGCGCCGGAAGACAGTTCAATCCCGTTGCAGACAATATCATATTGCCATGCCAATATATCGAGCGGATCCTTGCTTTCCAGCGCCTCAAGCTCACCCTGCGGCATTGAAAAGGGATTGTGCGAGAAGTCCAGTTTCTTAAGCTCGTCATCATATTCGAACATCGGATAGTCGACGATCCAGCAGAATTTAAACGCGTTCTTGTCAATCAGGTCCAGCTGCTCCGCTGCCCGGGTCCGCGCTACACCAGCCAGTTTCGCAGCATCGGCTTCCTTGCCCGCGGCGAAGAACACGCCGTCATCGGGACCACAGCCCAGATCGGCGAGCAGCTTGGCTGTGCCCTCTTCTCCATGGTTCTTGGCAATCGGGCCGCCGGCAGCGCCTTCCTTCATGTTGATATAGCCGAGTCCGGCGAAACCTTCGCCACGGGCCCAGTCATTCATGCTGTCAAAGAATTTGCGGCTGTTCTTGCCGGCTTGCGGCACGACAAAAGCGCGCACTGTGCCACCGGTCGAGGTGATCTTGTCGAACAGACCAAAGCCGGAGCCTTTGAAATGGTCGCTGACATCCTGAATGATGATCGGGTTACGCAAATCCGGCTTGTCATTGCCATATTTCAGCATCGATTCCTTGTAGGGAATGCGCGGAAATTCGCCGGCGGGCGTCACCGACCGGCCATCGGCAAATTCTTCAAACACACCGGCAAGAACCGGTTCCAGCGTCTGGAACACATCTTCCTGGGTGACAAAGCTCATTTCGAAATCGAGCTGGTAAAATTCACCCGGCGAACGGTCGGCCCGGGCATCCTCGTCGCGGAAACAGGGGGCGATCTGGAAATAGCGGTCAAAGCCGGCAACCATCAGCATCTGCTTGAACATCTGCGGCGCCTGCGGCAGCGCATAGAATTTGCCCGGATGCACTCGGCTGGGTACGAGATAGTCGCGCGCGCCCTCGGGCGAAGACGCGGTCAGGATCGGCGTCTGATATTCGGTAAAGCCCTGATCGGTCATCCGCTTGCGCAGGCTTGCGATCACCTTGGAGCGCAGCATCATATTGGCGTGAACCGATTCGCGCCGCAGATCGAGGAAACGATAGCGCAGACGGATATCTTCCGGATATTCCTGTTCGCCGAAAACCGGCATCGGCAATTCTTCGGCTGGCCCTTGCATATCCACGGTATCGGCAACCAGCTCGACATCACCGGTCGGCAGATTCTTGTTCACCGTTTCATCATCGCGCGCCACAACCTTGCCGGTGACCGTGACAACCGATTCAACACGCGCACCGTCGAGCATCTTGAAGGCATTGCTGCCGGTCTCGCTGACAATCTGGGTCAGACCGAAATGGTCGCGCAGGTCGACAAAGAGCAAATTGCCATGATCGCGTTTGCGATGGATCCAGCCGGACAGACGGACTTCCCCGTCGACGTGCGAAGAACGAAGCTCGGAACAATTATGGGTGCGATATGCGTGCATGACGGGCCTTTGAAATTGGGTGTTTTCCGATATGGAAAGATTGCAGGCGTAACACAGGTCTACGGGCCATTTGTCAAGGCTTGAGATTGCTACAACAAGCCGTCCTCCGCTGTTAATGTGGCGCTGAGTCGGAATTGCGCGGCAGTCGCCAAAGCTTCACATAAAATCCGAAGTATGAAGCCTAAATCAGCCCCATTTTGACCAACTCATCATTAGCAAACACCCTTCGATCGGCTGCGTCAGGCATCACTTGCTCCTGCGCCCATTTCCAGTCGGCGAAATTCTGCTCATAATCCCGCTGCACGCGCTGTTGGTCGAGATTGTTGGTCTTTCCCCAATGCCGAGTGAAGGCGATCCCGGCGTCATCCAGCGCTTCGACCACTTTCTTGTAGCCTTGATGACTGGATTCGACATTGGGGCCGTCAAAGTCGATCACGACATTGTCCGGCCAGAGCGCGGGTGCCAGAAGCCCTTGGGCTTGCCGGACAAAGCGCAGGGTGACAACCGTTCCACCTCCGCCGCGCCGGAAACTATCGATAATTAAATCAAAAGCTTCACTAAGCTTGTTGCGGTCCATTGTAACCGATCCATTGAACAGGCTGGCAATCGGCGCATGTTCCTCGGTCGTATGCCCCCAGGTGGCAATCGCCGGCGGATCATCGACATCTCGATTGTCGGGATAGCCTTTCTCCATGGCCAGTTGCAGGATTTCGCCCTTGAACCAATCGCTGTTCGCCATCACCTTGCCGAGCAGCGTCAGGGCGTCATAGCCGGCTCCCATTTTCCCCGGCGGCGGCGGCGGGATGCTGGCATCGAAAGGCCGCTTGTAGAGGAAGCGCAGCAGGCTCTTTTTATCGAAAGGGTCAAAAGGATTGAGAATAAGCTGTTGAAAATAGGGCTCTTCATTAAAGCCAAATTCGCAGGAGAATTTTCGGAACTCGCCGCGACACAACCAGTCGATATGCTCGCGTTTGATCTTCGCCGCCTTCTGGATATTCTGCACCATATAGATCGGATCGGTTTCGATCAGCATCGCGGTGACAAAACCCATGGCACCGACATGAATCTGGACCGCAGCAAATATCCGGTCATCCCGGACGATCTCCGAACCAGTCTGCGCGATAAAGTCATCCGACAGCACAGCCTTCTTGGGCGCGATCCACAATATCCGTTCCGGCGTCACCAGTTGCACCGCCCGAACATGATCCTGAATCCCGCCCGCTTGCCAGACGCTGCCGTGCGTCCCGGTGGCGCAGGCCCCGGCAAAGCTCTGGCCATTGCTGGCACCGCCAGTGCGCAGCGATCGGCCTAGCTCCTCCGCGCTTTCATAGACTTCATCGACGGTCGCTCCGGCCTGCACCAGCATCAGGGACTCGGCGCCAAGATCGCAATCATCATGCAGATCTTTGGCCGACAGTTTGAAAGTCCGGTTGAGCCGCAAAGTCTCGACCAGCCAACCGTCCTCGACCACATTGATCGGCGACGGTGACCAGCCCGCCCCGATCGGCCGCACCGGAATCTGACAGCGCTTCGCTTCCCTAAGCAGCGCCAGCACCGTTTCTGCCACGCTCTTCAGATGCGCCCGACCGCTCATCTGGTCGCCGTTCACCAGTTCAATCCGGTCCTTGAGATTGCACTTTGCAGTTTGATGATAGTTGGCCCAGACTTGCTGACCGAGGTGCACGACCCGCGCCATCAGGCTTCTCCCACATCAGAGTCACCCGCATAGCAGCGATAGGCAATACTCACCTGACGAACGAAACCGAAGGTCACCAGACTGATTAAAATCGCCTTTCGGGTCATGAAGAATCGCATATCGTTGATGCCCAACTGCGAACAGTCGTCAACCTGCGAGGATCGCCCCCGCCGGGACGCAAAGCCCCAGGCCAATATCGTGATCTCGAGAGTCTTTCCGCCAACCGGCCGCGGATCGGCGACTGCCAGACAGGCGTCGCCGCAAAGCGACATTGCCTGCCCAAGCAACAATAATGCCAGTACGGCAATCAGAATCAGTGACCAAAATGCCATGGTTTCCCCCCATTTTTATCCTGCATCCACGAATTGTTTGCGGGATGAGCCGCCCGCTGTATAGGACAAAAATGCACATCCATAATTTGCTGACGGACAATCAGGACATCGCCGATATCTGCACCCGCTTTGCGTCTGCAGATTTCGTGACGGTGGATACAGAGTTCATGCGCGAGAACACCTATTGGCCGATTCTCTGCCTGATCCAGATTTCCGACGGCAAGGAAGCAGCCGCGATTGATCCCCTCGTCAAGGGTGTTGATCTCGGGCCGCTGATGGAATTGCTGGTCAACAATGAAAACGTGCTCAAGATTTTCCACGCCGGCGGGCAGGATGTCGAGATCATCCACAATATGACCGGCAAGACCCCGCATCCCATTTTCGACACCCAGATTGCAGCCATGGCGATCGGCCAAAGCGAACAGATCGGCTATGCCAATCTCATCGATAGCTGGCTTGGGATCACGCTGGACAAAGGCGCCCGGTTCACCGACTGGTCGCGGCGCCCGCTTAATGCGCGCCAACTGGAATATGCCGTGGCTGACGTCACCCATCTCGCCAAAATTTTCCCGATGATGCTGGAAAAATTACGGGAGACCGGTCGTGGGATGTGGATCAATGCCGAGATGGAAAAGCTGGCCGATCCCGACAATTATGTGAATGATCCGGAAAAATCCTGGTTGCGGGTCAAGTCGCAAGGGCGAAGCCTGGAAATGCTCGGAAGGCTGAAAGCGCTGGCCGCCTGGCGGGAACGGGAAGCCCAGTCCAAGGACCTGCCGCGTGGACGGATCATGCGCGACGAAACGCTGGCGGATATCGCGGCTCATCCCCCCAGAGACCAATCCAAGCTCGGGCAAGTCCGCGGGCTTTCTGCCGGCTGGAAAAACAACGATATCGGTGCCCGTTTGATGGATATCATCGAGCAGGCAGAACCACTGTCCCGTGATGATCTGCCGCTGAAAATTGGCCGCCGTCCCAAAAATGGCAAGTCCAATGCGCTGGTGACGGATCTGCTCAAATTGCTGCTCAAAATTCGTTCGGCCGAGATGAATGTCGCGTCCCGACTGCTCGCGCGCGCCGATGATCTCGAACGCATAGTCGCCGGAGAACGCGAAGGTGTCGGCCTTCTCGAGGGCTGGCGCTATGAAGAATTCGGCCGCGATGCACTGGATTTGGTCGAAGGCCGGGTAAGCTTCACGGTCAAGGATGGCAAATTGAAGATGACCCACCAGCAAGAGGGTGACACGGCAGAAAGCGAATAGCTAAACGCCCGTCATTACCGGTTCCAGCCCCATCATATTCGCGAGATGCCCGTGCCGTTTGGCAACCGCATCGCCGTAAAGATCAGTCAAATCACTGGCGATCGTCAATTCCAGCTTCTTACCTGTTTTCCGGATATGTGTCCGTTCCAGCGGATTGCGGGTGCCACCGCTGAGCCGCTGCCCCAATCGCATCGCCAGTCCCCAGCATATGGCGCGCTGCGTCGCTTGTTCATCAGCAAGCTGTCCGCCGCCGGGGAATATATGATTACCACCTCCGAAACTGGTAAACAGCGCCTGCCCCAGCATCTCGCGTTCCGGTCCGCTGATCCCGACCCAGTTGCCGTGTAATCCAATTTCCAGTCCGCGCTCGGCTCGGAAGTTGGGATTCGCACGCCAGGCGACATCGCCCAAATTGCAGGCGGCCTGACGAATGCGGTGCCACTCGACCGGATCGTCGGAAAAAATGTCGGTGATCCACTTGCCGAGCAATTTGCTGTTCGCCGGGAACCGGGCATGCGCGGTTCCGGTATCTTCCGTCGCCAGCAACAGCGGGTCACGCGCGGCGTCCTGCTTGCTGATGTTCTGGAACAACATGCCTTCCCGAACGCCGTAAGCCGAAACAACCATCTTGCTGCTATTCAGATAGCGCACCAGCATGGACAATATCCATGCGGCGTCATTCAATGTCGGTATACGGGACGTGGAGAGTCCGGGCACGCCCTTGAGCTTTTCCTTGTTCAATTGTGCCAGTCGGCTGACAAGCCGCTGTGCACGCTTTGGTTCCATCTCATAATTGTGGATGACCGGGAGCGGATAATTGCTGTCAAACATGTCGAGCCGAGCCAAGGAGCGCCACGAACCACCGACCAGATAGAAAGGCAGTTGCTGCGCCTGCTTCTCCCATCCGGTTTTCTTAAGCATCTTGCGGATCTGCGCCTTCAAATTGTCGGTATTCTGGGCGCGCATATCCGCAACCCTGAACACGCCAAGCGGAAACGAATAGCGATCCAGCACCTTGCTCTGGTCGATCATCGCCAGTTCCAGGCTGCCACCACCCAGATCTCCCACGATTCCGGTTGCATCCGGTATGCCGGAAATAACGCCCAGCGCCGCCAGTTCCGCTTCTGCCTCGCCCTGCAGCACAGCAACATCATAACCGATCTTGCGCGCTGCCTTGAGCAGATCGTTGCCGTTGCTGGCATCACGCACCGCAGCCGTGGCGAAGCTCATGATGCTATCAACTTCCATGTCGGTGCACAGGCGATGAAAGCGCTTCAGTCCGCGTACAGCAAGCTCCATCGAATCCTTGGCAATCGCACCGGTGGTCGATAATTCCCTGCCCAGTCCCGCCATCACCTTTTCATTGAACAGAACCGCCGGAACCCTCGCCGGCCCTTGATAAACAACCAGCCGGATAGAATTCGAACCGATATCAACAATGGCTGTACGTTGCTTGGATTGCCCTTTTTTCGCGTGCACGGAATCGGGTAATTGTCCTCCTTGTACGCGCGCGCCGTTCATGCTTTTTTCTTGCGGCGCCGCAAGCTGAGCCGGGGAACCGCATTGCTTTTCTTGAGCGCCTTGCCGCGTCCGGAGAGTGACGGGTTGGTCATGAAATAGCGGTGCAAGTTGAATGGCTTGCTGGAAGGTTTTACCCTTGTGTAGCTGCCGTCAGAATTCAGTTCCCAGCTCTGCTCGTCATCGATCAAATTGGCAACCATGACCTGATCCAGTATCTGGTCATGGACCGTTTTGTTGGTGATCGGCATCATATATTCCACGCGCCTGTCAAGGTTCCGCGGCATCCAGTCAGCCGATGAAATATAGAGTTTTGCGCCATCATTCGGCAGTTCCCTGCCATTGCCGAAGGCCCAGATACGGCTGTGCTCCAGAAAACGACCAACCACTGATTTCACCCGGATATGATCCGACATGCCCGGCACATCCGGTCGGAGGCAACAGATTCCCCGGACCACCAGATCAATTTCGACACCGGCATTGCTCGCTTGATACAGCTTTTCGATAAGCGCCGGATCGACCAGTGAATTCATCTTGGCCCAGACCATGCCCGGCTTGCCGGAGCGGACGTTTGCGATTTCCTGATCGATCAGCCCCATCAGGTCATTGCGCATGTTCCGCGGGGACATGGAGATCAGTTCCAGCTCCTTCGGTTCGACATAGCCGGTGATATAGTTGAACAATTGTGCTGCATCCCGCGCAGCCCGCGGATCAGCGGTGAAGAAACTGAGATCGGTGTAGATTTTGGCGGTAATCGGATGATAATTGCCGGTGCCGAAATGGCAATAGGTGCGATAGCCTTCCTGTTCCTTGCGCACGACCATCGAAATTTTCGCGTGCGTTTTCCATTCGATAAACCCGTAAACGACCTGCACGCCAGCCCGTTCCAGTGCGCTCGCCCAGAGCAGGTTCTGCTCTTCATCAAAGCGCGCCTTGAGCTCGACGATCGCAGTTACCGATTTGCCAGCTTCTGCGGCATCAATCAGCGCCCGAATGATCGCGGATTGCTTGCCCGCACGATAAAGCGTTTGTTTGATCGCAACGACGTCCGGATCGGCAGCAGCCTGCCGCAGGAATTCGATCACCACCTCAAACGATTCATACGGGTGATGGACCAGGATATCCTTGTCCCGAATAGCCGCAAAACAGTCGCCACCATGATCGCGAATGCGCTCCGGAAAGCGCGGGCTATACGGCGTGAATTTAAGATCCGGACGGTCTTCATCAACCAATATATCGAGATCACCGACACCGACCAGACCATTGATCCGGCTTTCGGTGGCGCCATCGTGCAGCAAATTCTCGCGCAGCATCGCGACCACCGGCTCGGCGAGCTTGGGGCCCATTTCCAGCCGGATTACATCGCCGCGGCGGCGGCGTTTGATCGCGCTGCGGAAATAACGCACGAGATCTTCAGCCTCCTCCTCCACTTCGATATCGCTGTCGCGGATGATCCGGAACAGGCCGCTACTTTTCACGGCATAGCCGGGGAATAAAATATCGGAAAATTCCTGGATCGCGGTTTCGATAGAAACATAGATCGCCGATTCACCCGGCAGACGAATGAAGCGCGGGAGACCGGATGGGATCATCACCAGTTCCCTTATGCCCTGATTATCCGATTCCCTGACCAGATCAAAAACAAGGCTCAATCCCTTGTTGGGAATGAACGGAAAGGGATGAGCCGGATCAAGCGCCTGCGGAGTCAGTACCGGAAATATCTGGTCGAGAAAATGCTGCCTGAGCCAGGCTTTCGAATCATCGGAAAGTTCGGTCACTGTCGAAACAACAATATCCTCCTCCGCCAAGGCTTTGGACAGGGCCGACCACACACGCTGCTGATGTTCGAGCAGCGCGTCGGACCGGATCGCGATGGCTTCCAGCTGCTGCGTGGGGGTCAGGCCGTCGGCCGACCGTTCCTCGATTTTCTGGCGATATTGGCCGACCAGCCCGGCAAAGCGGACCATGAAAAATTCGTCCAGATTGCTGCCGGAAATGGAAAGAAAGCGCAGTCGCTCGAGCAACGGATGCGCGCTATTTTCAGCCTCTTCGATAACTCGCTCGTTAAAACCCAGCCAGCTTATCTCCCGATTGAAATAGCGCTGGCTGCCATCTTCCGGCAAAGCGCCGGTACCGTCACCGCCGGGCAATATGTCTCCATCGAGCGACTCTGCAGCAGGATTATCCATCGGTTACGATTCCACCTTTTCATCATCAGCGTCAAAAAATTCGAGCGCAGATTTCGCGATTGCCAAGTTTATCGGCCTTTTGGTTTCAATCGCAAGCGTATCCATTTTTTGCGCCAATTGTCGCACCATTGCGTAGGATCGGATCATGCGCTTTTCCAGATAGCGCAGAGCGTCTTCGGATATGGTCAGACCGCGGATGTCGAAATATTTTTGAAAAAGCCCGTCAATCATCGCCTGATCGGGTGGTCCGATTTGCAAATGCAGCGACGCGGCGAGACGGGATTTCAGATCCGGAAGCGATACCCCCCATTCCGCAACCGGCTTTTCCGATAAAAGCAGCAGCGGTTTTTTTTCGCCATTCGCGCGATTCCACAAATGGAATATCTCGGTATCCTCATAGTCCCTTGCATCATCGAGACACAGCCCGCCGCTCTCCGTTTCAAACGCTGCCGCCATGGTGGTTTTGCCGGAGGCTTCGGGCCCAATCAAAATCATCGTGTGGTGGGACCAGTTGCGCCAATGCTTCAGTTGCCGGTGCACCTCGGCATTGGCGACCGTCACCAGATATCCGCCTTGTGTCGGCGATGGGCTTTGTTCGAGAGGTAGCGCTATCTGACTCACGGGCCCGCTTCCTTACTGTCCGGAACGACTGATACGCAAGGCGCCCGCTCCCTGCTGCACCTGCCAGCCCTGCGACCGAAGGGCCTGGGCAAGAGCGGATATATCACCTTTATAGGATACGCTCATGACAGAAACACCGCCGAGCGCGAGGCTTGATGTCGAAGCAGAAGTAACGCCCGGGATCGACCGCACCGACGATTCGCCGCGGCCCACGGCTCCGACATCCGGCGTATCAAACTGCACCGTAATGCCGGTCGTGGCAGCAGAAGCCGCCGCAGGCGCTTCGCTGACGCCTTCCGATGCATTGTTGCCAGCAGAGCTGTCCGATGAGTCGACATCACCACTCTCGACCGCCACATCATCACCAAGATCGAAATCATCAAGATTCAAATCATCAATATTGAAGGGATCTTCAATGATCAGCGACTTGTCGGTTTTCAAAACACCGCGCGACAGGGCGCTGGAGTAGATATTGTCCAGCCTTGCGATACCCTGATCCAACATCTTGGGAATATCTTCGCTGCGGTTCACTTTCAGCGCAAAACTGTCGATAAACTTGTTATCGGGTCCATAGCGCGCGGTGAATCGCGCTTTGACCGGACCACCGGGATATTCATATGTCAGCCGGACGATAGGGATGATAACATCAGCTGCGCCAAACTGGTCCAATATGTTCCGCCACCAGCGACGACTCGGGCGATTGGCCTGTCCGGCGGTCAGCACCAGCGACTCGCTGTCTGATCCATAAGGGCGGACATAATCAATGGCGCTTTCGCCGGAGCGGAAACGTGCCCATGCCTTTTGCCATTCGGTGCGGCTTTCGAAAACCTGGGGTGAACCTCCGCTCCACATGATCGGCAGAACCAGCAGTGGCGGCGACCGCAGACGTCGGCCACCGACACCCAGAATCGAGCCTGCTCTGGCCCGGTCGAACATCACGCCAAGGGTGGCGATATAGCGCTTTGGGCCAATCTGTTCCTGCTCGACGATGATCGCAGATACGATTGTGTTGAGCGTACCATCAGGCAGGCCAGCGCTATCTCCACCCTGTTTGCGCTTGTACAGCATCTTCCAGGCTTTGCGCTGCGCTTCTTCCCAGCCTTTCTTGCGGGCATCAAAGGCGTTATCGCCATGGACATCGACTTTTACGCCCATGACCTCAAAGTCGCCGGTGCTTGCGAGCGGCGCAACACCGCGTTCTGTGCCCTCCAGCTGCGCATAGACAACCGCCGCCGCGAGCATTGTCACAGCCGCGATGACGGCAGCAATCTTGATCCTGAAGTCAGTCAAAATACTCATTTGCGCCCTTTTGACGATTATGGCGTGGAAATCCAGCCGCGAGTTGTCTAATCGCTCAAGTTATGAGTGAAAAGCAAAATGAGCCGGATTCCTACACCTATGCGAAAGCCGGTGTTTCCATCGATGCGGGCAACGCCCTGATCAAGGCGATCGCGCCGCTGGCCAAAGCCACGGCGCGCGCGGGTGCCAACGCGGAACTGGGCGGTTTCGGGGGATTTTTTGATCTGAAAGCCGCGGGTTATCAAGACCCTCTGCTGGTCGCCGCCAATGATGGCGTGGGAACGAAACTCAAGCTCGCGATTGATCATGACCGGCATGACACGGTCGGAATCGATCTGGTAGCGATGTGCGTCAATGATCTGATCGTGCAAGGCGCAGAGCCTTTGTTCTTCCTCGACTATTTTGCCACCGGCAAGCTGGAAAACGGCATTGCTGAACGGGTGGTGGCCGGTATCGCCGAAGGCTGCAAAATGTCCGGCTGCGCGCTGATCGGCGGCGAAACGGCGGAAATGCCCGGCATGTATGCCGAAGGGGATTATGATCTCGCCGGTTTCTGCGTCGGCGCCGTAGAGCGTGACAAAGTGGTGACCGGGGCGAATATCGAGGCCGGCGACACACTGCTCGGCCTCGAATCCTCCGGCGTGCATTCCAACGGCTTTTCGCTGGTCCGCCGACTGGCAGCCGACAAGAGCTGGAAAATGGATCGGCCTGCCCTGTTCAACCCCGACATATTGTTGATCGAAGCGTTGATCGCACCGACGCGGATCTATGTGAAATCGCTCCTGCCCCTGATGCAATACGGCCGAATCAAGGCCCTCGCCCATATCACCGGAGGCGGTTTGCTGGAAAATATCCCCCGCGTACTGCCGGATGGCCTGCACGCCCATGTCGATGCCGCGAACTGGGAGCAACCCCGTCTGATGGCGTTCCTCCAGGCACAGGGCAATATCGAACCCGAGGAAATGGCGCGGACATTCAATTGCGGAATCGGGATGGTGTTGGCTGTTTCACCCGAAGAAGCGGGCTCGGTTTCAGCCGATCTGGAAGCCGCCGGTGAAAAAGTCCACCGAATCGGCGATGTTCGCGATGGGACAAAAGGCTGTTCGGTAACGGGTAAACGCGGCACATGGTCAGCGACGGGCGATTGGACAGCCACCCACGATGGCTGAAAAAGCCAAAATCGCGATATTAATTTCCGGCCGCGGATCCAATATGGCGGCGCTTGTCTATGCCGCAAAATCATCCGATTGCCCCTATGAGATCGTGCTGGTGGCATCCAATGATCCCGATGCCCGCGGCTTGAGGCTCGCCGAGGCTGAGAACATCGCGACCTTTGGCCATCCGCACAAAGGCCTCTCACGCGAAGCGCATGATGAAATCATGCACGACGCCATCGTCCGCTCCGGTGCCGAATATGTAGTGCTGGCCGGTTATATGCGGATCTTGAGCGACGGATTTGTCAAAAAATGGGCAGACCATATGCTCAACATCCATCCAAGCCTGCTGCCCAAATATAAGGGGCTCGACACCTACGAGCGCGCGATCGATGCCGGAGACAAGGTCGCGGGGTGCAGCGTGCATCTGGTGACGCCCGAACTGGACGACGGGCCGGTACTCACCCAGACAGAGGTGGCGATCCTCCCGGATGATGACGCCGACAGCCTGGCAAGCCGGATCCTGATTGCCGAACATCAACTCTATCCGGCAACGCTTGCCCAATATGTCACCCGCGAGATCAATCCCGACTGGATATTGCAGCAGATACGCGACCGCGCGCTGGCGCTCGCGGAAACCCATGAGCGATTAAGCTTCGGATCGCCCGGCTGGCGCGTTGGCAGCGAGAAGACCGGCAAATATTTCGCCTATTTCACCCAGAGATTATATGGTGAAGAAAGCATCGGGCTTTTGGTAAAAACGTCGGGATTGGATGAACAGGCGGCTCTGATCGATGCCGATCCGGAGCTTTATTATTCGCCGAAATTTTTGGGAAAATCGGGCTGGATTGCGATTCGACTCGACACCGGCCGGACGGACTGGGATCATATTGCCGACTGGCTCAGCAAAAGTTGGCAGAGGGTCGCCCCGAAGCGGCTCGTCAAAATGAGCGCAATAGCGGATCAATTCTAGAAAAAAAGCGCATCACGGGCCGGAACTCTTCGAACAACACGGAGGAGGGATGATATGTTGCCCAAAAATATCTGCGACCCAATTGGGGAAATAAGTTCCAACCCGCGATACTAATCATCTGGTAGACCCAAGCCAGCGCGATATCGATACGGCCCTTGGGCCGTATACAAGAAATTCCTACATTCCCGCCTCGACGGCAAGCCGCACCATATCCGCTGCGCTGGGGACATCAAGACGCTTCATCAGGATCGAACGATGCATTTTGATCGTCCGCTCGCTGAGTCCCAGTTCATAGGCTATCTGCTTGTTTAGCAGGCCCTTGGCGATAAACTGCAGCACTTCACGCTGGCGTTTCGACAGGTCTTTCACAATCGCGACGGCCCGCATCCGGCGCGCCTTCACCAGGCTCGGCGAATCGGCATCTATTTCCACCTGTGATCCCAGAAAATATTCCAGCTCGCCTGCTTCATCAAACAAGGGCGCGACGAGCACGGCATTCTGGAAAGACGTGCCATCCTTCTTGTAGTTCAGAATTTCGACCAAAACGGACTTTTGTTGCTTCACGCCACGCCGGATTTCTTCTGTCAGCCAGGGCTCGGTCGCTTCACCCGCCAGGAATCGGCAATTTCGGCCGACAATATAGTCGCTGTCATAGCCGGTCAGCTGCTGAAAAGCATCATTGACTGCGACAATCGGATTATCGGGCAAACGGGGATTGCTGACCACGGAGGCAATAGGGCTGTTTTTGATCAAAGCCATGACCGAAGCCTTGGGCATATCCGATTGGAGAACCGTTGGCTGATCCTGTGCCCCTCGATTTTGCTCGCGATTCATGGCTCCAAGCTACTCGAACGACGCAGTTAAAGGCAAGCGGTAGAGCGAATCGGTAAGGGGCCAGTATGAATTCTCAATGTTGGATGGCTTCCAAAACGCCCGATTTTGGCGAGTAGTTCGACAAAACGGATTCCAGTTGTTCGACTTTCCGCCTGACGGCTGGAAGGTCGAAATCTGGCATATTGTATTTTATCATTCGATAACTTTTACCGTGTATATTGTGGTCTAGAACCGGAGACCATCGCAGACCAATGAAAATTGAGCCGCTAAAGATTGAGGATAGTCAGGAAATTGACTTCGCGACAGCTGATTCGCAAAGTTTCTTTGATCGGATCAGTGCACGTATTCTAAACCAAACAAAGGTTTCGAAAATCGCTGATATATCGGTTCTGAAAACAACGGAGGCATTGCTTCTGTTACAGAATTACGAAGAAACCAGACAGGGATGGTTTTGGTCGACTGATAAGGCTGGCAATATCACCTATATTACCGATTCTCTGGCCGAGACAATGAATCGGTCGCAACAAGAATTGATCGGAACGCCCTTCTTCGAGTTGTTTGTCAATACCAAAACGGACGACCTTAGCCAGAGGACATTACCGTTCATATTGGCCAAGCAATCCCCGTTCAATCAATTGCAATTAAAGGCCGCAATAGAGGAGGATGAGCGTTGGTGGTCTGTATCTGGCAAACCGCAAATAGACAAATCCGGAGAATTTATTGGATATAGGGGCAATGGTAAGGACATTACTGCCCAACGACGATCGGATGATGAAACCTCGCGTTTGGCTATGTTCGATTCCTTAACCGGCTTGGCAAATCGAACCTCTAGCTCGAAAACACTGGAAACGACGCTTTCTACTTTTAAACTGCAAAAGCGAACTTGTGCGATCATGCTGCTTGATCTCGATCGTTTCAAGCAAGTCAACGACACATTAGGTCATCTTGCAGGCGATGAACTTCTGAAACAGGTTGCAAAACGGCTTTTAAACGCTGTCGGCAAGCGGGGAGAAGTAAGCCGGATTGGTGGCGACGAATTTCAAATTTTGCTGCCCGACTACGAAGATCGCGGCGCGCTTGGCGAACTTTCGAATACCATTATCTCCAGCCTGTCTCAACCTTACATAGTAGATGGGTGCAGATGTATCATCGGGGTATCTATCGGTATCGCGATCAGCCCATTTGACGGGATGACGAGCGAAGACCTGATTACTGGCGCCGATCTCGCTCTCTACGCCGCGAAAGGCGGCGGCCGGGGCCGTTTCCATTTTTTCTCCAAGGATTTGCAACAAACGGCAAAGGACCGCAGAATTCTGGAAGAAGATTTGCGTGACGCACTATCCAACGGTGAATTATCTTTGTCTTATCAGCCGATCGTTAATGCAAAAGATGGCATTGTGAGAGGTGTTGAAGCTCTGATGCGCTGGAATCATCACGAACGCGGCCCAATCTCACCTGCTCTCTTCATACCTATTGCTGAAGAGGCAAATCTCATCAAATCTTTAGGCGAATGGGCCTTGCACAGGGCATGTCATGATGCGGTAAAATGGCCCAATTATTTCAGAGTTGCGGTCAATGTTTCTCCAATTCAGTTTGCAGATGAAAAACTGCCAAGTCTTGTGGAGAAGGTGCTCAAACAATCTGGTCTCCCGGCCGAACGGCTCGAACTGGAAATTACCGAAAGTGTATTTCTGGGGGGATCAGAGAAAACAGAAAAGATGTTCGCCGATCTCAAGCAAATTGGGGTTCGCTTGGCCCTCGATGACTTCGGAACCGGATATTCATCGTTAAGCTATTTACAGACGGCACCATTTGATAAAATCAAAATAGACCAGAGCTTCGTCAGGGGAGCGACGGTCCCCGGATCCCGCAATGGCGCCATTATTTCTGCCATTGTCGCCCTTGCAGAGGCACTGGATATGGAAACGACAGCCGAGGGCATTGAAGCCATGGACGAGCTGGAATGGATTCGCGATCTCAACGTCAGTCATGTTCAAGGCTTTGTCTACAGCATGGCGGTTGAGGCCGATGAGTTGCTTCGCCTTGTTGAGAACGGGGAATGGATTGTACATCCGAACGGTCCGGCCAAGTTTCGTCAAGACCGTGTCTCGATGTTTCGCAAAGTACAGGCTATTCATGACAACCATTGCTATTCTTTGATGATACGTAATATTTCGGCCACTGGCGCGTTGATGGAAGGACTTTTTGACGTACCAGTCGGCACCAAATTTGTGATCGACTTTGGTGAAGGTCAACTGGCTCTCGCGGTCGTGCGCCGTTCGCAAAAGCTGCAACAGGGTATCGAGTTCGAGGAGCGGCTGGTAAGCGACGGAAACGGTGGTCTGTGCACTCGTCGCAGGGTTTCTCCATATCTGATCGCGGAGGCAGGCATGCAGATTCCCAACATACCAGACGATTTCTATCCTAAATCGAACTATTCGACAGCGTTGAATTCGATTCCGACATTCTACACCGCTAACGGCAAAAAATAGGCATCCTCAGCCACGCTTCAAGCTTTTGAAACATCTTGAGCCGGTTGATCGCCGAAGAACCGCATGAAAACTATTAACAACAACTATCGAAATATCGACCGAACGCCCAAATGACCGAATTTGGGCCGACATCCAACCGACAGCTACTGTATCCGCACTGTCTGCCTTTATGCTGTAGCGGACGCAAACGCCCGATCGCAAAATGTGCAACCGGGCGTCTGCATGCGATAAAATTGCTTAAGGCTTAGCCGACGATTTCGTCTTCATTGAAGAAATATGCGATCTCGATAGCCGCGTTTTCGTCGCTGTCAGAGCCATGGACGGTGTTCGCTTCGAGACTTTCTGCCAGTTCCTTGCGGATGGTTCCCGGAGCAGCATCGGCCGGATTAGTGGTGCCCATGATGTCGCGGTTGGCCTGCATCGCATTTTCGCCTTCCAGCACCTGAACGACGCAAGGACCGCTGATCATGAAGTCAACCAGTTCGCCGAAGAAAGGCCGCTCTTTGTGCACCGCGTAAAAGCCTTCTGCCTGTGCTTTGCTCATGTGGATACGCTTGGATGCGACGACGCGCAGCCCGGCTTCTTCCAGCATCTTGGTAACAGCGCCGGTGATATTGCGACGAGTGGCATCAGGTTTAATGATTGAAAATGTCCGTGTCACGGCCATGATATTACTCCATAAAATCGGGGATATTGTATATTCGCGCCGCCCTTAGCCGCTGCACTGCACCATAGCAAGTTTTCGATGCGTTACCAGCTGTTCCGACCGCAGAAATCGCGCAAATCAGGGGCCTTCAACCCAGCGGCCACCATCCTGCTTCCAGTAGCGCGGAGTGACATCTTCTCTGGCCGCCAATTCCCGCCAGACGGTGCGCGCATGATCGATCTGATCGGCAGTGAAAAGGAAGAACGCGCGTTCAAAGGCCAGCGCCTCGTCCCGCCATAGGCCGTCGGACAGGATGATGTAGGACGCTCCGTTCGCCGGATCGCATTGATCGGAAATCAGGATCGGCTGATCCGCCTGCCGCTCCGATCCGGCGAAATCATGGGCCAGGAAGCTGGCCGGGTCATCACTCCACAGAGCTTGGCTAAGCGCGGCGCATCGGGCCTCGTCCTGCGCCAGCAGCAACAGTTTTTTTCCAACATCCAGCGACTTGCTCGCCAGCATCGGCACAAGCTTTTCCGCCGGATCACGGGTCAAATGGTAAAAATCAACACGCACCGCGGCACCTTCGGATCGGACTCCTCCGCAATTCAAACAATCGGATCAATCTTCGAAATGGTCAGCAACATATTGGTTGAGCAGGCGCACGCCATAGCCGGTAGCGCCTTTCTCCCATACCGGACCGGGTTTGTCAGCCCAGACCATGCCAGCAATATCGAGATGCGCCCATTTCACGCCGTCTTTGACGAAGCGTTTGAGAAACTGTGCCGCGGTAATCGATCCCGCGCCGCGAGGGCCGACATTTTTCATATCGGCAATCGGCGAATTGATCAGCTTGTCATATGCCGGGCCGACAGGAAGCCGCCAAACCGGATCACCGGAATCCTTCCCAGCATCTATAAGGTCTTCAGCGAGATCATCATCATTGCTGAAGCAACCGGCATGTTCATTGCCCAGCGCGATAATCATCGCACCGGTCAGGGTCGCCAGGTCAATCATCACTTCCGGTTTGAATGTCTCCTGCGTCCAGTGCATCGCGTCGCACAATACCAGCCGACCTTCGGCATCGGTGTTGATCACTTCGATTGTCTGGCCGTTCATGCTGGTTACGACATCGCCGGGACGCTGCGCCTTGCCATCGGGCATATTCTCGACCAGCCCGCAAACACCGACGACATGAGCCTTGGCTTTACGACCAGCAAGAGCCTTCATGGTCCCGGCCACGGCTCCGGCGCCACCCATATCCCATTTCATCTCTTCCATGCCGGCACCGGGTTTCAGTGAAATTCCGCCGGTGTCGAAAGTCACGCCCTTGCCCACCAGAGCGAGCGGCGTTTTTTGAGCACCATTGGTGCCATCCCAGCGCATCGCTAACAACCGAGGCGGACGCTCGGAACCTTGCGAAACGCCTAGCAGAGCGCCCATACCCAGCTTTTCCATCTCATCCCAGCCCAGCACCGTGAATTCCACGCCAAGATCTTTCAACTCTTCGCAACGAGCAACGAAACTTTCGGGATAGATGCTGTTCGCCGGTTCTGCGACCAGTTCGCGAGTCAGTGCAACGCCATCAGCCACGGCGGATAGATCCTGCCAGGCTTTGGCGGTTGCCAGATCCTGATCGAGCACCGTCATTTTTTCAAGGGTGACCTTTTGCTTTTCAGGCATGGTCGTCCGATATTTGTCGTGCCGCCAGCTGCGCAATTTCGCGCCGAAGAGCAGCCGGGCCAGATGCTCCTCGTCCAGACCCGATGGTTCAATGATCACATGCATCGCTCCCGATGCAAGGATTTTTGCTATGGCTGAACCACCTGCAGATTCGGCATCCTTCGCCTTGCCTTTGCCCAATCCCGTCAATACCACCCGCAGGACCTTGCCTGTCTCGGTTACGAACGTTTCAAAGACTTCGCCCTGCTTGCCTGTAAACCGGGCTGCTTTCGCAGCCGCCTTCACTGTCTTCGACTGCTCCAGCGTAAGCTCAAAATCGTTTAATCCGTTCTTCGTGACCGCAAATATAATCGCATCAGCATCCGCAGGCCGCTCGTTGGCAAAGTTGAAATTCATCTGGAAACTGTCCCTATTTTTCTGTTTTGAGGAGTGAATAGCCTCAGTGGTTCACTCGTTGATCCGACTCGTCCGTCTACGGACCAACAAATATCATGATGAAGGACGTTGCTGCACGGTCTTGGTTTTTTGGTCAAGCAACTGTTCATCAGAATCTGTCAAAGAAAATTTGCAGACGAGGCGAACAGGTGCAATAGGCGTTCGGAAGGTGGACGGTGCGATATTCGAGACTGTCCAAAATGGGGCCAAAAGCAGGTTGAGCCAGTCGATGAAATCTTCACCCGCCCTTTTTACCCTGATCCTGGCTGCTGTAACGCCGGCTTCCGCTATGGGCCAAACGCAAAGCGATGACGTCGCCGCCTTGAGTCAGAAAGTTGATGAAATCGAATTCAAGGCCGATACGCTCGATTATGATTTCGCGAACGACGTCGTCACCGCCGAGGGCAATGTAATCCTCAATCGCGACGGTTATAAATTGCGTGCCGATCAAGTCGTGTGGAACCGGAAAACCGGTTCGGTTGTGGCGGAGGGCAATATCCGATCGACCAGTCCCGAAGGTGACGTGGCCTATGGCGACCGGATTGAACTGACCGATAGCCTGCGCGATGGCGCTGTCGATAACCTTTTGCTCGTACTGGAGGATGGCAGCAGATTGGCCGCGCGCAAAAGCGAACGTTCTGCAGACGGTTCGGTGGCACTCCATAATGCAGCCTACACTGCATGCGCGGTTACCACCGAGGATGGCTGTCCCAAAAATCCGAGCTGGCAGATCAAGGCCGTGAAGGTGATCTATGATCCGGTTAAGAAGCGAGTGAAATATAAAGGGGCTCGGATTGAAATTTTTGGCTTACCTGTCATACCGTTACCTGGTCTTTCTCACCCGGTTAGCGACGAAAACCGTAGCGGTATTCTGGTACCCGACGTCAAATTTGATACGGTGAACGGCGTTGGCGTGACAGTGCCCTATTATTTCAGTATCGCTCCCAATCAGGATGCCACGGTTACCGCGCAGGTATTTACTGACGTTGCACCGCTGATCAGCGGTACGTTTCGCAGTCTCGATCAGAAAGGTGCCTTCCAACTCACCGGCTATGCGACGTATGGCTCTCGTATTCCGACAGGTGCGTCTCAGGTCTTGCCTGATTCCGAGAACGATTTTCGTGGCTATTTTGCGACCAGCGGACGGTTCCGACTTGGCGACAAATGGACAGTTTCCCAATCGGCGCGGATCGCTTCAGATCGTACGTTCCTGAGGCGCTATGACATCAGCGACGACGATAGCCTTCGCTCCACAATCAACGTCGAACGGATCAGCAATAGCAGCTATTTTTCGTTGGCCGGGTGGGCCTTTCAAACACTACGGGTGAACGATCCGCAAAACCGCGTACCGGTCGCGCTGCCGGTGATTGACTACCGCAAGCGGTTTGATGATCCTGTCCTGGGTGGTCGGCTGCAGGTCCAGGCAAATAGCTTGGCGATAGGCCGCAGCGAAGGACAGGATACACAACGCGCTTTTGGATCGGCCCGCTGGGATTTGAGAAAGCTCACCGACTGGGGACAAGAAATTACCTTCACCGGTTTTGTGCGCAGCGATGTATATCATAGCGACGACAATGCGCTCAATGAAACTGCCATCTATCGCGGTCAAGGCGGTTGGCAGACACGGGCCATTGCGACCGCTGCGGTCGATGTAAAATGGCCGTTCATCGGCGAGGCTTTTGGCGGTACCCAGACGATCACGCCGCGTTTTCAGATTGTCGCGACGCCCGGCCTGGCCAACCTCTCGGTTCCCAACGAAGATGCCCGCGCCGTTGATCTGGAAGACAGCAACCTTTTCGCTCTCAACCGTTTTCCCGGTTATGACCGTTACGAGGACAATGTCCGGGCTACCTATGGGCTGGAATGGGAAATCAATCGCCCCAATCTGCAAGTGAACATGATCGCCGGCCAGAGTTATCGACTGGAGGACAACAAAAATATTGTCCCTGAAGGCACCGGGCTATCGGATCGTTTTTCCGACATTGTTGGCCGCACAAATGTTCGGTTCAAGGATATCGTAAAATTCACGCACCGCTTCCGCCTGGACAAGAATAATCTTGCAGTTCGGCGTAACGAGGTCGACGCAACGGTAGGTTCGAAGGGCACTTACGCCCAGATCGGATATCTCCGCCTGAACCGCAATATCGGACCAGAGCTTGAAGATCTCAGAGACCGCGAAGAAGTGCGCGTTGGGGGACGCTATCAAATTGATGATTATTGGTCCGTTTTTGGTTCCGCAATCATCGATCTGACTGATCGAAGCGAGGATCCGATTTCGTTGTCTGATGGTTTTGACCCAGTGAGACACCGGTTCGGCGTGGCTTATGATGACGGCTGCCTCTCCATGGGTGTGACCTGGCGCTATGACTATGAAGATACCGGGGACGCGCGGCGTGGCAGTACTTTTCTGTTCCGACTGGCCTTGCGCAATCTGGGCGTGTAAAGGATTTTCAAACGAGCCAACCCGCTCATATTGGGTTCAGCAGACATTTGTTACCTGCTGCATGAAATTTACTCTTAGTAGTTGAGAAGATACAAGAAATGAATTTATTGAATATGAAAATCCAGGGTTTTAAGACCAAGGCCACGTTGATCACAGCGCTGGCCATTGCAGGAGCGTCACCATCCGTTAGTCAAACGGTTGCAGATGCTTCGCTACCGCAAACCGGACTGAATATTCCCGACGAACTGACAATATTTGGCAAAAATGACCCGAACGTTCGACGCGCCACGGCGATTGTCAACGGCGATATCATCACCGGCACCGATGTCGGCCACCGCCTGGCACTGATTGTCGCAGCCAATGGCGGCGAAGTTTCAGATGAAGAGAAACAGCGCCTGCGGCTTCAGGTGCTGAGGAATCTCATCGATGAAACGCTGCAAATTCAGGAAGCTGAGGCCAATGAAATCACCATTGGAGCGGAGGAAGTTGAAACCACATTCCGCCAGGTAGCCCAACAGAATTTCAAACAGGATATCAACGCGTTTGATCAATATCTGCGAACGCAAGGTTCTTCCACCGATACGCTGAAACGCCAAATCAAGGGCGAATTGGCCTGGAGCCGCCTGCTTCGCCGTAATATTCAGCCGTTTATCAACGTGGGCGACGAAGAGGTCAATGCAATCATTGAGCGTTTGAACGCCTCCAAGGGTACGAGCGAATTTCGTATCGGCGAAATTTATATGTCGGCATCTCAGGAAACCGCTGCTCAAGTTACCGAAAACATGCGCAAGATACTGGAACAAATCCGCGCCGGTGGCTCCTTTGTTGCTTATGCACGACAGTTTTCGGAAGCCTCGACTGCAGCGACCGGAGGCGACCTGGGTTGGGTCCGTCCCGCTCAATTGCCGCAAACTCTTGCCGATGCAGCCGAGCAGATGCAGGTAGGACAGGTTGCTGGACCGATCGACGTGCCAGGTGGTTTTTCGATCCTGTATTTGATCGACACGCGTCAAGTGCTTACGGCTGATCCCCGGAATGCTTTGCTCAGCCTCAAGCAACTGGCGATAAGCTTTCCTGCGGGTCTCACCGAACCGCAAGCAGCTGCGCAAGCCAATAAGTTTGCTACGGCGACACGGGGCATCAAAGGCTGCGGAGCAGCCAATGAAGTTGCCGCTCAACTTGGTGCCAGCGTGGTCGACAACGATCAAGTAAGACTTCGCGACCTTCCCGCCGCCTTGCAAGGAGCAATCGCGGAACTACAAATCGGTCAGGCGAGCCAGCCTTTTGGTTCGGTCGAAGAAGGCGTTCGCGTCCTTATCCTGTGCGGACGAGATGATCCGCAGAGCGCTTCAGCGCCTTCCTTTGATGACATCATGTCTCGTCTGGAAAATGACCGCGTCAACAAACGGGCCCAAATTTATCTGCGCGATCTGAGGCGCGACGCCATCATCGAATATAATTAATGGCAGATTGGAACGCCAAGCCATTTGCCATATCTTGTGGTGACCCCGCCGGTGTTGGACCGGAAATTATCGGAAAGAGCTGGAAACAGCGAATAGAAGCAGGTCTAAAACCCTTTTTCGTTATCGGAAATTTTGCCGACTTTGAAAATCTTCCTGGTGTTCCTGCTCGGAAAATTGAACAGCCAATGCAGGCCAGCGACACGTTCGATACGGCACTGCCTGTCTTCCACATCCATGAGGCCGCTGCCGCTACACCGGGGGAGGCGACGATGGACGGTGCACAATGTTCGCTATACGCGCTCGAGATTGCCTGCGGTCTGGCGCGCTCCGGAGATGCCGGAGCGATCATCACCGCGCCCGTCTCCAAATCCCAACTTTACAAAGTCGGCTTTCGCTATCCTGGTCAGACCGAATTTGTTTCGGAACGCTGCGGAATAGCAAGAGAGAATGCCGTGATGATGTTGGCGGGGCCATCGTTGCGGGTCGTTCCCATGACAACCCATATCGCGCTGAAAGAAGTGCCCGAACAATTGACCGCACGGCTTATCATTGCTCGCGCGCGCGCCGCGGAGAAAGCGATGATCCGGAATTTCGGCATAGAAAAGCCGCGCATCGCGATATCAGGGCTCAATCCGCATGCCGGAGAGAATGGCAATCTTGGCGACGAAGAGCAGCGGATCATGCAACCGGCAATTGATGAACTGCGTCAGCATGGAATGGACATTACCGATCCGCTTCCTGCAGACACGATGTTCCACGAGGAAGCTCGGATCAAATATGATGTTGCGCTGTGCCCCTATCATGATCAGGCGCTGATACCTCTGAAGACCCTGCATTTCTTTGATGGAGTTAACATCACGCTGGGTCTGCCGATTGTTCGAACTTCACCGGATCACGGAACCGCGTTCGATATTGCAGGACAGGGTATTGCCGATCCACGATCGATGATTGCCGCGATCCAGATGGCCGCCACTGCCGTCGCCAATCGACAGATTCACGACAATTGACACAGCGGGTTGCCCTGCCCCCGCTCAGGGAGGTCATCAAGAAATACGGTCTGTCCGCAAGCAAGGCGCTCGGCCAGAATTTCCTGTTCGACATGCAGCTTCTCGACCGGATCGCTGCGGTCCCCGGTAGCCTGGACGGACAATCCGTCTTCGAAGTCGGTCCCGGTCCCGGCGGCTTGACGCGGGCCCTGCTGCAGGCAGGAGCCAGAGTGACCGCAGTGGAACGAGACGAACGCTGTCTGCCTGCCCTGGCGGAATTGTCGGAATATTTTCCGGAGAAACTGCAACTGATTAACGATGATGCGCTTGCGCTGGATCACGACAGCCTTTTTGATGGTCCTTTTCATATCGTCTCCAACCTGCCTTATAATGTCGGCTCGGCGCTGCTGATCAAGTGGCTCTCCGTACCGATATGGCCACCCCAATGGGCATCGCTGACCCTGATGTTCCAGCGCGAGGTGGCCGACCGGATCGTCGCGGAGCCCGGGTCCGGCGCTTATGGTCGTCTCTCCATATTGGCCCAGTGGCGTAGCGAAGCAAAGCTGGCGATGACCGTCCACCGTTCGGCTTTCACGCCTCCACCGAAGGTCATGTCGGCTGTCGTCCATATTGTTCCCAAAGCGCAACCCGAGGGCGTTGATTTTGCCAAACTGGAGATTCTGACACAGACCGCATTCAGCCAAAGACGAAAAATGTTGCGCCAAAGCCTCAAGAAACTGCCCGGTGGCCTCGAGGCGCTTGAGCAAGCCGGTATCGACAGCGCACGCCGGCCGGAGACACTCGCCGTTTCCGAGTTTGTGACTCTGGCAAGACTGCTTTCCTAGGCCGCTGCCTTGAGTTTCCGCCGATAGGCATGCAGCAAAGGTTCCGTATAGCCACTCGGTTGCTCGACACCCTTGAACACCAGATCGCGGGCCGCCTGAAAAGCGAGACTATCATCCGGATTAGACGCCATTGGCTGATAAAGCGGATCCCCTTCATTCTGCCCGTCAACCTTGGCCGCCATCCGCAACAATGCGGCATCAACCTGCTCGGCTGAACAGACGCCGTGCAACATCCAGTTGGCCATATGCTGCGACGAAATCCGCAAAGTCGCGCGGTCTTCCATCAACCCGACATCGTTGATATCCGGTACTTTCGAACAGCCGATCCCCTGATCAATCCACCGCACAACATAGCCCAATATGCCCTGTGCATTGTTATCCAGTTCGCGCTCGATTTCCTCATTCGACCAGTTATGGCCATCGGCAAGCGGAATGGTCAGCAATTTAGCGAGTGGCGCAATTCCGTCGCCCGCGACCTCTTTCTGCCGATCAAAAACATCAACCCGGTGATAATGGATCGCGTGCAGCGTTGCCGCCGTCGGGCTCGGCACCCAGGCGGTGTTGGCACCCGTCATCGGATGACCGATTTTCTGTTCCATCATATCGGCCATCATATCGGGTGCTGCCCACATGCCCTTGCCGATCTGCGCCTTGCCGGACATGCCGCAAGCCAGACCGATGGCAACATTGCGCTGTTCATAAGCGGTGATCCAGTCGCTCTTCTTGATGTCGCCCTTGGCCAGCATCGCGCCAGCCTGCATCGAGGTGTGGATTTCGTCCCCGGTACGGTCGAGAAAGCCGGTGTTGATGAATACAATCCGGTCCTTCACCGCGTGGATACAGGCGGCGAGATTGGCGGAAGTCCGGCGCTCCTCGTCCATCACACCGACTTTGATGGTGTGACGGTCCAGTCCGAGCAGATCCTCGACCGCATCGAACAGGTCATTGGTAAAAGCGCATTCTTCCGGTCCGTGCATCTTCGGTTTGACGATATAGATCGACCCGGCGCGACTGTTGCGCAGCTTGCCCAGACCCTTGATATCATGGATCGCTATCAGGCTCGTGAAAACACCATCAAGCAGGCCTTCGGGAGCCTCCGATCCATCTGCGAGCAACACGGCGGGATTGGTCATAAGATGTCCGACATTGCGGACAAACATCAGGCTGCGACCAGGCAGTGAAAAATTATCACCCTTCTGATCGACATATTCCCGATCAGGATTGGGAGAGCGGGTTACGGTCTTGCCGCCTTTTTTGAACGAAGCCACCAGATCACCACGCATCAAGCCCAGCCAGTTGGTATAAGCCAGCACCTTGTCCTGGGCATCGACCGCAGCTACCGAATCTTCCATATCGATAATCGTGGTCAATGCGGATTCCAGACAAACATCGGCGATATGGGCCGGATCACCTTTGCCGATCGGATGGGCGGCATCGAAAATGACTTCGATATGCAGGCCGTTGTGCCGGAACAGACAGGCCTTGCCGTTCCAGCCGACGCATTGTGCCGGATCTTTAAGCGGAATTCCGTCTTCCTTGACGTTTGTCAGGTCCGACCAGCTGCAATTTTCAAGCGGCAAGGTCGCGTCCAGAAATGCCTTTGCCGCCTTGATAACGGCAGCCCCGCGCTCGGGATCATAGTTCCCCGGCTTCGCCGGCGGCGCATCCAGCGCATCGGTGCCGTAAAAGGCGTCATAGAGGCTTCCCCATCGGGCATTGGCTGCATTCAGAACGAAACGATCATTGAGCGAGGGCACCACCAGTTGCGGTCCTGCCATGGTCGCGATTTCGGGATCGACATGTTCCGTCGAGATCGAGAAAGATGTCGGTTCTTCAACCAGATAACCGATATCTTTCAGAAACGCCTGATACTCCGCCTGATCGATGGGCTGCCCTTTATGATCGATATGCCAGGCATCTATCTGCGCTTGCAGTTTCTCGCGCTTTGCCAGAAGTTCCGCATTGCGGGGAGCGAGAGTGCCGAGCAGGTCCGCAAAACCCTCCCAGAATTTTGCGCCATCCACGCCGGTTCCCGGCAAGGCACGGTCATTCACAAAATCAAATAGCTCCCGCGCGATCTGGATACCGTTCTGGCTGACATATTCGGACATAAAATCTCCTCGTTCAAATGCATATTTTCCGAGCGTACAGAGTGTACCGCAAGTTTTCAAAATTTTCCGGGGAGGAATCGTAGCCGTCTATGGCGGCTCTTTTTCGCGCTGTAAACGGGGTGGTACAAAAGGAAGCGCCCGCATCGAACTTTACAAACTTTACAGTGTTAAGGAAGAATTCTGGACTATCGCAGCCATTGGCTTAGGTTTGTTGAATAAGTATCTGTAATCCGATGGTTTCCAGCTGCCCGTGCCGATTCGGCAAGAAGTCGTTGTCATTTCCAACGCATTGCTCGGGGATCGCTCAGGGTTGTTTTGAAAGTCCAATGCAGTTTGTATTCTTCTTTGGTACATATTGGATACTCCTTTGGAAAAGAGGACACCGCCTTCGCCAGGGCGTCAAATATCTTGATTATAATAGCCCCCATCCGTGTAGGACAGCATTTTTCCGGCAACAGAGCGGGTGACACGGGATAATGACAAATGCTATCGGTCTCAGATGAAAGCAAATATCTTCCCCGAACAAGAGACGCTGGAACGGGCGAGCAGTCTGCCCCTTTTGCCGCGCACCATTGCATGGGCAAAGATAAATAGCGGCACGACAAACCTCGATGGTCTGAAAACCGTTGCGGGAATGCTGGCAGATGCCTTTTCGGTTTTGCCGGGGGATATAAGCCTGGTCCAACCCGAACCGGTCGAGGCGGTGCGCGCGGACGGTTCCATCGATGAGGTCGAACGCGGACAGCATCTGGTTGCATCCGTTCGCCCCGAAGCAGCGGTTCGCATCTTGCTGACCGGTCATATGGATACCGTGTTTCCGGCGGATCATGCGTTTCAAAAAATAGTTGAACTGGAACCCGGCATTTTGAACGGCCCGGGTCTTGCCGATATGAAAGGCGGGATTTCCGTCATGCTCGGTGCGCTACAACTACTCGAGCAAAGCGAAATTGCGAGCCGGATCGGCTATGACGTGATGATCAACAGCGACGAGGAAGTTGGCTCCGGATCATCCGCGTCGCTTATCCAGCGGCTGGCCAAGGGCAAGACCGCTGCCCTGACCTATGAACCCGCCCTGCCCGACGGCACGCTCGCTGGAGAACGCGGCGGTAGCGGGAATTTCTCGATCATATTTACCGGCAAGAGCGCGCATGCGGGCCGGAACCCGGATGAAGGGCGCAACGCCTTGGTCGCGGCGGCGGACCTGGCAATGCGGTTGAAAGCGCTCCATCGCGATGGTCTCAGCGTCAACCCGGCGAAAATCGACGGCGGCGGCCCCAATAATGCTGTGCCGGATCATGCTATTCTGCGTGTCAATTTCCGGCCCAAATCATTGAAAGATCAGGCCCAGGCGCAAAGCGCGCTGGAACAGGCGGTTGCGGATGTTGCGAAGCTTCACGATCTGCGCGTGCATTGCCATGGCAGCTTCGCCCGTCCGCCCAAACCTATTGATCCCCAAGCACAAAAGCTTTTCGGCCTTGTGAAGCAATGCGGTGCAGAACTGGGTCTCGATATCAACTGGCGCGGTACCGGCGGGGTGTGCGACGGTAATAATATCGCCGCTTGCGGTATCCCGGTGGTGGATACTATGGGCGTCAGAGGCGGGGCAATCCACAGCTCCGACGAATATATGATAACGGAAAGTCTGGTCGAACGGACACAATTATCGGCGCTGACAATCATGCGGATTGCCGAAAAGGGAGGATTATGAGTTTCCGAATACGCACGGCACGGGTCGATGATCTGCAGCATCTCTACGAAATGGCGAAACTGACCGGGGGCGGTTTTACGAACCTGCCAGCAGACCGGACCTCGCTGACGCAAAAGCTTGAGCGATCGGAACGCGCCTACCAGAGCGACACCGGGGAACATGGCGATGATCTGTTTGTCATGGTGCTGGAAAATGTCGAAACCGGAGCAGTGCGGGGTACTTCACAGATATTTACCAAGGTCGGGCAGACATGGCCCTTCTATTCCTATCGCCTGAGCACTCATTCGCAGACCAGCAAGGAACTGGACCGGACGTTCAGCGCTCAGATGCTGGGCCTTGTCACCGACCTTGAAGGGGCGAGCGAAGTGGGCGGCCTGTTCCTCCACCCCGGCGAACGCGCAGGCGGTCTTGGCATGTTGCTGGCCCGCAGCCGCTATCTGTTCATCAAGGAACATCGCGACCGCTTTGGCGACAAGATTTTTGCGGAACTCCGCGGCGTCATCGATGAAGCGGGAGGATCACCTTTCTGGGACGGCCTCGCCGGCCGTTTTTTCGGCATGAGTTTTCAGGAAGCAGATTATTTCAATGCCATACACGGCAACCAGTTCATTGCCGACCTGATGCCCAAGCACCCGATCTATATTGCCATGCTCAGCGAAAGCGCGCGAGCCGCCATTGGCGTCCCGCATCCCAATGGCCGAGCCGCCATGCGGATGCTGGAGAATGAGAATTTCTCCTATGAGGGCTATATCGATATTTTTGACGGTGGCCCGACGATGATCGCCAAGACCGATGATGTGACAAGCATCCGCAATGCAAAATCCGCAAAGATCACCGAAATCAATGGAGGCGAAACCAAGACGATCATTTCACACGGGAACCTGGACAAATTTCAGGCAACTTACGCTATGCTGGACGAGAATGATGACGGCGTGACGATAGACGAAAAGGCGGCGGCCAATATCGGCCTCTCGGTCGGCGACGAAATCCGTTATATTTCGCGATGAGCGCCCTCGTTGAAATCAATTTTGACGGCATCATCGGACCGAGCCACAATTACGCCGGGCTGAGTATCGGCAATATCGCCTCCTCGACCCATGCCGGAGAAACCGCCTATCCGCGGGAAGCGGCCTTACAGGGCATTGCCAAGATGCGGCACAATCTCGACCTTGGTCTGGCGCAAGGATTTTTCATCCCGCTGGATCGACCAAACAAACTTTGGCTGGAAAAAATGGGGACGACCGTTGGTGACGCCGAACCGCATATGCGAGCGGCGGCTTTTTCCGCTTCTTCAATGTGGGCTGCCAATGCCGCGACCATTTCTCCCGCGCCCGATGCGCCCGACGGCAAATGCCATCTCACTGTCGCCAATCTGCAAACCATGCCGCACCGCAGCCATGAATGGCCGGGAACGCTTGCCCAGCTTAAACTGGCTTTTGCGGACCACGAATATTTTTCGGTTCACGCACCCGTGCCATCGCCGTTTGGCGACGAAGGGGCGGCCAATCATATGCGGCTTTGCCCCACCCACGATAGCGCCGGTGTCGAGATATTTGTCTTTGGTAAAAGCGGCGGCCCATTCCCGGCCCGTCAGCATATCGAGGCGAGCAAAGCAGTAGCCCGCAAACATGGTCTGGACCGAGATCATGTGATTTTTGCGCAGCAGGCGGAAGTTGCCATCGCGGCTGGTGCATTTCACAATGATGTCGTAGCCGTGGCCAACGAGCGGGTATTGTTCACCCATGAGCAGGCTTTTGAACAGCCGGAAGCGCTATATGGCGCGATCCGGGACAAAATGCCCGATGCAGAAATTGTCATCGTTCCAGCCGATCAGGTCAGTCTGGACGACGCGGTAAAATCCTATCTTTTCAACGCGCAACTGGTGACACTTCCTGATGGAAGCGGTATGGCGCTGATCCTGCCCACCGAAGCACGCGAAAATGCTGCCGTCTGGCGCTATCTGACCGATCTGGTGGCGGGCAACGGACCGATACGCAAGCTTTGTCCGGTCGATGTCCGGCAATCGATGGCCAATGGCGGCGGCCCGGCCTGTCTGCGCTTGCGGGTAGTAGCAGACCCGGCCACGGTCGATCAGCGTTTCCTGGCAACCCCCGAAAAGCTCGACCGGATTGCCCAAATCGTGAAAGAGCATTGGCCGGAAACGATTAATCCGGACCAGCTTTCCGATCCTGAACTGACCAAATCGATCGGCAAGGCCAGAAACCGGCTGCTCGAGATTTGCGGCTTGTCCGAACTGGATCGCTAATCGGTCCGGACAAATGTCGGATTAACTTACAGTTTACCATATTTTTCTGCAAGAAACGTTGCGTTTCTGCGATTGGCATGACGTTTGCTACTGGAATGGCATGTGGAAAAAGATCAGACGGCTATTCATAATCAAGACCAAGTTCGAGGCTTTTCTCATCACCTATGCCCTTGCCACCGGCGCGGTGGCGCGCGGGCAGGACTATCTTGTCCAATATCCCGGCTGGGGTGGGAAAATGCTGTTTCTGGCTGTGACCGGCGCAGTTTTCATGGCCGGAGCCAAGATGATCGAAGCGATCGAACTGCACCGCGTTTACGGTTCCGAATATTAAATTGTCCGAGCCGCCGGGCTGCATCGGCATCGAACGCCAGAACTCACACAACGCGCGGAACAAGCTGACATCCCGTATCCTCGGATCCCGGCAAAATCGCTGTCAAATTGGGTAAAGTGGAAGGCTTCTGTTGCCCGGTGCCTTCCAAACCGCTGAATTCCCTTCTGTTGCCCGGTGGGTTCAACCGCGCGTAGCTTTCTAACTTATGACCGTGAGGTCATTGGGTTAGGCAGCGATAGCGAGTGCTTCATTATCATTTGCACTTATAGGTTTTGAGCAATCACGGCATACTCAGGCCGGGCAAAAATAACGCTTTTGAACACCCGTCGATCCTAATTCGGCCCCATCAACGAAGGCGTCCTACATTGCTGCAAATCGCCTGAAATGGTGGAGCCGCCGGGTACTGCCCCCGGGTCCGTAGTGTCTATTGCACGCCATCATTTATCACCATAGTCCGCCGAAACGAACGCTTCCTATATAGGGATATAATTCTGAATGAACAGTGCACAGACAAGAAAAAGGGCCAACCGGTCTCCCGGTTGACCCTCCTCTAGTTCCCCAAAGGGAAATCGTTGCTATTGGGCGAGAACGCCTTCTTCTGCGTCGGCTTTGTCTTCCAGGGCATCAGCCTTGTCTTCCATTGCCTCAGCTTTATTTTCCAGCATCTCTTCGCCAGCTTCGGTCGTAGCGTTGTCCGCAGCTTCGTCGAGACGATCTGCTTCCATTTCAGCTTCCTGAGCTTGCAATTCGGTTTCGGTCTCCGCGCCGCTGGTGTCTTCCTGTGCACAGGCGCTCAGCGCCAAGGCAGCAGCAGAAGCGGTCAAAATCATAATTTTACGCATAATCTTCCCTCGTCAATTGGAAGGAGCAAAAGAGGCCCCTCGGAGTTACCAACATGCCGAAATCGATTTGGTTCCCGAATGCACAAAAAAAGGGCCAACAAGTTTCCCTGTTGACCCTCCTCTAGTTCCCCCAAGGGAATTTCAGATAGTGTAGGCTTACTCGGTAACGGCTGCAGGTGCAGCAGCTGCGTCTGCAGGAGCAGCTTCAGCGGTTGCTTCTTCAGTTACCGGAGCAACTTCTTCAGTAACCATAGCATCTTCAGCAGGTGCAACTTCTTCGGTTGCAACTTCGTCAGTTACTGCAGCTTCTTCAGCTGGAGCATTGCAGGCACTCAGAGCGAATACGGCTGCTGATGCAGCCAAAACAGCGAATTTACGCATAATAATCAGTCCCCTAATAGTCGTTCAAATCAGCTGAGAATCAAACCAGCTGAGCGGGCCTATAAGAGCGAAAAATGCGAATGTATCTCAAAAAATGAAATCATTTGTTATCTTGTTAGAATAAAGGGATTATTATTTAAATTCAGTCGCTTTGATTGAATGATCTGGTCGGGATAATCGACAACTTCCGGGGCGAAATAGCCCCTCTTGCAGCGCATATTTAGCGTTGCACGGATCACGCTGCAAAAGGGGCGATATTGGCTATCTCGAATGACTATTTTTTCAAACTATCCCGAATTTCGATCAGCAGATCAATTTCGCTCGGTCCGGTATCTTCCGCTTCTGCTTCTGCGTCTGCTTCTGCTTTTTTCATCACCTTGTTCGCGTAGCGGACGATCATGAAGATGATGAACGCGAGAATGACAAAGTTGATCACGACGGTCAGGAACTGGCCCCAGCCGAGCATCGGTACGCCAGCTTCTTTCAGCGCGGCATAGTCGTTCATTGCGCCAGCATAATCGGCAGGCGGCGAACCCAGCAACAGGAACATGGTGGAGAAATCTGGCGCGCCAACTATTGCGCTGACAATCGGCATGATCACATCTTCGGTCAATGATGTGGTAATCGTCGCAAAAGCCGCACCGATAATCACGGCGACCGCCAGATCGAGCACATTGCCCTTCAGAATAAAGTCCTTAAACTCGCTTAGCATGACATTTCCCATCTATTTCTAAAGGCGTGTAAATGTATGAAAAATCCAAAATAGTCGAGGGAAGTCGTTGCAAACACGGCCATTGATACCTATTTTTACAAAGTGGAGCGGCGTCTCGCCGTGTGGATGGAGGGTTTTCAAACATGCTGAATAAATTGATCAAATTTCTGATGGTTCCGGCCGTGGCCTTGTCGCTCAGCGCCTGTGGAATCAACAGCGTGCCGACGGCGGAAGAAAATGCCAAGGCAAAATGGGCGGATGTTGAAAGCACCTATCAGCGCCGCGCCGATCTGATCCCGAATCTGGTGGAAACCGTGAAGGGTTTTGCTACCCAGGAGCAGGACACGCTAACAGCGGTGGTGGAAGCCCGGGCGAAAGCAACATCCATCCAGCTCAGTGCCGATGATCTTGGCGATGCCGCGAAGGTCCAGGAATTTGCAGCAGCACAAGGCGCGCTCTCGCAAGGGCTTGGACGCCTGATGGCAACCGTCGAAGCCTATCCCGATCTCAAATCCAACCAGAATTTTCTGGCCCTGCAAAGCCAGCTGGAAGGCACGGAGAACCGGATCAATGTCGCCCGCCGCGATTATAACGAAGCGGTCCGCGAATATAATACGACAATCCGCACGTTCCCGGACATTATCGGCGCGAAAATCATCCACGGTGCAAAGCCGATGGAACCGTTTGCCGCAACCACAGAAGGCGCGGACGAAGCACCTGAAGTGAAATTCTAGCAGAGGATGCGCGGGAAGTTCATCTTACTGATGACTTTCCTGGCCTCCGCTTGCGGTCAGGACATTGAGACTGATCAGAAGCAACGCGCAATTCAGGCTCCCTCGATGGCGCTGACGGGGCGTGTTGTGGATCAAGCCGATTTGCTGACGGACGAGGCTGAAAAGGAGCTAACAAGCATGCTGGCAAATCTGGAACGAACATCAGGCCCGCAATTAGTTATCGCGACCACTACGTCCTTGAACGGTCAAACCATTGAAGACTATTCAGTGGATTTGGCTCGTGCATGGGCCATCGGTGACAAAAATCGGGATGATGGCGTACTGCTGCTAGTGGCTCCGAACGAACGGAAGGTACGGATTGAGGTCGGCTACGGACTTGAGGCCTCGCTGAGCGATCCGTTTTGTGCCAGCGTCATACGCCAAGATATCATCCCTGCGTTTTCCGATGGGAAAATGGAAGATGGCATTTTCAGAGGTGCAGCTAGATTGAACGAAAAAATGCGACAAGTGCCAACCATAACCGCAAACGATAATATGCCGGAAACAGACGCACAAAATAGGAAAGCCTCATGATTGTGACACGCTGGATAATTGCCTTGTCGATCCTTCTTTGCGCGCCGATTGCCAATGCCCAAAGCTTCCCGGAACTTACCGGCCGCGTTGTCGATCAGGCCGCTTTACTTGATCCGGCGCAAGAGGCTGAGCTTACCGCAAGGCTGGAAGCTTTGGAGACCCAATCCAATCGGCAGCTTGTTGTCGCAACGGTCAACAGTCTCGAAGGTTATGATATCGAAAGCTATGGCTATCAGCTCGCTCGGGCCTGGGGTATCGGACAGGACGGTGAAGGCGAGGTCGAGAAAGACAATGGCCTGATCCTGCTGGTCGCGCCCAATGAACGCAAGGTGCGCGTCGAAGTGGGCTATGGTCTCGAAGGCATCATGACCGATGCTCTGTCGAGCATGATCATCCAGAATGATATCCTGCCCCAGTTTCGCGACGATAATATGGCCGGCGGCATTATCGCCGGCGTGGACCGGATATCGACCCAGTTGGTCTTGCCGGAGGAAGAAGCCCTCGCAGTGGCGCAGCAAGCCCGTCAACAAGGCAGTAAAGGGGATGGAGAAAATATCGGTCTGATGATTTTCTGGGGCTTCATTCTGATCTTCTTCGTCATCATCCCGATGTTCTCGAACCGCGGCGGCAAACGCTATCGCCGGGGTGCCGGGCCGGTCGTTATCTGGGGCGGCGGATCAGGTTGGCGCGGAGGCAGCAGTGGCGGCGGCGGATTTGGTGGCGGCGGCTTCAGCGGAGGCGGCGGCAGCTTTGGTGGCGGCGGCGCGTCGGGGGGCTGGTGATGAGCAAAGTGAACCAGTTTACACCGGACGATCACAAGATCGTCACTTCCGCAGTTTCCCAAGCGGAGAAGGACACTGATGGTGAAATCGTCACCATTGTGACCGGCGAATCCGATCATTATGGCGATGTCGCCTGGGCGATATCCGGGTTGGTGGCGCTTACCGCATTGCTCGTGGTCAGCCTGTTCCCGGAAATATATCTCAATATCATCGACTGGCTGACTGGTGGCTGGAGCGGAATATCCGCCCTGCCCTATTGGGCGCTGTTTGTTTTTACCGCGCTGAAATTTTTTGGCACGCGGCTGATCCTGATCTGGAAACCGTTGCTGTTCATCCTTATCCCGCCACCGATCAAAAAAGCCCGCGTACGCAAGCGGGCGATATCTTTGTTCCGGGTTTCAACGGATCATCGCACCGTCGGGCGCACGGGCATATTGCTCTATCTGTCGATGCGCGAACATCGCGCGGAAATCGTTGCCGATAATGCCATTGTCGAAAAAGTGGAGCCCGCTATCTGGGGTGACGCGATGGTTGCCATGATCGATCTGGTACGCGCCGACAAGCCGGGCGAAGGCATGGCCGAAGCGGTGCGCCAGATGGGCGTCGTCCTGTCCGAGCATTTCCCAAAAACCGATCAGAACCCGAATGAACTGCCGGACAAGTTGATCGAACTTTGACATTCCCGTCGCCCTGAGCTTGTCGAAGGGTGATTTTTGCGGCAGGTCGTGCTTCGACAGGCTCAGCACGAACGGGGTAGAAATGTCCGAAAATATCGAAATCATGTGGGAAGGCCGCTTCATCACGGCGAAGCGAGAAGGTAAGTGGGAATATGTCTCCCGCAGTCGCGGCATCAGGGCTGCGGTCATTCTCGCGATTGACGAAGGACATGTGCTCCTCGTCGAGCAATATCGCGTTCCGCTGGGCAAAACCTGCATCGAACTCCCCGCGGGTCTGGTCGGAGACCATGATGACAATGCGGAAGAAGATGCGTCGATCGCGGCGATCCGCGAGTTGGAAGAAGAAACAGGCTATCGAGCGGAGACAATCCAGAATTGCGGCGAATTTTATTCCTCGCCGGGAATGGTGTCGGAGAGCTTTACGCTTTTCAAAGCCAGCGGACTGACCAAAGTCAGCGAAGGTGGCGGAACAGACGGAGAGAATATCACCGCTCACCGGGTCGCGCTGACCCAGCTAGATGAATTCATTGAACGCAAGCGCGCAGAAGGTGCCGGAATAGACGTCAAACTCCTGCTGTTTTTGCAACCGGGTTGAATATCTCGCCATTGCTCACCTGCGAAGGCCGGCACCCATCTCCCGCCGTCCGGTTACGACGCTATAGGTGATTGATAATTTCTGGTGCCAGACCACGTTGCAAGCCCAAGCTTTGCTAAGCATGGAAAGATAGGGAGATGGATTCCTGCCTTCGCAGGAACAAAACTATCGGAAATTATCCGCGTATGCTTGCAGCTTCAGCGTCTTATGCGGCGTCGGAATGATCACATAATCAATACCATATTTCGTGGCATAGGCTTTTGCAGCATCGCACGTGTCAAAACTCAGCTCCACCTGCCGCCGCGTATCACCAGACCCAGCCCAGCCGGTCAGAGGGTCGGGCTTGCGCGCTTCCAACGGCTCAAATTGCAGCATCCATTTGTCGGTCAGGGCCCTGCCGGACTGCATCGTATTTCTGGGATTTTTATATATTCGTGCGACCATTTTCTGTTCCTGTCCTGAACCGCCTCAATAGGCGCGGGAAATCGCAAATTCAACCGCTTCGGTCATCGCATCCCGGGCTTTTCCGGAAGCAAATATGCCCAGCGCGTCTATCGCCCGCTGGCCATAATGGCGGGCCCGCGACATCGTATCGTCAATCGCGCCCGTCGAGCGGAGCAGATCGGTCGCCCGAGCGAGATCTTCATCCGAGGATTTATGGCCGATGATCGCATCTTTCCAGAATTTGCGATCTTCCTCGCTGCCGCGTGCATAAGCCAATATGACCGGCAGCGTCACTTTGCCCTCGCGGAAATCGTCACCGGCATCCTTGCCCATGGTTTCGCGGTCGGAGCTATAGTCTATCGCGTCATCGACCAGTTGAAACGCAATGCCGAGATTGCGGCCATAACTGTCCAGCGCCAGCTCGATCTCTTCATCACATTCTGCCACAACGGCCGATATTCGGCTGGCGGCGGCAAATAATGCGGCAGTTTTTGCACCGATAATCTCAAGATAACGATCTTCGCTGGTATCAATCTTGCGCTGGGCGGTCAGCTGATTGACCTCCCCTTCGGCAATCACCGCCGATGCATTGGACAATATTTTCAGTACTTTGAGCGAGCCATCCTCGACCATCAGTTCGAAGGCCCGGCTGAACAGGAAATCCCCCACCAATACAGTGGCCGGATTGCCGAAAATCAAATTGGCAGCGGCTTTCCCGCGCCGCAAGTCGGAACCATCAACAACATCGTCATGCAGCAAGGTAGCGGTATGGATAAACTCCACCGCAGCCGCCAGTTTGAAATGGCGATTACCCGAATAGCCGATCAGCTTCGCCGCTGCCAGCGTCAGCATCGGGCGCATGCGCTTGCCACCACCAGCAATAAGATGGCCGGCAAGTTCCGGAATGAGTGGAATTTCCGATTGCATCCGGTCCAGAATCACGCTGTTCACCTGATTCATGTCGCTGGCGACCAGCGACATGATGGGTTCAAGCGAAGGTGCGGTGTCCCGCCCGAAATGATGGACCGTTGCTGACATGTTGCACCGGATGTGGCAAGTCACTAGGGATAAGGCAAGTGAAATCAAGACTTGTTCGGTTGCGCCCCACACATTCGGGACAGAAACCGCAGCGGGCAAAAATCAGGCGACGATCATGGACGAAAAGCTGCAGCAATTTCGCGAAAGCATCAACAATATCGATGCGGCGCTAGTGTTCATGCTCGCAGAACGCTTCAAGGTGACCCAGGCAGTGGGCGAGTATAAAGCCGCGAACAACCTGCCGCCGGCCGATGGCGCGCGCGAACAGGAACAAATTGCCCGCCTCCGCCAGCTTGCCAGCGACGCCAATCTTGATCCCGAATTTTCGGAAAAATTCCTGCGCTTCATCATTGATGAAGTGATCCGTCACCATGAACGGATCCGGGACGAGGGTTAAAAACCTATTCCCTCAGACCGGAAAAAAGCTTTCCTGAGACGGTTTTCGCTATGAAATTCCGAATGATCGGCAATCTGGCAAAATAGTGAATGATAATGTCTCTCGTCCACGGCTTTACCAAGCTGTCCGATTGGTAAAGTGGTGTGAAGGTGATGCTCAGCATCTGATACAGCTTGATGTGGTACATCCGGGCTTTACGATATTTTTTGCGAGCATCCGCAAGCGATTCTGATTGGTCCATCGCCATGGCAAGTGCAGCTGCGTCTATCAAAGCCATGTTCGCGCCTTGTCCGAGCTGCGGGCTTGTACAGTGCCAACTGTCACCGATGTAAAACAATCGATTGGATGGCGCGGGCAAGCCGGTTCGATGATGATAGACGGCTAGATTCAGTTCATCAATTGACTGCAACTGCGAGACAAATGGTTCCGCTTCCGGCCAAAGCCTGCAATAGTTTGTCCGGAATTCAATTATCCCTGATGCAATTAGCTTATTTGCGTCTTCAGGTTTCACTGACCAGAACAGGGCGGCACCCGGATTTCCGGTTGCCGGATTCAAACCAATCGGCATGATGCCTGCCATTTTGCTGGCCCGGAAATAGCGTTGATCGAGCGCCGAACGCATAATGTCATGCTCCCCCGGGATATCAACCGTAGCCCAAAATGCACCATAGCCCAGCCGCCTCACCCTCCCGTCAGCCAATGAGCTTCGCGCGCCGCTTGCATCAATCACAAGATCAAAGGATTCGGTGGAACCGCCATTTCCGAAGACCGGCGTGATGCAATTTTCTGTTTCAGTAACATCTGTCAGCTTACTATTCACGACGATCGGCACCGCCGCTTCTTGGACTGCATCCAATAGAACAGAAAACAGGCTGGCGCGGTGGATACCTAATGCAGGGCTTCTTTCCGGGGTATGGGCATATTGCATATCCAACGCACGCCGATTTTTTTCAACCGAGATCCCATGCAATTGATGCACTGGACTGGCGAGCGCCTCTATCCTGTCCAGCAATCCCAGCTGTTTCAAAATCAATTGACCCGTTGGCTGAATCAGCAATCCGGACCCCACGGGCAGCGGTTCTGCAAATTGCTCGAAAATCGTGAGGCTATGGCCTTGCCGTTTGAGAAAAAGTGCGGTGGCCATTCCGCCCGGTCCACAGCCAATGATCGCGATATTCAGTTTACCCTGCCCCACGATTCAATCTTGGGTTGTGCGATCAGCGAGCATTAGGCAATTTGCCCTTCCGATCTGGGCAATCTCAACCGCGCCAGCAATCCGCCCAGATCTTCGCTTTCTTCGAGCGATACCGACCCGTCATAAATTTCCGCGACATCCCGGACGATGGCGAGACCAAGGCCGGTCCCGGGCTTGCCGCTGTCGAGCCGCGCGCCACGATCGAATATCCGTTGGCGATCTTGCTCGGGAATACCGTTGCCATCATCTTCGATCAGCAGTTCGACAAATTTATCACTGGTTTCGACAGTGATGAATACGCTGCCGCCACCATATTTAGCGGCGTTTTCAACGAGATTACCGATCATTTCATCAAGGTCCTGGCGCTCGACAGATGCTACGGCATCCTGGTCGCCATCGATGTCGATCCGGACATGGGGATAGAGCCGTCCGACGGCGCGTTCCACGGCTTGCAGGCTTTGCCAGACCTTGGCCCGGCTGTGGGCATGGCCGCGTCTGCCTACTGCGCGGGCGCGGGCCAGATGATGGTCGACCTGACGCCGCATCACCCCGGCTTCGCGGATCACTGTATCCGCCAGATCGTCGGCTTTGGCGGTCGCGCTGTTCATGATCACGGTGAGCGGGGTTTTCAATGCATGCGCCAGATTGCCGGCGTGCCGCCGCGCTTCCTCGGCCTGTTTTTCATTGTGATCGAGCAATGCGTTCAGTTCATCTACCATCGGGGTAACTTCGTTCGGCATCGGTTCGACCACCCTTTGCTGCTGGCCGGTCCGCATCGCCGCGATGGCAATGCGGATCTTGCGGAGCGGCCACAGGCCGTAGAGCGTCTGGAGCGCTGCCATGCCGATCAGTCCGAGCGCGAGGATCAGGAAACTGTTGATCAGGATCGAGCGAATATTGGCGATCTGGGCATCGAGGCCATCGCGGCTTTGCGCCACTTGAAACAGCCATTTTGTCTCGGAGTCCGGCAAGATGATCGTGCGTTCTAGCAGCCGTAGCGGTTCGTCGGGAAACTGCCTGCTGTCATAGATGTGCGTTTTCCGGTCATCATGGGTGATGTCCGCTTTCAGCGTGCGATCCCATAATGAACGGGACGGAAAGTCATCATGGTCTTTGCCGCTGATCTGCCAGTAAAGACCGCTATTGGGTTCCAGAAAGCGTTGGTCTCCCAGCGGCCGGTTCAGGAAAACCTCGCCATCGGGGCCGATCTCGGCCGAGGCGATCATCGCGGTGAGCACATATTCCAGTTGATTGTCGAAATTGCGGGTCACCGCGTCATTCAGGACCCGGTCCAGCGCGAAACCGCCACCGAACAGCAGTATCACGATCCACGCCGCAGCAATCCCGATCATCCGGCGACCGAGTGAACCAGTGGTCTGGGTGCCTAGCCGATTATGGGTTGTCGGTGCCTTTTCATCGACCGGAATATCTATCTGGCTTGGTTCATTCAGGCTTCGGGATCCTCCAGACTATAGCCAAGTCCCCGAATCGTCGAAATGACTTCCGCGCCCAGTTTTTTGCGGATACGCGTTACAAACACTTCAATCGTGTTTGAATCCCGGTCAAAATCCTGATCATAGATATGCTCGATCAGTTCGGTACGGGACACCACTTTGCCCTTGTGATGCATCAAATAGGACAAGAGCTTATATTCCTGCGCCGTCAGCTTCACCGGGCTGCCATCGAGAGTCACTTTCCCCGACCGTGTATCAAGACGCACCATGCCTGCGGTGAGTTCTGAAGAGGCATTGCCCGATGCACGGCGGATAAGCGCGCGCAGCCGGGCGATCAATTCCTCGGTCTGGAACGGCTTTGCGAGATAATCATCGGCGCCCGCATCAAGTCCCGCCACCTTGTCCGACCAGCTATCACGCGCTGTCAGCACCAGCACCGGGAAATTGCGCTCTTCCTTGCGCCAGCGATCGAGCACGGTCAGCCCGTCTATTTCTGGCAGGCCAAGATCCAGGATTACCGCGTCATAGTCTTCGGTCGAACCCATGAAATGGCCGTCCTCGCCGTCCGTCGACAGGTCAATGGCATAGCCATTGGCCTCCAATGTCGATTTGAGCTGTTGCCCCAGCGTGGGTTCGTCTTCAACAATCAAGACGCGCATGCTTGTCCTCCGGAATAATGCTTAATTCTGTGGAATAGCCTATATCACCATCCCCAAAACGCACAATGATTTAGAAATTACGGAATAGCCAATCTTGATTAGCGGGTCTGCCGCAAGATCGCGCCGGTTCGGCCATCTACGTCAACAAACACAACGCGCCCGTCGCGGATGAATTTTAGCCGATACACTAGCGCATTGGGGTCAAATTCTGGTCCGATATATTCACTACCCGCCATTCTCGGCAAAATCCGGTTCTCGATCGAACGGATTGATTTCACCTTGCCGGCCATCATCTGGGCGCGCGCCTCATTCTGCTCGCCGCGACGGTCCTTGGACGAAGCCATATGCGGCGCGACAGCTGTAACACCGAGCGCAAAAAGGGTCAAAAAGGTGGTTTTCTTCAACATCCTTATCCTCCTAGGCTCGGCGGTTTTAACATCACGTGAATAGCGGGTTCAGACTACAGACTGTTCGATTAACGAGTCATTTCATATGTTATGTTGAGTGAAACGACTGTTCCAACCTGGCCCGGAGCGACCGGAGGTGGTGCCGACGAAGCGGCGGCGCTCTCCATCCGCATCATCGGCGCTTCCGACCGGTGGGAAATGCCCTCGTTGATCGAAAGAACCCGAACGCCGGAATATCCTTCGGCACGGGCGTAGCTCATCGCCCGCGATTTGGCATTGGCGAGCGCCCGCTCCCGCGCCACATCTTTTACCTTGCTGTCATCATCGATCGAAAACGAGGGGCCGTTCAAATTGGTGGCGCCGCTGCTGACGATCGCATCGAGAATTCCACCTAACTTGGGTAGGTCACGCACAATCGCCGAAACCTGGTTGGATACCACATAGCCGACAAAACGGTTCTGACGGCTTTCCTGATCATAGTCATAATCCGCGCGCAGATTGATGCCCGTGGTCTGAATGTCCTTTTCGGCAATGCCGAGCGATTTGAGCCGGTTGATCACCGCCCGCGCCTGTACGGAATTGTCGCGTAAAGCTTGTGTAGCAGTCGGCGCCTTGGTTTCCACGCCGGTGCTGAATGTGGCAGTATCCGGTGCGCTATCGACCTGCTCGGACACGCTGAGCTCGATCACCGGATTCTGCGCGACAATCTGGACATCCGCTGCCTGTGCGATGGTTGCCGGGACAAGGGTCAAAGCCGCTCCGGCCAATAAAACTGAAAATCTCATATTCTTCTCCATTTCGTTCAGGGCTTTTTACTATGGTCACCCTGAACCGCAGCTATATAGTTTTGCCGAATCTTACGGGTCCGTTTACCCGGCTGACCGTCACCAATACTGTGACCATCAATCTCGACAACCGGCATGACCAGCAAGGTCGAAGACGAAATGAACGCTTCTGCCGCATTTTTCGCTTCATCGACCGAAAAAGCGCGTTGCTCGACCGTCAGCCCCATTGCTTCAGCCTGTGTGAGCATTTCGATACGCGTGACGCCGGGGAGTATACGGCGGTCGAGCTGATGCGAAATCAGGACCCCGTCCCGATTGATAATATGGGCATTCTGCGAAGTGCCTTCGGTGACCATATCATCGCGTGTCATCCAGACATCGTCGACTCCCGCTGCCACGGCCTCCATTTTCATGAGCGATGCGTAAAGCAGCTGTGTCGTCTTGATATCACATCTTTGCCAGCGCAGGTCGGGCCGGGTGATGATCCGCATTCCGCGAAGGGCCATCGGGTTTTCAAGCAGCGTTCGTTCCTGGGCAAAGGCAAATATCGTCGGGGCCGTTTCCGGCGCAGGCCAGCGATATTCCCGCTCGTCCATCACCCCGCGCGAGACTTGCAGATAGACCAAGCCTTCCTGCAACCCGTTTTCCGCTATCAGATTTTGGGATATTGCCGCCCAGTCCGCAAAGGCATTGATCGAAAGCTCCCCGAGTGATCGTTCGAGACGGGTGATGTGACGGTCCATATCAATCAACCGGCCATCAATGACCGAAATCACCTCATAAACCGCGTCGGAAAACAATAGTCCCCGGTCAAATATGGAGATTTTGGCGGATGACCGTGGGGCATAATCGCCGTTCAGATAGACTGTGTGCAAATCCCGTCCCTATCGCCAAAATTGTCAAATTCGTCCCTAACAATCCGATATGGCACGGCAGGTCAATGGCCTTTGTCGAAAAGAGAAGGCTTGAGCCAAAGCCCGCTTGCCCCTAACGCGCGGGAACCATGTCGCAACCTCCCATTTTTTCGTACGAGAATCTTTCGCTCCATCAGGGCGAAGGATGGCTGTTCCGTGATCTCGATCTGCATGTCGGGCCGCGCGACCGACTGGCGCTGATCGGGCGCAACGGAGCCGGAAAGACAACTTTGCTGCGCTTGATCGCCGACGAGATTGAAGCGGACAAGGGGAAAAGGGTTATTCAGCCTGGGGTCAATATTGTGATGCTGGAACAGGAACCCGATTTTACGCCGTATGAAACGTTGCGTGACTTTGCCCTGTCCGGAGACATGGGGCCTGCCCTGCATGAAGTGGAAGCGATTGCTGACCAGTTGGGAACGGATCTTTCGACTCGCGCAGACAAAGCGAGCGGGGGCGAGAAACGCCGCGCCGCGATTTGCAAGGCATTGGCTTCACAGCCGGACCTGTTGCTGCTCGACGAACCGACCAATCATCTGGATCTGGCGGCAATCGACTGGCTGGAAGAATGGCTGGGTCGCTACAAGGGCGCATTTATAACCATTTCGCATGACCGTACATTTTTGACCCGGCTGACCAAACAGACGTTGTGGCTGGATCGCGGAGCGCTCCGTCGGCTGGAAGTCGGATTTGGTGGTTATGAGGCATGGATGGAAAAAATCTATGCCGACGAAACCCGTTCGGCAGAGCGGCTCGACGCCAGGCTGAAGCTCGAGGCGCACTGGCTTGAGCGCGGGGTGACCGCCCGGCGCAAGCGCAACCAGGGCCGGCTCGCGAAGCTTTGGGAGATGCGGGCCCAGCGTGCGGCGATGATCGGCCCGGCGGGCGCAGCCAAGCTGCAGGCCGAAAGCGATGACAGCCGAACCAAATCGGTGATAACGGCGACGAATATTTCCAAGTCCTTCGGTGAAGGCGATGCCAAACGCGTCATCATCCGGGATTTCTCCTTGCGCATCCAGCGCGGCGACCGGATCGGGATTGTCGGGGCCAATGGCGCGGGAAAGACCACCCTGCTGAAGATGCTGACCGGGGAAATGGAGCCGGACACCGGTAGCGTGGCGCTCGCCAAAACATTGAATGGTGTTTTTATCGACCAGCAACGCAGCCTACTGAAGCCTGACAAGCGAGTCCGCGATGTTCTGGCCGATGGCAGCGACTGGATCGATGTCCGCGGCACCAAGAAGCACGTGCAAGGCTATCTCAAGGAGTTCCTGTTTGCACCCACTCTGATCGACGCAAGGGTCGGAACATTATCGGGCGGCGAACAATCGCGGCTTTTGCTCGCACGTGAATTTGCCCGCATGTCGAACCTGCTGGTGCTCGACGAACCGACCAATGATCTCGATCTCGAGACGCTTGACCTGCTGCAGGAGGTTATCGCCGATTACGATGGCACTGTCCTGCTGGTCAGCCATGATCGCGACTTTCTGGATCGCACCGTCACCATCACGCTGGGGCTGGACGGCAGCGGCAAGGTCGATGTCATCGCCGGCGGCTATGCCGAATGGGAAGCAAAGCGCAAACAGGGCGGATCCGATCAGAAAACCGCATCCAAACCCGCCCAGTCCGCCGCTCGACCAGTTTCTCGTCCGAGCAGTCCGAGCAAGAAACTAAGCTACAAGGATCAGCGCGATTATGATCTATTGCCAGAACGGATCGAGGCCATCGACGAGCGCATGGGGCAAATCGAACAGGCTCTAGCCGATCCCAATCTCTATTTACGGGATTTCGCGAAGTTTGAGCAATTGACGAACGAGAATAGCGCGCTGATCGAAGAGAAAGATGCTGCCGAAATGCGCTGGCTGGAACTGGCGGAAGAAGTCGAACAACTGCTTCAGCCCTAATCAGCCCGGCAGGCGGTAGAATATTGCCAGCCGGTCCAGTGCTATCTTCAGCACCAATTTTCCCGAGCGTGCCGGCCAGCCGAGGTTTTTTTCCGCGACCGGCGTTCCTTCGCCGCCGCAAATAATCCGCCAGGCGATATCGGCGAGATCGCTACCCAGATGGTCGATCGCATTTTCAAAGCGCAGCTTGGCGGCAAGCTGTGCTTCGGACTCATTCAATATCGCGGGTGCGCCGCGCTTTCCTCCTGCGACCGGCGCGGAATCCCAACGCATCGTGATTCGAGGCGCCAGATTGCCTTTTTCCCAATCGGAGCGCAGCTTTTCCCCGGCATCAAACTGCCGGTCGGACAGATGGCCTCTGGCATGAAGCCAGCCCAATGGCGACTCCGACAAGTTGACCGTAACACTGCGCGCACGCCTCCGTTTTGGTTCGTTACCATTACGCTCCTCTCCGTCCTGCGGCAGCGCACGTTCGGCGAGCAAACGCGGGTCGGAGTGAGCTTTGGTGGCTTTCGTCGGCATGATGTCTCCTATGGTTGCGAACAAATATACTTGCCATTTTGGCGATATTGTAGGAAAGGATAAAACCATATAGGTTTGGAGTTTAACATGATCAGCCGTATCAGAGACGTTCGCAAGGCCAAGGGATTGACGCTGGAGGATGTTGCCAAACGGTGTGAACCGCCAACGACAGCGCAAACCATCGGGCGGCTCGAGACCGGCACGCGGACATTGTCGCTCGGCTGGCTGAACCGGATTGCCGCTGCCTTGGGCGTGGACAGCGCAGCGCTCCTGTCATTGCCCGATCAGGAAGAACTGCCGGTAGCCGCGATTCTCGATCACAAGGGTGCGCGCGCCTTGAGCAAAACCGAAAATATCTATCAGCCGACGATCGAACCGGCGATGGTCGCCTTGCGCGTCAAAAGCAGCATCGGCGATTATCGCGCGGGCGACGATGTCTGGCTGTCGCGGCGGATGCCGGAACAATTTAGCGGTGCGCTCAATCGCGACGTATTGGTCCCTCGTCCGGCTGGACGCTATCTGTTCGGTCGGCTGATCGGGCGCGAGGACCACCGCCTGCAGATCCTACCGCTCGGCAGCGGCGCACGGCAGCAGATTGTCAGCGACCCCGAATGGATCGGCGTAGCGGTCCGGTTGGTAAGGGAGCTTTAGGGCCTCTGTGCTAGGAGGCAATCCATGACCCACCAGCTCCGCATCCTGACTTTGTCGACCCTTTTCCCCAATGCCGCGGCGCCCAATTTCGGAATATTTGTCGAGCGGCAAACCGCGGAACTGGCCAGCCGTCCGGCAACCACCGTGACGGTCATCAACCCGATCGGGCTTCCACCCTGGCCGTTGAGCGGACTCGGGCAATATCAAGCGTTGAACGTGTTGGCCGGACATGAAGAGTGGCGCGGGCTCGACGTCTACCGGCCCCGGTTCAAACTGATCCCCAAGATCGGTGGCGCCAGCAATCCGAGGCGGATTGCGGACGCACTGCTGCCGATGGCAGAGAAGTTGCACCAGAAGGCGCCGTTTGACGTGATCGATGCAGAATTTTTCTATCCCGATGGACCGGCAGCGATGCGGCTGTCCGCTGCGCTCGACATTCCCTTTACAATCAAGGCGCGCGGGGCGGATATTTATCACTGGGGCCGCGATCCGGAATGCCGGGATCAGATTCTGGAAGCGGCGGACAAGGCCAGTGCGTTATTGGCTGTTTCCGAAGCGCTGAAGCGGGATATGGTCGCTCTCGGGATGGATGGCAGTAAAATTTCGGTACATTATACAGGGGTAGATCAGGACATGTTCCTCCCCGTCGATCGGGTGGCCGCGAAGGGGAAGCTAGGCGTCAGCGGGCCGCTGTTCATCACCACCGGTGCGCTGATCGCACGCAAGAACCAGGATCTGGTAATCCGTGCCATGGCAAGCTTTCCCGAAGCCGAGTTATTGCTCGCAGGTGAGGGAGAAGAAGAGCAAAACTACCGCGCGCTCGCCAATCAACTGGGCGTTGCCGGTCGCGTCCGTTTTCTGGGTAGTGTCCCGCATGATCAGCTGCCGCATCTGACCGCCGCCGCCGATATCGCCATTCTCGTATCAAAATCCGAAGGTCTCGCCAATGCCTGGGTAGAGGCGCTTGCCTGCGGCACACCGGTGATCATCAGCGAGGCAGGCGGTGCGCGAGAATTGGTGAGCAGTCCGGTTGCCGGACGCGTCGTCGATCAGAATGTCGAAGCGATTGTCGATGCCGCAAAAGCCATTCTGGCCAAACCACCGAAGCAAGAGCTGGTGCGATCTTCGGTTGACCGGTTCAGCTGGAGAAATAACGGCGACCAGTTGCGAACTATATTGGGCAAAGCCGCCGGTACAAGCTAGTCCAGCGGCAGAAACGCTCCGACAATCCAGCGTTCTTCGGCCCGCAACACGCCCCAGGTCCGCGCCGCGGCGCGGCTATCCATGACCTCCAGTCCCATGCCTGCCGCCTCTACTTCCCGGCGGAAGGCGGACGAAGGCTGCAGCATCGACGGGCCACTGCCCAACAGGAGGAATTCGGGCGCGGGTGACAGGTCGAGGCGAGACAATATCTCCGCGAGATCCAGCTTGTCCAGACTTGAAGCGGCCCAGTCCACAACCTGTTCCGGAGAAATCAACAGGCCTTGCTCGAACCGCTGCTCACCAATCTTGTAACCCTGCGGTGTAAAGCCGGTGACAACCGGACCGGTAAATTCGACATCCTTGCGCAGTTCTACCAAGGGTCAGCCAATCTGCTCTGGTCCGCCCAGCTTCTCCGCTTTGTCGTCCGCCGAATCCGTTGGCACAAAAGTGTCCGGCCCCACCTTGAACCAGATCAGGATCGGAGCGGCCATGTAGACCGAGCTGTAGGTACCGACAAATACGCCGAAGAACATCGCCACCGAGAAACCGAAAATCACATCCGGGCCCCACAGGATCAACGCACCGAGCGCAATCAGCATGGTCAGACTGGTCATCACAGTCCGTGCCAGCGTCTCGTTCACCGACAAGTCGAGCAAGGCGATGATATCCATCTTGCGGTATTTCTTCAAATTCTCGCGGACCCGGTCAAACACGACAATCGTATCGTTGAGCGAATAGCCGATGATCGTCAGCAGCGCCGCGACGATATTGAGATTAAACTCCATCTGGGTGAGCGCGAACAGCCCGAATGTCAGCGCGACGTCGTGGACCAGTGCGAACAGGGACGCAATGCCAAACTGCCACTCGAAGCGTATCCAGATATAGATGGATATCGCGATCATCGCGAACAGCAAAGAATAGGCGCCGGTTTCAAAAAGTTCCGACGACACTTTGCCGGAAACCGACTCCACGCCATCAATCCGGACATCAGGATAGTCGGCCTTGATTGTCGATACGATCTTTGCGGTCATTTCACTGGCCGCTTCGGGGCGCGATTCTGCTTCGGTCGGCAACCGCATCCGGATCGACACCTCATTGGCGTCACCAAAACGCTGGATCGTTGCGTCGCCATAACCAAGCCCGCCGATGCGGTCGCGCAAATCGGAAATCGGCGCGGTTTCCGTTTCGGTAAAAGTCGCCTGAATCATCTGGCCACCGATAAAATCGACGCCAAAGTTCAGTCCCTTGGCAGCGACCAGCCCGATCGACGCTATGATCGTCATGATGCTGAAAACCATGGCAATATTGCGCCATTTCAGGAACCCGATATTGGTATCATCCGGGACAAGTTTGAGCAGTCTCATATCACCAACTCCTGCGGCCGGGCTCGCCGCACCCAGAGCACGACCAGCATCCGGGTTACGACCACAGCGGTAAAGACGGAAGAAGCGATACCGATCATCAGAACGACCGCGAAACCCTTGACCGGCCCGGAGCCGAACATGAACAGCAATACGCCGGCAATGATGTTGGTAATATTCGCATCAAAAATAGCGCGCGAAGCCTCTTTATAGCCAACTTCAATCGCCTGAATGACCCTTCGCCCTCGCCTGCGTTCCTCCCTGATCCGTTCGTTGATCAGCACATTGGCATCGACAGCAGAACCGACGGTGAGCACAAAGCCCGCGATACCCGGCAGCGTCAAGGTGGCGTTGAACATCGCCATGACCCCGACGATGATGAACAGGTTCAGGGTGAGAGCGATATTGGCATAAACGCCAAACCGGCCATAGGTGACAACCATGAACGACAACACGGCCACGGTTGCGATGATTGCGGCGATCATGCCCTTGTCGATCGAATCCTTGCCAAGGTCGGGACCGACCGTGCGTTCCTCGACGATCTTCAATTCCACAGGCAGCGCGCCGGATCGCAACGCGATCGCCAGCTGGTTCGCGCTTTCAACGGTGAAACTTCCAGAAATCTGAGCCGAACCGCCCAGAATCGGTTCATTGATATTGGGTGCAGAAAGCACCTGGCCATCAAGAATGATCGCAAATGGCCGTCCGACATTATTCTGGGTCAAGCGGGCGAATTTGGAACCGCCCTCGCTATCGAAGGTGATGTTGACCACCGCCTCGTTGGTTTGCTGGTCAAAGCCCTGTCCGGCATCGGTCAGCTTGTCGCCGCTAATGCCGCCGAGGCGCTTGACTGCGATATTCGGCAATCCGGACGGATTATCGGGGTAAGGGAAAATCTGGCTGCCTACCGGCGGCCGTCCTGCTGCTACCGCATTGGGATCGGCTTCAAAATCAACCAGCTTGAATTCCAGCTTTGCGGTCTGCCCCAACAAGGCCTTCAGCGCTTCGGGATCGTCGAGCCCGGGTACCTGCACGACAATCCGCGTGTCACCCTGCCGAATGATGGTCGGCTCGCGGGTGCCCATTTCATCGATCCGGCGGCGGATCACGTCGGTCGCCGTATCCATGGCATTTGTAACCGCATTTTCCAGGCCCGCTGCCGTCGGTGTCAAAACAAAGCGCGTATCGTCGCGCACTTCGATATCCCAGTCCCGCTGGCCGGTAAGGCCGGCACCGCTGGTGAGCGGAAGAATGACTTCTCGTGCCGCATCAACCTGGGTGCTGTCGCGCACCATGAAGCTCAATTTTCCGTCACGTCTCGAAATATCGCCAATGCCGATCCGCGGAGTGGCGCGGCGCATTTCCGCGCGCACCGATTCTTCCATCGTCTCGAGGCGCATGTTGGCGACATCGGCCGGATCGGCTTCCAGCAAGATGTGGCTGCCGCCCTGAAGGTCGAGCCCCAGATTGATGGTTTCGTTCGGCAAGAAGCTCGGCCAGTATTTCTGACCGCTCTCGCCGATCAGGCTTGGCAGTGACATCATTACGCCAAAGGCCAGCAGCAGAGAAATGGAAATGACTTTCCAGCGCGGGAAATCGAGCATCGAAACTAACTTTCTATATCACCGCGTTCAGTCGTTCGCAGGCTTGGCACCGCCGCGCGGCATGACATCCGACAGGGTCGCCTTGACCGCTTTCACCCGGACGCCATTGGCGATTTCGACCTCGACATATTCATCGTCTACCTTGACCGCCTTGCCAACCAGTCCGCCGCCGGTCACGACCTCGTCATTCTTTTTGACCGCACCGATCTTGCCCTGATGTTCTTTCATCTTCTTTTGCTGGGGCCGGATCAGCAGGAAATAGAAAACCGCGAAAATCAGCACCAGCGGCATGATCGAAATCAGAAAACCCCCGGCACCGCCCGCGCCCGATGCTGCAGATAATATAGTAATAGTTGTCATGAATCCGTCCCGATTATTATAAATTTTTATGTGTGTTGCCCAGGCTCTTGTTTCAAGCCCCCGAACAGCCAACCCAGATGATGCGCGCGCCTATCACGCACTTGTCGAGGGTGCAATGAAATCCGTATTTTCGAAAGCTTGCAATCCAGACGCAAACGACTTGCCAAGGCCAGTCGACCTCCATATATGCGCAGCCTCGGTCGGGACGTAGCGCAGCCTGGTAGCGCATCACACTGGGGGTGTGGGGGTCGGAGGTTCGAATCCTCTCGTCCCGACCAATTTTCAGCCATTTTTCAAATTGCTGAATTCGTATATCACCGCTGTAAGTGCAATGTAAGTGCAGATATTCTGTTTTGTTCCCTAAGCCATTGCCAACCTCAGTGCTGTAATTACCAGTCGGATTTCCGCACCAACCAGATAGGTACATAAAATATGATTCCCATGATTAGGAATATCGGAAAACGTTATTATCTGGATTCGTGATGCGGCTACTAGCCTTTAGTCACTAGGTCGCTTGCTCTAGTCCAGCAGAGCTCAGTATATTTTTACATCCTATACAGCCAAGGAATAGGTACGATTGGCCATTCGGTTGAATGTTGAGACGGAGGCGCACGGCATCCAACGGTTTTGGCCAATAATCTTTTTTGGCCTTCACTCGGCAGCCACTTTGCTTTTCGGCCATTGCGAAAGGCTTCCCAGATGGCAGCGATTTGACAGTAGGCAAGATTGCTATTGTTGGCGGCCTGGCATCAAACAACGTGAATTTCGTTCGGCTACTGCGGCAGAATCACGTTGGTTCGAGAATCTGAAAATTTTTCTTCAAAGTCTCGGCAATTTCCCTTCTTGCGTCATTTGCCGTCGGGATAGCACCTACTCCGGCAAAGGACGTATGTATCTGGCCGGGATAATTTATGTAGCGCGCGCTTGTGCCCGCATTGGTAAGTGCCTCAGCATAGGCCTTGCCCTGATCGCGCAATGGATCAAATTCAGCGGTTACAATTAATGCCGGTGGCAGGTTCGACAGATTATCAGCCAGCAGTGGTGATGCTTTAGGATTGCTTCGATTTGCCGCATCTGCATAATGATCCCAGAACCAGTCCATTAATGCTTTTGTTAGCACAAAGCCTTCTGCATTTTCAGACATAGACGGGCTATCATCGGTGCCATTCACGACGGGCGTGATGAGTATCTGGCTTCTTATGTTCGGTCCACCGGCGTCACGCGCCAATTGGCAGACGACCGCAGCAATATTGCCGCCTGCGCTCCAACCGCATAGAGCCAATTCACCGGGAATGCCGCCAAGCTCTCTGATATTATTGGCCACCCAGTTGAGTGCTGCAAAACCATCGTCCGCTGCTGCCGGAAAACGGCTTTCGGGTGCGTGCCGGTAGTTTGCGGATATGATAATGCTGTTCGAATTGACGCAAAGGTCGCGACAGAGCGCATCGTCAGAAGCATGGTCGCCCAATACCCAGCCGCCGCCGTGGAAATAAAGTGTGACCGAATGCGGGCCTTTTGTTTTCGGTCGGTAGAGCCGGTATTCAAGCGAACCATCGGCCCCCGGATAGTCGCCATCGACCACTTCACCTACCCCGGGGCCCGGAGGATTGCCCGCGTTGATCGCTTCTGATGTCGCACGCGCTTCCTCTGGCGACATGCTTTCAAATGGCGGGAGTTGCATTTCTTCCATCAGCTCGAGCAAGGCCACAACGTCTGGCTGCTGTCGCCGGACAAATCCATCATTTATCCGCTCGCCATCTAGGCCATCGAATTTGAAACCGAGATAATTCTGTGCCGCCACGTCGTTGCAAACCCGCCTATATGCATCGACACCGCCGCAATAAGGCAAGCAAACGCGTGGTTTCCCCGGAACGTTGGTGCCCATGTACCAGCTCTTTGCCAGCGGATAGAGAGTCATGTCGCTGGTTGCCGTTCCATATTCAACCCAGCCGGTTTCTGCCGTTCGGGTCGGTTCCAGGCTGACGAAATTTTGCGCATTCATATATTGCAGACAATCCGCGATCCACTCGACATGTTGTTCGATGGACAGGATCATGTTGGACAGTACAGACGGGCTGCCGGGCCCGGTGATGGTGAAAAAATTGGGAAAGCCTTCAACCGTCAATCCAAGATAGTTGAGCGGTCCGTGCTCCCATTTTTCTTTCAGACTCTGGCCGTCGCGGCCAGTAATATCTATTGCCAGAAGCGCGCCGGTCATCGCGTCGAATCCGGTGGCAAAAACTATCGCATCAAATTCGAAATTTTGATCCCGGGTTGCAAGTCCGGATTCGGTGATCATGGAGATCGGATTGGCCTTGATGTCGACGACATCGACATTCGGCTTGTTGAACGTCTCGTAATAATTGGTGTCGAGACAAGGACGCTTGGTACAAATAGGAAATTCCGTAGGTACCAAGATCTCGGCCAGCTTTGGATTCTCGATTTTGCTGCGAATCTTGTTTCTGGCAAACTCAGCCAATGTTTCATTGGCCTCCTGATTGATCATCAAATCGGCAAACTCTAGCGAGAGGTGCGAGATAATTCCTTTATTCCAGAGTTTTTCATACCGTTCCTGTCGTTCTTTCTCTGGCACAGTAAGCGCAAATTCCATGCCGACCGGACCAGGTACGCCGCCTTTCGTCCAACGGGCTTCTTCGCGATATTCGCGATAGCGACTCTTGACGCCCTGCTTCTCCGAGGGGATCGGTCCGTTGCCCGCCGGGATGGAGTAATTGGCAGTTCGCTGAAACACGACCGTGCTGTCGGCTTGCTCTGCGATCAGCGGTATCGACTGGATACCGGACGAACCGGTACCAATGATTCCGACCCGCTTGCCTGAAAAGTCGACACCGTCATGCGGCCAGCTATGCGTGCGGTAAATCTCGCCCTTGAAATTCTCCACGCCCTCGATATCGATATCCTTGGGTTCGGACAGGCAACCGGTGGCCATGATAAAATATTGGGCAGAGATATTTTCGCCGTCATCGGTGGTCACCGTCCACCGGGCGCTGTCTTCATCCCAGACCGCTTTTTCCACGCGGGTGTCAAACGCGATATCGCGGCGCAGGTCATAGCGGTCGGCGACATGCTGGGCGTAGCGCAGGATTTCCGGTTGCGTCGCGTATTTCTCGCTCCACTCCCATTCCTGTTCGAGTTCGGGGTCGAAGCTGAACGAATAGTCGATGCTCTCGATGTCACAGCGCGCACCCGGATAGCGGTTCCAGTACCATGTTCCGCCGACGTCATCGGCTTTTTCAATGACTCTTACCGAAAGACCCAGTTCGCGCATTTTGTGGATTAGGTAGAGCCCGGCAAAGCCCGCGCCAACAACGACAATATCGAAATTGTGACGGTCTGTTTCAGTCATATCCGACTCCTGTAACTGCTTTGCGCAAATCATTGAGCTTATCAGGTCAATGCTCAAGCTTGGCTTGGTTTAATTGATCGATTAAATTGCCAATTGTCAATAGCGCGATCCGGAATTGTCCCAACAAGGCATCCATTTTGGCGCCTAAGGATGCTTCACGCCGCATCGCTCCCGTGGGCATTGTTACGTAAATTGTTACTGGCAGCTTAGCTGGAGGGTGGCTTGCTCCTCAAGGTAATATTTGTAAGGAGCAATCGGCTGCTGTGTTACTGCCGCCACAGCAGCTTATACGAGCTGGCGCATACGCACTTTAGCTTCAGAACGCTTTGGTCAAACACCTTCCGGCTGGGCTGAAGATGCCGTCATATTTGGCGGTGCCAAAGTCACCATGCAGTAAAGTCATGGTTGCTCTGGTCGGAGAGGCTTAAGCCACGATCTTTATGATAAGTGCGTGTGTAGAAAATGGGTAAAATTTAAATGTTTACTGATCGGTTAGAACCAAGCTTCCATGAATATGTAAATACGAAATTGTTTAATCTGTTCTTTATGGGTCCGCGCATTAATTCCAGATTTATGTTCTAAGCCATTCTATTCTATGGATTTGCGCAAACTTGTTTTGCAGCAGAACCTGTGCCAAGTAACATAATATGGGCAGTCAAATTGATATTGCAGTAAAACCAAAATCCCGCAATCGCCGAGGGGAGAAGGCGCGGCAAGATATTGTAGATTCCACAATCAAAATACTCAATCAAGTTGGTTACGGAGCGACTAGCATTGATGCGGTCATGGCCGACTGCAATCTTGGCAGAGGATCAATCCTGAACCAGTTCCCCAATCGCCATGCATTGATGATTGCTACCGGCGAAAGAGCCATGAGCCAGATGGTTGCGACGGCCACTTGCGAAGTGGTCAAAATTGACGGTCCGGAGCAGCAGGTACGGTCGCTGTTTGACGTATTTTGGGAAACGCACAACCTGCCCGAGGCGATTGCGTTAACCGAGATTCTGCTGGCATCACGCTGGGATCGGGCACTGGCTGATGGACTATCTCATCCCGCTGAGCAGATGGAGACGGTAATCGATGAACTGCATGCAGGTCTTGCCGAGCAGGCCGGAATTATAAAATCAGCCGAATTCGTGGTGCATGGTCGTCTGCTCAACTCCAACCTCAGGGGTATTACGATCGAATTGATGTTAAAAAAAGACCGTGAGATGATTCACAGTGCACTTGCATCGTTGAAAAACAGCCACCTGTCATTTGTTGCCAGTTTACTCCCATCATAGTGGCCGGTTTGGCTTGGCAAACTCATCTCAAACAAATTGGATAGCATCGCTTGCAGAAATTTGCTGATCTATGCGCAGCAGTTACTCGAATATCTTGACATATGGTCAGTCTTGACCAATTAAGTATCGCAGATAGTCAAAAGATGGATAATGATATGCTGCAGATTGCTACCCCCGGGCGCTGGAACCCCTCTCCCATTGCGGACCAGTGGATTTGCGACGTCGCTTCAAAGCTTGGCGTATCGCCGCCCAAGGCAAACAATTCGATTTTCCACTCACTCTACAAAGCACTTATGATGCGTGACGATCTAGCGGACGAATTGGCTGTCTGGTTCAAGGAAGACAAAGCGAATTCGGATATATTTGATGCCTTTGTTGCTGGTGATACGTCCAGCCTTTCAACCATTCCTCCCGTCCTCATTCGTTTAGAAGACGAGCTGTTATCGAAGCGACCAGCATGGGCCGACCCAGAGAAAATGATTGTGGGAGCAAATGCTCATTTCCGCATCGGCATACCCGGACGTCTCGCTAGCGGAACATTGGGCCTGCTTGATGGCTATCGCTCCGCACCGGTTGCGAAGGTTCTCACAATGACCGGTTCGCTCGATACGGCAACGGCAAAGCGACTGCAGGAAACCACCCATTTCTTTAACGAGATAATTATGTCGAACGGCATGAAACGTGAAAGCGATGGTTTTCGTGCAGCGCTGAAAGTCCGCCTTGTCCATTCCTTTGTTCGCCACGGGTTAGCGAAGAGCAAACGCTGGCATCCCGATAAATGGGGAATGCCCATCAACATAATGGATTCGCTTGGAACCGCGATGTCGTTCTGGATACCGATAGTGCTTGCCGCCCCCACCTTTGGCTACTCTGTGAGTGAGGAGGAGGCAGAGGGCATGATGACGCTATGGAATTACGTGGGGTATCTCCAGGGCGTCCCTGAAGAACTGCTTCCGACCTCGCTCGCAGAAACTTATCAAGTGTATCTTGGCATCCTGATGCAGATCGGAGAGCCGGACGATGATTCCATCAAACTTGCCAAAGCCTATATCGGTGCTGCGGCTCAGCGCGGTGGTTCGTCGAGCTGGCTAAACGAAAAAATGGTGACCGGCGCCGCCGCACGCTTGCTGCCGCCGTCCCACCGGAAGGAATTGGAAGTTCCAAACACCCTCTTTCGCTATTGGCCAGATATTTTCCGGCCCGCAATCCGGAAAAAGGACCGAGAATGTCATGGCAACCCGCAGTCATACCAAGCGGCTGTTGAAGAAGGGCGCGCACTCTTCGCGCAGGAAATGGGACAAGAGGTTACCGCAGAAGGCAGTTACGATCCTTCAAAAGTGATCAAGGATCACAGCGCGCTTCAGGGGGCGTAAGGCACTCACAAGATCCACCAATCCTGTGCCGGAGTTTTTCAGCAGAATACGCCCAATTACAGTCATTGCATCGGTCGATCTGAAATGCTGAAAGCGGACTTTTTCATTCAGCAGTGGCCATCATCGCAAGATGTTGATGGATTCTGACTGCTTCGCAAAGCCATGCGCAACCGTAGCCTATTTCTACCAAGAAACTTATCTGCGCTGGCTTCCCATTGAGACGATCGGACGGAAGCCCTGAAACCCGGTTGGATTGCCGGGCAGCAGTGGTCCAAAGTCGGTAACCTTGTTCATGATCAGACAAATTTAAACAAATGGGTTCGAAATTGCTGCTAATATACCGACGGCGGTGTCCATGGTATTTTGCTGAGCACCCGAAGGTCATCGGGAAGTATCGGATCATAAGGCGCGTCGTATCGAAACGACGCGTTTTCTTCTGTCCACTGGTTGACATGCTTACCCCCGACGAACCGCATTAGAGACACGCTACCCCAGCGTGCGCCAAAGGGTCCGTGCGCAATTCCGGGTGGCCGCCAGAAATAGGCGCCAGGATACATGGTGCCTTGCGGGCCGGTAAGAGAACCCGAAATGACATAGGCTTCTTCCACAACCGGATGGATTTCCTGCGGCCCCTCGCCGCCTTGCGGTGATGCTTGCGGCAGTATCAGCGAGAGAAAGGTCCGTTCCCCAGTTTCCGGGTCTGTGCGAAGATCCTTGCGCGAGATTCCGAGATGCTTCAGGTTCGGATCGTTGAGCGTCATATCCCATGTCATCGCCGCCACATCCAAATGGCGAATGGCGCGATTGGCTGTCTCCGCCGAGCCGTCTCCTGCTCGTCCGATCAACGTCGGTTCGCGGTTGTAGAATGCGAGCAAGACACAACCCTGCGGTGCGCTCATCTCGTTTCGCGTCCACCCTGCTGGTAGAAAGGCGTAGCTGTCCGCCGGATAGACATGGCCATCCATTTCCAGGGAGCCATCGAGCACATAAAATTCTTCATCTGCCAGAATATGTTCGGGACCGCGACGCGACCAGCCAGCGGGATAGCGCATCAGAGTTGAACACGCCCCATCTGACGGATCACGGCTCAGCAGTTTGATTTCTGCGTCCGGCCTGGCGAGACCGGGACCGATGCGCTGCCAAGGCAACACCTGTGACTGGATAAATTCGATATGGCCACGTTCGAGCATCAAGATTCCTGTCTGTGTTGAAATAAACGACGGGAGCGTCATCGCATCGCCGCGCCCGGCGCGCATTGATCCCGATCAAATATATCGCCAGAATTCGACAACGTGTCCGGACAAATTCTATCTGGACATATGACCGATTAATGTGAGATCAGATAAATGCTAAATCTGGCTGGAAGAGAAATTGAATGAGAATTGTGATCGTCGCTCTTTTCAAACTCAATCGGGGGAACTGATATGACTGGCCTATGGGCGCTGCCAATATTGGTCGCGGCGGGTGCACCAGAAATTGCGACTATTCGACAAATGCTTGTTGGTACATATAGCAATGAAGAGCAGGTGTATTTTCAAAGCGATGCTGGAAAAACGCCGCCGCCATGGCTGTCACTCAAGATCGTCGAACAAGACGGTCAGTTGCTGCTTCATGAAATCAATGCGTATGGCGAGGACGCCGGACAGCCCAAACCAGTTTCACTTTCCGAAACAAATTATGATGCGACATTGAAAGTCGGAGATTGTGCACGATTTTTCGAGAAGAAAGCACAAGGATGGGCAATAAGCGTCCGCCAAAATCGCATGCGCTGCCAGCAAAAATATCAAATTACCAAGGTCGATGACGGCGGAATTTCGCTAAAATTTACCGATGGCACCGAAACGCTTCTAAAACGCGCTCGCGCCGTGCAATGCTGGGCGGCCGTTCCCAAAAAAGCCAAGAAGGAAGATGGCAGCACGGACTGGCTTTTTGCACAGAAACTTGAACTGCACGATCAGGGTGGACGGGTAAAGGTCGGCGGCGGTGACACCGGGGCAGAGGAAATCATCCTCCGGATGCGCGCCGTGCATTGGGCCCCGCCAAGCACCAATCGTCCCAGCATGGTTCTATACGTTCACAAACTCGAGGATCCGGACAGCGCGGTCAGCTATAGCTGGGCAGATATCGACGCCAGCCGGGTCGGGCTGAACCTTCGCTGGATGCAGGCGAGCTGCACCATCGAGGGTGCCGAGAGATCCTCGGAAGTGTCAAAGACTAATTTTCGCGACTAGCTTGCACAGTCAGTCTTTGGGCGGTGTAAACACCTGATCATCAATCGGCTGATCGACTTTGGTATCGGTCCAGAATACCTCGTTCGATTTGCGGTCATCATAATAAAGCGTAACGTGACGTGCCTGTAACCAGCGCGGGTTTTCCAACATCACGAAATCCCGATAGGTGCGGCGGTGCCAGCCCCTGGGCGTGGAGAAGCCCAAGGTGCGGATCGCGTAAAATTCCTGATCAATTCCGAATAACGTCCGCGCACCTTGCGGATCTTTTAACTCGACCACATAAATTTTCAGTCCATCGAAGTGGTCATCCGCGAGCCGGGTTGCAACAAAACCCGGCTTGTCGGCATGGCGAATGATACCGAAACCGAAATTGTCGGCCCAATATTTGTCGGCCTGTACTTTCGGCATTATGCCCTTCTCGGTCCAGGTGGTTTCTCCATCATATCCCACTTCGAACAAGGTTTTTTCACCGGACTTGGCGACAATTCTAACCTTGCCTTCGGCCCCGTGTGCTGATTTGCGATTCCGATCATATTCCCGCCACATCCGGTAATCGTCGGCAACGGATTTTGGTTCATGACCCTCGTCACCATAAAACACAGCATGGCCGGAAAGCGTAAGCGTTTTGGCATTGGCCCAGCCATCACCGCCAGCCGCTTCCCGCGCCAACGCCAATATTTCCGCGCCGTCCAGCTCTCGTTCGGCTGCTACAAGCGGCGACGCTGTCACCGTGATCAAGCATAATATCAGGAATCGGATCATCTCGCTTCACTCTTTATAATAATTGTCCGGACAAATTATCCTTGCCTTAAGGTGCGGTTTATTGTCAAATATAAATCATGACATCCATTCACAAAAAAACCATTAGTCGCCGGACCCTGTTGGGCGGCATTGCTGCCACCACTATGTTATCGGCTTGCTCCATCGGGACCAAAAAGCACGACGCGGAGATCATTGTTATCGGCGCAGGCCTATCCGGTCTCTATGCCGCCAATCTGCTGGCAGAGGCGGGCAAGGATGTGCTGGTATTGGAAGGCAGCGACCGTATCGGCGGCCGGCTTTATACCGTTGAAAGCGCTCATGGCATGACCGAAGGTGGCGGAGAGCAAGTTGGCGGGGGCTATGCGCGTATCCGGTTTATGGCGGACAAACTGGGTGTTCCGATTACGCCTTACGGCTTTCCGCCTCTGGCCACAGCGCTGCATAAGGACGGGACGCTACTAGCACAGAAAGACTGGCCGACTTTCAATGGCAATCCGTTTGAAGGCCGGTTGAAAGGATTGACCCCGGACAGCGCCTTTCCTGTCGTTGCCGGTGCCAACAATCCCCTTCCGGATCTTTCGAGCTGGCACAATCCTGAGTTTTCCAAATATGATATTTCGGCAAAGGATTTTTTGAAGGCCAACGGAATTAACGAAGCGGGGATTACCGCTATTGATCAAGCATTCAATGCCAACAGCGTCGACAGCTATTCCATGCTCAATGCGTTCCGGACTGGCGTAGCGTTCAAGCAGGAAGCTGCCCTCGGGAAAACCGGCTATTTCGTAAACGGTGCGCAATCCCTGCCGGAAGCGATGGCAAAGGCGTTGCCGCGCGCTGTGGAGACCGGCCAGGAAATTACACGCATCGATGTGGGCGCGAACGGTGTCGAGATGGAAAGCAAGAATGGGAAAACCTGGCGGGCAGCACAGGTTGTGTGCGCCGTTCCCCTGCCCGTTATGGCAAAAATGACTGTCAACGCCCCGCTGTCAGAAGTGCAGAAACGGGCGTTCAAGGAACTTCCCTATACTCAGATCATGCAAATTCACTTCCAGGCCAAACGTCTCTTCTGGGAGGAGGATGGATTTGGAGCCTCAATGTGGACCGATGGCCCGCTTGAGCGTCTGCTTGCCAGACCCGGGGATGATGGCAAACCCGATGGCGTGTTGCGGGCTTGGATAAACGGCACAGGAGCAACCAAACTGAACGCCAAGACTGACGAAGAATTGGCGATATTATGCTCCAGCGAACTCAAGCGCCTGCGTCCCGCCAGCGATGGCCAGGTTGAAGTGTTCAAGGTCGTGCGCTGGACGGAAAGCAATCCCCTGGCGGGCGGAGCCTATCTGCACTATGCGCCCGGACAGGTCGGTTGGGCCGCAGGCAATGTCGGCACTTCTGCCGGACGACTGCATTTTGCCGGTGAGCATCTCTCCGATTTGCATCTGGGCATGGAAGGCGCGATGGAAAGCGGTGAACAGGCGGCGATGCATCTGCTAAACAGTAAACTAGGTTAGGCAGCGCTACCGATTATATCGGCTCACACCTTCCATCAGTTCTTTCATCTTCGGTCCTGTTTCCGGCAGTTCTTCGCGCGGGATATCCAGATGGTTCAAGGGAAATTCCTGAACATATTGTTCGAACACCGGCTTCACCATATCCAGTGCATAGCTTGGTATCTTTCGCCCTTCACGAAACTTTGCAATGGGAATTTCGGCTTCGATAATCCCGTCCTGATCAACAGTGGGATCTTTCGCGAGTATCTTGCCGTTCGGGCCCACAATGATGGACTCACCCGCCCTGTAGTTGGCGGTGGCGGGAAACGCGATATTCGTCATCGTCGAATAGAAATTATTGATACGCGCCATGGAGGTCACATCATCCTCGGCAAAAAGCGTCGCCGTTCGGATCATGATTTCCGTGCCGCGCATGGCAAAGGCAGCAAAGATAAACGGATCCATCTGGACAGTGCTGACCGCAATATTCCCATATTCGGTTTGCAGCACCGGGAATTCTTCTTCCGGCCCGTACATCGCCCGATATTTATCGCGGACGGCTTCGATCGTCGTGGTAGTGATTTCCCGATCAGGATAGATGCGCTTGATATTGCGTGATTTCCAGAAAGTTTTTTCAAGCTTGCCATCGCGCCCGATAACAGCGTTCAGACTCAAAATATGTCCTGGCCAATCGTCATCGGTGGCATAGGTACCGAATATGAGATAAGTATCGCACTCCTTCGCAATCTTGCCAAGCCGTTCGGTCTCGGGTCCTGGAATCTTGACGGTATATTTCAGTTTTTCGGTGCGACTGCCCCCCGAATAGCCGGTAAGCGGAAACTCGTGATATAGCAAAAAGTCCGGCTTCTGTCCGGTTGTACAAGCCTTGCGTGCAATTTCTTCCATATGCGTGAGATTATGGTCCAGCCCTGCTTCGATGGTCGGAAAATCGGAAAGAGAATCTACAGTGGTTTGTAGCACTTTCAGAACAATTTTGTCTTTGGCCAACGCTTTCGTTGGATAACTGCCATCGGCGCGAACAAGTACCGGCCTGTCGAGAGGTGCTTCAGCAATCTGAGCTGTAACCTGACCACTGGCCGTGCATGCCACCACCGCTGCGGATGCGGCCAGCGCAACCATAATATCACTCAGCTTCATTTCCAAATCCCTTTGATCATCAACATGACATCCAATGCATCGGGCTGAAACACCGGAGGCTCGGAACGAAAAACCAAATTCTATTTGGCTGCTGGCGGAGCCTTTTGCTTTACTCGAACACTGCTTTGCGCACTCAACAGCCAGCCGCTGCCTTCCTTCCGCCAAACTTGCATCACAAAAAATTCGGCCGGCTCCATACCCGTCCGCGTGCGGTTATTGACGAGCGTCACTATGGCTGTATCGCCGCGCTCGCGTATAATAACCTCGTTGTTGTCCCATGCCTCAAACCCGTTGCGCAGATCGAACAGCGCAGCGTCCTTGCCATAGAGTTTTCCGGACTGGGAAATTAGAGCCAGATCGTCGGCAAATAATGAAGTCGCCATTTCCGGCCTGCTTGCCATAGCGGCATCACGAATTTGTGAGAGTGCCGCTTTGATACCCTCATGCTTTTCCTCCTCGCCAGCAACAGCGAGTGAGGGAAGGCAAAGCAGGGCGGCCACAACCGCAAATCGTGTCCACGAAACAGTCATAGCCGCCCTCCTTGTTTTAGAATGATCCACTTACCGTTAGGCCAAACTGTCGCCGTTCCGGCGGTGTAATGGCAAATGCACGTTGGGACAGACCGTTGAGATTCGGTGCAGAGAAATCAACATAGCGCAAAATACCGCGGGGCGTATCGTCCTGGAATGCATTTTTAACCCAGAAGCGAATCGTCAAATTGTCGTTCCGGA
>CBETBW010000005.1:0-171991 GCA_965534715.1 uncultured Parasphingorhabdus sp.
CTGCGTCCAAATTGCGCGGTGCCGTCCTCGAAGTGTTGCAGCGCGAAGGTTATATCCGCGGCTACAGCGAAGAAGAGGTCAACAAGCACCCCGGTCTGCGGATTGAACTGAAATATTTTGAAGGCGAGCCGGCTATCCGCCACGTGGCCCGCGTTTCGAAGCCTGGTCGCCGTGTCTATAGTGGCTCTGAAGAGCTGCCACGGGTGCGCAATGGCCTGGGCATAACAATTGTATCGACGCCAAAAGGTGTTTTGTCTGACGCGGAAGCGCGTCACGCGAAGGTCGGCGGCGAAGTACTGGCTGAGGTATTCTAATCATGTCCCGTATTGGCAAAAAATCAGTAGCTATTCCGGACGGTGTTACCGCTGTCATGGAAGATGGTCTGGTCAAGATCAAAGGACCGAAGGGCGAATTATCGACCCCGATGGTTGACGACCTGACTTATGACCTGGCCGACGGCAGTTTGCAGGTCAAGCCTGCGAACAAGTCCAAAGACGCACGCGCGTTCTGGGGCATGCAGCGCACTCTGGTGCAGAATTTGGTCGACGGCGTTACCTCCGGTTTCACCAAGGTGCTCGAGATCAATGGCGTTGGTTATCGTGCAGCAGCCCAGGGCAAGAACCTCAATCTGCAGCTTGGTTACAGTCATGATGTGAACTTTCCGATCCCGGAAGGTATCAACATCAAGACACCGGATCAGACAACGATCGAAATTTCCGGCATGGACAAACAGCAAGTTGGCCAGGTTGCAGCTGAAATCCGGCGCTGGCGCAAGCCCGAGCCGTATAAGGGCAAGGGTATCAAATATCGCGGCGAATATATTTTCCGCAAAGAAGGGAAGAAGAAATAAGCCATGGCGAATATTTCTCAGTTCAAACGGCGCCAGCAACGCGTTCGCAGCAAATTGCGGAAGCGCGGGCTCTCAAAGCCTCGTTTGTCCGTGCATCGCACGAGCCGGCATATCTATGCTCAGGTTATCGACGATGCCGAGGGCAAAACACTGGCTTCCGCTTCGACCATCGACAAGGCGTCCAAAGTCAAAACCGGCGCGGATAGCAAGGCTGCTGCCGATGTTGGCAAGCGCGTTGCCGAAGCCGCCAAAAAGGCTGGCGTTAAAGAAGTAATTTTTGACCGTGGCGGGTTCCTGTTTCACGGACGTGTGAAGGCTTTGGCCGACGCAGCACGTGAAGGCGGATTGGAGTTTTAATATGGCCGAAGAGAACACAACACCAGAAGGCGCGGCAAAGCCTGGCACGACCGGTGAAGGCAATCAGCCGGCAGCGGCTGTAGCTCCTGAAGCAAAAACCGGCGGTGCGCCTGATCGTCCAGCCCGCGGCGGAAACCGTGGCGGCGGCGGCGGTCGTGATAACCGTGGCGGCGGTCGTGATAATCGCGGCGGCGGACGTGGCGGACGCGGTGGTCGTGGTAACAATGACGGCGGTGAAGAGCTGATCGAGAAATTGGTCCACATCAACCGTGTTTCGAAGACTGTTAAAGGCGGTAAACGCTTTGGTTTCGCTGCGCTGGTTGTGGTTGGCGACGGCAAAGGCCGGGCTGGCTTCGGTAAAGGCAAGGCGCGTGAAGTGCCGGAAGCCATTACCAAGGCAACCGCTGCTGCGAAAAAGGGCATGGTTCGTGTACCGCTTCGTGAAGGCCGGACCCTGCATCATGATGGCAAGGGCCAATTTGGCGCCGGTAACGTGACTGTCCGTTCGGCACCTGCCGGTACCGGTATTATTGCCGGTGGCCCAATGCGTGCTGTTTTCGAAAGTCTTGGCGTTTCCGACGTTGTGACCAAGTCCAACGGCACGGCCAATCCCTATAACATGATCCGCGCAACCTTTGCCGCACTGGCAGACCAGTCGAGCCCGAAATCCGTGTCCCAGCGGCGCGGCAAGAAAGTGACTGACCTGCTTGCACGTGCTGGCGGTTCGGCTGCTGAAGTGGCAGCAGACGCCGCGGCAGTTACGGAGTAATTTTTGATGGCCAAAGTTAAAATCAAGCAGATCGGATCTCCGATCCGTCGTCCGGAAGTTCAGCGCAAGACGCTGATCGGTCTCGGTCTCAACAAGATGCACCGGGTTTCCGAACTGGAAGATACAGCAGAAGTGCGGGGCATGATCCGCAAGGTACATCATCTGGTGGAAGTTGTTGAAGGGTAAAACCTCAAACTTCCGTGCGAATAAAAGCGAAAGCGAGTACACGACATGAAATTAAACGAACTTAGAGATAATGAAGGCGCGCGCAAATCGCGCATGCGCGTTGGCCGGGGCATTGGCTCGGGCAAAGGCAAAACCGGCGGACGTGGCCAAAAAGGTCAGAAGTCCCGTTCCGGTGTGTCGATTGACGGCTTTGAAGGTGGCCAGATGCCGCTCCACATGCGTCTCCCGAAACGCGGTTTTAACAACCCGTGGGGCACGGACTATGCGGAAGTGAACCTGGGCATGATCCAGAAGTTCATCGACAGCAAAAGCCTTGCCAACAAAGGCACGATCGATCACGCGACTTTGAAAGCCGCTGGTCTGGCCCGTGGTGGCAAGGACGGCGTTCGTTTGCTTGCAAAGGGCGAATTGAAAGCGAAAATCACGATCACCGTTGCCGGGGCTTCCAAAGCTGCTGTTGCTGCGGTTGAAAAAGCCGGCGGCAAGGTCGAAATTCTTCCGGCGGGTGGCGAACGCCGTCCTAAAGGCGAGAAAAAGGCTGTTGCTTCAAAACCGGCCCGTGAGAAAAAAGCCGCGAACCGCGCGAAAAAGAAAGACTGATCTTCGGGAGGCGCTGGTTTCAGCGCCTCTTTTTCTGGCCCCTTGTTTTTGATGGACTAACATCCGATATGGGGCGGGTTGCATACCTTTACAGACGGGTATCCATCTCCGGAGATTGCAACAAGACGCAATAGTTGGAGATGGGCCTCTGCTTCAGCAGGGGGGCGTTGCAAACTAATATTGGGGCAGGGAAGTCAAGCATGGCATCAAGAGCCGATCAGGTCGCAGCCAATCTAAGCCTGGCAAAATTCGGGCAAGCTACGGAATTACGCAAACGCATCTGGTTTACGCTCGGTGCGCTTGTCATTTTCCGCCTGCTCAGCTTCGTACCGCTGCCGGGCGTCGATCCGGTGGTTCTGGCTGATCTCTACGATCAGACCCGTGGCGGTGTTCTCGATATTTTCAATACATTTTCGGGCGGTTCGCTGGAGCGGATGAGCCTGATTGCCTTGGGCGTAATGCCATATATTACCGCATCGATCGTGGTCCAGCTGGCCGCTGCACTGTCACCGACGCTGGCCGCCGTCAAAAAAGATGGCGAAGCAGGTCGCAAGAAGCTCAATCAATATACCCGCTATGGTACGGTCGGCCTGACCGCCGTCCAGGGCTATTTCATCGCGGTTGGCCTGGAAAGCTTTGCGTCCCAATCGGGTTTGCAGGCGGTTGTCGAACCCGGCTACATGTTCCGAATTGGCGCGGTTATCAGTCTGGTGGGCGGAACCTTGTTCCTGATGTGGCTGGGTGAACAGATCACCAGCCGTGGCATCGGCAATGGTATTTCGCTGATCATCATGGCCGGCATTGTCGCCCAGATGCCCACTTTTGTCGGAAATCTTTTCGAGGGCAGCCGCACCGGTTCGATCAGTGCGCTGACGATCGTTGGTCTGATTGTTATGGTAGCCGGCCTGGTATTGTTCATCAGCTTCATGGAGCGCGCCCAACGCAGGGTGCTCATCCAGTACCCCAAGCGCGCCACCCAGCATGGTGTCATGCAGGCCGATCGCAGCCATTTGCCGCTTAAGGTCAATACGGCAGGCGTTATCCCGCCAATTTTTGCTTCCTCGCTATTGCTTATGCCTCTGACGGTCAGCCAGTTTGCCGGCAATGCCACCGCGGGAGACACCTTATTCGGTGATTTCATCATCATGCTGAACCAGTATCTGGCGCATGGTCAGCCGCTGTATATGTTGCTTTATGCTTCGGGGATTATCTTCTTCTGTTTCTTCTACACGGCGGTTGTGTTCAATCCCGAAGAAACGGCGGAAAATCTGAAGAAGAACGGCGGTTTCATTCCCGGCATTCGCCCGGGCAAGAATACAGCCGATTATCTCGATTATGTGCTTACCCGGATCACCGTGGTTGGCGCAGCCTATCTGGCGCTGGTCTGTGTTTTGCCCGAATATGTCATGGCGCAAACCAATCTTCCGCTTTTCTTCCTGGGCGGTACAAGCCTGCTGATCGTTGTCAATGTGACGGTCGATACGGTGACGCAGATTCAGAGCCATCTGCTGGCGCTGCAATATGGCGATTTGCTCAAGAAAGCGAAACTTAAGGGCGGTCGCCGTAGACGGTAACGTCTGAACGCGCTAGTTCCGCAAAGAATCATTTCACGGCAACGGGGGTTATTGCATGGACATCATCTTGTTGGGGCCACCAGGTGCTGGGAAGGGGACTCAGGCTAATCGTCTTGAAGATGAGCATGGCATGGTCCAATTATCCACCGGTGACATGCTTCGGGCGGCGGTAAAAGCCGGCACCGAAGTAGGCTTGAAAGCCAAAGCGCTGATGGATGCCGGTGAACTGGTTCCCGATGAAGTGGTGTCGGGCATTATCGGCGACAAGCTGGATGAGCTTGGCCCCGAAAAAAGCGTTATCTTTGATGGCTATCCCCGAACCGCCGCGCAAGCAGCGTCGCTGGACAAAATTCTGTCCGCCAGAAATCGTGCTCTGGCACATGTGATCGAGCTTGCCGTCGATGAAGACGCGCTGGTTGAACGCATCGTTGGCCGGTTCACCTGCGGCAATTGCGGCGAAGGCTATCACGACAAGTTCAAACCGCCTGTCAAGGAAGGCGTGTGCGATGTGTGCGGCAAAAGCGAGTTCAAGCGCCGGCCAGATGACAATGAAGAAACCGTGCGCATTCGGATGAAAGAATATCGCGCCAAGACGGCGCCCATCCTGCCGATCTACGAAGCACGCGGGATCGTGCGCAGGGTGAACGGCATGGGCAGCATGGCGGAAGTCAATGATGCGATCGAGGCCGTCCTTTCGCTCTGAGCAAATTTCACAGGAGGCACGGTCATGATGAAGCAGACGTTGCGCATAATTTTGGCACTAGTCGCGCTCTCGAGCGTGACGGCGGTGAAAGCCGAGGTGACCAACACCGCGGACAACGGCTTTACCGTGCAGCATCAAACAGTGATCTCCGGCGATACAGAGGCGGTCTGGAAAGCCATGATCGCGCCATCGCGCTATTGGAGCGGTGATCACAGCTGGTCCGGCAATGCGGAAAATTTCTATCTCGTACCGCAGGCAGGCGGGTGTTTTTGCGAGCTAATCCGGACCACTTCCGACGACAATATCAAATCGTCGGACGGCAGCGTTCAGCACATGCGCGTGATCTATGCCCACAACAACAAAATGCTCCGTCTTTCCGGTGCGCTCGGGCCTCTGCAGGGAGAAGCAGTAACCGGCACGCTGACAATGCTGTTACAGCCACAAGGTGCGGCCACCGTGGCCCGGTTTACCTATAAAGTGGGTGGTTATATGGAATTTCCCGTTGATCAGATCGCTCCTGCTGTGGACGGTGTGATCGGGGAGCAATTGGCTCGACTGGCCGCGCTATTCGGTGATCAGGAAAATCCCGATGCCGGTTTGCAGGGTGGTTCGGCCGAGCAGGTCGCCGATGAGGCAAGCGCTGTCGACAAAGAAGATGATCCTAACTGATTTAGGGTCAATCTCAAGGCTTTACCTTGGCCGTTTAATAGTTCTATGAGGGAATCATGTTTGTTGCCGACTTGAGGAGGTCGTCGACGATAATCGGGTCGTGCTGATATTCACTTTTTGAGGGGGGTAAGACGATGGCCGTTTCCGATCATGTAGATTTTCCAACATTCATGGCAGGCGTGAAAAAACGCAATCCGGCGCAACCTGAATTTGTTCAGGCGGTTCAAGAAGTCGCGATGGATATTTTCGATTTCATCGAGGACAAGGAAGCCTATCACACCGCACAGATATTGCGGCGCATTGCGGAACCCGACCGGGTGATATCGTTCCGGGTTTGCTGGGAAGACGACAATCACTGCGTCCGCGTCCAGCGCGGCTATCGCATCCAGAATAACAACGCCATCGGCCCGTATAAAGGGGGCATCCGTTTCCACCCTAGCGTCACCGAAAGCGTGCTGAAATTTCTGGCGTTTGAACAGACGTTCAAAAACTCGCTCACCGGACTGCCAATGGGCGGCGGCAAGGGCGGCGCGAATTTCAATCCCAAGGGCAAATCAGATGCCGAAGTCATGCGCTTCTGTCAGTCGTTCATGACCGAACTTTATCGCCACATCGGCCCGGACACGGATGTTCCTGCCGGTGATATCGGTGTGGGCGGACGCGAAATTGGCTATATGTTTGGTCAGTACAAACGCATCACCAACCGCTGGGAAGGCGTGCTGACCGGCAAGGGCATGGAATATGGCGGTTCGCAGATGCGTCCCGAAGCGACCGGCTATGGTGCGGTCTATTTCATGGAAAATATGCTGAAGCACAGAAAAGACGCTATCGCTGGCAAGGCTGCGGTGATTTCCGGTTCCGGCAATGTGGCAACCCACGCAGCCGAGCAGATCACCAAGCAAGGCGGCAAGGTCCTCACGCTCTCGGACAGCGGTGGTTTCATTCATGATCCGGACGGAATTGACCAGGACAAGATCGACTGGATGAAGGATCTCAAGAACAACAAGCGTGGTCGGATCAGCGAGTATGCCGATCATTTCACCGGCGCATCTTATCATGAAGGCAAGCGCCCTTGGAACGTCCCTTGCGATCTGGCCTTGCCTTGTGCCACGCAGAATGAACTCAACGAAGAGGAAGCCAAGGAACTGGTCGGCAACGGCGTAATCGCGGTGTCGGAAGGCGCGAACATGCCGACCACGCTGGAAGGTGTTCATGTCTTCCACGATGCCAGGATCATGTATGGCCCCGGCAAGGCGGCCAATGCCGGCGGCGTTGCGGTATCGGGTCTGGAAATGAGCCAGAATGCCGAACGGATCAGCTGGAACCATGCGCGGCTCGGCGAGATGCTGACCGATCTGATGGAAGGCATTCACGGCAAATGTGTCGAATATGGCGATCAGGGCGACGGCTATGTCGACTATGTGAAGGGCGCCAATATCGCGGGCTTCAAAAAAGTCGCTGACGCCATGCTTGCTTATGGTGTCACCTAAGCCATAATTATCTTGCGCAAAAAAGCGCCATCGGCCAGATCATGGTCGATGGCGCAGGCAAACATCCCCAAGGAAAAACGGCTCCGCCGCAAGCTCAAAGAGCCTTGCGAAATTGGCTGGTGCGAGCTGATTGATTTGCCCGGGCTTGGCGTCAAAAACCTTCACGCCAAGGTCGATACCGGAGCTGGCACTTCCTCGCTGCACGCCACCCGGATCAAACCATTTGAAAAAGACGGTCAGACATATGTTCAATTTACCATCCCGATGGGAACAGGAGTCGCCGATTATCATTGTGAAGCGAAGGTCTACGGTCGGCGCAGAATAAAGAGCAGCAATGGTGTCATGCAGACGCGATATGTGATAGAGACAGTCATGAAGCTCGGGCCACTGGAGTGGATCGGGCATATGACTCTTGCCAATCGGCAATCAATGATATTTCCGGTCCTGATAGGACGTCGGGCGCTGAAACGGGGCTTTCTCGTCAACAGCGCCAAGCGCTGGATGCTGGGCCGCCATGAAGAAAGATAATATATGAAAATCGCTATGCTTGCACGCAACCCGAAGCTCTACTCGCACAGGCGCCTGGTCGAAGCGGCAGAAGAGCGCGGGCATGAGATGAGAGTTCTCAATACGTTGCGCTGCACGATGAACATCACCTCCCATCGTCCGAGCATATTGTACAATGGCGAAACGCTGACCGGTTTTGATGCGGTGATTCCGCGCATCGGTGCGTCGATCACCCATTATGGCCTTGCGGTGCTCCGCCAGTTCGAGATGATGGGCGTATGGCCACTGAATGAGAGCGTCGCTGTTGGCCGGTCCCGTGACAAGCTGCGCTCGATGCAGATTTTCGCCAAACACGGTCTGGGATTGCCGGTGACGGCTTTTGCCCATGATCCGAAGCAGACCGATGAAGTACTGAAAATTGTCGGCGGCGCGCCTGCGGTTATCAAACTGCTCGAAGGAACCCAGGGCATCGGCGTGGTGCTCGGCGAAACCGCCAATAGTGCGAAATCGGTGGTCGAGGCCTTTCGCGGACTGAATGTCAATATCCTGGTCCAGGAATTCATCAAGGAAGCGGGCTCCAGCGACATCCGGATTTTCGTTGTCGGCGGCAAGGTCGTTGCAGCAATGATGCGGACCGGCGCGGAAGGCGATTTCCGGTCCAACCTGCATCGCGGCGGATCAGCTAAAATGGTCAAGATCACGCCGGAAGAACGGTCCACAGCGATCCGGGCGGCAAAGGTCATGGGGCTGAACGTGGCAGGCGTTGATATATTGCGCGCCAATCACGGGCCGGTGATCATGGAAGTGAACAGCTCGCCGGGTCTCGAAGGCATCGAAGCGGCGACCGGCAAGGATGTGGCCGGCCAGATTATCGAATTTATCGAGGCCAAGGCCAAGACCGGCAATACCAAGACCAAGGGCAAGGGCTGAATCTCACGTCGAGCGAAGTATAATGCAAGTCCAGCAAGCACAAGCCAACATTAGCCGGTCATTTGTTGGCGGGGGACCGGGCGTTGTCTATTCGGGGGTGATCTGGATAGCTGCCGGACTTGTATATTTGCGTAGCGATGTGAATATGACTTTCATCGTGCTGTTTCTGGGCGGAATGACAATTTTTCCGGTTTCTGTATTGCTTTCGCGGATCATCTTTCGACGTCCCGGACTGGCTGCCGGAAACCCGCTCGGGAACCTTGGATTGGAAAGCACGATCGCCATGATCGCCGGTCTGTTTGCTGCCTGGCTATTTTTGCCGCTTGAATCCTCTTATGTGATTCCACTGGCTGCCATCGCGGTTGGCGTCCATTATTTCGCTTTCACAACATTATATGGCGACAGGCTATACTGGCTGTTGGCGGCTCTCATAACAGGAGCCGGCTTCGCCGGAATATACGCGCCGGAGGCCATCCCCGGCGGGACAGCGTTCGCCGTTGGCATCATCGAACTGATTATCGGACTTGTTTTATCGACACGGGCAATGAAACGGTAACCGCTGATCGGTGATGAATGCTGATGGCTGGTTAAATGACCTCGTCCTCGTCGAGCAGCTGATTGCCGGTAATATCACCCTCGATCTGCTCCAGCCGCTCACCCACCGTGTCGAATATCCTCACTTCGGCGATGTGCAAAAGTGCATCGCCCTGATTGACGACTGGCAGATTGCTATGGCCGATGACAATCCCGTCAACCGGAGAGAGAATTGCTTCTTCGCCGTCTCCAAATATATCGCTGATATAGGCTACGGCGTCATCTTTATGGACCTTGCTGCCGGATGGCGAAACCAGTCGGCAAATTCCCCCTCTGGTTGAGCGCAGCCAGACCGTGCGGGTCGCCTGGGCTGGAGGTGCCCCGCGCTTGCCGAGCCGCTTGGTCTCGATCATCTCCAGTTTCTTGAGCACCCGCAAAATGCCATTGACCCCGGTCAGAACCGAAAATTCATCAAACCGCAGGGCTTCTCCCGCTTCCATCAATAGCATGTCGACGCCAGCTTCCCGTGCCAGCGCGCGCAGGGAGCCGGGGCGCAATTCTGCTTCTATGACAACCGGTGGACCAAATTCGAGAGCCAGCTCCTTGAGTTCGGCATTGCCCGAAGCAATGCGGATTTGCGGCAGATTATAGCGGTGTTGCGCTGCGCTGTGGATATCGATGCCCAAAGAGCAGTGATCGATAATCTCGGTCGAGAATATATTCGCCAGCTGCGAAGCCAGCGAGCCTTTCTCGGTGCCCGGAAAAGACCGGTTGAGGTCGCGGCGGTCGGGCAGATAGCGGCTATGGGTAATGAACCCGAACATATTGACCACCGGCACGAATATCACCGTACCGGACATACGTGCCGGATGGAGTTTCTTCATGACCCGCCGGATGATCTCGGTGCCGATAATCTCATCGCCGTGGATCGCCGCGCTGACAAAAATCGTCGGCCCAGTGCGCTTCCCGTGAAACACGCGCACTTCCATACTGGCCTGCATGCCAGCCGAGAGGTCGCTTACCGGAATTGCGATGTTGCCGGTTTTCCCGGGCGCTATCGTCTGCCCGGCAATTTCGAACAGATCATATTTGTTTCTATTGGTCAAATAACGCCCCTCAATGAAATTTGAGGGACGCTACTGCATTTTCGGATCAAAGCGAAGCGTGAACGACGCTGGATGGCGCAAGCATCATGAGCCGCTTCATCGAAGGCCCTCTCGACATTGCCGGATCCAATTCGAGCGCGGCATGGAGGCCGTTGTTGATCCGCAAGCCCAAGATGATTGGGATAAAATCAGCTGGAAAATGCAACGATCCATGATATCGGAGAGTCGTCATCGATTTTTTAACACTATTGTTTATCCGGGTCAGCACGGCAGGGGTTCGAGCAGGTAGGAAATAGCTGATTTTCAGGCCATTCCATTGTTGACAGCGACACCGACTCGCCCTACTTCACATTTATTCGAAATCCAACACAACCGGCAGCGCCCTTCGTGCGTCCGCTGGTTTTGTGCGTTTCGGGTGTGTTTTTAACGACTTAGCGATGAGATAGGGGCCGGCGAATCGGTTCCTGTGGAGCATGGAGAAAAATATTGGCACGTATTGCTGGGGTAAATATCCCCACTAACAAGCGCGTAATCATTGCGCTTACCTACATTCACGGTATCGGACGCACCGCTGCGGCTGACATTGTCGAAAAATTGAAGATTGATCCAGCCCGCCGGGTTCAGGACCTTACCGATCAGGAAGTTTTGCACATTCGTGAAACGATTGACGCCGATCATACGGTTGAAGGCGATTTGCGACGCGAAGTTGCAATGAACATCAAGCGTTTGATGGATCTGGCCTGCTATCGCGGCCTGCGTCACCGTAAAGGCCTGCCAGTTCGCGGACAGCGTACGCATACCAATGCGCGCACCCGTAAAGGCAAGCCCAAGGCGATTGCCGGCAAAAAGAAATAAGACTTGTCTTCGGATAAGTATCTTCAAGATATTAGGTAGGAATTCATCACATGGCACGCGAACCGCAGCGCATAAAGAAGAGCGCGCGCAAAAATATTTCGGCAGGCGTAGCGCACGTCAATGCCACATTTAACAACACGATGGTCACCATCACCGATGCCCAGGGTAATGCGATAAGCTGGTCCTCCGCAGGCATGATGGGCTTCAAGGGCTCTCGTAAATCGACGCCTTATGCAGCGCAGGTTGCAGCGGAAGACGCCGGCAAAAAAGCGGCTGACCACGGTGTTCGTACGCTTGAAGTCGAAGTGAAAGGCCCCGGCTCCGGTCGTGAATCGGCCCTTCGTGCGCTTCAGGCAGTCGGTTTCACGATCACATCGATCCGTGATGTCACACCCATTCCGCATAACGGCGTTCGTCCATCAAAAAGACGCCGCGTCTAATATTGCTTGAGTTTTCGAGGCAGGCAGGCTGGCCGGTCTCACATTTTACCATTCAGAGCGGAAACGTCGTCCAAACCCGCTCTTTGAACCATTAGGGGAAGTCCATGACTGTCAATATGAAGAACTGGCAAGAACTGAAGAAGCCCAACGTCCTCGACATCAAGCCAGGCGGAGATCCGAAGCGGAAGGCAACCTTCGTTGCCGAACCACTGGAACGCGGCTTTGGTCTGACCATGGGTAACGCGCTACGCCGCGTGCTTCTGTCTTCGCTCCAGGGCGCGGCAGTAACATCGATCAAGATCGAAAATGCACTGCACGAATTTTCGTCGCTTCCTGGTGTCCGTGAAGATGTCACCGACATTGTCCTGAACATCAAGCAGATCGCCCTGAAAATGGAGAGCGAAGATGCCAAGCGCTTGCAACTCTCCGCAACCGGTCCAGGCGAAGTCAAAGCGGGCGACATCGCCGTCTCCGGCGATATTGAAATCATGAACCCGGAAATGGTGATCTGCCATCTCGATGAAGGCGCTTCGCTGAACATGGAGCTGACCGTCAACGTCGGCAAGGGCTATGTTCCTGCTATCGCCAACCGTCCGGCCGATGCACCGATTGGCTTGATCCCGATTGATTCGCTTTACTCGCCGGTCCGTCAGGTTTCCTACAAGGTCGACAATGCCCGCGTTGGTCAGGAACTTGATTTTGACAAGCTGAACCTCACCATCGAAACCGATGGCACGGTGACCCCGGAAGATGCGATTGCCTATGCAGCGCGCATTTTGCAGGACCAGCTGCAGCTTTTCGTGCATTTCGAAGAAGCCCTGGAACAGGTGTCTTCGCCGATCGGCATGGCCGCTCAGCAAAGCCAGGCAGAAAGCGATGCCAACCAGCTCAACCGCTATCTTCTCAAGAAGGTCGACGAACTGGAACTCAGCGTTCGCTCCGCCAACTGCCTCAAGAACGACAATATCATCTATATTGGCGATCTCGTGCAGAAGACCGAAGCCGAAATGCTGCGCACGCCAAACTTCGGCCGCAAGTCGTTGAACGAAATCAAGGAAGTGCTGTCCAGCATGGGTCTGCGTCTCGGCATGGACATCCCCGGATGGCCGCCTGAAAATATTGAAGAAATGGCCAAGAAGCTCGAACAAGAGCTGCTCGGTTAGTTTTACCGTCCATCCCGGCACAGGCCGGAATGACGGCAAGGGGTCTACTGGTGATGCCTCTATAAAATCACCTGCTGCGGGGTACCTGATACGGCCCCTTAACGAACGGAGTATAGAATATGCGTCATAGAATGAAGGGCCGCCGGATGCAGCGGACCGGTGCTCACCGTCAGGCTCTCCTGAAGAACCTCGCGGCAGCGCTGATCAAGCACGAACAGATCCTGACCACCGTTCCCAAAGCCAAGGAATTGCGTCCGGTTGTCGAAAAACTGATCACGCTCGGCAAAAGAGGTGGCCTGTCCAACCGTCGTCTCGCGCATTCGCGTTTGATGGACGAGACCCAGGAAAAGAAACTTTTCGAAGTTCTGGCCGATCGCTACAGCGAACGCAATGGCGGTTATACCCGCATCATTCGCGCCGGTTTCCGTGGCTCCGATGCTGCGCCGATGGCGATCATCGAGCTGGTTGACCGGGATGTGGATGCCAAGGGTCAGGATAGCGGACCGGATCAAAATGCCCAGGATGAATACGAAGAAGCCTAAGCCCTTCATCCGGGATACAGTTTCAATTGATATGAGAGACCGTGAGCGATAAGCTTGCGGTCTCTTTTCTTTTGTCGGGGTAACTATGCGCAGTTTGACCATTTTGACTTTGGCCATCGGATTGGCCGTAACTTCACCCACGTTTGCCGCAGGCCATGAAAGCAAGGAAATCCCGCTGACCTACCCGAAAACCAAGACTGTCGATGTGGTCGACGAACAATTTGGCGAATATATTTCCGACCCCTATCGCTGGCTGGAAAATGACGTTCGCGAAGATGCCGAGGTTGCGGAGTGGGTGAAAGCGCAGAACGCAGTCACCGATGCCTATCTTGAAAAGCTTCCGGGTCGCGAAATCCTGGCGCAATCGATGGAAGAATTGTTCGATTTCGACGATCTCGGCATTCCCGAAGAAGCGGGCGGCAAATATTTCTACGAGCGCAAAAGCGGCGGTCAGAACCAGGCTGTGCTATATGTCCGTGATGGCGCAGCCGGGGAAGAACGTGTGCTGATTGATCCGGCTGGGTGGTCGGACGACGGGGCGACGGCGCTCGCCTATTGGAAACCGTCCAGCGACGGCAGCCTTCTGGTTTATGCGGTTCAGGACGGCGGTTCGGACTGGCGGACGTTGAAGGTTCTCGATGTGAATACGGGTGAAGTGAAGCCTGACACGGTCGAATGGGCCAAGTTTACCGATCTCGCGTGGATGCCCAACAATGTCGGCTTTCTCTATTCCCGCTTTCCCGAACCAAAAGAAGGCGCGGCCTTCCAGTCGCTAAACGCCGATCATGCCGTCTATTTGCACAGCATTGGCTCGGATCAGGCGAAGGATGTCAAAATCTATGCCACACCCGATCAGCCGGAGCTCAATCATGTAGCGGAGCTGACCTCGGACAAGGAATGGGTGGTTATCACGTCTTCCTCGGGGACCGATGAGCGCTATGAGCTCACCCTGATCAAGGTGGACGCACCCAAGCTGGAAACGCGCAAACTGGTTAGCGGATTTGAAAACGACTGGCGCCTGATCGACGGCGTCGGCGACACGCTGTATTTCGCGACCAACAAGGACGCACCGCGGCTGCGTGTTGTAAAAACCGATCTCAGCGCGGCAGAACCCGCGTTCACCGAACTGGTTCCGGAGAGCGACGCAGTGATCGACGGTACGATGATCGTCGGTGACCGGCTGGTGATCAGCTATCTTGTCGATGCCAAAAGCCAGCTTTCCATTTTTGATCTCGACGGTGAGGCGCTCGGTATGCTCGATCTTCCCGGGCCGGGGCAGGTCGGCAGTCTCAGCGGTTCGATGAAGAGCGAAGAAGGTTTCTTCACCTTCCAGAGCTTCAACCGGCCGACGACGGTTTTCCGCTACGAGCCGGAATCACCACCGACGATCTGGGCGGAACCGTCCTTGCCGTTTGATCCCGAGGAGGTTGAGGTGACCCAGCGCTTTTACGAGAGCAAGGATGGCACCAAAATTCCAATGTTCCTGGTGCATATGAAAGGCCAGGACCTCTCCCAAGGCGCGCCGACGCTGCTCTATGGCTATGGCGGGTTCAATATCTCGGTACTGCCGCAATATAAGCCGGCCTGGCTGGCGTGGATCAAGGCCGGTGGCGTGTTTGCCTCGGCCAATCTTCGCGGTGGCGGCGAATATGGCAAGGCGTGGCACGACGGTGGCCGCTTGCAGAACAAGCAGAATGTGTTTGACGATTTTATCGCGGCCGGTGAATATTTGATCACTACGGGCATCACGCCGGAACATGGTCTGGCCATCGAAGGGCGCTCCAACGGGGGATTGCTGGTCGGCGCTGTTACCAATCAGCGGCCCGATCTGTTCACCGCCGGCCATGCCGCGGTCGGGGTGATGGATATGCTCCGTTTCGACCGGTTTACCGCCGGCCGCTATTGGGTCGATGACTATGGCTATCCGGACAAGGAGCGGGATTTTAAAACGCTGCTCACCTATTCACCCTATCATAATCTCAAGGACGGGGTCGATTATCCGGCGTTGATTGTCTCTACCGCCGATACCGATGACCGGGTCGTTCCCGGCCATAGCTTCAAATATACCGCACGGCTGCAGGCGCTGGATACGGGCGATAAGCCCCATCTCATCCGTATCGAAACCCGGGCCGGTCACGGCAGCGGCAAGCCGACGGATAAGGTGATTGAGGAATATTCCGATATTTACGCCTTTCTGGCGCATGCGATAGGATTTGAACTGGATAAATAGATTGCGTTTTGCCTTTACCACCAGCTTGATCGTCGCGACGTTGTCTGCATCAGGCGCCGTGCGGGCCGGAACGGTGCAGATCGATAATCAGCGCGGCGAGAAAGTCAAAATCTGCACCTACCGCAGCGACGACAAACGTCTGGTTCGCCCGCGGCAATGCTGGATGATCAAACCGGGACGTAAGCTACAATGGCGACGGGGCGAGGATGATTCCGCCTTTGATGTCCGGTTGTTTGAACCCGGGGCGTTCGAGTTGCCGATTTGTCTGAAACGCAATATCCGCGACAGCTACAAGATTGAAATTGCACAAAGGGGAAGCAAGGTTTGCGTACAGCCTTTTGCCCGGCAAACCGTGGCTGTCCAGCAATGGCAACCGCTGGACCGGGTATTGGTGAACTGGAGCGGTGATCGCTTCTGGTATCCCGCGACCATATTGCAATCCGGGGAAGACCGATATCGGGTCCGTTTTGACGACGGCAGAGTTGTCGAGACTGAATCTCGCTACATCGCCCGTTTAAGCATCGCGCCCGGCGCTCGTGTCGAGGTCGATTGGAAAGGGCAGGGGCGTTGGTATGCGGGCCGTGTGCAGTCCTCCGACACCGATACCGCCAATGTGCGGTTCGATGACGGATTTGACGAGACCAGTCCGCTCCACCGTCTGCGGTTTGAATCGGCGGCGACAACGGCCACAAATTAGTCGTTCATAAAAATAGCCTATAACATGAACGCTTCCTGTCGAGGCAGTTCAGTCTCCGCTCAAGCCGACTCCCCTAGAAGGGCTTTGCGAGCTCGGGAAAAGGTTTCGGGCAGTGTGAAAGGAAAGTGGACATGAACAAGTTAAACAAAGCTCTTGTCGGAACCGCTGCTGCTGCTGCAATGGCCGTTTCCGCATCCCCCGCAATGGCCAATGACGGCCGGAATAATGGCCCAAGTGCCGGGGAAGTGATCGCCGGCGTGGCGATTATCGGCGCTATCGCAGCGATTGCGAGCTCCGGTAATAACGACCGCGGATATCGCAATGGAAATTATCGCGGTGACCGGTATGATGATCGGCGTTACTCCAATAACCGCTACAGAAACAACAACCGTCGCATCAACCAGCGTCAGGCCGTGAACCGTTGTACGCGCGCCGCCGAGAACCGGGCGACGCGTCGCGGTCGGGCCCATGTAACCGACATCCGGGATATTGACCGGACGCGCTATGGTTATCGGGTGAAGGGCAGAATCTTGGTCGAACAGGGCCGGTCTGGTCGCTATCGGAATTCCCGTTACGCCGACAAAGGCAAGTTCACCTGCTATATTGAAGGCAACCGGGTGAGCGACGTTCGTTTCAGCGGACTGAAATACGCCCGGCGTTGATCGCAGTGAGCGTTACTGAACAAAGAAAAATGGTTCAGCCTGGTGACAGGCTGAACCAACTATATTTGGACCAATAGCAGGTTTTGGGGTATGGAATCTGCACGAAACGGGGTAACTCATATGACCAAGATGACAAAATTTTCCGCTCTTGCAGCGTCCGCGGCGTTGGTTTTCACCGGCTTTTCGCCAGCCATGGCTGCGCCAATGAACCCCGGCATCGCTGTCGCCACGCCGATTGATGCGAGCTCGCTGGGCTGGAATGCCGACAGTGAAAAGGCAGAAGGCTGGCGCGGTTATCGTGGTCACCGTGGTTATCGCGGACATCGTCGCGGCCGGGTGGACGGTGGCGACATTCTGGCCGGTATACTGGTCATCGGCGGTATTGCCGCCATTGCCAGCGCGGCGTCAAAAAACAACCGCGACCGGCGTTATGATGATCGCGACTATCGCAGCGAAAACCAGCGCTATGATGATCGGCGTGCTGATCCGCGCGATGACAGCAGAAATGACCGGGGAACCGGTGCGATGGAATCAGCGATTAACGCCTGCTCTGATGCTGCTGAACGGCAAGCCGGGCGCGATGCGCGGGTTTCTGCAATCGAGTCGGTGGTCCGTGACGGCGATGGCTGGCGGGTCGAAGGCGAATTGTCGAATAACGATCAAAGCAAATTTCTGTGCGGCGCGACCGAGGGTCGTGTGGATTTCGTTCAGCTTGGCGACGACGACTTCGCCTTCGCGAACTAAACCCCTACGTGAATTAAACCGCAGTCCGGCCAAATTCCTGACGAGTGACCGGGTGCGATGCGCTCAGGCCGCCGTCAACTGCAATCGCTTGGCCATTGACATAGGATGAGCGGTCGGATGCCAGAAACAGGGCGACTTCCGCCATCTCCATGGGTGCCGCGCCCCGGCGTAGCGGATTGAGATAGCCGAGCCGGTCTTCCTTGCCCTTTTCGCGTGCCTTGTCGTAGATGAACTGGGTCATGCCGGTTTCGGTGATGCCCGGACAAATCGCGTTGCAGCGAACATTGGATGTCGCAAATTGCTGGGCCGCAACCTTGACGAGGTTGATAACGCCGGCCTTGGAAGCCGAATAAGCTGGCCCTCCCGCGCCGGATCTGATGCCGGCCACGCTGGCGGTGCAGATAATCGAGCCACCGTGCTTGCTTTCCGCAATCACCTTGCCGGCATATTTGCAGGCCAGAAACGGTCCGATCAGATTGACCCGCAACACTTCCTGCCATTCGGCGACGCTGCTGTCGAATATACCTTCAAATCCACCACCGATGCCGGCATTGGCGAAGAAAACATGGAGGTCGCCAAAGCGTTGTTCCGCGGCTTCCACGAGCATTTCGACATCGCCTTCCGAACCCGCATCGGCCTTGATCGCAATGATATTGCCTTCGGAGCCTTTCGCGGTGTCCTCAACCGCATCGGTGACGTCGCTGGCAATCACTTTCGCGCCATGTTGAGCGAAGAGCAAGGCGGCAGCGCGGCCAATGCCGCTGCCGGCGCCGGTGATTATCGCGACTTTGTCTTTGAGGTCCATCTTATGCTCCTGCTCGCTTCGCGGCTTCCCACCCGGCTTGCGCCAATGGTGTAACGCGATCCGACATTTCGGCGGCCGCAGCGCTATTGGCTGTGCCATCGGCGACCCGCTTTTGAATGCCCTGCAGGATAGCAGCAATCCGGAACAAATTATAGGCGAGATACCAGTCCATTGGCGGTAGCTCGGCCATGCCCGATTTTTCGCAGTAGCGCGCAATCGCTTCTTCGCGAGAGGGGATGCCCAGAGCGGCAAGATCAACGCCCTTCAGCCCGCTGCGGCCTTCGGGCTCCATTTCATAGGCCATCAGCCAATAAGCGAAATCCGCAATCGGATCGCCCAGGGTCGAGAGTTCCCAGTCGAGAACCGCAATGACCTTGGGTTCGTCATGGGCAAAAATCATATTGTCCAGACGGTAATCACCATGGACGATGCCAAAGCCTTTCTGCTCCGGAATGGTTTTGGTGAGCCATTCGATCAACCGGTCCATCTCCGGAATTTTGTCGATTTCCGATAACCTATATTGCTGCGTCCAGCGGGAAATCTGGCGCTCGCAATAATTGCCCGGCTTGCCGTGCTTTTCCAGTCCCAGTGCGGTCGGATCAAAACTGTGCAGCAAGGCCAGTGTGTCGATCATCTCATGATAGATCGCCTTGCGTTCCTGCGGGCTGCTGCCGGGCAGGGTGCCGTCCCAAAATGTTCGGCCATCGGCCATACCCATGATGTAGAACATCGTGCCGATCACGCTGTCGTCCTCGCACAGCCCATAGGGTTTGGGGACAGGGAATCCGGCTGGATACAGCCCGGCGATGACGCGGTATTCGCGATCCACCGCATGGGCGGAAGGCAATAATTTGCCAAACGGTTTCTTGCGCAGGACGTAGGAAGTGGTCGGCGTATCGATCTTGTAGGTCGGATTGGATTGCCCGCCCTTGAACTTGCTGAGCGAAATCGGCCCGGCAAAGCCTTCTACATTGGTTTCCATCCATTTTGTCAGCGCCGTTTCGTCAACCTTGTCCTTTTCCGGCACTTCCATCGTGCCGGTCATATCTTCCTGTGGGTTCATGGAAGTTCCTCTACCTTTAGCTAAAGACAATCACGGACCGGGCCGCATCACCTTTTTTCATTTTCTCAAAACCGTCGTTGATCTGCGCTAGCGGAATCGTTTCCGCGACGATGCTGTCCAGATCAAGCAGTCCCCGAAGATAGAAGTCCACCAGACGCGGGATATCAACCGGGAAACGGTTTGATCCCATCAGCACGCCCTGTAATTTCTTGCCGGAAAGCAGATCCATCGCGCTCAGGCCAACCTTGTGATCGAGCGGCATCATGCCGAGGATGGTTGCGGTGCCGCCGCGCTTGAGCGAACCAACCGCCAGGTCGCCGGACGCCGGACGTCCGACCGCCTCAATCGCGTGATCAACGCCACCTTTGGTGAGTTCGAGTATCTGCGCCGCAGCATCGTCCGCGGACGCGTCGATAACATCAGTCGCACCAAGCTTGATCGCAAGATCGCGCTTTTCCTTGATCGGGTCCGCAGCAATAATCCGGCCGGCACCGGCGATTTTGGCAGCATTGATCGTCGCCAGCCCGACGCCGCCGCAGCCGACGACGGCTACGGTTTCTCCCGGCGTCACATTGCAGGCATTGAAGATCGTTCCTGCACCAGTGGTCACCGCGCAACCAATTACGGCAGCACGATCCAACGGCATATCCGGGTCGATCCGCACACAGGCATGTTCGTGGATCAGCATCTGCTCGGCGAAGGCCGAGAGATTGAGCATCTGTCCGACGGCCGACCCGTCGGGCCGGGTGAGGCGCGGCGCTTCTCCCTCGGCGCGCCGGGTGTCTGCGCCGAGACACAGGGACATCCGGCCGGACACACAAAACTCGCAATGCCCGCAAAACGCCGACAGGCAAGTTACCACCGCATCGCCGACCGCGACGGTGCGCACTTCGCTGCCGATCGCCTCGACAATACCCGCTGCCTCGTGCCCCGGAATTGCGGGCAGAGGGTGCGGATAGATGCCGTCGATAAAATGCAGATCCGAATGGCACAACCCGCAGGCCGCCGTTCGGATCAGCACTTCATGTGGCCCCGGATTGGAGATCAGGACGTCTTCGATTTCGAGCGGTTTTCCCGCTTCGACGAGAACTGCTGCTTTCATGACGATATCCTAACGGGTAGCGCCCATGTCACCGGACGAGAAGCTTTCCTTCATCTTGCTGCCGTCGGCGGTTTCGGCATATTTGCCATATTCCATCTTGGCGATCGTGCGATTGTGCACTTCGTCCGGACCATCGGCAAGCCGCAGGGTCCGTTGATGGGCATAAGCGCTGGCAAGACCGAAGTCCTCGGAAACGCCGCCGCCGCCATGGGCCTGAATCGCATCATCGATGATCTTGAGGGCCATGTTAGGTGCCTGAACTTTGATCATCGCGATTTCGGCCTTGGCATATTTGTTGCCGACCTTGTCCATCATGTCTGCGGCTTTCAGGCAGAGCAAACGGCTCATGTCGATGTCGATCCGGGCACGGGCAACACGCTCGTCCCAGACACTATGTTCGGAAATCCGTTTGCCGAACGCGATGCGCGATTGCAGACGCTTGACCATTTTCTCGAGCGCTTCTTCGGCGACACCGATGGTCCGCATGCAGTGGTGGATACGACCGGGTCCGAGGCGACCCTGGGCAATTTCAAAGCCGCGCCCTTCGCCGAGCAGGATATTGTCAGCAGGAACGCGAACGTCCTTCATTTCGACTTCCATATGGCCGTGCGGTGCATCGTCATAGCCGAAGACCGGCAGGTGACGAATGATGTTCACGCCCGGCGCGTCGGTTGGCATCAGGATCTGGGACTGCTGCGTATAGCGGCTTCCCTCGAAGGTGGTCTTGCCCATGACGATCGCAATTTTGCAGCGCGGATCGCCAAGACCGGAGGACCACCATTTGCGGCCATTGATGACATATTCATTGCCATCACGGACAATTGCGGTTTCGATGTTGGTCGCATCGGAGGAGGCAACGGCTGGCTCTGTCATCAGGAAAGCGGAACGGATTTCACCGTTCATCAAAGGACGCAAATATTGTTCTTTCTGCTCCAGCGTGCCGTAGCGATGGAACACTTCCATATTGCCGGTATCGGGGGCGGAGCAGTTGAACACTTCCGAGGAAAAGCCAACCCGGCCCATTTCTTCTGCGCATAGGGCATATTCGAGGTTGGTCAGGCCGGGGCCTTCAAATTCAAATGCATCATCGACATGTGTCAGGTTCGGATTGGAAGGGGGCATGAAAAGATTCCAGATGCCGGCTTCCTTGGCTTTCTTCTTCTCTTCCTCGACCACCTGGAGCACCTTCCAGCGTTCGCCGGTTGATTCTTCCTTGTGAAAATCACCCATGCGGGGACGGAGGTGAGTCTCGATATGATCGCGCACCCGGTTGCGCCAATATTCCTGCTTTTCAGTGAGATCAAAATCCATTCCCAAGTCCTTTTCTTTATTCTTGAAATTTAACTATGCGATTAACTTATCAGAGGCAGCGCAGCTTTGCCACAGCGAATGCGCCTGGCGGGATGATTTTCATTCCGGATTTTTATTTCACACGCGGCATTGTCGGCACCAGCTTCGATATGCGCGCGCTATGATCTTGCTCACTTAGAGGAAATAGCGTGTAGGCCCATGTCCCGAGAAGCCCGATTAGGGTCACTATCGACACAAAAACCAATGCCAGATTATCGACAATTGCGGGATCAACACTACCGGGCACCGCTTGCGCGGGCAGTTCGATAAAGGAAATGATCAAACCAGCCAGCAAAATCCCCATGCCGCCGACCATTTTCTGCATGAACCACATGCCGGACGAGAACAGGCCTTCCGCGCGTTTTCCAACATCAAATTCATAGGCGTCTGTAACATCGGCCATCATCGAATAGGTGAGGATCATCGCGGATATGCTCGCTCCGATTCCGATGATGATAGAGGCAAAGAGGCTGGGCATTAGATAGGGGGAGCCGGGGTTGGGAAAGAGATCAATCATCCGTAACCAATATGGCGCAGAGCTGGTTATCACTGCAAACAGCGTCAAATAAGCAGCCCCCTTGGGCTTCCCGGTTCGTTTGGAAATGGGAGTAACCAGCAAAAATGCAAGAATCACCCCGAGGAAGAGCACGGCTGCATAAAGTGTCATTTCAGCGGAGTTGAATTCCCACACATGAGTCAGCAAATAGGGTGTCATCGAGAATAATAATCCCTGATTGGTAAAAGCAAAGACTCCAGCGAACATTAACAACAGAAAAGGAGAAAAGCGAAATGCAGACAGCATTTGCGAAAAACCTTCTGCTGTTTCCCGGGGCGCGCTCTCGGCCTTATACTGCCCCACCATCCGTTTATGTGTACTGAGAGCCGAAACAATAACGGCAAGAGCCATGACGGATGCACCAATGATGGCGAAAGTCGAATAGCCATCCACGTTGAGCAGTCCGACAGGATATTCTTCGCTGGGTACCAGCAGCACGCCGTAAGCAATCACCATGATGCCGAGCCCACTCGCCCAGCCGAACAGGCTGCGATAGCGCAGAATGCTGGTACGATCGTGATAATCCCGACTGAGTTCCGGAAGCAACGCGAGCGAGGGAACCTCATATGCTGACAATGTAATCCGGACCAGCATCGCCATCACCAGAAGATAGACAAACTGCATCATGGCGTCTGTCTCTGGTGGATGCCACAACAGCAACCATGCAATCGCGATAGGAATGGCGGCTCCATATAGCCATGGGTGGCGACGTCCGATGGGCGTTCTGGTCCGATCGGTCATCTGGCCGATCAAGGGATCAATGAAGGCATCGACGAACAGGGCAATGGCGATCGCCAGGCTGACGACATCGGCCCGCATGCCGACAACCTGATTGTAATAATAAAGCAGAAAGACGGAAAAACCGTTATCCTTGATCCCGTAAGCGGCGGAACCAAAGCCATATAGAATCTTGGTTCTGAGAGGCAGTTTGTCGGAAGTCTCTGTCAACGCAGATGCTCCGGCACGATCGCATCCAGCATGCCGGGTATTTCGGGATCCCAGCTGCCCTGGGTGCCGACCAGCATGCCGCCATCAACCAGCAAATGGGTGCCGGTGACAAAGCCTGCCGCATCCGACGCCAGATAGGCAGCCGCCTCGGCAATATCACTGGGCACTCCGGGACGGGCAACCGGTTGCGCACTGGCAGCGGCCTGGCCGAGAACCGCATTAATTTCCCGGGCCTCCTCCTTATTGGCACCGACAGTTGCCGCGAAAATATTGGTCTGGATGAATCCGGGACATATCGCGTTCACACGGATTTTATATCGGGCAAGTTCGGCTGCAGCGACCTTGGTCAGATGCAATACGCCTGCCTTTGCGGTGGAATAGGCAATCGGGCCATAGCCGGCCTGAAAAGAACAGATCGACGCCGTATTGACTATCGCCCCGCCGCCGCGCTTCTTGAGATGTGGGGCAGCATGGCGAATACCCATCGCAACGGACTTCAGCAGCAAGGTCATGGCGAAGTCCCAGTCATCGCCGCTGATCTCGTCAATCGGATCGCGCGGGCCGCCGGCACCGGCGTTGTTAAACACGATATCGATGCCGCCGGTTTTTTCCGCAGCAAAGTCCATCAGTGCCTTGACTTCGGCTTCCCGGGTTACGTCGCATTTCTTGAACAGAAAATTATCGCCCAGGGCCGACATCATCGCGGTGCCTTCCGCTTCATCGATATCGCCCATTACAACGGTGGCGCCTTCGCGCAGGAAAAGTTCGACGCTCTCGCGGCCGATGCCCGATGATCCGCCGGTTATCACGGCGGTCTTGCCTTTAAATCGCATCTTCTTGCGCTCCCTTTTTTCTCTTCAACATAGGCTGCGCGCTTTTTGCGCGTCAAATTCAGATGCACGATCAAAATAATTCACTATCGCTTCAAGGGAATCATTGAATCGATCAACGCACTTATGATAGTCCAACTTTAATTGATCAATTAAAAGGAAATTCGTGATGTCCGATCTTGAAACATTCCGGGCGGAGACCGCCGCATGGCTCGAAGCCAATTGCCCGCCGGAGATGCGCGAGCCGATCGTTGACGAGAGTGATGCCTGCTGGGGTGGCCGCAATCCGGTATTCAAGCCGGGTCAAAAAGAGTGGCTGGATATCATGGCCGCCAAGGGCTGGACGGTGCCGGACTGGCCAAAAGAATATGGCGGCGGCGGGCTGTCGCGGGAGGAAGCGAAAGTTCTCGGGCAGGAAATGGCGCGGCTCAGATGCCGGTCGCCCTTGTCGAGCTTCGGCATCTGGATGCTTGGCCCCGCGCTGCTCCATTTCGGCACCGAAGCGCAGAAGAGACATTTCCTGCCACAAATCGCCTGCGGAGAAATTCGCTGGTGTCAGGGCTATTCAGAACCGGGTTCCGGTTCCGACCTCGCCTCGCTGCAAACCAGCGCGATCGACAAGGGCAATCATTTTCTGGTCAACGGCCAGAAAATCTGGACCAGCTACGCCGACAAGGCCGACTGGATATTCTGCCTGACGCGGACCGACAAGAACGAAAAGCACAAGGGCATCACCTTCATGCTGTTCGACATGGCCAGCGAAGGCGTGACGACCAAGCCGATCGTCCTGATCTCCGGCCAGTCGGCGTTCTGCGAGACATTTTTCGATGACGTGGAGGTACCCAAGGAATATGCCGAAGGCGTTTCCTCGGTTATCTATGAAGTGAACAAGGGCTGGGACGTTGCCAAATATCTGCTGGGTCACGAACGCAGTATGATTTCGGGCGGCGGCTCAGAGGGTTCGACATCGCTGGGCGCGAAATTTGCGGATAAATATGGCCGCGATGAAATGGGCCGTCTCGACGATCCGATGCTGCGCGCGCAAATGGCTGAAATGGACATTGATGTGCTGGCATTCCGCGCCATGGCGGAGCGTTTCGGCGACACGTTCAAGGCCGGTCTTTGCCATCCGGCTCAGCCCAATATGATGAAATATGCCGGCACCGAGATCAACAAGCGTCGCCACGAGCTGATCATGGCGGCTGGCGGCAGCGAAGTGCTGGAGTGGGAAAGCGAAGCGACCAATGGTGGCCTCACGGCGCGCAGCTGGCTGCGCACGAAAGCGAATAGTATCGAGGGCGGCACCAGCGAAGTCATGCTGAACGTCATTTCCAAGCAGATATTGCGTTTGCCGGGTGCCTAGCGGGATCACTTCCTATCAGCCGTCATGGGGAACAGGTTTGCGACAGAGTTCGCAGTGCACAATATGAGATAAGGACCAGAACATGCCGCTTTATTTGAACGACGACCAAAAAATGCTACACGATAGCGCGGCGGAATTCATGAAAGGCGAAGCGCCGGTTTCGCACCTTCGCGAATTTCGCGACAAGCAGTGCAAGGACGGCTTTTCGCACGCGTTGTGGAAACAGTTCGCGGAAATGGGTTTTACCGGAATATTGATTGGTGAAGACGAAGGCGGTCTGGGACTCGGTCACGTCGAAGCGGGCGTGGTGCTGGAAGAGATCGGCCGCAATCTCACGCCTTCGCCCTTTTTGACCACGGCAGTAGCGGGCGTTGAAGCACTCAATGCGGGCGGCAAGGCGCTACGCGACAAATATCTCCCGGGCATTATTGCCGGTGAAACGGTTCTGGCACTGGCAGTCGATGAAGGATCGAAACATCGTCCGGACCAGATCAGCATGGCCGCGACCCGCGAAGGCAATGGCTTCAAGCTTGATGGCAAGAAGCAATTTGTGGTGCAGGGCGGTTCGGCCGACATGCTGATCGTTGCGGCGCGGACCAGCGGGTCAGCCGGTGATGACAAGGGTCTGACGCTGTTCGCGGTTGATACCAATGCGGCTGGAGTTTCGCGAGACAGCGCGCGGCTGGTCGACAGCGCGATGGCGGCGCATGTGCAGTTTGACGGCGTTACCGTCGATGCCGATGCGGTTATCGGCGAGGTTGATGATGGCGACACGGTCCTGCGGCGTTTGCTGAATGCCGGTCGTTCCGGTGCCGCTGCCGAAACCCTGGGCGTGGGCGCGGGCGCGATGGATATCACCGTCGACTATATCAAAGGCCGGAGCCAGTTTGGCACGTTGATCGGTTCGTTTCAGGCGCTACAGCATCGCATTTCCCATCTCTATAGCGAGATGGAAATCGCGCGGGCGACCGTATTGAAAGCGCAGCAGATGCTGGATGAAGACTCGTCAAAAGCGGAATTGATGGTATCGGTCGCGAAAGCCAAGGCTGGCAAGGCAACCGCGCTTTCGGTCAAGGAAGGTGTCCAGATGCATGGCGGTGTCGGCATGACCGACGAATATGATATCGGTCTCTATATGAAGCGCGACCGCGCGTTGCAGGAATTCATGGGCGATGTGAATTACCACACCAATCTCGTTGCTGAAATGCACGGCTATTAAAGGAAAATCATGATGGATTTTAACAAACTTTTCTCTCTCGAAGGCCGTGTTGCTCTGATAACCGGCGGCCAGCGCGGTATTGGCGCGATGATCACCGAAGGATTTTTGGCACAGGGCGCGAAAGTCTATATTTCCGGCCGCAAGACTGATCAGGGCGAAGCTGCTGCTGCCGAATTTGGTGACAATTGCACATATATTCAGGGCGATATCTCGACCTATGAAGGCTGCAAGGCCTTGGCCGCAGAAATCGCGTCCCGCGAAGAGAAGCTTGACATACTCGTCAATAACGCGGGCGTGGCATGGGGAGAGGAATATACCTCCTTCCCGGAAGTCGGCTGGGACAAAGTGATGGATACCAATGTCAAAGGCCTGTTCTTTCTGACCCAGGCGCTTCATCCACAATTGAAGGCGGCGGCCAGCTTCGAGCGGCCAGCCAAGGTGATCAACATCGCCTCGATCGACGGTCTGAAGGTCAATCCCTGGGAGACCTACAGCTATCAGGCATCCAAGGCGGCGGTCATCCACCTGACCCGCAAAATGGCGTCCAAACTGGTGCAGGAAGATATCATCATGACCGGCATCGCGCCCGGCGCTTTCGCCTCGACGATGAACAAGGCTGCCCGCGACCACGAAGACATGGTCGAAAAGGGCATCCCCGCGAAACGCATCGGCCGACCCGAGGACATGGCTTCGGCAGCGGTGTTTCTTGCCAGCTCTGCCGGTGACTATGTCGTGGGCTCGACGATTCCCGTTGACGGTGGCGTGGTAAATGCCCCGGGTCCCGGAACGTCGATAGACGCCTGATTATTGTTTGAAGCTTGACGGGGCACAGTCCAGACTGTATTAACATAGCAATACAGTCTGGAGAAATTAGCATGCCCACAAAATATCTGGTTCTGCTGGCGGCCCTGCCGCTTGCCCTTTCAGCTTGCAGCAAGGTCGAAGACGGATCTTCCGACGGATCCGACATGTCGATCGACTTTAGCGATGACAGCAAGACCGAGGCCGAGAAGATCAAAATCGGTGGTGGAGAGGATAGCAAATTCTCGATCAAGGCGGATGGCTTCTCGATGGAAGTCGATTTGCCGGATATAACCCTCGACAGCGATGATTTCGACATGAACGATGTCGATCTCTATCCCGGCAGCCGTGTGACCAGCTTTGATATCCAGGATAAGGACGGACAGGGCGGCTCCGTCAAGATCAGTTTCAAGGCGCCAGCGGGTGTCGAAAAACTGGCCAGCTGGTATGAAACGCGATTGACCGCCAATGATTTCGAAGTCGCGCGAAACGGGACGAACCTTTCGGGTAAAACCGAAGACGGGGACCCGTTCTCGCTGGCGCTGACCGAAATATCCGCGAAAGAAACCAAAGGCGTCCTGGAATTTTCCGAACGGAAATAGCCTCCGCAAAACCCAAATTTACACGATTTTACCGGCATAACCCGAGGTGTTCAGGCGTGGGCCGAGGGAATATGCTATGACCTCCTGAAATAATTCAGGAGAAACGGTCATGCGTCACGGAAAAAACTCTAGTAGATTTTGCGCCGCCATCGCCTTCGCGACAGCCCCGCTGGCGCTGATGGCTTTCACGGCGACACCAGCGGTGGCGCAAAGTTCGGGCGTGAAGGGCATTTTGGGCGATGCCTCTGACAATGCGCTCGACAAGCTTTCCGAACCGGGTGCTTTCTACGCCGACAAGGCAGTGCGGATATTGCTGCCCGGTCCGCTGCAGAAGGCATCGAGCATCTTGCGCTTCACCAGCAAGGCCGGGCTGACCAAGGGCATTACCAAAACGCTCAATGACGCGGCGGGCAGGGCCGCTCTTGAGGCCAAGCCCGTGTTTCGCTCGGCGATTGACGGTCTCACATTGCAGGACGGCGTTGGTATTGTAACCGGCGGCGAAGCGGCCGGTTCTGAATATCTTCAACGAACATCTGGTGCAGAATTGGCCGTCAAAGTCCGCCCATTGGTGGAAAAAGCGCTGGGGGACCTCGGCGCTTATGAGCAGGTCGAGCGGCTCGGATCGATCTCCTCGCTGGCCCGTCTGGGCGGAGCAGACTTTTCGCGCGATGGCCTGACCGACAGTGTCACGGATCAGACGCTGGACGGAATTTTCACCTATATTGGCAGGGAAGAAGCCAAGTTCCGGCGTAACCCGCTCGACAAGGGCAAGAAGTTACTCAAGGGTATTTTCTAGCATTTTCAGCGGACTAACTCTCTTCTCGAGGCAATGTGTCACTTTTTCAGTTGCAAATAATGCAATAGATTGAACTTCGTTTTCAATTGAAACGCAAATCCCAAGCGACCATTTCCAACCTGTAAGTTACGCAGGAAAAGAGATGTTTGATCGGCGTTTGGAAAAAGGATAAAATCCATGAGAACGCTTTTCAATATTATCGCCGCCCTTTCCGTTAGCAGCATCGTGCTGTTTTCGACGGTTCAGGTCTAAGGCAAAGAGTTACAACTCCGGCTGCCTCATCCCCCTCCCGATCGAGGCACCGGGGTTGGTCCAAAGGTCCGGTCCTTCCATATCCCCTCCCAAACGAAGGCCCGGACCAGCGGACAACTGACTGCAAAAATTCACCCGACAGTACAAAGTGCAATTCTTATCCACCAGATCGGCAGGAGTTTTCCACCGATAACTGTTCTGCTTGTGGATAACTTGCCATTTTCCGCTAGGTGCGACTCGGAATCAGGAGTCATATATCGGTCATCGAAAGGAAAACGGACGAACCAGCGACCAGTCAGCAATGACCCGCAGGACAGCCCGGGACCCGGAAGATGATCGAGACGACCAGTTTGTTTTTCGCAAGAAAAGGAAAATGATCTCTCGGTGGATGATCGGAGAAAGACCGAAACGGGAAGGCGCGAGCCGGAACAGATCGGCCAGACAAAGATCATCAGGTGACTGGACCAAATGCGGGTTGGGAACCGAAGCGAAGAAGCGCAAGCGGAACCGTGGATAACAACCGACCATTAACGCATTCGGCCCGGAAACCGGACGCTGAACAAGCGGCCGCTGGAATCGCAAGAGGACAGCAGCCCCAACAGAGGCGCAGCGGGAGCTTATCTTCGGATAAGCTCCCGTTTTTCTTTGCGCAATGATTGATGCAACGGCGGTCCGAAACTCCGGCACCAAAGCCTGCCGCGACAATCATCTTTTCCCGTGCATCATTACTGCTAGTTTGAATGTCGCGACTCATCACGCATGAGCGGCAGAACAAAAGAACAGGACAGGATGATATGGACACCAGCAAACTCATGTTCCGCGATGGTCTGATGCAGGGCGAACGGATTCTCGTGACCGGCGGCGGCACCGGTCTGGGCAAGGAAATGGCCGAAGGCCTGCTCAAGCTCGGCGCCGAGGTCCATATTTGCGGCCGGCGCGGCGAGGTGTGCCAGGCGACGGCGGAAGAACTGGTCGCGAAACATGGCGGCAAGGTCGTCCCGCACCCGTGCGATATCCGCAATGCGGAGATGATCAGCGAAATGAATGATATCATTTGGCAGCAGCACGGCCCGCTCACCGGCCTGATCAACAACGCAGCGGGTAATTTCATCTCGCGGACCGAGGATCTGTCGATCCGCGGCTTTGACGCGATTGCCAATATCGTCTTTCGCGGTACATTCTATATGACCCACGACATCGGCAAGCGCTGGATCGAAGGCAAGACGCGCGGCAATGTCGTATCGATTCTCACCACCTGGGTCTGGAACGGCAGTGCCTTCACCGTGCCCAGCGCGATGTCCAAGGCCGGGATCAATGTGATGACCCAGAGCCTGGCGGTTGAATGGGCGCGCTACAATATCCGTCTCAATGCCATCGCACCGGGACTGTTCCCGACCGAGGGCATGTCCAGCCGCCTCAACCCGACCGGCAGCGACGAAGACCGCCAACGCAGCGGCGCACCAATGGATCGGCCCGGCGAAATGCATGAGCTCGCCAATCTCGCTGCCTTCCTGCTCGGTCCCGGAGTCGAATATCTCACCGGCCAGACCATCGCTATTGACGGCGGCAGCTATCTTGCCGGTGGTGGTAATTTTTCGCAGCTGCTCGGCTGGGGCGACGACGAATGGAACGCCGCCAAAGACGCGATCCAGGGCCAGAACCAGAAAGACCGCGCGAAACGGACGGTTTGAGTATCATTCCGCGGTCGACGCCGTAGCACAGACAAGGTGATTTCCGTCACAGGAAGACGGATGCGAATCGGCTATTCCGCTCTTGCGAAGCCGTTCGTCGTCACGCAGGCGGCTTCGCACCCGTTTCCCGGCAAGTCCCCATAAGTCGCGCGTCGGCATGATCTGGCAGCCGGTTTTATGATTCGTGTTGCTTTTTTAATTTGGTCCGTGATCGCGATCACAGTGTCCGCAAATAGATGCAGGTTAACAAGATCTTGCGGCAACGATCCGATGGAGTAGTTTATCCCGCTCCATCCCGATGCCGTATCAAGCCCTTTGTGGGTATCCATGGGAAGCTCGGCGGTTTTTGCGACCCGACCGCCGGGCTTCTTTGGTCATGTCCAATGAAATTTTCAAAATCCGTCTCCCGGGCCCAAGCTATCCGGATTTCTGGACAGTCGGCTTTGGTTCCGAGCAACCGAATGTAGCGGTTGGCCTGCAAATATTCGCGCATCTGCCGCTTCATAAATCCCTGCTGTTTCCCTTCCCATATTCCCAGGTCCGGAAATCCGATGGTGATCGTTTCGGGGTGCGAAGTTAATTGACAGGTTCGATTATACTAAGGAAATTTACTGGTTTCGCCATCTATCCGGGTGAGCCTAAAGTTGGAATCAATAACTGGAAAATCTCAAGGAGAGAAAGATGTTCAAATCACAAGTTTCGCTTTTCGCATTGTTGGCAGCATCGATGACGCCGTTGGTAGCTGCAAGTCCGGCTCAGGCCCAAGAAGTAAAGGTCATGACCAACCAGGACTGGTGGCCGAACCGGCTAGACCTGAGCGCACTGCGCCAGAACGATGCGGGGGGCAATCCCTATGGTGACAACTTTGATTACGCGGTCGAGTTCGCGACGCTCGACCTCGACGCCGTCAAGGCAGATATCGAGAAGGCTCTCACCACCTCCCAGCCGTGGTGGCCGGCCGATTATGGTAACTATGGCCCTTTTTTCATTCGCATGGCCTGGCACGGTGCGGGTACCTACCGCGTCGGTGACGGGCGCGGCGGGGCCGGCGGGGCGGAACAGCGTTTCGAGCCGCTCAACTCCTGGCCCGACAATGTCAGTCTCGACAAGGCGCGCCGCCTCATCTGGCCGATCAAGCAGAAATACGGTCGCAAGCTCTCCTGGGGTGACCTGATGGTCCTCACGGGCAATGTCGCGCTGGAAAACATGGGTTTCAAAACTCTTGGTTTCGCTGGTGGCCGCTCCGACGCCTGGGAACCGGACCTGGTGTTCTGGGGGCCGGAAACGGAGTTCCTCGCCGCCGACCGCTTCGACAAGGATGGCAATCTCAAGGGGCCACTCGCCGCGACCCAGATGGGCTTGATCTACGTTAACCCGGAAGGACCAGGCGGCAATCCCGATCCGCTCGCAGCCGCAAAGGCCATTCGCATCGCTTTCGGCAACATGGCAATGAACGATGAAGAGACGATTGCCCTGATCGCCGGTGGACACACGTTTGGCAAAGCGCACGGTGCGTACAAGCCGGATGAATGCGTTGGCGCCGATCCCGCAGGCGCGGGTGTCGAGCAGCAGGGGCTTGGCTGGGAAAACAAATGTGGCAAGGGCAACGCCGAGGACACCGTATCCAGCGGTCTGGAAGGCGCGTGGACGTCTAACCCCGTTGCCTTCACGACCCAGTATTTCGACAATCTGTTCCGTTTCGACTGGGTCAAGACGAAGAGTCCGGCCGGAGCGACACAATGGATTCCCAGCGCCGCCACTGCCGCCAATTTGGTCCCCGACGCTCATGTCAAGGGCAAGACGCATGCGCCGATCATGTTCACTACCGATATCGCACTGAAAGCAGATCCCGGCTTCCGCGTGATCTCCCAGCGATTCCACGACAATCCCGAGGAGTTCAAGGATGCTTTCGCGCGTGCGTGGTTCAAGCTGATTCACCGCGATATGGGGCCAAGCGCCCGCTATCTCGGCAAAGACGCACCGCAGCAATCTTTCTCCTGGCAGGACCCACTGCCAAAGGCGAATTACGCGGCGATAGATGGATCGGACGTGAGCCAGCTCAAGGCGAATATCCTTGCGACCGGCCTGACCGGCCCGGAATTGATCAAGGCCGCATGGGCCTCCGCATCGACCTTTCGCGGGACTGACATGCGGGGCGGTGCCAATGGCGCCCGCGTCCGGCTGCAACCGGCCAAGTCCTGGGCGGTCAATGACCCGGCCGAACTGACCAAGGTGCTTGGCAAGCTCGAGGGTGTTCAGCAGAAATTCAACCGTTCGGCCAAGGGCAACAAACAGGTTTCGCTCGCCGATCTGATCGTGCTGGGCGGTAATGCGGCGATCGAACAGGCGGCGAAGAAGGCTGGCCGTGACGTGACCGTGCCATTCACTCCTGGCCGGGTAGATGCCGCACAGGCGCAGACCGATGTCGCATCTTACGAGCATTTGCGGCCCCGCGCCGATGGTTTCCGTAACTATTATGGTGCGGACAGCGACCTTCCACCGGCGCAAATGCTGGTAGACAAGGCGAGCATGCTGGATTTGACGGTTCCGGAGATGACTGTGTTGGTTGGCGGCATGCGCGCACTCGATGCAAACACCGGGCACTCGGCAGATGGCATATTCACCAGCCGTCCGGGTGCGCTAAGCAACGATTTCTTCGTGAACCTGCTCAGCATGTCGACCAAGTGGCAAAAGTCGGCGAAGACCAACGGCCTTTACGAGGGTTACGACCGGACTAGCGGCAAGCTGAAATGGACGGCAACTCCGGTTGATCTGGTTTTCGGATCGAACTCCGAACTTCGAGCGGTGTCCGAAGCCTATGCTTCAGACGATGCGAACGAGATGTTCGTGAACGACTTCGTCGCCGCCTGGACCAAGGTTATGAACGCCGACCGTTTCTAGGTCAGGTTGGAACAATGGAAAGCCCAGTGGCCGCGTGATCCGCAGTTGCTGGGCTTTTCTTTTGGGTTCGATCGTCGCTGTCTTTCGCCACCATGAATTGGTTTCAGCACCACTGGCATCTGGTAACACTCAGCACGAACGGAGAGTTTTCAATTGCCGGTATGGGGATATTGTCCAGTTTACGGGACAGAGCACTTGATATCCCCGCCACTGCAATTCCGAAAATCCAAGCCTGCAAAAGCCCTTTCCTACACTGTAACAGATCAGTTATTCTCGTGACCGGTCCTGCGCCAGACTCGGGACAGGCTCTTTGATATTCTGGATATAATCAAAACGGCATCGCTCACCCGCCAACAATCCGACCGGATTTTGCCGCCGCCCGAAAGGTCACACTCGGCTCCGGACCGGTGACGAAAAAAAGCGAAAATTCAAAGCTTTGGGCCAAAGGTCACAGAAAATAAAAAGGCGCGTTGCTGTAAAGCTGGCAAGGGCGGTGCCTAGATCGCCGCTTCCGCGGTCATGATCTCGCTGCCGTCCATGCCCATCACCGCGAGCGTAATTTTCTGGCTCTCGCGTCTGCCAACCAGATACAGGGTGCTGTTGGCAAAGGCGGGTGTCTGGCCCCGGAAGGAAAAACTCGACAGCCTGTTCGCGCCCAGTTCGCTTGCGGCCAGGTTCAGCAACAATGTCGCCATCAGCGGACCTTGGACCACGAGACCGGGATATCCCTCTTCCTCCATCGCATAAGGCCGGTCATAGTGGATGCGGTGGCTGTTGAAGGTCAGCGCCGAATAGCGGAACAAGAATGGCTCGGACGGGACAATTTTCTGCTGCCAGTCCCATTGCTGAAGGTCTGGTGGATCGTCGCTTGCCAAGTTGGCAGGTGCCGACGTCGTGGCGGGTTCTCGATAAACGAGAATCTGCCGTTCGCTTATGGCGATACGGTTGCCGACGCGCATTTCATGATCGATGGCGACAAATACCAGATCGCCCGACCTTCCCGACTTTTCCTCGATCGAGGCGATGGAGGATACGCGCGATACTTCGTCACCGAGTTGCAACGGATGCTCAAAAGAGGCGCTGCTCGACGCCCACATCCGGCGGGGCAGGGGGATGGGCGGGAGGAAACCGCCTTTTGCGGGATGGCCATCCTCCGCCAGTTCTGCGGTGAGCGCATCGGGCAGGCAGAGGCACCAGTGGAGACCCTGCGGAATTTCATCCATCACCGGTCTGTCGAAAGTCGCGCAAAACCGTTGCAGCAATCCTGGCGTTATGATGTCGCTACGCATTTCGCTCTTGCCGATCCAGTCTGCCCATCGGTTCATCAATAGCTCCTCGGCAGACCCAACACATGTTCGGCGACGTAGGACAGGATCATATTGGTGCTGATCGGGGCAACCTGATAGAGCCGGGTTTCGCGGAACTTGCGTTCGATATCATATTCCGCTGCAAAGCCGAAGCCGCCATGGGTCTGGACGCAGACTTCTCCGGCGGCCCAGCTAGCGTCGGCGGCGAGCATCTTGGCCATATTAGCTTCCTGGCCGCAATTTTCTCCCGCTTCATATTTGCGCAGGCCTTCGTGGACCAGAAGTTCCGCCGCGCGCATTTGCGCATAGGCGCGGGCAATCGGGAATTGGACGCCCTGATTCTGGCCGATCGGGCGGCCAAACAGCACCCGTTCCTTGGCATAGGCGGTGGCCTTTTCAATGAACCATTTGGCATCGCCGATACATTCTGCCGCGATCAGCAGCCGCTCGGCGTTCATGCCGGAGAGAATATAGCGGAAGCCGTTGCCTTCCTCGCCGATCAAATTGGCGGCGGGGACTCGCATATTGTCGAAGAACAATTCGGTGGTGCTGTGGTTCATCATGGTTTCGATCGGCCGGATGGTCAGTCCGTTGCCCAGCGCCGCATTCATGTCGACGAGAAAGACCGACAGGCCGTCGGTGCGCTTGCTGACCTGATCACGCGGCGTGGTGCGGGTGAGCAACAGCATCAAGTCGCTATGCTCGGCCCGGCTCGTCCATAATTTCTGACCGTTTATGACATAATCATCCCCGTCACGTTTCGCTACGGTTTTGAGCGCTAGCGTATCGGTGCCGCTGGTGGGTTCGGTCACGGCAAAAGCCTGAAGCCGCAGTTTGCCGGTGGCAATTTTCGGCAGATATTGGGCTTTCTGCTCCTCCGATCCGTGGCGCAACAGCGTGCCCATGATATACATTTGTGCATGGACCGCGCCGCCATTGCATCCTTGCGCCTGAATTTCTTCCAGGATTGCCGCCGCAGCCGAAATCGGCAGGCCTGCTCCGCCAAATTCTTCCGGGATCAATACTGCCAGATATCCCGCCTCACCCAGTGCGGCGACAAAATCACTCGGATATTCGCGCGCCTTGTCCCGCGCCCGCCAATATTCTCCCGGGAATTTCTGGCAAAGCTTGGCGACTTCCTCGCGTATGGCATTATAGTCCTGCATCCATTCTGGTCCTTTAATCTTGCGCGCAAGCATATTTGCGACCGATTGAGATCAAATGTTCTAACTTGCGGATAAGTGCATGTCCCTTACAATGGCTTATCTGGATCAACAGGGAAAGACTAACATCATGAAAACCCGCGCAGCTGTCGCATTTGAAGCCAAAAAGCCGCTTGAGATTGTCGAACTTGATCTGGAGGGCCCAAAAGCGGGCGAAGTGCTGGTCGAGATTATGGCAACCGGCATTTGCCATACCGACGCCTACACTCTGGACGGGCTGGACAGCGAAGGCAAGTTTCCGAGCGTATTGGGCCACGAAGGCGCCGGTATCGTGCGGGAAGTGGGACCGGGGGTCACCTCGGTGTCTCCTGACGATCATGTCATCCCGCTCTACACGCCCGAATGTCGCCAGTGCAAAAGCTGTCTCTCCGGCAAAACCAACCTGTGCACCGCGATCCGCTCGACCCAGGGACAGGGGCTGATGCCCGACGGCACCAGCCGGATGTCCTACAAGGGCGAGACTCTCTATCATTATATGGGCTGTTCGACCTTTTCGAACTTCATCGTTTTGCCGGAAATCGCGGTCGCCAAAATCCGGACCGATGCTCCATTTGACAAGAGCTGCTACATCGGTTGCGGCGTCACCACTGGCGTCGGCGCGGTGGTCAACACGGCGAAGGTCGAGCCCGGCTCGAACATCGTCGTATTCGGCCTCGGCGGTATTGGACTGAACGTGCTGCAAGGCGCACGGATGGTCGGTGCGGACATGATTATCGGGGTCGATATCAACGATGACCGCGAAGCATGGGGCCGGAAATTCGGCATGACCCATTTCGTCAATCCGACAAAGATCGACGACGATATTGTCGAGCATCTGGTGGCGCTTACCAATGGCGGCGCGGACTATACTTTTGATTGTACCGGCAACGTCAACGTGATGCGACAGGCGCTCGAAGCCTGTCATCGCGGCTGGGGCGAGAGCATTGTTATCGGCGTTGCCGAAGCCGGCAAGGAAATCTCCACCCGGCCGTTTCAACTGGTCACGGGGCGCGTCTGGAAGGGCAGCGCGTTTGGCGGCGCGCGTGGGCGGACCGATGTTCCGAAAATCGTCGACTGGTATGTGAACGGCAAGATCGAAATCGACCCGATGATTACCCACACATTGACGCTGGACGAGATCAACAAAGGCTTTGACCTGATGCACGCCGGCGAGAGCATCCGCAGTGTGGTGGTGTTCTGATGGATATTATCTCGACAAACAGGAGTTTTGAAGGAACGCAGGGCGTCTATTCCCATGCTTCCAAGGAAACAGGAACCAAAATGACCTTCGCGGTCTATGTTCCCGATCATGAAGAAGGCACAAAACTACCGGTTCTCTGGTATTTGTCCGGCCTGACCTGCAACCATGCCAATGTGATGGAAAAGGGTGAATATCGCAGAGCCGCGAGCGAATTGGGACTGATCATCGTTGCGCCGGATACCTCGCCACGAGGCGAGGGTGTGCCTGATGATTCCGCTTATGACATGGGACAGGGGGCCGGTTTCTACGTCGATGCCACCGAAGAGCCATGGTCCGAACATTTCCAGATGCGCAGCTATATGGAAAAAGAACTGCCCGACCTGATCGCTTCCAATTTTTCGGCTGATATGGGGCGACAGGGAATTTTTGGGCATAGCATGGGTGGCCATGGCGCGCTCACCATCGCTTTGCGCAACCCGGACCGGTATAAATCTGTTTCGGCCTTCGCGCCGATCGTTGCTCCATCACAATGTCCCTGGGGGAAGAAGGCGCTGGGCCGCTATTTGGGAGAAGATAAGGCGGCCTGGGGTGAATATGACGCCTGTGAATTGATTGATAATGGTGCGCGCGTTTCCGAAATCCTGATGGACCAGGGCGCAGCGGACGATTTTCTGGAGGAGCAACTGAAACCGCAGTTACTGGTTGATGCTTGCGAGAAGGCATCCATCCCTTTGACGCTGAACTTCCGTGCTGGCTATGACCACAGCTATTATTTCATTTCCACGTTCATGGATGATCATTTGCGGTGGCATGCGAAACGACTGTGATCGGTTAATCTGCAACCAAGCTGAAGAACCGCAAAATGCCGCCCCTTTTTTGGTGCACGCCTCCCTTGCATGGTTATTCGCCCCAAATTGGAGCAATCTTTCAGATTGGAGAGCATAGCGGGCATGTGGAAGAGTGCGATACTAGGAAGGGCAGGGTTTTGGTGAGGTGGGGCGACTAAATTAGTGCATTTGGTATAATGTCACCGGAATCCCACCGTAATCCGTAATCGTCCGAACGACACGCCGACACGGCTACCCGTTGTCCATTTGAAACCCGGATCAGCAACACCGCCGCTAATCAACCGAAACATGATTATAGCTCAGGGCACGGCTCATTTTCCAATCCTCTCCCCGCTTGATCCACAAGGTTGTAAACGTCGCGGTTTCAACCAATTTAAGTGCCCCATTCTGATCTTTGATATAAAAATCATGGTCTCCGGTCTGAACGGCGCCATATAGTTGGCCTTTTTTGTAGAGCGGAAATATCTTCATGCTCTCGGTTATAAGCCTGCGTTCCAAGTAGATTTTTTGTTCGCAGCGCCGTTCCCGACCCATTTTGATAAATTCTACCTTGGTCAACGTTACCCCGCCTTTGTCGTGATAAAATTCAAAATTATCATCGAACAATCGATTGAGTACTGTTTCATCGCAATCATTGAACGCCACCGTAAACAGGAGATAGTCCTTTGCCATTATGGCTTTGTATAGATCAGAGGAGGCGTCGGCCGCCGTAGTGCCGCGAACCGAGGGCGGTTCTGTAGCCCTTGCATCGGCACTGGTGAAAAACAGAGATGATATCAGCAAGCAAATGCCGAGTATGTTTTGCGGAATAATCACGGGTATATATCCTTTCAAAATGAACGAAGAAACTAATCGGCGTCTGGATTTCTGCTATTGGTTTTCAAGGCCCCTCGGTGCAGTTCGACTGAATATGGCAATGAACTCCCTGCTCGCCCTTTTCGTGGACGCTCATGGGCGCTGACATATCCGTTCAGCACATCGCTTCGGTGTTTCAGGAAGAACCGTATCAGGTGCGGGTAGCGCTCGGCGGCGGCTGTCGGTATGTTAAAGCCATCAAATGATAATTGTAAAAGGCCGTCTTCGTCGACTTCTGCATCGAGTAAATCCAGCATTTTTCCGTCAATCCAGCCAGCGACTTTGCCTTCAGCATCAAAGCGGAGTTTAACCGGAATTGATCGGGTTTCACTCAGGGCAATATGGCCTGTCCATTGTCCCTCGGACTCGCTGATTGCGGTGATACTGCTCTTGCTCGGTTCAGAAAGTTCCGGTGCGAGCACTCCCAGAGCAACGTTTCTCAAGCGCGAAACCTGATGGCCGCCGCCATTGGCTACCGATGCGATAACGAGGTTTTCATCCGGCATGATGAACAGCTCTGCGGAGGCTCCGGGCATATTGCCGTCGTGGAAAATCACATTGCGGCCAGCGTGTTGGCGCACGATCAGACCCAAGCCATAATAGTTTTTCGCACCGTTTCTTCGATATTTTTCCGAGTATATTTCCTTGATCGATGCGGATGAGAGGATGATACCCTTGCCTTTGCCCGCCGCGATAATGAATTGGCCGAACCGTGCCAAATCGCCAGCACTGGAATAGATTGCCGAAGCGCCGCGATGATCGGTGTCGTAGAACGGAATGAGCGATCCGTCTTTCCAATAACGTTTGGCCGTATTTTCCGGAAACGGTTGATCAGGCGGAACAAAGCTATGCTTCATACCCAAGGGGGCAAATATCTCATCTCTGATAAACTCGCCATAGGGCTTTCCCGACACTCTGGCAATTACATAGCCGAGGACCCCATAGCCGAAGTTTGAATAATGCTGAACTTCCCCCGGCCCGGTAACGATTTTACCATATTGGCCTATGCTGTCCTCCATTGACGGCGGGCCAACCCCTTCATCCTCATAGAAAAAGTGATAGTGCCCTGGCAGCCCGGCAGTGTGGTTGAGAACGCGCCTGACGGTGGCGTCGTCAGAATTGCCGACATGCGCGACAAGCTTGGCTTCGCCCAGATAGTCATTGATCGGCGCGTCAAGATCAATCAGCCCCCGTTCGGCTAGGATCATGATGGCGACCGCTGTGATTGGCTTTGAAACTGATGCGACAGAATATGAAGTATCCAGTGTAGCTTGAATGCCGTTCTCGCGATCGGCATAACCGATAACTTCAGCTGCCACTGTCTCACCATCCTTCAAGACTGTGATCGCGGCAGACGGCATGTTCGCATCGACAACCACATAGTCGAGCCGGTCTCTCAAAGTTACATTTTTTGCGGATGCAGAAGACCCGATACCGAAGCTCAGCAGCACAATTAGGAAAGATGAAAAATAGCATATTGATCGGGCGGGGAGCTGTTGCATTTGCGGACCTTGAATCAAACCTGCCTGGCTATTGGTCGTTGCCATTAATTTGCAGATGGTTGAGACTCAAACGAGTCCATGATCTGCATTGGTGTATTAATACACTAAAGCGTGATTTTGTATCTTGCAACAGATATGTTAAACCCTCATGCTTGTCTCTGCCCTTAGCTGATCGACCGAAATTCAATCAGAATCCATCGTTTTTAATAGCATTCTGAAATTCGTTCTTAGAACGCTGTTTCCATCTAACTAACTGGAATAATGGTGAACCCTGCTGGGTTTGAACCAGCGACCTACTGATTAAAAGTACGCAGATCGATTTTTAGCACCTTGCCTGAAGCATTGAGCGGTAGTGCGGTACAGACTTGGATTATCTTGGGAATTTTGTAATTGGCCATATTTTCTCCGGCCCATTGCTTCAGGCTTGTCTCATCAATTTCGGTTCCCGGACGCGGTACAACAAACGCTTTGCCCACTTCTCCCATTCGCTCATCAGCAATACCGATCACGGCGATCATTCCAACAGCGGGATGTTCAGATAACAGTTTCTCGATTTCCGCCGGATAGCAGTTGAACCCGCCGGATATATACATGTCCTTCATGCGGTCAGTGATGCGGACATAACCGTCATCATCCATCGTGCCAACATCGCCGGTATGAAGCCAGCCGTCGCCATCAATGGCTTCTGCTGTCGCTTCAGGATCATCGAGATATCCCAGCATTGTCGCATAGCCGCGCACCCGGATCTCGCCGGTTTCGCCGCGCATGACTTCTGTCCCGTCGTCACCCGCGATCACGACTTCCAGACCAGGTATCGCCTTTCCGCAACTCATCGCGATCAGGTCTGCGGGGTCACCGCGGCGGCAGGCCGTGATGGTAGAGCATTCGGTCATGCCATAGGCGGTAACTGTATCGGTCAGGTTCAGTTCCTCGCGCATCCGCCGGATCAGTTCCGGTGGCACCGTGGCCGCACCGGTGGCTGCGCCCCTGAGCGAGCTTGTATCGAAATCCTTTTTGGCCTTTGCCGCCAGGAGAGCCTGATAGATCGTCGGTGGTCCGGGGATGAAGTTGACCCGGTCCTGTTCAATTCTCTCGATCACCGCAGAGATATCAAAGCTGGGCATCGGGATAGTCACTGCGCCCGCGATAAGGGACGCGACCCAGCCGGCCTTGAAGCCGAAGCTGTGGAAGAAGGGGTTGATGATCAGATATCGATCGCCTTCTTCCAGTCCCATCACCTCGACCCAATGCCGGAACATCGGAACGATGCGACTGTGTGTCGTCAACACGCCCTTGGGTATTCCAGTCGTACCGCTGGTAAACATGATATCGGAAATATCATCGGGTGAAAGAGAGCTCAGCGCTACATCAACGGCAGGGTCATCCGCTCCTTTCCCGCCAGCCAGAAATGCATTCAGATCACGGCCAATTAGCAGCGTCTTTTGCAGATCAGGTAGATTTTCCCCTGCGAGCAGCGCCGGATAATCGGTGTCGAGAAAATCATCGACGGTGAACAGCAGCTTTGCTTGTGTCCGACGCAATATGTCACCGGCCTCGCGGCCTTTCAGCCTAGTGTTGAGGGGCACTACGGCTGCACCCGCCGTTAATGCGCCCAGTGCAATGATAATCCACTCGCGGCAATTGGGTGCCCAGATCGCAACGCGGTCGCCCCTGCCGATGCCCTGGGCCAGAAATGCCGAGGCACTTTCCCGCGCCCGCTGCCACAGCTGGTTAAAGCTCCACTCTTCGCCGTTTTCGAGCAAAGCAGGAGCATCACCCCAGCGCCGGGCCGCATCTTCGGCAACATGCGGAATGGTAGATGGTAGAGTGTTATCCGTCATATATTCAACCGGTCACGAAATTTTCCGGCCCCCAAAAGGCCCGCATTTCAATGACCTTGCCCTCGTCATTGAACCGGAAAGTATCAATGACCTCGATTTGCGCATCCTCACCATTCATGTTCAATTTTACCGCGAACGGGAAAGCGACATAATCACCAGTGCAGCGCGGTGTCCCGAGAAGCTCCAGTTTCGCGCCGCTGGCCATCGCGCCAGAGTAAAATTCACGAATTGCGTCAATGCCCTGCTTTATCGGAGTGCCCATCGGGTCTTCCACGGTCGCATCATCGGCATAGAGTGCGGCAATCGTCTCGGCGTCTCCCTTTGAAAATCCATCGATATAGGCATGGACGGCCTTGATCTTGTCGTCACTTGTAACGGGCATATTCAATCCTCCGGGTAATAGATGCTAACGGTATCAATAATGCAGGCCGGCTTGTCGCTGCCTTCAATCTCGATGGTGACGCGGATGATCTGCTGGATCGCGCCTTTGATTTCCTCGACCTTGACGATCTCTCCCACCGCGCGGATATTGCTGCCCACCAAAACAGGCGCGATAAAGCGCAGGCGATCGGCACCGATATTGACCGCATGGGTGAAGCCGCGAACCTCCACCAAAGTGGGAAGGAACATGTTGACGAGACTCATCGTCAGATAGCCGTGGGCTATCGTACCGCCAAAAGGGCCATCTTTGGCGCGCTCTTCGTCGACATGGATCCATTGGTGATCACCGGTGACATCGGCAAATCCATTGACCCGTTCCTGATCGATCAACAGCCAGTCGCTCGGGCCCAAAATGGTGCCTTCCTGGCCAACAAGATCGCGTGGGCTTTCATATACTTTGACCATATTCAGGCCCTCTGGCTGGAGACGGAGACTATCTCTCCGGTCATGTAGGAGGAAAGATCGCTGGCGAGGAAGAGCATGACATTGGCCACTTCCCACACCTCAGCCGGACGGCCAAAGGCTTCCTTGGCGGACAGTTCGTCGAGCAATTCTTCGCTTGTGACTTTTGCCAGGAAGGCGTGCATTGCGATACTGGGTGCCACCGCATTGATCCGTACGCCAAATTCCGCCACCTCGACTGCCGAGCAGCGGGTGAACGCCATCACGCCGGCTTTGGCGGCTGCATAATGGGCCTGTCCCTTTTGCGCGCGCCATCCCAGCACAGAGGCGTTGTTGACGATGGCGCCGGTCTTGCGCTCCTGCATATGGGGCAGAAAAGAACGAGTCATCCGGAATACGCTGTTGAGCGTGACGTCGAGAACGCGCTCCCATTGCTCGTCCGTCATGTCGACCACAGCGACCTCCCCACCAAGGCCCGCATTGTTGATCAGCACATCGACATGGCCGAGCGCCGCAACTGCAGTATCGCGAAGATTGTCGATATGCTCCTGATTGGTTACATCGCACACGCAAGTCGCCGGGCGCGTGCCCGTCGCCTCGGCGATGGAGTCTGCGGCTTCGCCCAGTCGCCGTTCGTGGAAGTCACTGATCAGAACAATTGCGCCTTCCTCGACTGCGCGTTTGGCTGCGGAAAAACCGATGCCGGTTCCTGCTGCCGCTGTGACAACGACGGTCTTGCCTTTGAGCAAATCTCGCGGTTCTGGATAAGCCGGTACCATCATGTATCACCTCTGGGTTCGCGGGGCATGCCGAGCGCACGTTCGGCAATCAGGTTGCGCTGGATCTGGTTGGTGCCGCCGTAGATCGTATCCGAACGCGAATAGAGGAACAGATTGGGCAGGGTGCTCCACTCATAGTCCGGGTTGTCGGTGACCTCTCCCGCCTGGCCTAGCACATCCATGCCCAGTTCGCCGAGTGTTCTGCGCCAGCTCGCCCACTGAATTTTATAGGTGAGCGCAGCGCCATCCACTTTTGAATGGTCGGTGTTGGATAGCATCCGCAGCGCCCCATAGCGCATCAGGTGCAAGCCGATTTCGGCCTTTGCAATCCGCTGCCGGATCAGCGGGCCACTCGCGGACCCATTGGCTTTTGCGGCGGCGATGATTTCATCCAGCTCGTTGCGGAAACCCATTTGCTGGCCCAGTGTCGACACGCCGCGTTCAAAGGCCAATAGCCCCATCGCGATCCTCCAGCCTTCGCCGGGCGCTCCGATCAGACTGTCTTCGGCGCAAGTGGCGTCGGTGAAGAAGGTTTCGTTAAATTCCGCGTCACCGTTGATCTGCTTGATCCCGCGAATTTCAATCCCGGGCTGGTCGATCGGCATCATCAGGAAGGTCAGGCCTTTGGGTCCCTTTGTACCCTCTTCGCTGCGCGCAATCACGAAAATCCAGTCGGAAATATGCGCCAGGCTGGTCCAGATTTTTTGCCCGTTGACCACCCACTTGCTCCCCTCAAGCCGCGCCTTGGTCCGTACGCTGGCGAGATCGGAACCGGCATTGGGTTCGGAAAACCCCTGACAGAAGATCGTTTTTCCTGCCGCAATATCAGGCAGGAAGCGCTTTTTCTGTTCGTCCGTTCCGAATGTCAGGATGGTCGGTCCGGCAAGCTCGATACCGATATGATTGACCCGCCCCGGCACACCCGCGCGGGCATATTCCTCGGCGAAAATAACCTGTTCGGCCAGACTTGCACCGCGCCCGCCCCATTCGGTCGGCCAGCCGATGCACGACCATTTGTGCGCAGCGAGCTGCTGCTCCCATTGCTTGCGGCGCTCTGCTTTGGCGGTCAGTGTCGTGATGCCTTTGATATCGGAAAACTCGCCAGCCATCTGGCCGGTCAGCCAATCGGCACATTCGGTGCGAAAATCTTCTTCGGCTTTCGAGAATCCCAGCTTCATGCCGCTTCGCCCAATATCATTGTCGCGACTTGCTCGCGGTGCCAGTTCCCGTCTAGAAGCAAAGTCTGGATTGATCGCGCGCGCTTAAAGAAAAGATGCGCATCATGTTCCCAAGTGAAGCCGATCCCGCCGTGCAGTTGGATCATGTCGCCGGCGCATTTGAAGAAAGTATCGGCGCAAAAGGCCTTGGCCGCGTGCAGGGCAAGCCCGGCGTCATCCGATCCTTCATCGATCGCACAAGCCGCCCAATAGACGGCAGATCGCGCCTGTTCGATCTCGATCATCATGTCGGCTGCGCGATGTTTGTAAGCCTGGAAACTGCCAATTGGCCGACCGAATTGTACGCGCTCTTTTGAATAGGCGACGGTGCGATCAAGGCAGGCCTGCGCTCCGCCCAAAGCCTCGGCCGCGAGGCAAATCCAGCCGCCCGCTTTGCCAGCCGCCACTGCCGCGTCGCTATTTTCGAGAGGCTGGCCGGTAACGTCTTCAAGAATGAGCGTCGCAAGCGGTCGTGTCTGATCCATCGTTGTTGGGGTTTCGACCGAAAATCCACTCGCGTCGCTTTCGACGATCCATGCATCGCTGTCATTGGATAATATGAACAGTTCTGCCACATTGCCATGTGGGATCAGTCTGACCTTGCCCGACAATTTATTGCCGTTGGACTTGAGATCAGCGCCACCGCCCGCAGCCGCAACAATTTCACCGCTGGCCAGTTTGGGGAGCCAAATACTCTTTTGCTCCGGCGTTCCGCCTGCGGCAATCGCCTGTCCGACCGTCACTTGTCCGAGCAACGGAATGGCCGCGACCTGCGCGCCAGCCGCTTCTGCAATATTGGCGAATTCCACCATGCCCAGATCCGAGCCGCCAAATTCTTCCGGGATCAGCAAACCACTCAGTCCCAGTTCCTGGCAGAATGACTGCCATGTTTCGCGGTCAAAGCCATCGTCCGCCATTGCTTTGCGGGTGCGTTGACTGCTCGCGTTTTCGGCGAAGAAGCTTTGCGCCGTTTCCGCGATCATCCGTTGCTCGTCGGTAAAGGAAAAATCCATCAGGCGGTCCCCCAGACCTTCCGCGGCTCCACGCGTTTTTCGAGCAATTCCTTGACCGCCCCGCCCACATCGGCGGGCTGCCATTTCGCGCCCTTGTCGATGACCGGACCTTCGCGCCAGCCATCCTCCAGCATGATTTTCCCGCCTTCCAGTTCAAAAACGCAGCCGGTCACGTCCCTAGACAGGGGTGAACCCAGCCACACAACGGTCGGAGCGATATTGTCAGGGTCCATAACGTCAAACGCATCACCCTCGGTGGCCATCTTGTCGGCAAAGGCCTGCTCGGTCATGCGGGTCCGGGCGGATGGCGCGAGAGCGTTGGCGGTGATGCCGTAACGCCCCAGTTCAGCGGCCTGCACCAGCGTCAGGGAGGCGATGCCGCCTTTTGCCGTTGAATAGGCCGCTTGCGCAATCGACCCTTGCAGGCCTGCGCCCGAGGTCGTGTTGATGATCCGGGCATCAATCTCGTGGCCCTCTTTCGAACGCGCGCGCCAGTAATCAACGGCGTGCCGCGCGATACAGAAATGGCCGCGCAGATGGACATGCATTGTCGCATCCCATTCATCGAGCGTGGCCGAGACAAACATCCGGTCGCGAACAATTCCGGCGTTGTTGACGATGACATGCAGGTCCCCAAAGGCCGCGACTGCCGCATCGACAATGCGCTTGCCCGCATCCCAGTCGGTAACATCTTCGTAATTGGCGATGGCGTTACCGCCCGCCGCCTTTATCTCTGCAACCACCGCGTCTGCCGCGCTGGTGTCGCGGCCTTCACCGCCAAGAGAGGTGCCAATGTCATTGACCACAACATTTGCGCCTTCGGCCACAAAGGCGAGCGCATAGCTCTTGCCCAGACCACCTGCAGCGCCGGTTATGATAACTGTTCTATTGTCACAAATTCCCATCAGAGCCTCTCGATTATGGTTACATTGGCCTGCCCGCCACCTTCACACATCGTCTGAAGTCCGTAGCGTCCACCCGTGCGTTCCAGTGCGTTGAGCAGCGTCGTCATTAGCCGCGCGCCGGTAGCGCCGAGCGGATGCCCCAGAGCGATTGCACCTCCGTGAATATTGACCTTATCATGCGGAATGCCAAGTTCCTTCATCCATGCCATAGGCACGCTGGCAAAGGCCTCGTTGCATTCGAACAGGTCGATATCATTCACCGTCATGCCCGCTTTTTTGAGTGCGTGTTCGGTCGCCGGGATCGGTGCGGTCAGCATCCACACCGGATCATCGGCCCGGACCGATATATGATGAATGCGGGCACGAGGCTTCAACCCGTGGTCTTTGACAGCCTGCTCTGAAGCCACGAGCATGGCTGCTGCGCCATCACAATTCTGGCTGGAGACGCCTGCGGTGACCTTGCCGCCTTCCTGAATGACCTTCAGTTGAGCCAGGCCTTCCAATGTCGTGCCGGGCCGGATGGTCTCGTCCGCCTCCAGCCCTTCCAGGGGAGCAATCTCGTTCTTGAACCAGCCATTGTCGGTAGCCGCCTGCGCGCGCTGATGAGAGGCGAGCGCGCATATTTCCATCTGCTCGCGGCTGATATCCCATTTGTCAGCGATCATTTCGGCCGAATTGATCTGGTTGAGCAGGCCATCTCCGTAGCGCGCGACCCAGCCGGGCGACGTGTTGAACGGATTGTCGAAGCCATAAGGCTGGCCCGCGTACATGGCGGCGCTCATCGGGATCGCATTCATGGCCTGTGATCCCCCGGCCACGACCAAGTCCTGTGTACCCGACATCACGCCTTGTGCGGCGAAGTGCAATGCTTGCTGCGATGACCCGCATTGACGGTCCACGGTTGTTCCGGGAACATGTTGCGGCAGGCCTGCCACCAGCCAGACCGACCGGCCGATATCACCGGCTTGCGGACCGATGGTGTCGCAGCAACCCCAGACGACATCGTCGACGGCTCCGGCATCGAAGTCCGTGCGCTGCGTCAGTGCCTTGATCGGATGCGCACCGAGGTCAGCCGGGTGTAGCGCGGCAAGTGTGCCTTTCTTGCGTCCTATCGGCGTCCGTACTGCGTCAATAATATAGGCTTCTGCCATCAGGTTTCCTTATGCAAATGTATGTGCCGGTCCGATGTCCAGCGATCCACCGATCACTTCATTATCAACCCGTTTCATGTGAAAAGCGCGGTTGCCCCAGGCTCCGATCAATGCCCAGCTGCGCTTCATCCAGAAATGGAGGTCGACCTCGTAAGTATAGCCCATGGCGCCATGCACCTGGATGGCCGTCTCGGCCATTTGGAGCGCGGCATCGCCGGCGACTAACTTGGCATGACTGACGTGGATCCCGGCGCTGCTGATGCCATCATCCATCGCTTGCGCCGCGCGCCAGACGACAGGCTTGGTGAATTCCAGCGCAACCGTCGCAGTCGCCAGATGGTGTTTCACAGCCTGGAATGCACCGATCGGCTGGCCGAATTGCTTGCGTATCTTTGCATATTCAACGGCCTGCTCGAGCATCGCATCGGCAATGCCAACGAGCTGTGCGGCAGACATGAGAGCGCCCAGATTGAGCAGATGCGGGTCGTCGGTCGCCTCTGCGGATGCGGCGGTAAGATTTCGCAGCGGGTCGACGCTTTGCAGCGGGGAGCCATCGCCATCAGATACCCAGCCGTTGATTTCGTGCGCGAGTGGCACGGTTTTCTCGCCCGATGCAATTGCCGCCAGATCGGCAGTATCACCCTTTGCCGTCAACCAGGGGACGGCGACGAAAGCGGTGTCGACCAGAGGCTCGGCCAGACAGGCACGGCCGCATTCGGCTGCGATCAACGCTGCATCGAGCAGCTTGAGGCCGAGGCCGTCCTGGTCCTCCGGCACCAGCAAGCCAGGCAGGCCCATTTCCACTAGCCCCTGCCAGATCGCAGGGTCGCGATTGCTGCCTTCGTCGAGGCGGCGGAGCACTTCGGGTCCATGGGTTCCCGCGAGATAATCCTTCACGCCCTCGGCGAGCGTTAGCTGGTCCTCTGACAATAGAAATTCCATCAGCCGGCTCCCTGTCTTGGCAACCCGAGGAAGCGTTCCGCGATGATGTTGCGCTGGATCTCGTTGGAGCCGGCATAGATTGGTCCGGACAAGGAGAAGATATATCCATCGAGCCACTGATTCACGGAACCGTCTGCAAATTTGGCAAGTTCTGCCGCCGCGCCCATCAGTTGCATGGCGGACCGGTTCATCGACCGGTCGAGCTCCGACCAGAATATCTTGTTGAGGCTGGCCTCCGCGCCGATTTTCCCGCCAGCCAATATTTTCGCGGCTACCGAATAGGTGTTGTAGGCATAGGCCTGCGTGCCCATCCATGCCTGCGTCACCGCCTCGCGGGTTGCCGGTGAAGCATTGGCTTGATTTGCGCGATAGAGATCAACCAGACGCTTGGCCGTTGCCTGAAACCGGCCTGGCGAGCGCAGCATCAATCCGCGTTCAAATCCGGCGGTTGCCATCGCGACGTTCCACCCTTCGCCTTCGCCAGCCAGTATATTTTCTGCTGGCACGCGTACTTCGTCAAAGAAGAGTTCGGCAAATCCGGGTTCGCCATGCAATTGCCGGATCGGGCGGCGGGTGATACCGGGACTATTGAGGTCGAACAGGATGAAGCTCAGGCCTTTATGACGCTTGCTGCCCTCTTCGGTCCGGAACAGGCCGAAACCCCAATCGGCGAAGCTCGCGCGGCTCGACCATGTTTTCTGGCCACTGATGACATAATGATCGCCCCCGGAATCTTTGGCGCGCACAGCCTTGGTCGTAATCGCGGCCATATCGCTGCCCGCGCCCGGTTCGGACCATGCCTGCGCCCACATGACTTCGCCATTGGCCATCGGCGTGAGGAAGCGGGCTTTCTGTTCGTCGGTTCCATATTCCATGACCGTGGGGCCGAGCAGGAAAATTCCGTTTTGATTGGCGCGCAGCGGTGCGCCTGCCGCCCAATATTCTTCCTCGAAGATCAGCCACTGGATCAGGTCCAGCCCTCGTCCGCCATATTGTTCCGGCCAGGTGACCATGCCCCAATTGCCGCCGGCCAGCTTGCGCTCCCACTCGACATGCTGATGAAAACCCTCTTCGCCTTCGAGCGTCAGGAGCGGTTTCTCCGGCACATTTGCCGCGAGCCATTCGCGTATTTCTTTTCGAAAAGACTGCTGTTCAGGAGTATAGTTCAGGTCCATCAGAATTTTGCTGCCTTACCGGTTTCGACAAACTCGTCGCGCGATTTCTGGCTGTCTTCGTGCATATACATTTCGAGCGTGAACCCCTGTTCCCAGCGATAACCGCGATCTACGTCCCGCTCTTCCAGGCCGTTGAGCGCCTCCTTTGCGATGACCAGAGCCTTGCGGGATTTCGATGCGATGACAGCACAAAATTCCCGGGCTTCTTTCTCCAGGTCTGCACGCGGCACAACTTTTTCGACCGCGCCCAATCGATAAGCCTCCTCTGCCGGAACGGTGCCGCCGGTAAAAAAGGCGGCGCGCACTTTGTGGAGTGGCAGCATGCGGGAAAGATGCGATGCCCCGCCCATTGCCCCGCGATCCACTTCGGGGAGAGAGAAATAAGCATCGTCTGCCGCGATGATAACATCGCTGGCACCGCACACGCCAATGCCGCCTCCGATGACAAATTTATGAACTGCGCTGACCACCGGGACTTCGGCATCGCGGACCGCCTTGAACGTCAGATAATTGCCGCGGTTGAGAAGGGTGATGCGTTCGGGATGGGCCTGCATTTCCTTGATATCGACACCGCCGCAAAAGCCCTTGCCCTCGGCGCGAATGAGCACGCAATTTACATCCGGATTGCGCGCCGCTTCGGTGATGATATCGGGTATCGACATCCATGTTTCACTGTCGAACGCGTTGACCGGAGGAACGTCGAAAACGATCTCGGCGATCTTGTCCTTGATGGTGGTTGTGATCGGCATCAGGCGGCTCCCTTGAATGTCTGTGCTGGCGTCGCCAGCGAAGCAATGCGGTCCCGTGCGTCTTTTTCAATTGCCGTCAGCAACTCTGCGCAGCTCGGTAAATTGTCGAGGCGGCCTGCGACCAGCCCCGTGGCCATCAATCCGTTGTCGGCGTCACCTTCGACAACCGCCTTCTGCAGCAGCATCGGAGCGGCGGCGGCCATCATCGCTTCGGGGAGCGACATCGCGCCATGCGCGGTCATGCCGCGTGCGATCCGGATCAGATCACCCCAGCTGGCACCGGTCTGTTTCTTCATGGCAAGGCCTGCCATCAGGCCGCGTTGCCATTTGGCAAGCGCGCCGGATTTCTCGATTTTGCGGAGCATCGGATTGATGATCATCCGCTGCGGAATGCCGTCAACCTTGGTGGTTACGGTAATGTCATTCGTCGTCGCGCCGGTATAGGCCGATTTGGGGCCCTGGGGGACGGGACTGTCGCTGGTCATCATGAAGCGGGTCCCCATTGCGATACCCGCCGCACCATAAGCCAGGGCAGCAGCCAGTCCGCGTCCATCGGCAAATCCGCCTGCTGCAATTACCGGCACATTGACCGCGTCAAGCACCTGAGGCAGTAGCACCGTGGTTGCCACCGATCCGGTATGCCCGCCACCTTCACCGCCCTGTATGGTGATCGCCTGACAACCCAGTGCGACCATCTTCTCCGCATGTTTCTGCGCGCCCACCGTCGGCATACAGATAATTCCGGCATCGCGGAATTTGTCGATCATCTCGGCATCGGGACCGCGTCCGAAACTGACCGCGCGTACCCGGTCGGCGTTGGCGAGGATGACCTCGACAATCTCTTTCGCGCCCGGTTGGAAACTGTGGAAGTTGACCCCGAAATTGTGCGGTGTCATGTCTTTCAGCTTGGCGATCTCGCTCGCCAGTTCCGCCGGTTTCATGACCGCGCCTGCGAGGAATCCGAACGCCCCCGCATTGCTTGAAGCTGCCACCAGCCCTGGTGTCGCAATCCAGCCCATAGCTGTCTGGACCACCGGTAAGCGGCATCCCAACATCTCGGTCAGGGGAGTGGAAAGCGGGTCAACCACAGGTCAGCCTTTGGCTTGCTGTTTGTTGGCCTTGGCCATTTTTCCGCCATCCATGCCTGCAAGACTGTCACCCGAAACCAGGTCATTCTGGGCATGGGCGAAATGGTGCATGTGGAATACGGCATCCATAACCGTCCGTTTGCCCGCGCTTTCCTCGACATGGTTGAGCGCCTGTTTGGTCAACCAGTTGCCAAGGCGCGGACGGCTCGCAATCTCATGCGCCATTTTCGATACTTCTTCGCGCAGCTCTTCACGCGGATAGATCCGGTTGACCATGCCAAACTGGTGCGCGCGGGCGGCTGGCATGCGCTCACCGAGCAGCAGGAATTCCTTGGCAATCCGTGGCGGCAATTCATAGCCGTGCGCGAAATATTCCACGCCGGGAATGCCCATACGGACTACCGGGTCCTGGAAAAACGCATCCTCGCTGGCAACGATCAGGTCGCATACCCATGCAAGCATCAATCCGCCTGCAACGCATGCTCCCTGCACCATGCAGATGGTCGGTTTGGAAATGTCACGCCAACGGCGGCACATACCCAGATACACTTCCTTTTCGCGGGTGTAGAGCAGTTCTGCCCCCGGCTTGGTTGTGTGATCCGGAACCATCAGACGATGTTCGAACGGCACCAGATGATCGCGTCCGGGCGAACCGATATCATGGCCCGCGCTGAAATGCTTTCCTTCACCGCCGAGTACGATGACCTTGATCTCATCATCCATCGACGCGCGGTTAAAGGCATCGTCCAGAGCATAGGTCATCTGGCTGTTCTGGACATTATGGACGTCCGTCCGGTCCATCATGATCCAGGCGACCGGGCCATCGGTCTCGTAGCGGACGGGCGTATCGGTTTCATATTCAGGCGATTGCGGCTGGCGGTCTACAAGCTCGGTCATTCGGCTTCCTTTCGGGCTGGCGGATTGTCACGGATGACATTCGCGCGATAATTATGCGGGTCAAGCTGGTTGATGATTGCCAGAGCTTCTTCACCGGGCAGGGCGGTCTCGCCTTCGACAGCATCAATCAGTTCAAATCCCGTCGCCTCCTGCACTTCATCAAATTTCACGCCGGGATGCAAGGAAACGACACGAACGGCATTGTCCCGTCCGCCAAAATCCATCACGCACAGATTGGTGACCATTTGTTGCAGGTCGATATCGTCATAATTGCCGCCGGTAATCCGCTTGGCCGGGTTATATCCTGCGCTGGACACCATATCGACTTCGCCTTCGACAAAGGTGCGCGTCGAATGGAACGGAATGAACATCGAATTGGTGTGATAGATCGAATTGCCCGGAAATCCGCGTACGCCCAGCATCTGTATCTTTGGTTGCTGATGCGTGCCGCCGAGCCGCGACAAGTTGGTCTGGCCAAAGCGATCTATCTGTGTCGGCGTCACCATTGCATGGCGCCGCCCGGTCCACACCGCGCTATCAAAGAAACGCGAGAAGGGCAGGTGACCAGCGCGCTTCACCTGATAATCGCCGCGCGGCCCCATTGGAACCGGCTGTTCAACCAGATAGGCTTCGCCATCGGTCATCATCAGGCCGGGAGAGTGGGTCAGCTTGGCCAGACCAGCGCCAATGCGTGGGACAGGGCCGATACCGGTTGCGATAATTTCGCGATCGGTGCGGAAGGTTTCGGAGCATGCAAAAATGCAGAGCTCTGCAAGAGTGACATCGCTCATCAATATATCGCCAGCGGGGTGTTCATCGCCGCTTCCTTTCCGCCAACAGAGTCGAGATAGGCTGCTTCATCTGGTCCGACAAACTGGTCGGCAACCGCGCTCCAGTCACCCGGATCTTTTGCAGCGCCAGCATAGGCCTTGAACGCTTTCATGTCCGGACCATAAAGCGGCGGCATTGATGAAGGGTGCGCTCCGCCGGCCAATTCGGTGACCCCGGTGACGAAACAGCGTTCGAATATATTGGCTTCAGCATCATCATGATAATGATCTTCCATTTTATCGACCAGCTCTTCGCATGAGACAAAGGTCTTCGCCGCTGCCTTGGCGAACCATTCATCATAATAGGCATCCGGCCCGAGCAATTGCACATTGCCGCGATGGTCGCTGCGATTGACATGAAGCAGCGCCGCATCGAGTTTCAGAGCTGGCATGGCGATCAGGGTCTCGCCATCATCATAAGGCGATTGCACGGTTTTCAGGCCGCCCAGTTCAGCGAGGTCCGTCCCCAGGCCCACCCGCGTTGGAAGAAATGGAAGCCCGAAAGCAGCTGCCTTCAGCCCCCACTGGAGCATGCCTTCATCGAGTTCCAGCACTTCAATCTGTCCAGCTTCGCGCGATTTGCGAAACCAGGGTTCGAGCGGAATGGCATCGAGCGAGACAAAGGCGAAGACCAGTTTCTTCACCTTGCCAGCGGCACAAAGCATCCCGACATCCGCGCCGCCGTAGGCGACGATGGTTAAGTCCTTCAGATCACTGCGCATAATTTCGCGCACCAAAGCCATGGGTTTCCGGCGTGGCCCCCAGCCGCCAATGCCGATGGTCATGCCATCGCTCAGCGCGCCGACGATCTCGGCGGGTGTCATTCTCTTGTCCAGCATCAGGCCTTTGCCTCCTTTGCGGCGGCTTCGGCCGCCGCTTTTTGCCATTCCCATTCATGGCCCCATTTGCTGGGAGTGGTATGCGCGGTCGGTTTCCATGTAGCAGGATCGACGATTAATCCGTCCCAGCCGAATTCTACATCGAAGCCAGCGGGGCACTTCATGTAGAAGCTGATAACCTCATCATTGGTATGTTGGCCCAAAGTAGCCGAAACAGGAACATTTGCTGCCTGCATACGTTCGTAAGCCGCATCAACATCGGCGCGCGTTTTGGCTTCTACCATGATATGGACACAACCCGCTGGCGGTTCCGGCATTTGAATAACAGCTACGCTGTGATGCCTGCCAGTTGCCGCGTGCATGAAGGCAACACCCATTTTCGGCGTTCCAGGCGGCCCGACTTCGATCTCGGGTATGTCCGTATCTCCAAAACCCATGACATCGCGGTAAAAGTCATGCGCTTCCTGAAACTGTAGCGTGCCATAGACGACATGACCCATGCCCAGCTTGCCGGTCACAAATCCGCTGACAGCTGCTGGAGAGTCGAAGGCTGTATCAGCTTTCGCTGCGCCGTGGAAAATCTCGAAACTGTTACCAGCGGGATCACTGCTGCGCGCAAGGGCATTGACATCGCGCGATGCAGCGTCACCCATTGTCACTTCGCAGCCTGCAGCGCGCAGATCCTCGATCATCTGATCAAATGCGTCGGCATCTGCCAATTCCCAGCCAGCAACTGCAAAACGATCAGCATCGCCTTTGATGATCCGGAACCGCGCTGCCCGCTCATCCAAACGATAAAGCGCGGCGCCATCCCCTCCGGTTCCGCCCGGCATGGCACCGATAATTTTGGTGAGATATGCATCCCATTTTGCCTTATCTGTCGTTTCGATCACGACATAGCCAAGTGATTCTACTCTCGTCACTTCAATCCCCTCTCACCAAATCCAGAAAATACGGTTTCTCACCACCACCATCGACATTGAGTCGCGCACCGGAGACATATTCAGCGGCTGGCGATGCCAGATAACAAATTGCATTGGCGACATCTTCGCCGCGGCACATGCGTCCCAACGGCAGCGAGGCGGCAACCTTCGCCTGCGCTTCGGCGTCACCATAAGTAGCTTCCGCATTTTCGGTTTCGGCGAGACCTACAATGATCGCATTTACGCGAATCCCGGCCTTGCCCCATTCTTGCGCAAGGCTTTGTGTCAGGCTCATTAGTCCTGCCTTGGCTGCGCCGTAGATCGCGGTGCCCGGGGCAGGTCTTATGCCGGCGACGCTGCCGATATTAATGATGTTGCCATTTTCCGACTTAACCAGATACGGATGACAGGCGCGGGACAAATAGTAAGGAGCCATCAAATTGAGACCCATGATCGCATCGGCAAAGCGCGGGCTCGCGGTTGCCGCATCCGATGCAGGAGACCCGCCTGCATTGTTGACCAATATATCGATACCGCCAAAATGACTGACCGTGTTTTCAACCAGCTGCTCCACGGCATCGGGATCGCGGATGTCGGATTGGTGAAAGGAAACGCCGTCATCCAGTTCATCTGGTGTGTTGCGCGCAGTGACCATCACCTTGCAGCCCTGCTTGACCAGCGTAGCCGCAATCACCCGGCCAAGACCGCGCGTCCCGCCGGTGATCAATGCTACTTTTCCCGTTAAACCGAACTGCACAGCTGCTCCCCAAACTCCAAAAGGCGTGAATTGATAGAATCAGATGATCAATAGCCCTAAAATTAGCAATAACGGAAGCAAAATAGCTTTTCAATTGACGATTTGCGTATTTTATGACAAAAATTATTACGAATTTAGCTAATCGGCCATTGAGTCGGAACATGCCGCGGAGATAGAGTTTATGGCGACGGTTGCAAAAATGAAAAATCCGTCGGGTGAAATTCCGACGAAAGAAGAGTTGGTCGACCGTGCGCGGGCGATGATTCCCACACTGAAAGAACGTGCTCGACAATGCACCGCCGATCGCAATGTTCCGGCAGAGACTATTGCCGAAATGCAGACGGCGGGCTTCTTCCATATTTTGCAGCCAAAACGGCTGGGCGGGTACGAAATGCACCCCAATGTGTTTTTTGCGGTGCAAAAACTTCTCGCCGAGGGCTGCATGTCTACCGGCTGGGTTTACGGAGTGCTCGGATGCCATCCCTATGAACTGGCGCTTTTCGATGACAAGGCGCAGCAGGAAGTGTGGGGCGATGACCCGTCGATGCTGGTATCATCGACTTATCAGCCGGTGGGCAAGGTCGAACATGCTGATGGCGGGTTTTATTTAAGTGGCCATTGGGGTTTTTCATCCGGTTCAGTGCATTGCGGCTGGATACTGCTCGGCGCGCTGGTCTTCCCGGAGGATGGCGAGGGGCCACCCGATATGCGGACCTTTCTTCTGCCGCGGGAGGATTATAAAATTGATCCGGAAAGCTGGCAGGTTTTTGGTCTGCAGGGCACGGGCAGTCATGACATTATCGTCGACCGGGTATTCGTGCCCGAATATCGCACGCACCGTGCGGTTGAAGGTTTCCTCTGTGAAAATCCGGGGCAGAAGGTCAATGATGGCCCGCTCTATTCGCTTCCCTGGGCGCAGGTTTTCATTCGCTCCGTATCCACCGCAGCTTTTGGCGGTGCGCGGGCAGCGATAAACGCGGCGATGGCGATCATGGAAAGCCGGGTTTCCACAAACACCGGCAAGGCTTCGAAGGCTGACCCGATGTTGCACGGGGCGATTTCGGCGGCGCATGCACAAGCCCTGGAAATGGAACTGACGCTGGAAACAACCTTCAATGAGCTGATCGAGATCGCCGAAAGCGGCGAACCGATCCCGATGGAAAAGCGGGCGTTATTCGCCTATCAATCATCGACTGTGGTGCGGCGTCTTGCGCGGCTCGTAGACGATATGGTGCAATTGTTAGGCGGGCGGGCGATCTATATGTCCAGTGACATCATCCAGCCCTGGCTCGACCTGAATGCGGCCCGAGCCCATGTTGCAAATGATCCGAACAACCGCACCGCCGATGTCGTCGGCACGATGCTCGGTCAGCCTCCCGTCTTCACTTTCATGTAAAGGACTGCGCGTTGGCAAATTTATCGGAAGCAACATATTCCGTCAAAGGCGGCTATGATATCCATATCAAGGAAACCGGTGAAGGACCGGCTGTAGTGTTCATCCACGGTAGCGGACCGGGCGCATCGGGGTCATCCAATTTCCGTGACAATGTCGATGCCTTTGTCGAGGCCGGTTACCGCGTTATTCTCCCGGACCTGATCGGTTATGGAGCGTCGTCAAAGCCTGAGGGCATCGATTATACACTGCAGCTATTTACAGACACACTTTATGATGCCTTGCAGCAGCATGGGATCAAGCAGGCCGCAATGGTGGGCAATTCTCTGGGTGGCGGAATCGCGATCCAGATGACGCTGGACCATCCCGAAATGGCGACCGCCTTCATTCTCATGGCGCCCGGCTGCATCCAGGAACAGGCCAGCTATTTCACCATGCCCGGCATCGCCAAGATGAAGAGCAGCTTTGGCAGCGATGATTTCAGCAAGGAAGACCAGCGCCGGCTGGTCAGCAATCTGGTGCATCCCGACTCAGTATCCAAGATCACCGACGCGCTGGTCGAGGAACGCTATGCGGTTGCCAAGGACCAACCCAAGGACGTGCTCGCGCGGATGATCACGCCCAATCTCGGCCCGCATCTGGGCCAATTGAAATTGCCGATCTTTGTGATGTGGGGGCTTAACGACGAATTCTGTCCCGAAAGCGGCGCGCGGTTATTCCTCGACCAGTGCGACAATGCGCGCTGCATGACATTCAACCATGTCGGCCATTGGGTGCAGGTCGAACGATCTGCGGAGTTTAACCGCTATTCCATCGAATTTCTAAATGAGCACAGATAATATCCGGGCTGAAAAATACGGCAAGGAGTTGTTCGATGCTCTACGCAATCGTAACACTGTAGATCCGTTAATTTCGCGCGATCCTTCGCTGACGATCGACGATGCCTACGCGATATCGCTCGATTTTTTGGCACGCCGCAGGAAAGATGGCGAGCGTGTTGTCGGCAAGAAAATCGGCGTCACTTCAAAAGCCGTGCAGGATATGCTTGGCGTCCACCAGCCCGATTTTGGTTTTCTCACCGACTGGATGCACGTGACCGGTGATATTGACGTCGAGGCCAAGGGACTGATCGCGCCGCGGGCGGAAGCGGAAATTGCCTTCATCCTGAAAGACAGTCTCAATGGCCCCGGCGTGACAGTTGCGGATGTGATGGCAGCGACTGACAGCATTGCCCCCTGTTTCGAGATTGTCGATAGCAGAATCAAGGACTGGAAAATCGGGATCGTTGATACGGTGTCCGACAACGCGTCCTGCGGCGTGTTCGTTCTCGGCGACGACCGCGCGGATCCGAAAGATCACGATCTGCCTGACCTGAGAGTCACTGTCACGAAGAACGGAGAGCCGCTGTCCGAGGGCCTGGGCTCGGCGGTGCAGGGCAATCCGGCGCAGGCGGTGGCATGGCTGTCCAACACTTTGGGGCAATATGGTGTGACGCTGGATGCCGGAGATATCATTTTGTCGGGTTCCGTGGTGCCGCTGGAACCAGCCGCCAAAGGCGATATTTTCGAGATGACCTTGCACGGCATCGGTAATTGTACCGCAAAATTTGTCTGAAGGACTGATATGAGCAAAGTGAAAGCAGCGATAATAGGTTCGGGCAATATCGGCACCGATCTGATGATCAAGATGTTGAAATATCCCCAGAATATGGAGCTGGTCGCGGTAGTCGGGATCGATCCGGAAAGCGAAGGCCTCGCCATGGCGCGCGAGCGCGGGGTTGCCACGACCCATGAAGGGATTGAAGGCCTCAAGAAACTCGAATGCTACAAGGATATCGGCATCGCGTTCGATGCCACCTCGGCCTACGCGCATAAAATTCATGACGAGGCATTGCGCGCCGATGGCATCCAGGTGGTAGACCTTACGCCCGCCGCGATCGGGCCGTTCACTATCCCGACGGTCAATATGCAGGCGAATCTCGACGCGCCCAATGTCAACATGGTGACATGCGGTGGACAGGCGACCATCCCGATGGTGGCGGCGGTCTCCCAGGTCGGCAAAGTCCATTATGCCGAGATCGTTGCATCGGTGTCCTCGCGCTCGGCTGGCCCGGGGACGCGCGCCAATATCGACGAGTTCACCCGTACCACTGCCCGCGCTATCGAGGAAGTTGGTGGCGCCACCAAGGGCAAGGCAATCATCATTCTCAATCCAGCCGAACCGCCGATGATCATGCGCGACACGGTGTTCACCCTGTCGGAAGGCGCGGAGGAAGAGGATATCCGTCAATCGATCGAAGCGATGGTCAGGGAAGTGCAAAAATATGTGCCCGGATACAGGCTAAAGCAGAAAGTGCAGTTCGAGCGCTTTGGCGACAATAATCCTCTGAAGATTCCGGGCCTTGGCGAGTTTACCGGCGTCAAGACTAGCGTATATCTGGAGGTCGAAGGAGCCGGCGATTATCTGCCGCCTTATTCCGGAAATCTCGATATCATGACAGCCGCGGCCAAGGCGACCGGTGAATTGCTGGCCCAGCGGAGGATGGCGGCATGAGCTTCGATGTCGAAAAGGATAAAATCTATATACAGGACGTCACCCTGCGCGATGGCATGCATGCGATCCGCCATATGTATGGCCTCGACCATGTCCGCGATATTGCGAAGGTTATTGAAGCCTCAGGCGTTGACGCGATTGAAGTGGCGCATGGTGACGGTCTTTCCGGCACCAGCTTCAACTACGGTTTTGGTGCGCATACCGATTGGGAATGGCTCGAAGCGGTTGCCGAAGTGCTGGACAAATGCATCCTGACAACGCTCATCTTGCCGGGCCTGGGAACAGTTGAAGAGCTCAAGCGCGCCTATGACCTGGGTGTGCGTTCGGTCCGTGTCGCGACACATTGCACCGAGGCCGATGTCTCGAAACAGCATATCGGCATCGCCCGCGATCTCGGCATGGATGTCTCCGGCTTCCTGATGATGAGTCATATGATCGAGGCCGAAGATCTCGCACAGCAGGCGTTGCTGATGGAGAGCTACGGCGCGCATTGTGTCTATGTTACCGACAGCGGCGGCGCGCTCGATATGGACGGGGTCCGGGATCGTTTCCGGGCCTATGACAAGGTATTGAAACCCGAAACCCAGCGCGGCATGCACGCGCATCATAACCTGTCTCTGGGGGTCGCGAATTCGATTGTCGCGGCGCAGGAAGGTGCGGTTCGTATCGATGCCAGTCTTGCCGGAATGGGTGCCGGTGCGGGCAATGCGCCGCTGGAGGTTTTTGTTGCAGCCGCCGATCGGAAGGGTTGGAATCATGGCTGCGATGTCATGATGCTGATGGATGCGGCCGAGGATCTGGTGCGTCCGTTGCAGGACCGCCCGGTACGGGTGGACCGCGAAACCCTGGCCCTTGGTTATGCGGGGGTCTATTCCAGTTTCCTGCGTCATGCAGAAAAAGCTGCAGAAGATTATGGCCTCGACACGCGCGAAATTCTGGTCGAACTTGGCCGCCGCAAAATGGTTGGCGGGCAGGAAGACATGATTGTTGATGTCGCGCTTGATCTTTTGAAAGAGCGGGAAAGGACGGCGTGATACGATGACCACTCTGGATATCGCCATAAAGCTAGCTGAAAAAGGAGATCTTCCTGAGACTCCGACACTTGTAGTGGGTCTCGGGGGAACTTTGGCTGCCAACAGCACGACGGAAAAAGCGATAAAAGCTTCGCTCGCGGGGGCAAGCGAGGGGGGTGCGGAAACTCTGTTTATTTCAGGAGCGGAGCTGGAACTGCCGATCTATGCATGGGAAAGAAAGGAGCGCAGTCCGGCGGCGCTGCATCTCATCGATTCTTTGCGCCGGGCGGACGGGATAATCATTGGTTCTCCCGGCTATCACGGCAGTATTTCCGGTCTGATAAAAAATGCGCTCGATTACACCCAGGACATGGCCGAAGACGAATGGCCATATTTTCACGGACGACCGGTGGGAGCAATCACCACGGGAGCCGGCTGGCAGGGTGCTGTCACGACCCTGACGGCACTGCGAGGGATTGTGCACGCCCTGCGCGGCTGGAACACGCCAATGGGCGTGGCGATCAACACCGCCACTCCGGTATTTGATGCCGATGACAATTGTCTCGACGCAAAAATTGAGTCGATGTTGCGAGATATGGGCAAGGAAGTCGCGGAATCCGCCCGCGTCCGTGCGCTTATCAGAGGAAGCCGGCAAGCATGAGCTCGGGCGCTCCTTCCGTCTGCAAGTTGCTTTGTAAAACCTAGGATTGAAATTGACCGAGATCTCTTTGCACCGACCCTATCCCGCCTCGCAGATCAAGAAATGGGATTTTGAAACCGATATTGCGATCATCGGTTTCGGCGCTACCGGAGCTTGCGCAGCGATTGAAGCGAAAGAGGCTGGCGCGAAAGTGATGCTGTTTGAACGCGGTTCGGGTAGCGGCGGCGCTTCGGGCCTTTCCGGCGGCGAGATTTACATCGGCGGGAATGGCGGTACCGAAGCGCAGCGCGAAGCCGGCTTTGAGGATAGAACCGAAGATTTCGCGGCCTATCTCAAGATGGCCGGTGGACCCTGCGCGGACGAGGCCAAATGCGATCTTTATGCAGCGGAGGCCCTCGATCATTTTGCCTGGCTGAAAGCCCAGGGCATTCCCTATCGTGGCAATTACCTGCCCGGCAAGCAAATCGAGCCGATGGATGACAGCACTTTGATCTGGTCCGGTAGCGAAGCAGCCGCACCATTTTGCGAACATGCCAAGCCCGCTCCTCGCGGTCATGTGATTCAGCATATGGGATGGGGCGGCGGTCGCCCGCTAATGGACATATTGGAAAAGCGCGCGCGCGAATTGGGCGTGGAGATCGTGACCGACGCACGTGCTCTAGCGCTGGTGCAGGATGGCGACCGCGTCATCGGTGCGGTGCTTAACATCGATAACAAATCGCATTTTATCAAGGCTGAAAAAGGGGTCGTGCTGGCAACCGGCGGCTTCGTAATGAACGAGGACATGCGTCGCAAATATTGCCCCGAGACGTTCAAGGTCAATGACCCGATCGGGGATCAGGATGACGGGTCCGGGATTAACCTCGGCGTTGGTGCCGGCGGCGATGCGATCCATATGGACCAGTTTTTCACGACCTGTCCGTGGACGATCCCCGAACCGCATGCGAACGGCGTGTTCGTCAATGTTGCTGGTCAGCGATTTATCAACGAGGATTGCTATCACGGCCGGGTATCGCGCACGATGCTCGACCAACCGGGTGGCAAGGTCTATCTGCTGCTCGACAGCGCCTATTTTTCGGAGCCGCTCGAGATCGCGCGGACCGACATTGTCGGTACCGGTGATACGTGGGAGGAAGTGGAGGCTGAATTGGGGATGGCCGAAGGCACGCTGTCGGCGACTATGGTTTTCTATAATAAACACGCGAAAGCGGGTCGCGATCCGCTTTTCGAAAAACGCGAGCCGATATTGACGCCGCTGGATCAGGGGCCGTTTGTGGCACTCGAACTGAATTTTCAGAGCAGCTATTTCAGTTTCTTTACATTGGGTGGCTTGAAGACATCTACCCATGGTGAAGTGCTCGACCGGACGGGCGTCCCCATCGACGGCCTGTTTGCCGCCGGACGATGCACCAGCGGCTTACCGGCCTGGGGGCATGGCTATTCATCGGGGATGAGTCTCGCTGACTGTACCTTTTTCGGACGTCAGGCCGGACGCAGGGCGGCGGCGGGTTGACCGAGAGCGAAGTCATTGACCGTCTCGAAATCACCGATCTGGTGATGCGCTACTGTCGCGGTATCGACCGGCGCGATTTCGATCTGGTCCGCTCGCTCTATCATGACGATGCGATTGACGATCACGGACATTATTTCAAGGGTTCCGCCGATGATTATGTGGCGTGGCTTCCGGCTGCGATGGCGGGCCTCGACAGCACGATCCACGCGATTCATAATTCGCTGCTAGTGGTTGACGGGGACCGGGCGGAGGGCGAACATCAGGTCACCGCCTTCCACCGCTCAAAGGCTCCGGACCGGCAGGAATTCACTATCCTTGGACGCTATCTCGACCGCTACGAGAAGCGGGACAATGTCTGGAAATTCAGCTTTCGGCGGATCATATTCGATCATGGCTATACACGTCCGGTGGACGAGCAGGGTCTGGCGGCGGCCGATCCGAATCCCGTTTGGGGAACCGATGACAAGAATGATCCGTCCTGGGAATTTGAATTGCTGGCTGGGCTCGGCAAATGAGCGGCGCGGCTCTGTCGGTCGATACACTGCTTGCCAATGCGCGGGCGGCGACGGAACTGGATGATTTCGGGGACGACTGGTTTCTCGGACCGCTTGCCCGGCTGGTGGCGGAAACCAATGCCGACGCTGGCCTGATCGCGCCCGATGCTGGAGCAGGGCAGCGCATTCAGGGTGCCTTGATGGACCGGCTGGGGCTGGTGCAATATTTCAAGGACCATCCCGATGCGGCTGACGAGATAATCGAACCCGCCTGCGCGATCATCGGCCTGCCGCGGACGGGTTCGACGGTCATGCACCGCTTGCTCGCCAGCGCTCCCGATCTGACTTCGCTCTACTGGTGGGAAACCTGTTTTCCGCTGCCGTTCCCGGACGAAAAGCCCGGCGATCCCGCACCGCGCATCGCGATGGCGCACCAGATTGTCGATCAATTGCTCACCGAATGGCCGGATTTTGAAAGCATCGATCCGATCGAGGCCGAAGCGGTGGCCGAAGAAGTCATCCTGCTTGACCGGACGTTTCTTTCCACCACTTACGATTCGATGATGCCGATCCCCGGCTATGGTTTTTGGCAGGCCGAGCAGGATCATGAACCGGCCTATCGCGATCTGCTGAAATTCATGCAAGCGATCCAGCATCAGCGAGGTGGGGCGCGGAAAAAATGGGTGCTCAAAACGCCGCATCATCTGCTCGGCGGGATGAATGGGTTGCTGGCGGTATTCCCGGATATAAAGCTGGTGATGACGCATCGCGATGTCGGCGACGTTCTACCCAGCTATTGCAGCATGTGTGCATCGCTCAGCGTTGGCGCGTCGACAAGTTATGACCCGGTGAAGCAGGGCGACTACTGGACGCAGCGTTTTCGCAAGGGTCTGGAACGGTTCGAAGATCTGCGCGTGACCTTGCCCGCCGGGCAGGTCATTGATGTTCGATACGAGGACACGGTAGCGGAGCCGATCAGAACGGCTGAAAAGGTCATGCGGGCGATTGGGCTGGTTTTCGATGAGGGGGACCGCAAGGCGATGGACGATTGCATGGCGGCCAACGTCCGCGAAACGCGTCCAAAACACAAATATAGCGCAGAGCAATTTGGCCTGACCCGGGAGCAGATTGCAGAAGATTTCGCCGCTTATCATGATCGATATCTTGGCGATAAGGAGGGGAATAAATGATACTCAAGGACAAGGTTATCATCATCACCGGCGCGGGTCCGGGCATGGGACAGGCGATGTGCAAGGGCGCAGCAGCGGAAGGAGCAAAGGTCGCGATTTCGGCGCGCTCGACGGAGTTTATCGAACAGCTCCGCGATGAAATTACGGCTGCCGGCGGCGATGTTATCGCGGTGCCCACCGATGTCAGCGACAATGCGCAATGCCAGAATCTGGCCAAGGCAACGCTCGACAAATGGGGCCGGATCGACGGGCTGGTGCACTCGGCTTATTATCATCCTGACTGGGCCAATCTGGAAGCGGCTTCGGTGGACCAACTGGCTCAGGCGTTTGATGTGATCGCGCTCGGCGGTCTCCGTATGGCGCAGGCCGTTATCCCGACGATGAAAAAGCAGGGCGCGGGATCGATCGTCAATATTTCCACGCTCGCATCGCGCAAACCGATGCCCGGCGAGGGCGGCTATGCGATGTGCAAGGCAGCGCTCAACCAGCTGAGCCGGCAGCTCGCGATCGAATTGGCAGGGACCGGCATCCGCGCGAATACCGCTCTGATGGGCTGGATGGACGGCGCGCCGCTCGATGGGTTTTTCGCGAGCATGGGCGATGAAGGCGAGGCGTTCAAAAAACAGCGCGCCAGCGAGATACCGGTCGGCCATATCCCACCCGATGCGGACTGCGCCAAGGCGGTCTATTTCCTGCTCTCTGACTATGCCAGCGAAGTCACCGGTGCTGCGCTGGACGTCAACGGCGGTGACTGGGTCGCGCCATGAGCGATAATGTCGTCAGCGGAAAGGCGTGGAGCGATTTTTGTGATCAGCTAAAAGCTGCCGGCGAGATTATATTGGCGGACAATGCTCCCGATGATCCGTTGATCCGCGCAGAGGGTTTTCGCTATCTGTCCCGGCTCACGAAACTCGCGCTTGAACAATATGTCGAGGCGACCGACACAGATTTCCCCTTCTTCTACAGACTTAGCCACGAGACCGCCAAGATTGGAGCGGACAATCCCGACAGCGCCTATCTCAATGCACAGATTGACGGGTCGAAAAATTATCGCATCACCGGGAAGCGGGGATCAATGAAATATTTCTCGATCGTCGCCAATGCGATGCGCTACGACAGCGACGGCACGGCGCAGGCCACCGGTTCGTTGATGGACGAGGAAATCGATTGGGGTCCGGACGGAGAGTTGGAGATTATCGCCAGTTGCGAGCAGCAGGACGGAAACTGGCTGAAACTGACACCGGATGCGAATATTATAATTGTGCGTCAAAATTCACTGGATCGTGTCGCCGAGGAAGTCGGCCAGTTTCACATAGAATGCATTGATGGTCCGGACAGTCCGGCGCCGCTCGCCGCGGAAACGCTCGAACGCGGCCTGGCGAACACTGCCCAATTTGTAAAAGGGGTAGCGAATACTTTCGCCGACTGGACGCGAATGTTTGCCGAATATCCCAATGAATTTCACCCGTTTGATCAGCAGATTTATCAGAAAGCCGGCGGCGCGAAAGACCTGTTCTACGCCCATGCCTATTGGAAGCTAGCGCCGGACGAAGCCTGGCTTATCGAGGTGATGCCGCCCGAATGTGACTACTGGAATTTTCAGCTCAACAACTGGTGGATGGAAAGCCTCGACTATCGTTTTGCGCAGGTGACGGTCAACAAGCACTCGGCACGTCTCGAAGCCGATGGCAGTTTGCGGATTGTGGTGGCAGCCCGCGATCCCGGACCAAAAATTGGCAACGCCAACTGGATCGATACCTGTGGTCATCGCGAAGGAACCGCATTGCTCCGCTGGCAGGATGCACAAGACAATCCCATGCCAGCGGCGCGGGTGATCAAACTGGAGGAAATAGCATGATGGACCCCTGGAATATGCCGTGGATGGAGACGGCCAAGAATATCGAGGAGGACCCGATTGACGGCTTCAACAAGGACTGGATGGTGGTTTCGGAGACGGTTGCGATCGATGCACCGGCGAGTGTCGTCTGGGGCATCCTTACCGATCTGGAAAATTATAATGCCTGGAATCCGTTTTGCATCCGCGCGGAATCGACCCTCGAAATGGGTGCGCCGGTCCTGATGCAGCTGGTCAGTTCCACCATGCCCGGTCAGCTCCAGCCCAATGTCGAATATGTCTGCGAGATCGACGAACCGCACCTGCTTTCCTGGGGCGCGCGATGGGTCGAGGAATTTCCTTACCCGGCACGGCGCGACCAGATCATCGACGAAACCGGTCCAAATAGCTGCACCTATGTTTCGTCCGATGCGTTTCTGGGTGAGCATGGCGGGCATGTGATGATATTTTGCGGACCGTGGGTCAGGCGCGCCTTTACCGATACGGCACGGGCGCTAAAGGTTCGCGCAGAAATGTTGCACTCGGGCTGCAATGGTTGACAGTGAAAACCGGATCAGGCGCCTCGAAGATATTGAGGCGATCCGCAATCTGATCGCCAGTTACGGGCCTCTGGCGGATAGCGGCGACGCAGAGGGTGTCGCGGCTCTCTGGTCAGAAAACGGAAGCTATGACGTCGGCGGTTTTGGCCTATCGACCGGGCGTCAGGCCATAGCCGCGCTGATAACCGGTGAAACCCACAAGGCCCTGATGGCACAGGGTTGTGCGCATGTCCTGTCACCGCATCATATCACGCTCGAGGGAGCCAAGGCGGTAGCAACCGGATACAGCACGGTGTTCCGCAAAAATGGCGAAGCCTATGAAGCGTGGCGTGTCTCCGCCAATCGCTGGGAATTGGCGCGGCAACCCGATGGAAGCTGGCTGGTGGATTTACGGATCAACCGGCCGGTTGATGGTTCTCCCCCGGATATATTGCGCTAACCCGCCTGCATGGCGCCATCGACCGACAGCGTGGTTCCACTCACCTTCCGCGCTTCCTCGCTGGCGAGATAGGCGAAGGCATTGGCAATATCTTCCGGCGCAGCGGCACCGCCCTCGAGTTTGTTGACGTTGCGCATCACCAGAGCCCAGTCGATGTCGCCTTCGGGCGGCGTCTGGTTGCTCATCGGAGTTTCGACATGGCCCGGGCAGATGGCATTGATGCGCACGCCCCGAGCCGCATATTCAATCGCCAGCGACTTGGTCAGCCCGATTACCCCGTGTTTTGACGCGGAATAGGCGCTTGAATAGGCGACGCCAGCAAGTCCGGCGGTAGAGCTGGTGTTGATGATGGTTCCCTTGCTTTTCACCAGATGCGGCAGCGCTGCCCGGCAAAGAGTATAAACGCTGGTCAGGTTGATCGCCAGAACCCGGGCAAAGCGTGTTTCGTCAAATTGATCCACGGCCCCCCAGTCGAGCAACCCCGCGATATTGCAGAGTATATCGAGGCCGCGATTTCCGGTGGCCGTTGCGATCAGCGCCTTGCAACTGTCATCATCGGTTGCATCATAGGGCACTATTTGCGGGCTGCCCTCCATCATTCCGGCGGTTTCGGTCAGGCCGTCGGCGTTGATATCGGCGATGGTGACGTGCGCGCCCTCTTTGGCCATCAAAATCGCCGTGGCACGGCCAATACCCGAAGCTGCGCCGGTGATCACCGCATTTTTTCCTGAAAATCGCATTATATACTCCTTTGAACCTTGATTTGCGTAATATCGTAGCGCAGTGATTACGCAAAGGAGAAAATATATGGATCTGGAAAAACGCCTCCAGCGGATCGAGGATGATCGCGCCATTCGCGATCTCAAAATGCGCTATCTCCGCGCGTCGGATGCCAAGGATCCGGAGACTATGCGCGATTGTTTCCTGCCGGACGCCAAAATATTGTTCGATGGCTTTCCGCCCTTTGATGCGCGCGACCCGTTTATTGAAATCTATCAACGGATGGGATGCGGCGCGCATATTTTCGATATCCATCAGGGCGGTACAGGAATTGTCGAATTTGAAAGCGAAACGCAAGCGACCGGCTGGTGGCCGCTATATTTTCACAATATCAATCTGGAGCAGCGGACGCTCACCCAGATGGGCGTCGAATATCAGGATATTTATATAAGGCAGGACGGCCGCTGGTGGATTTCCGAGACGCGATCGTCCCGCAAAAGCTGCCTTATCCATTCGGTCGATGCCGAGGGCAGCGCGACGGTGCAGGTCATGGGCGAGCCACCGGAGTCATTCGGCTGATACGCCGCTAAGCCATTTCGCGCTCTACTGGCCGCGCCGTTGACGCCTCGCCGCGCACCGCAAAAACCAGCAGGGCGGCCAATATGTCGAGAGCGATAAATACCGAGAAGGCAAAACTGTAACTGCCGGTCTGATCGAAGCTGCGTCCGGCAAGTATGACAGATATCAACGCGCAGGGCATGGCGACGATGTTCATCAGTCCATAAGCAATACCGAATGACCCGCTGCCGAAGCAATCCGCGGTCAAGGATGTCCAGACCGGATATACCCCGCCAACCGCCAGCCCGATGATGGTAGCGGCAACGAGAAGTTGCAGGTAGCCGGATTGCAACAGGAGCACGGCCAGAAACGCCAGATTGCATGCAACAACCACCAGAAAAAGATATCGTTTGTCGATGCGGTCGCATAGCCAGCCCAATATCAGCTTGCCGATGATCGCTGAACCGGTCAGCACCGAAATGAGGAACGTTGCTTCAGCGAGGGTGAAGCCGCGGTCGATTCCGTAAGGCACCAGCGAAGTCAATACGGCCTGGTCGCTGCCCAGCAATAGTCCTACCCCGACCGCAACGAACCAGAAATTGGGGGTTCGAATTATTTGGGCAGCCGTGAGCGTTGATTCCTCAACTGCCGGGATACTGTCCGCTTCCGCCGCTGTGCCATCTGGGACACTGCCGATATCAGAGGGCTTGTTACGCAACAGCGAAAGGGCAGACAGGCCCGCTAGCACTCCAACGCCGACCCCCATGATTGCCAATGCGGGCTGCCACCCGAATTCGGTCAATAACGCTGCGAAAACAGGTGGGATGATGAAACCGCCCGCCGAGGTTGCAATGGCCACGACGCCCAAAGCCCGGCCCCGCATCTTTAAAAACCAGCGGGTTACCACTGTGTTTGCCGTAAATGCGCCTGCAGCCACCACACCAAAGGCCACCGGGATCAATATTAACAGGCCAAGCAGCCAAGGCGTTTGCACCAGAGACAGAGCAATCATGCCGGCGGCAAAACTTCCAGCGCCAACACATGAAACGGTTCGGACGTCATATCGGACGAGCAATTTGCCCACGACAGGGGCCCACAGGGCAAAGCCGACCAATAGGGCAATATATCCCAGATTTGCTTGTTCCCGACTCAATCCAAATTGCTGTTCCACCGGATTGACGAACAGCCCGAACGAATAGATCGTCGCGCCAATCAACAGCATCGAGTTGAGAAAGCCGCCACCAACCACATACCACCCGCGAAACAGGCCGGGCTCGCTCGCTCGCGCTTGGTCTATCTGTCTCATATAAAATTACGCATATCCATGCTCACTGAAGATAGATAGAACATTAGCGTAATTCAATTGTCGTATTATTACGCAAATATAATGAAAAGCTTGAACTAGACCGTCATATACGGAATATTGATCGGCCCATGGGGAGGAATTCGAAATGCCAAATGTTCAGCAATATCGCCAATCTTGTGCGATGGCGAAAGCATGAGCGATCTGGAAACCCGTATCGACCGGCTGGAATCGCTGGACGCGATCCGGCAGCTTCCGGCCAAATATGCGCTAACGCTGGACATGCGCGACATCGATATGATGGTGACGCTGTTTCCCGAAGACGTGCAGGTCGGCAAGGCCGGGTCCGGGCGCAAGGCGCTGCGCGCCTATATGGACCGGACCTTGCGGTCGCCGTTCACCGGTACTTCACACCATATTGGCGGGCATATAATCGAATTTGATGATCCCGACCATGCGCACGGGATCGTCTATTCGAAGAATGAACATGAGACCGGCGATGAGTGGGTGATCATGCAGATGATGTATGTCGATGATTATATACGCACCGATGGCCGCTGGTATTTTGCACGCCGGTTACCGCTCTACTGGTACGCGACCGACCTCAATAAACCGCCCGTGGGGGACAAGAAGATGCGCTGGCCCGATCAGAACTGGAGCGAGGGCAATTTCCACAAGCTGTTCCCGAGTTTTGCGGAATATTGGGAGCGCGATGGTGATCATGACGGACCGGTGCCGGAACCCGCTCCGCTAGAGGGCTTTATCAACGCCATGCGGCGGGGGCAGGCCGCGCCCAAGGTCAAGGTCAGGGCCGACTAGGCCGTGATCGGCATACTCAAGAAAACCGCAATAGGCCTCGTAATTTTGCTGGCGTTGCTGTGGGGAGGCTACAAAGTCCTGTCGTCGATCACGCGCTATTCGATCGACAAGACGGTGGTGGTCGAACCACCCAGTTCCCACAAATCGGTGCCGGCCTATTATGCTTTCGGTTATCAGCCGGAACTGGCCTATTCCGAAGAACGCGGCCAATGCAGCGAACGGCATCCGACCAAGATCGCGCTGTTCGGTGATCTGCATATTCACACGGCGGTGTCGGCGGATGCTTTTCCCGATGGCACAAGAACATTCCCCGATGATGTCTATCGTTTCGCACAGGGGCAGGCGATTGATGTGCCGGTGCAGAGCGGACTAGCCAAACGCACCATGCAGCTTTCCCGCCCGCTCGATTTCGCTGCCGTCACCGACCATGCCGAGACCTTTGGCGAAGGCTATATCTGCCGGACCAGGGGTGCGTTTCCCGGTTACGACAGCGACGCCTGCCAGACTTTCCGCGCTGGTGGCGAAGACGGCGTTCGCATCTTCATGCGGCAAAATGGCGAGCCGCGGCCCACACGCAACGAGGATGTTTGCGGCAAGGACAACAAGGATTGCGAAGCCGCGGACAGGATCGTCTGGCAGGATATGAAACGCTCGGCGGAAACCGCCTATGACCGCTCGCCCTCTTGCAGTTTTACCAGCTTTGTCGGCTATGAATATACCCGCGCGCCCAATGCCCAGCATATGCACCGCAACACGATTTTCCAGAATGCCAGCGTGCCGGAATTACCCGCAACCTTCTTTTCGCACCCCGGCAATTACGAATTGCTGACCAGTTTCGAGAAGGAATGTCGGCTAGGCATTGATGCCTGCGATGTCATCTCTATCCCGCATAATTCAAACATTTCCGGCGGCAATGCCTTCAACCTCAAATATATGGACGGCTTTTCCGAAAGCTCGCAAAACGCCTATTGGCTGCTGCGCAACGCCTATGACCGGTTGATGGAGATCACCCAGCACAAGGGAACATCGGAATGTCTCAACGGCGTTAGCGATATCTTGGGCGATAATGACGAACTGTGTGATGTCGAACAATTGCGGCAGTTCGGACAGGCGGAACAGGCCCCCGAAATATCGACCTGGCTTCCCGCGCTGAAGGACTCCGATAGCCCTTTGTGCACCGACCAGTATTTCGACCAGAAAGACAATCTCTACAAGGGCTTCTGCCTGTCCTCGCGCGACTATGCTCGCGGTGCGTTGCTCTATGGCATGGCGGAGGAGCAGAAGGGCGGGCCCAACCCGTTCGAATTCGGCTTTATCGGCAGCACCGACACCCATATCAGCGCCGCCGGCGGGGTCGGCGAGGCGGACTGGGGCGGGCATATCGCCTATGAAACCAATCTGAAAGGGCGGCTCGGCGTGGCCGGTCTCGGGCGGTTCAACCGGCTGGTCAGTAATCCCGGCGGTCTCGCCGGTGTCTATGCGGTCGAGAATTCCCGCGACGCCATTTTCCAGTCGATGAAACGGCGGGAAGCCTTTGCCACCACCGGCCCCCGGATCGAGCCCCGTTTTTTCGCCGGTCATTATCCAGAGAATCTCTGCTCCAACGCAAACTGGCTGGCGCTGGCTTATGCGCGGGGCACGCCGATGGGGTCAAAGCTGGCAGCGCAGATGAAACCCTTCCAGCTGCTCGTTCAGGCGAAACGCGATCCGCTGTCCCATCCGTTGAAGAAGCTGCAACTGATCAAGGGCTGGATCGATCGCGAGGGGCAGAAGCACGCCAGGGTGATCGATCTTGATGTGATGGGAAGCGGCGACAATTTGTGCGCGGTCTATGATGATTCGGACTATGACGCAGGCGTTTCGACTTATTATTATATGCGCGCGGTCGAGGCTCCGACCCTCCGGTGGAGCGAAGCCCAGTGCTCCGCTCTGCCAGCGAATAAACGCCCGGCGGAATGCAAAAATAATATGCCAAAGCGCATCGTCGAAATGGCCTGGGCCTCGCCGATCTGGTTTACGCCGGGCTATATGGCACCACTGGTTGCGGATGGGGTGTTGGGGCATCGGGATTGAAGGGACATCAGCCCCCGATTAACGCGCGCATAGTGCTGCTATAAGCTGGAGTGCGGCTCTGCACTAGATCGTGTCGAACACCAGACCCACACGACTGTGCTATTGAATCGGAGGACGATAATCAGGGCTTCTGAGCGTCAGCATATATGCGGCAAGCTCGTCAATCCGTTTTGCGTCGATCTCAAAGTCCATCTGGCCAGGATAATTGTGCGAATCACGAAGCCAGGATTTTAAGGTGTTTTCAGTCAACCCCCGGACATTGGCTATTGCTTCTAACGGTGGTGCTTTATCGTTCGCCGAAACTTGGCCGCCCTCAACGCCGTGACAACTAGCACAGTGCATTTGTGCGAAGGCCAGCCCCTGGACTGCTCGATCTGAGTCTGGGCGCAGTTCGGAATTTTCGATGGCAGAATCGTTATATCCGGCTGCCTGCTCCGTTTGAACCGTGGCACATCCTGTTACGACAAGCGGAAGAAAAACCCCCAGAAAGAACAAACGCATTGATGGTTTTCCTGCCAAGTTAATTACGAGACCTCGAATGGGTCTGACGCCGACATACTCGATTGAGGCGGCTCCGGACAAGGAAAGAAAATCCATCGCGATTAAGCGCGCGGCTTGCTCTTAATCATTCACCCCCAACGCATCCCTCGCCGCGATATATCCAAACGTCAGCGCTGGTCCAATCGTCACGCCGGCACCCGGATAGCTTTCCCCCATCGCTGATGCGGCGTTATTACCAACCGCATAAAGTCCGCCAATTGGCTTGCCCTTTTCGTTCAGCACCCGCGCTTTCGCATCGGTTCGCAATCCGCCGTTGGTGCCGATATCGCCGGGGTAGATCGGCATCGCATAGAACGGGCCCTTGTCGATCGTCGCCAGACAGGGATTGGGGGTGACGCTGGGGTCGCCGTACATCTTGTCATAGGCTGCCTGGCCACGCTGAAAATCGGGGTCCTCGCCCTTGGCCGCATGGGTGTTGAAGCGGGATATGGTGGCTTCCAGCGCCGCCGGATCGACGCCGATTTGCTCCGCCAGTTCGCCGATGGTCTTGGCCTTTTTCATGATCGCCTGCACCGCGCCTTCCTGAAACCAGTCGGGGATCACGGGGAGCAGCGGGCCAGCCGGATATTTACGGCGATAATCGGCGTCGAACACGAACCAGGTCGGGCTGGCATCGCCATGCTCGGCCTCACGCTGCGCCATCTTCTGGCCGGTCACATGATAGGAAGCAGCCTCGTTGAGATAGCGTTCGCCCTTCTGGTTGACCATGATTCCGCCGGGCAGGGCGCGTTCCATGGTGCACAGCCTGCCGCGATCTTCTCCCGGCACATACCAGACCGGAGCGGCCCATGCGGATTGCATGTTCATCGTACCGGCGCCAATTGCTTGTCCGGCCACAATCGAGTCTCCGGTATTGCCCGCTGTGCCGCCAGAATAAATTGCGTTCTGATAGAGCGGTGCGTTCTCCTCCCGCATTTTCTGATTTTTATCGAAACCGCCTGCAGCGAGGATCACGCCCTTGCGCGCCTTGACCCGGATATCCCGGCCTAGATGATTGATCACCGCGCCCTCGACCTTGCCTTTCGACTCGATCAGCTTCTGCATCGGGCTGTTCAGCCACAGCGGGACATTTTTCTCGTTGAGGGCCAGACGCAACCCGCCGACCAGCGCATTGCCCTGGGTCAGGCGGCGGTCCTTGTCCGAGGTGAAGCGGAACGGCAGGTCGAGCCAGTAGTTTTTCAGCATTTTGGCCAGTGTCAGCCACCAGAATTTCGGACGGTAGAGAAAGGTATAAGCCTCGCCGATATCCCAGTTGATATAGCCGAACAGGCTGGCCGCTGGCGACGGGTGGCGCAGGGTGCGGATCGATAGATCGGTATATTTTTTCGCCATCGGCAAAGGCAAATGGGTGCGATATCCGGTCGGGCTGCCACCGGGATTTTCGGCATGATAATCGGGATAGGGGAAGGAGATATATTGCACTGGCGCGTTGGCCTGCATCCAGCGCAGCATGTCCGCGCCATTCTCGACATAGGCAAGGATATTCTCGTCCGGCACATTGTCTGCGGCCAGCGCGCGGACATATTTGAAGGCTTCCTCGGTATCGTCTTCGAAGCCCTCGGCCCTGGCATTGTCGCTGTCTGGAATCCAGATGCCCGCGCCAGATGTCGCGGAGGTGCCGCCCCATAAGCTTTCTTTCTCGACGATCAGCACATCGGCGTTATTCTTGGCGGCAACCAGGCCCGAAAGCAGCCCACCAGCGCCAGAGCCAACGACCAATATGTCGACTTCCTTGTCCCACTTGTTCATTCTCCACCCCCTCCCTTGACGGCTGGATCTTGCCGTTCCGTTATCGTTGCCAATGTCTCGCCGGGCAATGCCGAAGCAAGTTGTTGCAACCGGTCTTCGTCCCGATGGGCGAGCACAAGTTTCCCCTGATCAATCACGACGGCAGATAAAGCTGGGCCGATTTTCCGCCATCGACGGGCAGGGCGACGCCGGTAATATAGCTTGCGGCATCGGAGAGCATGAACACTATCGATTCCGCGAGCTCGGAGGGTTCCCCGCCGCGCCCCATCGGGATGGCTTCGGTGGTTTTCGCCGCCACTTCCGGGATTTTGGCCGCAAAATCTTCATTGGCCGCGGTCTGCACCTGTCCCGGCACAATCGCGTTGACCCGCACACCGGACCGCGCGGCCTCCATCGCTGCGACAGCGGTGAACTGGATCAGCGCAGCCTTGGACGCCGAATAGCTCGACATCATCGGCGCGGCGCGGATGGCGGTGGTCGAGCTGATGTTGACGATCGAGCCTTTGCCGGCCGCCGTCATGATATTCAACGCCGCCTTGGTGCCGACAAACACGGCATCGGCATTGACCGCAAAATCCTTGCGCCAGTGCTCCAGCTTGAGTTTCGAGATCGGCGCGTAATGAACGGCCATCGCATTGTTGACCATCATGTCGAGGCGGCCATGGCGTTTGGCCACGTCCTCGATCAGCGCGCTAAATGCATCGCTGTCGGTGACGTCGAGTTGATGCGCCTCGACTTTGCCACCCGCCTTTTCAATCGCCGCCCGTGTCGCTTCCAGCTTTTCTTCACCCCGCGCACAGACGACCACGGTCGCACCGCGCTCGGCGAGCAGTTCCGCAGTCGCTCGCCCGATACCGTCGCTGCCACCTGTGATAAAGGCGACCTGCCCTGAAAAATCCTGACTCATGACGCGGCTCCCACTTGGTTCAATTTCGGATCGGGTTTGTAGGGCGATTCAATACAGCTTGTCCCGCCCGGTGTGTACATCATCGTGACGCAGCGGTTGCAGGCCGTGCAGCCTGATTGCGTGATCGCCCCGGATTGCAGATCATTGACGAAATTCGGATCGAACACCAGCGCGCGACCCATTGCGATCGTGTCAAAGCCGTCATCCATTGCGTTCTGGACGCCCTCGAGAGATTGCACACCGCCAAGATAGGCGAGCGGCATGTCGACATTGGCGCGAACCTGCTGCGCCAGTTCGCGCAGATAATTTTCACGAAACACGACGTCCTTCGGTTCGGTCAGCGATTGAATCCAGCTACCGATTTTGACGATCGCGTTGCCGCCACCCGCCTGGGGAAGCGGCGAACCGAACATTGCGGTGATCGATTCCACATTCAGGCCATTGGACAGCACCGCCATATGCGCGCCGTCTGCCTCCAGTCGTTTGGCAACCGCAATCCCGTCGGAAATATCGTTACCCTTGGGGCCATCGGTCATCGAATATTTGACGATAACGGCAAGATCCTTGCCCACCGCATCAAGCACTTTTTTCAGGACCTCGGAAGGAAAGTTCATCCGCTTCTCGATCGTCCCGCCATAATCGTCGCGGCGCTTGTTATAGATTTTTGAGATAAACTGGGAGAGCAGATAGCCGTGGCCCATGTGCAACTCGACCGCATCAAACCCGGCTTCCTTCGCCCGGTGCGCAGCGGCGACAAATTCATCCGTCATTGCGCTCAGCTCGTTGCGGTCCATTCCCTTCTTGAAATATCGTCCCGACATCACGCCGACTTTATTGAAACCGCTGCTGGAAGAGAGTGGCCGATTGGTTTTGAGCGTATCCTTGTCGAGAAAGGTAAAGCTGCCCGCATGGGTGATTTGCGCGCTCGCAGCAGCGCCATGTTTGTGCACCGCATCGGTTAAGGCCCGAAAGTCCGGAACCGAGTCATCGTCGAGTATAGCCTGATCGACAAATGTTCGGGCGTCGGGAGAGGTTGCGCAATAGGCGACGGTCGATAATGCTGCGCCACCCTCAGCAATCCGCTCATGAAATTTCGCCAGACCCTTGGTGACGATCCCGCCCTTGGCCATGCCTTCGTTGGTGGCCGCTTTGACAAAGCGGTTGCGCAGCTTGAGTGGGCCGATTTGTATGGGACTAAAAGCTGATGTCATGTTCGATTCCCGATATTTCTTTCATATTTGACGCATTTGCCGTTTTTACTGGCATTAAGTCAACAGAATGCGTAAAAATATATAAGAAAAATTACGAATATAACGAAAGGAGAGCGACTTGAGCCATTTAAAGGACAAGGTTGCGTTGATAACCGGAGCCGGACAGGGCGTAGGGCAGGGCATCGCGCTTGCCTTGGCTGATGAAGGCGTCAAGATCGCCGTCATCGGGCGGACATTGGAGAAACTTGAAACAACTTGCGCTCTTATCAGAGAAAGCGGTGGCAGGGCCGTCGCACTGGAGGCCAATGTCAAGGACGCCGCTGATTTATCGCGGATTGTCGAAGCGACCGTGTCTGAACTGGGTGGTCTGGATATCCTTGTGAACAATGCGCAGGAGGTTCCGCTCGGGTCGCTCGACAAGGTGTCTGATGAAGCGTTTATGGCCGGTTTTGAATCGGGACCGCTGGCGACGCTGCGACTGATGAAGCTCGCCCGCCCGCACATGGTGGAACGCGGTGGCGGGGTGATTTTCAATCTGGTTTCCTCAGCCGGTATTCGCTGGGATATGACGGGCTATGGTGCCTATGCATCGGTAAAACAGGCGATCCGTCCGCTGACTCAAGCTGCGGCAGCGGAATGGGGTTGCGATAATATCCGCGTTCTTTCGATCGCGCCGCATGCGGCATCACCTGGGCTCAAATACTGGATTGAAAATAATCCCGATGAGGCAAAAGCGTTTTTCAAGACGATTCCGCTGGGCCGAGTGGGCCAATGCAAAGAAGATATCGGCCGTGCGGTGGTCGGCCTTTGCTCGCCTGATATGGCTTATTTGACCGGTGCGACCATCCCGCTCGACGGGGGGCAGGCCAATTTTGATTAGGCGAATTCATGGAAAAGATATTTTGTACATTGTGGGGAACGGAGCCGGATAAGCTTCTGACAAGTGCCGCTGAAAAACTGGCTGATGCCGGAGCAACTAATATCCGCATCAATGTTCGGGATGATGCCGTGGCCGCCGGGGCTGGCTTGATCCAAAGCCGTGGCGGGCCGCTGCCGAGCGCGGCTATGCAATTTTGGGTGCCGTCGTCCAATGCGATCTTCCGCGGGCCTCTTGACGCAATCATCAATGAATATTGCGACCATTTCCACAGCTGGCTGGTGGTGGAATCGCGGATCATCCCGAATGGAAAATACCCGCCTGTAGCTGGCGAGCGCACTGACGGCTTTGCCCAGCTCGCTTTTTTGACATTGCCGCCCGGGATGGACTGGCAGGCATGGCGTGCGGTCTGGCGCGATTATCACACACAGGTCGCTATCGATACGCAATCAAATTTCGAATATTTCCAGAATCTGGTCGTAGAGCCGCTGACCGATGGCGCGCCGCCATATGTGGCGATTGTAGAGGAATGTTTTCCAATCAAAGCATTGACCGATCCGCTGGTGTTTTTTGATGCGGTTGGTGATCAGGGAAAATTCGACCGCAACCTGGCGGCAATGATGGAAAGCTGCGGACGTTTCATTGCCCCGGGCGGCATTGATGTGTTTCCGACGAGCCAGTATGATTTCGCATAGCCGACCACCTCAGTGAGTGAATTAACGATTTGCGTAAAAAAATTCACTTTCAATTCCGCAAATCTAGGTTATTCGTATAGGTGATCGTAAAAATGCGTCGAATCGGGAGAGTGAGATCATGTCTGATACCAAAGTTGCACTGGTGACCGGAGCGAGCCGGGGTGCCGGTGCAGGGATAGCGCGCGGCTTTGGTGAGTTGGGATATACCGTCTATGTAACGGGGCGCACCGTAACGCCCGGCGATGCCAAAGGCTGGGATGGCACGGTCCTTCCCGGTACGGTCGCGGAAACGGCAGCGAAAGTAACCGAGCTTGGCGGCAAAGGTATAGCCGTCATGTGCGATCACGGCGATGACGAACAGGTCGCTGCGCTTTTCAAGCAAATCGAACAAGAACAGGGGCGGCTGGATGTGCTGGTCAACAATGCTGCGCATATCCATCACCAGCTGATCGAGAAAAAGCCGTTCTGGGAAAAGGAACTGGACGCCGCCGGGATTCTCGATGTCGGTCTGCGGTCGGCCTATGTCGCGAGCTGGCACGCGGCGAAGATGATGGTCAAGCAGGGGAGCGGCGTGATTGCCTTTGGTTCCTCCTTCGGGGCCAGCTGTTATATGCACGGCCCTGCCTATGGCGCGCAAAAAGCGGGCCTGGATAAATTTGCCCATGATATGGAACATGATCTGCGCGATACCGGCGTTATTGCGGTATCGATCTGGATGGGGCCATTGATCACCGAGCGTAGCCTGATTGCCCAGAAAACCAATCCCGAGCAATATGAAGGCTTCATCGAAACCGCTGAAAATCCGGAATTTACGGCTCATATCATTGACGCGATCGACAAGGCCGCAAATCGCGATGCACTGTCGGGCCAGACGCTGATCGGTGCAGAGATTGCCAAGGATCTGGGTGTGACTGATCGGGGAACCGAACGTCCGAGCTATCGGGATATGCTGGGGAGCCCATCAGGCAAAAACCCGGCTGCGGTTTATTAAGGCCCTGCTTTGAAAAATATTGATCCGATATTTGCTGCGGTAACGGCTCCGGGTAGTCCGTTTGAAATCGGCGAGCGTGGCGGATTGCTTGAGTTTGTTAGCGCACCGCCCGATCTCAATACGCTGATCGAGGGTGCCCGGGCACATGGCGACAAGACTTTCATCGTTGAAGGCGACCGGCGCCTGACTTTTGAAGACATGTTTCAGCTGCGCGATGCGCTCGTCGCCGAGCTGGCCATTCAAACTGGCGACCATGTCGCAATTTGCATGCGGAACCGGGCGGAATGGATGGTCGCGTTTCTAGCGGTCATCCGGGCTGGCGGCGTGGCGGCACTCGTCAACAGTCGTGGCTCTCCCGCCGAACTCGCGTCAGCCGTGCAGGATGTCGGCGCCCAGCTGGTGCTGGCCGATGCCCATCGGGCTGCGTTGATCCGCGAGGGTGGTTATGATGGGCGCATAATCGAGGCGGACAATTTTCCGGCTACTGCAAAACCTCTCGCAGAAAAACTGCCGGCCAAAGCGGATGATCCCTGCGCCATACTTTTTACGTCGGGAACCACGGGACGGGTCAAGGGAGCGGTACTGTCTCACAAGAATCTGACGACCGGCATTATGTCGATGCAGCTGTCGGGGTTGATGGTGCTGCACAATATGGCCAACCAGATGGGCATCCCGGTGGAAACAATCCTCGCCAATATGCCGCAACAGGCAGTGCTCCAAGTCTATCCGCTATTCCATATTTCAGGATTGGGTGCTGCGTTTCTCTCGCCCCTATTTTCCGGAACAAAAATTGTGATCCTGCCCCGCTGGGATGCGGCAGACGCGATGAAGGCCATCAAGGATGAACAAATCACCCAGTTTACCGCTGTTCCGACAATGCTCTGGGATATGGTGAGCTCGGCTACAGATGAAAATGCGGATTTATCTTCGCTTCGCAATATCGGCACCGGCGGACAGGCGCTGCCGGTCAATCTTCTCGATGCCGTGCGGGAAATCTGCCCTCAGGCGGTGATGGGAACCGGCTATGGCATGACCGAATGTTCGGGCAGCGTGGCGATGGCGGTGGGTGAGGATTTTGTCCGCAATCGGTCTTCTGCAGGCCGGGTACTAAATCTGGTCGATATGAAAATCGTCGACCCGGATGATAACGAACTGCCACCGGGCGAGGCCGGCGAGATTGTCGTGCGCGGCGCTATGGTGATGCAGGGCTACTGGAACAATCCGGAAGCAACCGCAGAGGTGCTGGGCGAAGATGGCTGGCTCAATACCGGCGATGTGGGTTATGTCGATGACGAGGACTATGTCTTTATCGTTGATCGCAAGAAGGACATGGTGATCTCCGGCGGCGAAAATATTTACTGCGCCGAGGTCGAACGGGTGATGAGCGAGATATCCGCGGTGACCGAATGCGCCGCTTTCGGCATTGCCGATGACCGTCTTGGTGAATTGCTGGTAGCGGTTGCCGTGGCCGAGAATATTGGCGAACAGGCGATTATCGATGCGGTCGGTGAGAAACTCGCCAGATATAAAGCACCTGGCAAAGTGGTGTTTTCGGACAAGCCTTTACCGCGCAACGCCGTGGGCAAGGTTGATAAAGTAAAGTTACGGGCGATGTGGCCCGAAATGGTGGAGGAAAAAGCCTGATGGGAATGCCCACTGACATTGGTGTGATTGATTGTATGCTCGGTATTCCGGAGGCGGAAGATCGTTCCGAGTGGTTTGAGAGTTTCAAGCCTTTGCTCAAGGATGAAGAGAGCCGCCAGCAGTTCAGCATGCCGGCGCAATATATGTTCAAGGACGTACCGCAAACCGGTAAAGCCGATGATTATGTCAGCTGGACAGTGGACCAGATGGACCGGTTCAATATTGAAAAAGCACTGGTCGGCTGGAATGAGAATGAAACTTCGCGGCGTGCGCTCGCGAAATTCCCGGACCGTTTTGCTTTTGAGCTTCCCTGCGACCCAAACAAGGGCGTCGACGAAGTAAAACGCATCAGGCGCATCCACTCCGAAGTCGATCTTAAAGCGATCAGCGTGTTTCCTGCCGGCACCAACCCGCAGGTAGCAATCAATCACAAATATATGTTCCCGCTTTATACCGCGGCGGCTGAGTTGGACATACCGATCTGTTTGAACGTCGGTATTCCCGGCCCGCGCATACCGATGGAAACGCAAAAGGTCGAGCATCTCGATGAGGTCTGCTGGTTCTTCCCCGATCTGAAAATCGTCATGCGCCACGGCGCCGAACCGTGGGAGGCGCTGGCGGTCAAGCTGATGCTGAAATGGCCGAATCTCTATTATTCGACCAGCGCCTTTGCGCCGAAACATTATCCCAAAGCGATTATTGATTATGCCAATACACGCGGCAGCGATAAAATTATTTACGCAGGCTATTTTCCAATGGGGCTCAGTCTCGATCGGATTTTCGGAGACATGCCGAACGTGCCTTTCAAAGATGAAGTGTGGCCAAAGTTCCTGCGTGAGAATGCGATAAAGGTCTTCGGGCTTTAAGTTGAACGGGGGCCGGGAAGTCTGCTCCTTATCTGACCATCAACCGGTTTGCTGAGACAACCCCATCAGCCGGAAGCCACCATCAGGTGGATGAAATTTGAAGGAGATGAAATATGGCTGGTTCTGATCATGGTCCGGCAGGCGATGCGCGCACTGCGCCGGTTGCCGTCTGGCAGGTACTTGAAAAAATGAGCAAGGAAGAATTGCTCGAGTGGCGCAAGGCCGAGGTGACCAATCGCACGCCCGTCGCTGATCGTAATCTTGATATGCCGTATGCTTATGGCTGGTATCCCGCAATGCTCTCGGCTGATCTTGCAATTGGCGAAGTGAAGCCACTGCGCTACTTTTCGACCGACCTTGTAATCTGGCGCGGCGAAGACGGCAATGTCCGGATGCTCGATGCCTATTGCCGCCACCTCGGCGCGCATATGGGCTATGGTGGCCGGGTTGAAGGCAATAATCTTGAATGCCCGTTTCATGCCTGGAGCTATACTGGCGAAGGCATTGTCGAAAGCATTCCCTATTCCAAATCGATTCCACCGCAGGTTAAGCGCCCGTGCGAAAAACAGTGGCCGGTCACTGAAGCCAATCGCTGGATCTGGTTCTGGTATCATCCTGCAAACGCTGCGCCAGAATGGGAAGTGGAGCATGTTCCCGAAGCAACCAGCGATGACTGGACCGATTACGACATCACCGAATGGAATGTCTACGGCAGCCTTCAAAATATGGCTGAAAACGGCGTCGATGCCGCCCATTTCAAATATATTCACGGTGCGGCTTCGATGCCCGAGTATGAATTCGAGTGGGGCGATCATTGGCGCGCGGCCAGCCTGAAGATGAAAATGGGCACGCCGAGGGGCGAAGTGGACGGCGGGATTGCGTTCAAGAATATCGGCCCCGGTCAGAGTTGGACACGCTTTACCGGCATTTCCGAAACGCTTCTGATCGCCTGCATCACCCCAATTGAAAAAGACCATGTCCATGCGCGCTTTTGTTTTTCCCAGCCGAAGAAACAGGCCGAGGGGCCGATGGCTGGAATCGCGCGCGCGATCATCAAGGATATCTGCAAGCAATTTGATCAGGATAAAGTGGTCTGGGACCGGCAGAAATATATGCCCGATGCCTTGATTTGCGCCGGCGACGGCCCGATTGCCAAATTCCGCAAACATTATGCGCAATTTTACGTCGAGCCCGACGCATGAAGCATTTTGCTTTTCTAATCGCAGCATTTCTGTTCGCCTCCGCCGGTTCTGCCGAAGTTACCATCTATACGGGCGGCACGATCATCACGATGGCCGGTGACGAGGCGCAGACTGTCGAAGCGGTCGCTGTCGATGATGGCAAGATAATCGCCGTCGGTACGGAGGCGGCGGTCAGTAAAAAAGCCGGCAAGAAAGCGAAGCATGTCGATTTGGCAGGCCGCACCATGCTGCCCGGTTTTGTCGATGCGCATGGCCATATCTCGGCGGTTGGAATGACTGCAGGCCTTGCCAATCTGTCGCCACCACCGGTCGGGCGCGTGAGCAATATCGCGGCGCTTCAGGAAACACTGAGAAACTACAAACGGCCTGAGGGCATGCCACTCATCATAGGCTGGGGTTATGACGACTCGCTGATGGGCGAGCACCGGCACCCCACCCGGCAGGAACTTGATGCGGTATCCGCCACGACACCGATCATGATCACCCATGCCAGCGGGCACCTGGGAGTGATGAACAGCGCGATGCTCAAAATGGTCGGGATTACGGCCGACACGCCCGATCCGGTGGGCGGCGTTATTCGCCGGGAGGCTGATGGCAAGACGCCCAACGGGGTTCTCGAAGAGACTGCCTGGTTCGAAAATCTCAAGATGCTGGCACCAGGATCACCCGAGGCCAGCCTGCCCGGACTGATGGCTGGTGCCAGAATTTACGCAGCCAGCGGAATAACCACCGCACAAGACGGCCGCGTAATGCCCGAGGCATGGGCTACGCTTGCGCTTGCGAATGATCAAAACAAGCTGCCGATTGATATCGTGGTGCTGATTGCCGGTGAAAGCGATTGGCCTGAAGAAGTTCAGGCCTTGGTCGGCAAGCCTTCCAACGGCCGCATCCGTATAGGTGGTATCAAGCTGGTGCTTGACGGCAGCCCGCAGGGGCGCACAGCCTGGTTGCGTGACCCGGTCCCGGTGCCGCCCGAGGGGCAAGGACCTGATTATCACGGATATGGGCTGATGAGCCCGGAAACCCTGACCGCCAAATTGAAATGGGTGGCCGATAACGACTGGCAGCTATTCGCCCATGTCAATGGCGATGCGGCGGCGCAGGCGTTGATTGATGGCGTGCGGGACAACGGACTTTCCGGCAAGCGTACGATTGCTATTCATAATCAGGTGGTGGGAGCGGACCAGCTTCCGGACATGCTGGAACTCGATATTCACCCGAGCTTCTTTGCCAATCACACATTTTTCTGGGGCGACTGGCATCGTGAGGTTTCAATTGGTCAGAAGCGCGCCGATTTTATTTCACCGCAAGCCAGTGCTTGGGCTCTTGGCCTACGTCCCACCGCGCATAATGATTCGCCGGTCGTGCCCACCGACATCATGCGGCTGGTCTGGTCGTCGGTAAACCGACGCACGCGTTCTGGAGACATATTGGGGCCGCTTGAGCGCATCTCGGCTTATCGCGCATTGCAGCAGGTGACGATCAATGCCGCGTGGCAAATCCATGAGGATGACAGCAAGGGAAGTATCACAGCTGGAAAACGCGCCGATCTGGTGATTCTGGATCATAACCCGCTGACCGTCGATCCGGCGGAGATTGACAGCATCAAAGTGGTGGCGACGATAAAGGATGGTGTGATCGTGCATGGTTCTCTGTCAGCAATAGAAACGGAGCTTGTGGAATGAGAGGTTTATCGGGAAAGATCGGCATCGTCGCCGGTGGGGGGCGCGGTATCGGCGCGGCGACGGCCAAGCGGCTGGGCAGCGAAGGTGCGAGCGTGGTTATTGGTGACATCATGGGCGATTGGGCGCGTGAAGTTGCCGACGTGATTACGGCAAACGGCGGCAAGGCGATTGGAGTTGATCTTGATGGCACGTCAGAAGAGTCCCAAAAGGCCATTGTTGACGCAGCGGTGTCGGAGTTTGGCGGGCTGGATTTTTATCACAGCAATCTGGCAGGCGGAACAGAAGGCGATATCGATGCGCTGAACTGCTCGCTTGAAACGCTCGACAAGAGTTTTGCAATCAACACGAAGAGTCATTTTATTGCCACACAGGCGGCGCTCCCGGTCATGCTGGAGCGCGGGTCGGGTGCGATGATCTACACTTCGTCGGGAGCGGCCTCAGGTGGCAGCCCCTGGCAGGTGGCCTATCCGATGACCAAAAACGCGATTCACGCACTGGCTCGTCATGTGGCGAGCAAATGGGGCAAAAAAGGCATCCGTGCCAATGTCATTTGTCCGGGCGTTGTGCTGACCGAAGCGGTAAAAATCCACATGACCGATGAACAGGTCGAGAGTGCATTGAAACGCATGCCGCATGTCCGTCTTGGTGATCCCGATGACATCGCTGCCGCCATAGCCTTTCTCGCATCCGAAGACGGTGCGTGGGTCAATGGTCAGGTCTGGCACGTCAACGGCGGCATGCAGATGCGCGATTGATGGGGAATATCTCTCAACCCAAATTGTCGAATAAATGGATCGTGCTGCTGCTCCTGCTGGGCATATCGGTTTTCAACTATGGGGACCGCTATCTGCTGTCCGGCCTGGTTGGGCCAATAAAGGCGGAATTTGGCGTCTCCGATGGATTTATGGGGTTGTTGTTAGGGCCGGCGTTCGCGGTATTATATTCGATTATTGCTGTTCCGATCGCTATTTTCGCTGACCGCTATTCGCGGATCAACATTATCTGTGCCGGCTGCGTAATCTGGAGCATCTTTACAGTATTATCAGGCTATGCGGACAGCGCAAATAGCCTGGCAGTGGCGCGCGTGGGTGTCGGCGTGGGGGAGGCGGCATTTCAAGCACCCGCTTTTTCGCTTATCGCGGCATATTTCGCGCCTCATCAACGCGGCAAGGCATTCGCCATCATGGCGCTGTCTGTCTATTTAGGGCAAATTCTCGGTTATACGGCCGGCCCGAAAATTGCTGCATATGATGATTGGCGTTTGGCATTCAAGGTCATGGGTGCCAGCGGCTTTATCGTCGTTGTTTTGGCTTGGTTGTTCATCAAAGAACCGGCGCAGGAACGGTTAGCTTCCTCCAGTATTCCGGGCGACACGAAATTGCAAAAATCCATTCAATTTCTCGCGGAATTGCGTAGAATATTCCTGAAACTCATAAAGGCAAATAGCTATTCCTTCATGATGCTTGGAATGGGACTGGGTGTGATGTCGGGGGTTGCATTTGGAGCTTGGGGGCCGACGCTATTTGCCCGTTCCTACGATATGACGCTGATTGATGCAGGCGCAGCATTTGGTTCGGCATTTTCCATACCGGCGTTCATTGGCGTGCTGGGATTTGGCGCGCTTGTCGATCATCTGACCACGAAGGGCTATGGGCGTGCGTTGCAACTGTCCGCCGTAGCCCTGACATTGGCTACGATATCGGTAATGGCTGCCATTTGGGCACTGTCGATTGACAATGCGCTTGTCTGGGCAATCCCGGCGGGTCTGTTGGGTGGCGGCTGGTCAGTAGGCCTTTACGCCAGTCTGCAATATGTTTTGCCCGACAAAATGCGCGCAACCGGAACCGCTTTGGCGATGTTGGTGGTCAATATGCTGGGCTATGTCGCTGGTCCCTGGTTCGCTGGCGGCATCAGCGATTTGTTTGGAGCCGACGCGAACGGCATTCGTCAGGGTTTGACGTTTATCGTACCGGTCGGAATTGTCGGCGCCATATTGATCTGGCTGGGTGGGAAATCGTTGGAGCAGGATCGACAGACTCTGGCCAACCGGGAATCTGATTAGGCCCTTACCCTAAACATCCGGTGCCTGCGGCGCTCCCGGCATTTGCATGTAATAATGCCCCGCGTTGAGACCGCCATCGACCGATAATTCCGTGCCGATGCAATATTTTGCGTCGTCTGAGGCCAGGTAGGCAGCGGCTGCGCCTATGTCGGCGGGTTCCCCGGACCGCTGTGCCGGATAAATCCAGTAGCCTTTGTCATAGGTCTCGCGCGGAATATTGGTGGGGTTTGCCATCGGCGTCAAAATCCCGCCCGGGTGGATCGAGTTCACTCTTATGCCTCTTGGACCGAGTTCCAGCGCCAGGGCTTTCGTGAATCCGCGGACACCGAATTTTGATGCACAATAAGCGGTCAGTCCGTTGGCACCGGAGATTCCATCCGCGGAACTCATATTGACGATCGATCCGCCACCCGCGCGTTCGATGAAAGGGATCGCCGCCTGTGAACCGATCATGGTCCCGATCAGATTGACATTGATGATCTGACGGATATCTTCCTCAGCCAGATCATCGAGCCGTGCGAATTTCAATATGCCGGCATTGTTGACCAGCGTATCCAGCCGCCCAAATTTTTCTTCGGTCAGTGAAAGCGCCCGGGCCCAATCGCCGGAAGAGGTGACGTCGAGCGTTGTGAATGCGACCGAATCGCCCAATTCGGCTGCTAGCTGTTGCCCTTCATCCTCGAGCACGTCGGTAACCATCACATTGGCACCTTCCGCGACAAATCGCCTGACAATGCCCTCGCCGATGCCACGCGCGCCGCCGGTTACCAAAGCTGTTTTACCCGTCAGTCTATCCATTAAACGCTCCATCATCCTCCCCAGCACATTTAGCTGGATTTCCCCGGTATAATACGCAATCATAGGTGTGAAAGAAGAAAATATAACAATATGCGGAATTTATATGACTTTGGATAACGCACTTTTTGAAAATGGTTGTGCATTGGTCATCGGAGCCAGCGGCGGCATCGGTGGCAAGGTTGCCGAAATACTGGCACAGGATGGTGCCGATCTGGCGCTGGTTTACAACCGCAACGGGGAAAGAGCAGAATCTGTCGCGCGCTTGGCAGCTACCAAGGCAACGTGCCACCAGGCCGACGTTACGGAACCAAAATCAATCGAGCGCTTGATCGAGCAGGTTCTGGCCGAGCATCAACGCATTCACACATTGGTCTGGGCTGCCGGGCCGTTGGTCGATCAATATGCCCTGGCCGACACACCCGACGCGGATTGGCAGCGCGCTTTTGCCGTCGAAGCCTTTGGCCTGTTCGCCGCAGTAAAGGCGGTTTTGCCCCATATGCGCGAGCAGAACGGCGGCTCGATTGTTCATCTTGGTTCCGCCGGTCATTTGCGCTGGCCGCCGCGAGACGGTTTGTCGGTGGTCCCCAAAGCAGCAAATGAAAGCCTGATCAAAGGCATCGCGCGGGAAGAGGGGCAGCACGGCATTCGCGCAAATAGCGTATTGGTCGGCGTAATAGATGCTGGCATGTTCCATGAATTAATGACAAAAGGCGCATTCCCCGATGGTTGGGAAGAAGAAACGAAAAAGATGCTCAGCATCAAGCGCTGGGGGCATCCAGAGGAAATTGGTTATGCGGTGAGCTGGCTGGCATCCAGCAGGGCCGCTTATGTGACCGGACAGCAGATTAATGTGTCCGGTGGTTTTGGATTGTGAGAGATTTGGATGAGTGACGATTTCCCGGTTGATGAAATGGATCTTGCGATTGTGGAACAGTTGCGGATCAACGGTCGTGCCACCAATCAACAGATTGCGGACAAGCTGGAACTGACGGCCGCTACCGTTTCCGCGCGGATCAGACGTATGGAAAAAGCGGACAAGTTGCGAGTAGTCGCGGTTTCCGATTTTGCTGCACACGGTTTCAACGTGCTCATGGAAGTGGCGATCGAAGTGGACGGGCGCGCGGCATCGGAAGTGGCGGATGAATTGTCCGAATTTCCCGAAGTTTTCGCTGCCCATCTGGTGACCGGGAGATACGATATTGACTTGCTGATTGTGCTGCATGATTTTGATGACCTGCCTGACCTGCTCCTGTCGAAGTTCTCGCAAGTTCGCGGGATCCGTTCGATGGTTCCAGCGATCGCGGTGGACGTGATCAAGTATAAATTCGACGTGGCTCCCATCGATGCGAGGATGAAGGCATGAGCGCACCACTCATTGATGAGCTCGACCATCAGTTGATCGAGATTTTGTCCGAAGATGCCCGCATTTCCAATCGCAAGATTGCAGCTGATCTGGGCGTCACAGAGGGCACGGTACGCGGCCGGATCAAGCGGTTGCAGCAGGAAGGAATGATCGCTTTTACCGCGATCACCAGCTTTGGTTTGGCCAATAGCGCGAAGCTGGCCTTCATCGGAGTGCAAACCGACGTCGACCAGGTAAAGCAGATTGCGGCGGAAATCGCCAAACTGCCGATGGTCAATGCGGTGATGATCACGATGGGGCGGTTCAACATATTGACCTTTTGCCTGTTCAGCGAACTGGATAAATTGCACGCGGTGGCCTCCGACCAGATATTGGCGATCAAAGGTGTCCACCATGTGGAAACATCAATTGCGGTAAAGACGGTGAAATATAATTCGCGAATCGTGAAAATCACCAAAGACGAGAAACTCGCTGCAGGCGATAAATAGGCAGCGAGCGATTGCGTGTTTGCGTAGTAAAATTCTTCCAAAAATACGCATAACGTCAATTATACCTCCCGACTTCGATAAATTGCATTGCAATTTGGCTTAGACATTCTGTATATTGCTCACAGCGTTTTTGAGAGGATTCGAACTATGGCAACTTCTGCAGAATATGGGTTGGGCGAGTTTACCTATCCGCGTGGCTGGTTCATGGTGGGCGCTTCCGAAGAAGCCACTACAAAACCTGAAGGCGTTCGTTTCTTTGGTGAAGATATGGTGTTCTATCGCGGAGAGTCTGGCCGGGTATTTCTGGTTGAAGCCTATTGCCCGCACATGGGCACGCACCTCGCAAAAAACTCCACTTCCTATGTGGTGACGGACAATGAGCATGTCGAAGGCGACAATATCCGCTGCCCGTATCATGGCTGGCGGTTCGGGCCGGATGGGCGCTGCAATGACATTCCTTATTCACCAGCGCCGCCGCCCAAGAAGGCTTGTTTAAAAAGCTGGAAGGTCGAAGAGCGGGCGGGCTGCATATGGATGTGGCATGATGAAGAAGGCGGCGAACCGGACTATGATCTGCCAGAATTTGAAATGTGGGATCAACCGCATTGGGTGAATTGGAAGGTCGATATTCTGGGAGAGCTGGAATCCCATCCGCAGGAAATTGTCGATAATATGGTCGATAAAGGTCATTTGGGACCAGTGCATGGCTCGATGGACATGGTTCTGTTCGAGAATGTTTTTGACAACCATACGATCCGTCAGGTTTTGACTGCCGGCCATAAAACACTCGCTGGAGCGGGCGGCGAACCGATGACCAACGACACCTGGTATACCGGCCCGGGCATTTTGCAATCTGTCATGATCGGGGAATATCCTTCCCATATGCTCATCGCGCATACGCCGGTTGATGATGGCAAGGTGAAAGTCTGGCATGCCCTGATGGTAAAAGTCGCCAATGAATCCCCTACTGACGAAGATGTAGCTATGGCTCGAGGTTATCAGGCCGCCAGTCTCGCGGCTTTCTCGCAAGATTTCGAAATCTGGGGAAATAAGCGCGCCTGTATCAACCCGATGATGGTCAAGGGCGACGGTCCATTTGATAAAATGCGGATCTGGTACAAACAATTTTTCAATCCACGCGCGCGCGCAGGAGAATTCCAAAAGCGCGCCAATGGCAAATATGTTTCTCGCGGAACCCTGAACGACCCCTGGGACGAGGTTGCTTGAAATAACACTGGTTTGACCAATGCGCCGGTTGGGGGATCGGCCATGATAAGGGTCAGGGAAGATCACTCCTCCCTGACCCTTTTTTCTTTGGAGTTTTTATGACCGATATATTGTTCGAACCGGTTCGATTGGGCGCACTGGCGCTTCAAAACCGGATTGTCATGGCTCCCATGACCCGTGATCGCGCAGGACCGGGCGATATACCGACCGATCTGATGGTAGAATATTATCGTCAACGGGCTTCCGCCGGGATGATCGTGACCGAAGGAACGCAGCCCAGCCGCGAAGGGAAGGGCTATTGGCGTACCCCCGGCATCTATTCTCAAGAACAGATTGATGGTTGGAGCAGGGTTGCGGATGCCGTGCATGGCGAAGGCGGCAAGATCGTCATGCAACTGATGCATTGTGGCCGCGTCGTTGTGCCGGGGAACCGGGGATATGATGCGGACATCACTGCCCCGTCAGCCATTGCGTGCAGCGATCCTGTGCCGGGGCCGGATGGTGTCCCTGTGCCAACCGCCATGCCAACAGCTCTCGCCGCTGATGGAATAGCCGCGCTGGTCGAAGAATATGCGCAGGCCGCAAAAAACGCGCGTGCTGCTGGTATTGACGGCATCGAACTCCATTGCGCCAGCGGCTATCTGATCAACCAGTTTCTAAACTCTGTCAGTAATCAGCGAGACGACCAATGGGGCGGGGCAGCTGAAAACCGCATACGCTTTCCCATTGCAGTGTTGCGCGCGATGGCGGATGCGATCGGCGCGGACCGCGTTGGTTTTCGGATATCCCCCGGCAATCCGTATAACGATATGGACGTGAGCGCTCCGCAAGAAACGTTCGTGCCCTTCCTGAAAGCAGCGAACGATCTCGATCTCGCCTATGTGCATGTCGTCGACATGGGTCTGGAAGAACTGGACAGCCTGGCAATGATCCGTGAAAACTGGTCTGGCCCGATCATCGCAAACAACGGTTTGAAGGCGAATTCAGCGGCAGAAATATTGGCCCAAGGCCGTGCAGAGGCAGTGTCATTTGGCCGCGCCTTCATTGCCAATCCTGACTTGGTGGAACGCTTCCGAAACGGCGCGGAGCTAGCAAAGCCGGATTATACCAAGCTCTACGTTGGCGAAGCCGAGGGATATACGAATTATCCGACATCGGCCTGAGCCCATGGGCGCATGATGTGCGACTGGTGCGCTAGAAAGCATCGGGCCGCAATTGCGCATCGGTGCCGCCATCAACATAGACAATGCTGCCCTGCATATAGGCTGCGGCATCGCTCAGCATAAATTCGATAACCCCGGCGATCTCATCCGGGCTCGCATAACGGTTTTGCGGAATCGGGATGGCCTCGACGCTCTTGCCAATTTCCGGATGATCAGCTGCTCCGCGAAACATCGGTGTTTCGGTCATGCCCGGAGCAATGGCGTTGAGCCTTATGCCAAGCTGTCCCCATTCTGCCGCCCGTCGCCGAACCGCGCGCGCCAGAGCGTGTTTGGAGATAGCATAGGTCAATGCTCCATGGTTGCTGCCGATGACCGCCATTGCCTCTTCTTCTGTGCCGTCGAGCAGTGCTTTCGCCAGATCGTTATTCGGGTCCATATGCATTTGCGCGCTATTGGACGAAATCACGACGGTGCGGCCATTCGTCTTGGCCAATGCCTCTCGGAGGCCATCCAGCAAAGTCAATGCGCCATAATAGTTGACCTTGGCGACAAGCTGTCCGTCCTCGAGATGGCCGCCAAGCCCGGCCGCCAGCACCAGAACATCAATCGATTCGTCGGATAGTTCCAGTGCCTGCGCCGTCGCTGTCGCTCGCCCTTCATCGGTCGAAAGGTCGGCGGCAATATCGGCGTTCTTGAGGTCGATGCCGATGACGCGATAACCAAGATTTTCCAGACGCGTCTTGACGCAGGCGCCAATCCCGGATGCGGTGCCAGAAATAACTGCTGTTTTAGTCACTTTAAATCCTCTCGGTTACCAGAAGTCGGATGCCATATTCGTATTTCATAGGGAGCAAAATTACGCAAAACCAGAGTAAAGGCCCATCACCGGCATTCGCGTAACATTTATACAACACAATTACGCATAAGCGTAAGAATCCCGCTATATACAATGATATCAGATGTTTCTGTGCAATAATATTACGTAATTCAATTGTAGCGTCGAAATTTCCGTGATATTGGCAATCACGGGAAATCGGAGGAAATCCGGTCACGAATTCTATTGGGGAGGCAATATAATGTCATTTATTCGAAATTCACGGGCAATCGCGCTCGTATCCACGACCTCGCTTTTGGCGATATCGACGCCAGTTTTGGCACAGGATCAAGGCGAGCAGACGGAAAGACGTTCCGGTAACACTGTCATCGTCGTGACGGCGCAGAAAAAATTTCAAAATCTGCAGGATGTGCCGATCAGTATCACTGCATTTGATGCCGAGGCGCTCGAAGCGGAACGGCTTGAAAGCGTTCAGGATATTGGACGATTGACTCCCGGTCTGTACGTAACGCCAAACCCGGCCGACCCAACCGGTGTCCGGATCAACATCCGCGGTATCGGTACCTTTGACCCGCAAGTCGGGCAGGATAGCCGTATCGCGGTATATGTCGATGGCGTTTATCTCGGCAAGTCTCAGGGACTGGCATTTGATTCCCCTGATCTGGAACGTGTCGAAATCCTGAAAGGCCCTCAGGGTACTCTTTATGGACGAAACTCGGTTGCCGGTGCTGTGAACCTGATTTCTGCGCTACCGGAACCGGGTGAATGGTCTGGCAAGCTGACTGCGGAATATGGCCGGTTCAATCACAAGAAGTTTAGCGGCGCTGTCAATATTCCCGTAGGTGAAGAGGGTGCATTGCGGCTATCCGGCATGGTCAAGGATCAGGACGGCTGGGTCAAGAACGATGGGCCAGGTGCCGATTTCGGTGGTTCAACACAATATGGTTTCCGCGCTGCCTATGGCGTGGACCTGACACCCGAGTTGAATGTGGTCGCCGCCTTTGACTATAACAAGGTTAAAACCGAGCCGCTATTTTATCAGTCCATTCCGGGTTTTGCCAATCCCGGTTCGCTGTTTGCAGCGGCTGTCGGAACATCGCCTGGACGGCAGAACAGAGTTACAACTGCAAACAACGTTGAAAAGGGCAAACTGGAAACACTCGGGGGATCTATCACAGCCCAGTGGGAAGTGGCTGATGACCATAATCTCAAGTTCATCGCGTCTTATCGCGAGACCGAGAGCACCCGGTTTGTGAATTTGATTCCTACTGCAAATCCAGCGATCATCAACGGCATTTTGAACAGCGATATTATTCCTGATCCGCCTGCACCCGGAGGCATCCCCGGGGTGCAGTCGATCAACAATTTGATTGCCGGGTCTGCCTTGGCTTTCCAGCTCGCTGGACGACCCATTCGGGCTGACTTTACTACGCCGTTCGTAGGCGCCGGGTCGCAAAAAGACGGCTTGTTTATCTCTCCTCCCGGGGGTTCGCCATCATTGTCCGGGCACGAGCAATATAGCTTTGAGTTGACCTATAATGGTGAAGTCGCAGACGGTGCGCTGGAATATACGCTGGGTGGTTTCTATTTTAATGAAACCACCGGAACCGGCACTGGGTTTGCCGGCAATCTGAATGATGCCAATAGCTATTTGTTTGTTCTGGCAGGATTGAGCCCCGCTCTGGGGTCGCCAATCATTACATCCGCTTTGGCAGCGCAAGGACTGGCGCCCACGCTGAACAATCCGTTTGTACCACAGGCAACAAAAGACTTTCTGATCCAGACCCAGCTTCTGCCTTCCGTCAATACGCTTACCGCGATCTATGGCGGTGCGCGCCAATCGGCAGCAAACGAGCTCACGATCGACACCGATGCTTTTGCCATTTATGGCGAAGCGACCTGGCACGTATCGGATATGTTGCGCGTTACCGGCGGGTTGCGTTGGTCGGATGAAAGCAAGGATGGTTTTGGTCAGGCAAAATCGCCTTTCTTTCTGGATAATACCGATTTGCTTGGCAATCCCATTCAGCCGAACATCGGGTCGTTCAGCTTTAGCAAGCTGAACCCTTCGGTCGTGGTTGAGTTCGATATCCATGAAGATATCATGTATTATGCGAGCTTCAAGCAATCCTTCCGCTCCGGTGGTTTCAACCAGGGTGGCGTTGCACCTCGTTTGCCAGGTCAGACATTCGGTCCGGACTTCCTGTTCGGTCGTGAGGATATCAACGCTTACGAATTTGGCATGAAGGCCGATATTTTTGACAATCGCCTCCGCATCAATGCCGCCGGTTTTTATTATGATTTTAAGAACCAGCAAACCACTGTCGCCACTGACCCGATTGTCGCAACTGCACGTGCAATTGTGAACACCGATGAAACACTTTGGGGTGCGGAAGTCGATGTGCTGTTCTCCGTTACCGATGAACTCTCGCTCTCGGGATCTTACAGCTACATCAACGGTAATGCCGGTGACGTCCTCAATCCGTTAACCGGCATGATTGAAGTCCGGACTGAAATACAAGGCACTCCGAAGAACAGTTTCCGTGTGGGCGCAAATTATAGCAGTCAGATATCTGACGCCATCGAACTGTTCGGGAATGTCAGCTATAGCTACAAGGATGATGTGCTGGCCGTTCCGCAAAATAACCTGCGACTGTCCAACCAAAATCTGGTGAGTGGCCGGATTGGAGTGAACTGGGAGCAATCGAACGGAAATATTTTCACGCTCGCGGTGTGGGGCCAGAATATATTTGATGACAAATATACCATCGATTCCCTGCCGTTCGAAACATTTGCGTACCGAACACAGGTTTACGGCCAACCCGCGTCTTATGGTGTGACAGCGGGCATCAAATTCTAGGTTGAAACATAAGTTTCGTCACAAAAGAGGCGGGTAACCTGGCGGTTGCCCGCCTCTTTCCTATTGGGCCGGGACGAGACGGATATCCGCACAACTGGAAATTTGCCGAGCTAGAATTGTCGTGCCCAGCGATCGAGTTCAGCACATAGTTTTTCGATCACGGGAAACGCAAGGCTGTTGTGTCCGCAATTTTTCAGGATATGGAGTTCAACATCGCTTGTTCCGGTGAACGGTCGGGGTGCCTCTTCCGGCGGGAGGCCGATGTCATGGTCACCGAAAGCGAAAAAAAGCGGCACATCAATGGCTTCCACCTCGGGCAAAAAACTGCCCCGAATCATGCTCATCATTCCACCAGCTGCGTAAAGCGGGATTGAAATCTCGCGCAGCCGTTTGGTGAGCTTTTCGGTCGCTCCGCCGAATGTGATCGATTTGCCGCTGGGTCCGTCGGTAACCTGGGCGAAGGGTGATCCGAATTTGCGAATGACCAGCTCTTCCAGATCCTGTTCGGTCGCGTCTGGTTTGCCGATATAGGTTTTCTCGTGATCATCGAGCCCCCAGTCGAGGCCGCCAGCGCTGCTTCCGAGCAATGCAACGCCAGCAAAAGGGCGGTGGCGTGCCTGTGTCAGCACCGTGATCATGCCGCCCATGGAGTGGCCCAGTCCGATGATATTGGAAGAATTGGAAGCATCCTCGCTGATAATATCAGAGCATGCCCGCGCGATATAATCGCTGGACTGGCGCGGTGTCAGAAAGGGGTGATCCTCGGGCAAAGGATTGTTCCCGGTTCCGGGATGATCCATGGTGATGACCATATGTCCCAACGCGGTCATCCGCGAAGCAAAGCTGTAATCCACGCCGTCAAACTGGCCGAGATTGAAAAAGTCGCACGATGCGCCACCACCGGGGAGGCAGAAGAATGTCGAGCCGGATGTGGCGGTTCCGGACCGGAAAGCGGTAGCGCTCAGGGTGCACGACTTTCCATCGACCGTTTGGATTATGGTTTCAAGTTGCTCCGCCTTCATATCTGCGGTGCAATATCCATGCTGATCCCGTCCATGTCCTCGGTAACCACGATCTGGCAAGCCAGGCGCGAGACGTCTTTCACCTCGACATGTTCCTCGAGCCCTTCGAGCATATAGCCTTCATCCTCGGTGCGTTCGCCGCATCTGCTGAACCAGTCTTCGCGCAGATAGATATGGCAAGTTCCACACGATGCTGCGCCACCGCAGGTGGCCTCCACCAGTCCCTCGTCGCGCAGCGACTCCATCAGCGCGTTGCCTGCGTCCGCCGAAAGACTATGTTCGGATCCATCCTGATCATAAACCGTGATTTTCGGCATTATATTTCCCTGACTGCGCGTCGATACTGGTTGACTCATTGGTTGAATAACGTATTTCAGAACAACGTTCGGAAAGTCCTAGCGGCCCAAATTCATTTTGGCAAGATGGACATTAAACGGCAACAAAAGGATGAATAATGGCTGGCGTATTGGATGGATTGAAAGTTCTCGACCTGAGCTGGGGTATTGCCGGACCGATGACCGGAATGCTGCTTGCTGACCAAGGCGCTGACGTCACGCGAATAGAACGACCCGACGGCGATCCGTTTGGCAATCTGCTGGGTTATAAAGTCTGGCATCGCGGCAAGAAAAATGCGGTTTTCAATTTGAAGGACGATGTCGATAATGCGCTGTTCCTGAAACTTGCTGCCGATGCCGATGTCGTCATCGAGAGCTTTTCGCCCGGTGTCACCAACCGCCTCGGCATTGATTATGAAGCATTGGCCAAGAAAAACCCCAAACTCGTTTATTGCTCGATCACTGGTTATGGCGAGCAGGGCGAAAATCGCGATCTGCCTGGCTATGATGCATTGGTCGCTGCGAAAACCGGCCTGCAATATGAACAGCGTGGTTGGCCGGAAGGTTCGCTCTACCATATGGCGGGGAAAGAGGATCCGTTCGCCGATGCATTGGAGATCGACCCGGATTGGGTGCAGGGAGCCAATCGCGATGGACCTCTGTTTGTGGCATCGCCGTGGCCAAGTCTCGGTGCTTTTTTCTCGGCGATTACCGGCATTTCCGCAGCGCTGTTTGCACGGGAGAAAACAGGGCGAGGGCAGAAGGTTTCGACATCGCTGCATCAAGGCGCACTGGCCTGTGCCAGCGGCGTCTGGCAGCGGGCCGACAACCCGGATGCGGAAGGCTACAATACCTGGATTATGGGTAGCGCCAGCCCCAAGGGGCATTTCCAGTGCAAGGATGGCAAATGGATTCACAACTGGGTGCCCAACCCGCGTTTTATATTGGAGGCGTCGAAGGGTGACACAATAAACGCCACACCCGATCTGACTGTGCAAAACGATCCCGACCGCTTTGGTATTGGGCCGGAAGAGATACTGGTGATGGCGCATTATCAACCGATCCTCGCCGAGGCGATCAAGAAATTTAACGCAGACGAGTGGGTGGAAGCCGCCGCCGTTGGCAGCGTGACGATGCAGGAAGCGAGGTCTCTCGAGGAATCGCTGACCGATCCGTTGCTGATCGATGATGGCTGCGTGACCACGGTTGATGATCCCGAACTGGGGCCGATTAATCAGGTCGGTGTGACTTATTCGCTGGCGAACAATCCGGGCGCTATACAGGGTCCGACCCGACCGACCGGATCGGATACGGACGCGGTCAAGGCCAAAGCCGCCTCTCTTCCCGACCCCCAGGAACATTCTCTGCCCGCCAAGGCAACCGGTGATGGTCCTCTGAAAGGCATTCGCGTGCTTGATCTCGGTCTCGCGATTGCCGGTCCGTTCGGCTGTCAGTTGCTTGCCGATATGGGTGCGGAAGTGATCAAGATAAATACGCTCTGGGACGGCTATTGGCACCGGACGCATATCGCCTATATGGCCAATCGCGGCAAACGCTCGATCGCGCTGATGCTCAAGCATCCCAAGGGTATGGAGGCGCTGAAAAAGCTTATCGCGACCTGCGATGTCATCCAGCACAACATGCGCTATCCGGCGGTCGAGCGACTGGGGCTCGATTATGACAGTTTGAAGGAAGAATTCCCGCAGCTCATCTATTGCCACAGCCGTGGGTTTGAAAAAGGACCGCGGATGAACTTGCCCGGCAATGACCAGACCGGGGCCTGTCTCTCCGGCATCCAGCACGAGGATGGAGCGCTCCATACCGGTGAAGGATTTCCGTTCTGGTCGCTCACATCGCTCGGCGATACCGGCAACGGCTTCCTGTCCGCATCTGCGATCTGCAACGCGCTGATGGAGCGCGAAAAAACTGGGAAGGGACAATTTATCGATACATCCATCGTCAACGCCGGATTGCTCAACACCAGCTACGCGGTGGCAAAGCCCGACGGTAGCGCTGTGGATCGCCCCCGTCTCGACAAGGATCAGACCGGCTATGGCGATCATTACCGGCTTTACCGCTGTTCCGATGACGTCTGGATTCAGGTTGCCGCGATCAACGATGCGCAGAAGGCAGCGTTTGATGCCATCGCCAAGGGCGGCGATTTCTCGAGTGCCACCGCCGCCGAATGGCTCGCCAGGCTGACCGAAGCCGGCGTTCCTGCCGCGATATCCGATGCCAGGGCCTCGCTCGGTCTGTTCGATGATGTGTCGATGAAAGAGCGGGGTTGGACGCTGGAATATCAACACCCTTATGTCGGCAAGCTTGAGCAGATTGGTGCGACCTATTCATTGTCCGAAACGCCGACGGTGAAACAGACACCGCCGCTGATCGTCGGAGATAACAGCGCCTCGTTGCTGGCTGAAATCGGTTATAGCGAGGACGACATCAACGCGATGGCCAAGGACTTTGCGATTCTTTGCGACCCGCCACGCGAGGGGCAGGAGGCGATGAAAAGCCCGTGGGGGATATGAATATGCGTCCGGATCCGATCCAGCGTATCGACACCGCTTTCTTTTGGGAGGCCTGTGAACGCGGTGAATTTGTCGCGCAGAAATGCGAAAAATGTGATGTATTATGGCATCCGCCGCGGCCCCTTTGCCCGACCTGTCATTCGAGCGAAAAAACAACCCAGAGGCTTTCCGGCAAAGGCAAGTTACTGAGCTGGGTACGACAGGTAACCCCCGCTGCATTCGGTTTCCCCGAATCGCCGGTCGCAGCGCTGATTGAACTCGAAGAGGGCATTCGGCTGGTCAGCAATCTGGAGGGCGTTGCGGTTGAAGATATCGTGATCGGGATGGATGTGATGGTTGATTTCGCCAAAACTTCAGGCGGTAAGGCTGTGCCGATATTCCGCGCGGCGGAGGCGAAATGATGGTGGATTATTCAAGACAGGCCGCCATCGTCGGTATCGGACAGACCGAATTTTCGAAGAATAGCGGACGATCGGAACAGCAACTCGCGGCGGAAGCCATATTGCTTGCCTGTCAGGATGCCGGAATTGATCCGTCGGATATCGACGGCATGACCACGTTCAGCCTCGACAATAGCGACGAAGTCGACGTGATGCGCTCGTTGGGCTGCAAGGAGATCAATTATACCACGCGCCTGCCACAGGGCGGCGCATCGTCCGTTGCGACCATTGTGCACGCGAAAAATGCGGTCGAGTCGGGGATGTGCGAAGTGTTCGTCATCTGGCGCGCGATGAACGAGCGGTCGCAATATCGTTTTGGTCAGCCGGCGATGACGATCAGCCCGGACGCGCATAGCTCGACCTTTCTGGAATGGTGCTTTCCGTTCGGCGCCCAGACGCCTGCGGCTTGGGAGGCCTTGTCCTGCGGGCCGTATCTCGACAGATTTGGCGTCACCTCGGAAGATCTGGGCCGGATTGCGGTATTGATGCGCAAGCATGCGGCGACCAATCCCGCTGCATGGTTTTACGAAAAGCCGATTACGCTGGAGGATCATCAGGCCAGCCGATGGATCATCGAACCTTGGTTGCACCTGCTCGATTGCTGCCAGGAATCGGACGGCGGTGTGGCACTGGTGATCACGCGAATGGACAGGGCAGCCGATCTGAAACAGAAACCGGCCCGCATTTTGGGCGCGGAATATAGTTTCCTGTTCAACCACGAGATCATCTCCGATTTTTACGAAGGCGATCTGATTCATTCCGATATCAGCGAGCGGGTGACGGAAAAATTGATTGCATCGAGCGGGATCGCGCCAAAAGACACCAATGTCGCGATGATCTACGACAATTTCACGCCGCAGATCCTGCGCCAGCTCGAAGGCTTTGGTTATTGCGGGATCGGCGAAGCAAAAGACTATATCAAGGACGGCCACATGGAACTCGACGGCCAGTCCCCGCTAAGCCCCAATGGCGGCCTGATGGGCGAAGGCTATATTCACGGCATGAACAATATCACCGAAGGCGTACGGCAGGTGCGCGGGACTGCGGCCAATCAGGTGAAGGATGTCGAAACAGTATTCTTGGCATCGGGTGTCGCCGGTGCGATAATAGGCAAGTGATTTCAGGAGCGGAATATGGGTGATGTAATCAAGGCAGGAACGAAACTGAGCAGTGCGGTTTGCCAGACCCAGATCATGGCGCTGCGCGTGCCCGCCGAAGCGCTGACAATCACCTGCGGCGGTGCGTCAATGACGACCGAGGATGGCGACAAGGGGGAAATGAATAGCGATCTCGCCGGGGGCACCCTGGTCGGGAAACGCTATGTTGACGAAGGCGAGACCATGGAATTTCTGTGCACCAGGGGCGGCGAGGGTACGGTCCAGGTCAACGGTGTTTCGCTCGATATCAAACAGGCCAAGCAACTGCCTTCTTCCGACTGATGAATATTCACTTGATCCTGCAAATGGCGGCCGACGCCATGGGCGACCGAGAAGCGATTACCGCCGGGGATCAGCGGCTCACTTATGCAGATGTGGCTTTGGCTGCTCGCAAGGTGGCGGCGAAACTGAAGCAAGGTCAGAGGCTGGCCTATCTGGCGGAAAATCATCCCGCCATGGCGGCCGGGATTTTCGGTGCCGCGCTGGCCGGGACGTCCTTTGTGCCGATCAGTTACCGGCTGGCGGACGATCAGATTGCAGCCCTGATGAGGCGGATCACGCCGGCGCTGTTGATTACCGAAAGCGAGAAACAATATCCGGAGATTGACCTGATCAGCCGCGCTGAAGCGATGACCGGTGATGCTGTCGAAGGAGAGGCGCCCGATGTCGACGGCGCGGTCGCGATAGAATTGTTCACCAGCGGCACCACCGGCGAGCCGAAATCGGCGATCCTGCGCCACAGCAACCTGATGGCTTATATCCTGGGGAGTGTGGAATTTATGAGCGCTACGGAGGAAGAGGCCAGCCTGATCACCGTTCCGCCCTATCATATCGCCGGTATCTCGGCGGTCTTGAGTTCAACCTATGCCGGGCGCAGGATGGTGCAACTGCCCAATTTCAGTCCGCAGGGCTGGATCGATCTGGCGCAGAAAGAAGCGGTTACCCACGCCTTTGTTGTGCCGACGATGCTGCAGCATATCGTCGAGCATGTCGGCCGGAATGGCGGAGCGCTGGAGCTGCCAAAGCTGCGCGCGCTTTCCTATGGCGGCGGGAAGATGCCGTTGCCGGTGATCGCAAAGGCGATGGCTTTACTGCCCCATGTCGAATTCACCAATGCCTATGGATTGACCGAAACCAGCTCGACCATCTGCCTGCTGGGGCCGGAGGCGCATCGAGATGCAATAAAGTCCAGCGATCCGCTGGTCCGGCGGCGGCTTGGTTCGGTTGGGCAGGCCCTGCCAACCGTGGAATTGCAAATACGGACCGAGGATGGAACAGCCTGCAAGGCCGATGAAACGGGGCTCGTCTATGTACGCGGCGAACAGGTCAGCGGCGAGTATAAGGGTGTTGGCTCGCAGCTTGATGGTGATGGCTGGTTCCCGACCAGGGATGTCGGCTTTGTTGATGGCGAAGGCTATCTGTTTCTCGACGGACGCGCCGATGATGTCATTGTACGCGGGGGCGAAAATATTTCTCCCGGCGAGGTGGAAGAGGTTCTGCGGGGCCATGGCAGCGTGAAGGACGTCGCCGTGGTCGCGATACCCAGCGAGGAATGGGGCGAAGCGGTCGGGGCGGCGATTGTCTGCAACGGCCCCGCGCCGGATGAGGGCGAGCTTTGCGCACTGGTGCGCGGGAAATTGCGTTCCAGCCGGGTGCCTGCCAAAATCATATACATCGATGTATTGCCCTATAGCGAAACCGGCAAGCTGCTACGCCGTGTCGTCCGCGACCATCTTGCCCGCGCTTAAACCGGCGGCGCGGATTGGCCAAGAGCTGCTGGCCGATCTGGGCTGTCGCGCTTCGTTATCGGGGCAGGGTGACCATCCCGCATTGGCCTGGCGGCGGGCCGGGCTGCTCGGCCTCAGCGGAGAGAAAAACGGTCCCGCGCGGATAGTGCCGCTGCCGCTCGCGACTTTCGTCGATGGCGCAATATTGGCTTTGAAATCGCTATCCACCGCCCCTGAAATATTGCCAATCAGCGGATCGCTTCTGCTGGGCGAACGGGCGCGATTGCGGAATCTTTCCCGCAACGGGCGCGCCTCCTCGAGCGGCCATTGTCGCCTCATTGATGCAAAACAGGGCAGGTTTGCGCTCAATCTCGCGCGCGATGATGACTGGACTTTGCTGGAAGCATGGCTTGAAGAACCGGCGGCAACCTGGGACGATGTTAGCAGAATTGCCATGTCGCGAGATGCTGCGACACTGGTGCAACGAGGTGCTGAAATGGGCCTGGCAATTTCGCTGGACCAGATTCCCGGGAGCAAGCGATGGTTTGCCGAAACGTCCTTTTCTTCGGTTCAATCTGGCCGCACCAAGCCCTTGGTGGTCGATCTATCGAGCTTGTGGGCGGGACCGCTCGCCAGCAATTTGCTGCAAGACATGGGCGCACATGTGGTCAAGGTGGAGAGTATTTCGCGGCCCGACGGAGCACGGCGCGGCAATGCCGAATTCTATCATGTGCTGAACGGGGGCAAGCCATGCGCCGCGTTTGATTTTTCCACGGCTGACGGTCGTGGCGACTTGCGCAAACTGCTGGGGGCTGCCGATATTGTCATCGAGGGATCACGGCCGCGGGCCTTACGGCAACTGGGGATAGATGCAGAACAACTACTCGCGCAAAAGCCGGGCAAGGTCTGGCTTCGACTGGGGGCTTATGGGGATGATGAGACCCGGATCGGTTTTGGCGAGGATATCGGCGTTGCCGCAGGACTGAGCACGATCATGGAACGGGCGTGGGGCGAGCCCTTTTTCGTCGGCGATGCCATTGCCGATCCCGTCTCCGGTATATTGGCGGCGCTCGCCGCCTGGACGAAATGGCAGGCGGGGGGTGGAAGTCTGATCCGTCTTTCGATGCGTGATGCGGTGGGACGCGCGATGCAGCTGAACGGCACAAAGTACGACTGGTCGGCTATCGCATCAGAATGGCAAGCGCTGGCTGGGGCGGACGACACAGAGCTTTACCCGATGCGCAAACCAGTGGCACCGGTCGAGGAACTAGGGGCGAGCACGAAGCAAATCATGGTCGGGCTATGCTGATCCGCAATGTCGATATCGGCGGAAAGCGGGTCGATGCCCGTATCGGAAACGGCCTGATTGAAAGCATCGCTGACCATCTGTCAGCGCTGGATCACGAACCGGTCGTCGAAGGGAAGGGCGGCGCGCTGTTGCCGGGACTTCACGATCATCATATCCATCTCAACGCTACTGCCGCCGCGCTGCAATCGGTCCACTGCGGTCCGCCCGATGTTATGGATGAGCAGCAACTGATTACCGCGTTGCACCGCAATCCGGATGACGACTGGTTACGGGCCATTGGCTATCATCCTTCGGTGGCCGGTGAAATAGACCGTAACTGGCTGGACAAATACGGCCCCGAGAGACCGGTCCGCATTCAGCACCGCAGCGGACGGATGTGGATTTTCAACAGCCGCGCCATCGCGTTGCTGGATGCCAATATTCCGGATGATGGCCGACTGGTCGATGGCGACGCTCTGGTACGGCAAGCGCCGGGGAGCCAAAGGCCGGATCTGGGGCCATTGGTCAACAAGCTGCTGTCATTCGGTATTACCGGCGTGACCGAAGTGACGCCCGGCAATGACCGGTTCGACCTTGAACATTATCTGCGGTCCGCGAGACCACTGCGTCTTTCGATCATGGGCGGCGAAGATCTTCATACGGTGGACGGAGGCAAAGCGGCAAATATCGGGCCTCTGAAAATTCACAATCATGATCATGACCTGCCGCCTCTCTCCGAGCTGACCGACACTATCGAGAGAGCCCATGCCCGTGGCCGGGCAGTGGCTGTCCATTGCGTTACCCGTGCCGAGCTTATGCTTAGTCTGGCAGCGATCGAGGAAGCGGGTCCTCGCCATGGTGACAGGATCGAGCATGCCGCGATTGCCGATTCCACGGCGATAGACTGGATCAAACGACTGGATCTGACAGTCGTTACGCAACCGCATTTTGTTGCGGAACGGGGAACCGCCTATCTTCGTGATGTCGACAAAGATGACCTTGCCCACCTCTGGCAGCTCAAGTCCTTTCTCGAAGCAGGTATAAGGCTGGCAGCAGGCAGCGATGCGCCCTTTGGTGATTTCAATCCGTGGAAAGCCATGGCCAGTGCCGTTACAAGGCCAGATGGTCTCGGACCCGGTGAAGCGGTCACCGCCGAACAGGCATTGGCGCTATATATCAAGCCGGTAGAATATGCCGGAGGGGAGGCCCGAAAAATTGCGATGGGGGCTGCGGCGGACCTTTGCCTCCTAGACCGCAGCTGGTCCGATGCCCGCGAGAATCTGGCGGACGCTTCGGTTCGCGCAACCTGGATCGCGGGAGAGATGGTCTACGACAATATTTCGTCGACCAGTCCCCATTCCAGCGCCGTCTGAGCGTTGAGTTTTTTCATCGACAAAGCCAGATAGGCTGTCCGCTGTCGCCCGATACGGCGGGGCAGACTGGCGGTGCCACCCGCGCCGGGGATCAGTCCGTATTTGAGTTCCGGCAGCTGGAACCAGGCATTTTCGGTGGCGGTAACATGACTGCCGAAGGCCGCGATTTCTGCGCCCGCTCCAACCGCAGCGCCATCAACATGGACGTGCAGTCGATCCGCGAGCCGCGCGAGGCGCCATGCCGGCAATCGCAGGCTGCGCACCCAATGGGCCGTCGCGGGATCCGATATCTCGCCAAATTCATCCACGGCTCCGCCCGTCGAAAAACAGCGCCCCGCGCCGGTGATTGTAACGCGGGTGAGGCTTTCATCGGCAAGCGCCAGATCCAGGGCTTCGCAAAGCGCATCGCGCATCGTCACGCCAATGGCATTCAAGTTTTCGGGATCGTTCAGTGTTAGATGCAATTGATCATCGTCGATACTCACGAGCAACTGTTCGTCATTGATCGACGCAGCTTCTGATTTTCTTGCGTAATTTTTGAGCCAATCCAGAAACTCGGGCCCCCTCTGCGCGGTGGCATAGGCAAAGCTCTCAGCGGTCAATGTATCCGCGAGGCCAAGCGTTTCACTGGCTCGCAAATGCTGGACCAATATCATCGCAGCGATCTGAGCCTTCGCGATATTTGTCACAATTCGATCAAGGTTGCGTTCGTCTGGAAGAACGACATCGCAAGCATTGCTCAATGCCCCGTCGCCGATGCCAACAACAGGGCAGGGCAGATCTGCCAGCCACGGTCCATGGACGCTATCCGAGCCATCAAGATCGAGCACCAGACAGGGACGGTCAGTGCCGGGACCAAAGCTCTCCCGGGACACCCGGGAGCTGATCAGCATATCAAGAGCATCTTTGCCGACGAGATTGTCCATAGGGACATTCAATCGCGAAAAAGGCAAGATTTGCAAGGATTTTCGGGCTTTTCAATTGACATATTGAATCACCCAACCGATTAACGGAACCACATTCGGAAAATGGTGACATGACAAATAGCGCAGCAAAGAAAGTTAAAAAGGACGTTGTCTACGGGCGACCGCGGCTGCTGACCCATGATGAAATAATCGAGGGTGCGCTGGAGCTGGGGCTGGAAGGCCTGACGATGAAGATGCTCGCTACCCATCTCAATGTCGGTACCGCTACGCTCTATCAATATTGGGGTGGTCGCAAAGAGTTGATGCATGCGGCGGCGGTCCATGCCCTGGCCGGTCTCGCGCTTCCCCAGGACAAAGGCCAGCATTGGTCGCACTATGCTCATGAATTTGCACTTTGCATCCAGGGCCATCTTGCGGCCAGTCCTTCCCTTGTGCTGGCAAACCACGTGCGGGAATATGGATTTGAGGTGCAGTTCAAGCTGGCCGAACAATTTCTGTCGGTCATGCACCAACGTGGTTTTGAGCCGAAGGAGGCTATGCATATTTTCAATATGGTTGGCTCGGCTGCCTTTGCCGGGGCGGTGGAGGAAATTCGCAACACCGAGTTTGAAGCGCAAAAGGAAACGGCAACCGAGGTCGCACTGCGTCAGTTTGCGCGGCTGGACAAAAATGAATATCCGCTATTCAGCCAGGCCGTGGAGGGGCTCACAAGCCCGCCGAATGAACGGATCAAAAACCTGCTTCGAGCCGCTTTCAAAACCGTTGCGCGCGAGCGAGGCGAACCGGAAGACGCTATTTTAGCGCCTTCATAATCAGGTTATTATACCGCTCGGAATAGGGCGGCAGCATGATCAGTATATCCCGGAACCGGTCGAGCGGCTGATGAACCACCGAACGTTCGTTGGACATGGACCTGAATCCTTCAAACCCGCCGATACGGCCCATGCCAGACGACCCCACACCGCCAAAGGGCAGGCGCGGGTTGGTGCCGGACTGGATGCAGTTGCTATTGACCACCGCCGAACCGGAACTGGTGTTGGTGAGGAAATATTCGATCGCGTCGTCATTGGTTGAATAGACATAGAGTGCCAGCGGGCTCGGGCGGCGGCTGATGATGTCGAGCACTTCTTCGCGGTCGCGATATGTCAGTACCGATAGGACGGGTCCGAAAACTTCTTCGTTCATGATGTCCATGTCTTCGGTCATATTGGTGAGCACGGTAGGCTCGATATAGCGATCAGCAACATCGCTGCCGCCACCGCAAACAACGCTTGCGCCTTTCGTGATCGCATCATCGACAAGCGCCTTGATCCGCGCGCTGTGCCGTTCGTTGATGATCCGCGGCACATATTGCGACTTGTCGAGTCCGGCTCCATCGGAGTTGTAAAGTGCGTTGATTTTCTCTTCGATCAACACGAGAAACTCGTCCTCTAGACTCTCATGAATGATCACATATTCCGGAGCGATGCAGACCTGGCCGGCGTTCATCACGCGGCCCCATGCCAGTTTCGTTGCTGCGTTTTCCAGGTTCGCGCTTTCGTCGATAATGACCGGTGATTTGCCGCCCATTTCCAGCGTAATCGACGCGAAATGGTCCGCCGCCGCCTTCATCACGATTTTTCCTACGCCCATGCCGCCGGTGTAATAGATATGGTCGAATGGCAGGCTGAGCAGTTCCTGCGATACCTCGACGCCTCCCTGAAACACTTCGGCTTCGTCGGTAGGCAAGGCCTTGTTGAAAATTTCCTGAATAATTTGCGCGCTGTGCGGCGCGTGTTCAGAGGGCTTGATAGCTATCGCGTTGCCAGCTGCAATAGCCGGAATTGCCGGGACGATACATTCTGCGGTGGGCGCGTTGTAGGCGGAGAGGTTTAAAACAACACCCTTCGACTGCCGCCTGATTTCGCAGCGCTTGCCCATCGTGTTTAAAGAGTTTTTGATCCTCTCGGGCTTCATCCATTTCGCCAGATTCTTGACGGCAAAATCAATCTCGCCCTTGATCATCACCAGTTCGGCAGCAATATCCAGATCATGGGTACCGCGTTCCTTGTGTCCTGCGACGAAGATGTCGTCCTTGCGCTCAACCACGCCGGCCCAGATTCCTTTCAGCTTGTCCGCGCGCTCGGTGGCGCTGCTGTTCCGCAGGCGCTGACGTGATGATTGTAATCTGGCAAATTTATCGGCGATCTCGGACATGGCTCAGCCTTTATACTGCGGAATTTCGACGGCTTTCTGGAGCATTTTTTCAAACGTCCGTTCGGGCAGAAGTTTGTACATTGGCCCGAGCGCCTTGACGTCATTGCCTACCAGATAGGATGGCTTCCAGTTTTTCTTGTCCAGAAGTGCCAGCACCTGATCGACAACCACCTGCGGCTCATTTCCCTTTTCGATCATCTCGACCATTTTCTCGGTCGTTGTGTGCTTTAGATGTGGCCCGTAAATATCGTTCATTTCCTGCGAGACGCTGGTCCAGATATCTTTGGTTGTTTGACCAGCGTTAGCTGTCATGTGTGTTTTCACCGCACCGGGTTCGACAGCGGTGACTTCGATGCCAAAGGGTGCCAGTTCGTTGCGCAAGGTCCGGGTCAATCCGACCACCGCATGCTTGGACATATTATATATCCCCGACGCAGCGGGATTGGCTTTCACGGCTCCGGAAGCAAAATTGATGATGCGCGAGTGGGGGGCGCCGCGCCGAATGGCCGGCAGGAACGCCTGGCATACCCGCAATGTGCCCCAGGTGTTGATTTCAAACAGTTTCTTGGCCGCAACGATCGACACGCCTTCGATAACCCCGACCGCTCCATTGGCAATGCCGGCATTGTTGATCAGAAGATCGAGCGGTGCGCCGCCCAGTGCTTTCTCGACGATCTCGGCGCTGGCGGCAACCGATGCATCCGACGAAACATCCTGTTCCACGGCGACAATATTTTCATGCTCGCCAAGTTCGGACGTGTCTGCTCCGGGGAGAACGCCGGCAAAAACCTTCCAGCCGCGCCCGGCCAATGTTCTGGCCTTGAGGGCCCCCATTCCCATCGCCGCACCCGTGATGAAGGCCGTTTTCTGCGCCATGTTTCTCTCCCGACTGATATCTATTTCCGAACGGCGTTCAGAAATAGAGAAAGTTTTTCAGGAGTCAAGCGATCTTCCAGGGCCGAAACACTGAAAAACAGGCTGTTCTGAGTGATTCTCGGTTGACATATTCAAAGCCATGAGGGAATATCCGAACGTTGTTCGAAAAGTGATTCCGCGAGAGGATCGATTATGGCTACGCAGTTGCAGGCAAGTACCCGGCCACAGTTGGCATCCCCAAAGGTCATACCGAATGTGGGTGGATTGCCGATTATCGGCAACACGCTGGAAATGGCCAGGGATCCGGCAGCTTTTTTTGTGCGCTGTTACCGCGATTATGGCCCGGTGTACCGGGTCAATGTCTTTGGCCAGAAAAGAATAGTCATCGCCGGGCCCGAAGCTGGCAAGTTCATGAACAGCAAGGCTGCGAGACTGGGGCTGCGATCCAAGGAATTCTGGCAAGACTTCGTCGACCATCATGGCGCGTCCAAAACACTGACCGGGATTGATGGCGAGGAACATCAGAAAATGCGCGCGATCATGCGCGACGGTTTTTCGCGGGGGGCAATGGCCGGGCGCTACCACGAACTGACCGACATTATCGATGTCGCGCTTGAGCGAGACTGGGCAGATGGCGAGGTACCGGTCGTCGAGGCGTTTCAGTACATGATTGTCCAGTTGCTCGGTGAAGTTATGACCGGCAATGCGCCGCTCGAATATGTGCGGGATATCCGGGTGAATATCCTCTATATCCTCAACGTGCTTGTGACAAAGCAACGGCCCGGTTTCATGATCCACATGCCGGAATTCAAGCGCGCCAGCGCGCGGGTCGACGAACTGGGCCAGAAAATGGTCGATGAATTTTTCGCCCATGCCGAAGCCGGAACGCTGCCCAAAAATTTGCTGGGTGATGTTATGCGCGGTCATCTCGATGATCCCGAACTGATCCAGAAGCGCGACCTGAAACTGGTTTTGACGGGACCTTATGTTGCCGGTCTCGATACGGTAGCCAATAGTCTGGCGGCAGCAGTTTACGGCATTTTGAAAACGCCTGGCGTGCTCGAGAAAGTACAAGCCGAGGCTGACGCGTTATTTGCAAAAGATACCGTGACCGAGCGTGATGTACTGGGGTTAAACTATATTCAGAATTGCCTGAAAGAGGCGATGCGGCTCTGGCCGATCGCGGTCGCGCAAATGCGTACCACCAATCATGATCTGGAATTTGAAGGCTATGTCGTTCCTCAGGATGAGACGATCTTCATTGGAACCAGCGTGCCGCATTTCATGGAAGAATATTTTCCCGACCCGATGAAATTCGATCCGGACCGCGCCGACCGGCGCGAACATTTGCAGCCCGGTGCCTACGCGCCGTTTGGCCGGGGAACGCATAGCTGTCTGGGTCAGAGCCTGGCCGAAGTGCTGATGGGCATTTGTATCGCACGGCTGTTCCATCGTCTGGATATCAGTCTGGAATCGCCGGATTATATTCTGAAAACCAAAACCGCGCCGACGCCGGGACCGGCCATGAGCTTTAAGATCAAAGTTGACGGTGAGAGAAATTCCGCAAAATCATTGAACGCAGAAATTTTAGGAGAAGCAGCATGAACGAGATGGCCAAGGTTGAAAATATCCAGACCGGCGACGATCTGGAGCGCTGCCCGTTTCCGATACCTTATGGCTGGTTCTGCGTCCATTATTCCCACGAGCTGAAAGTCGGTGAAATCAAGATCGAGAAGGTTTTCGGCAAGGAGTGGGTGCTGTTCCGCGGCGAGGATGGCTCGGTCGGCATGACCGATCCGTTCTGCCCGCACCTTGGCGCGCATCTCGGCCATGGTGGCAAGGTTCAGGGTAATAATATCCAGTGCCCGTTCCACAATTGGGAGTTCGACAGCGAAGGCTGGTGCAAGAAAATTCCATACGGAAAAGTGATGCCGGGTGTAGCCCGCAAAAAGCCGATCCTGAAAGCGCTGCCGGTTGTCGAGAAATACGGCATGATCTTCGTATGGTATCATCCCGAAGATGCAGAACCGATGTGGGAGCTGCCCGTCATCCCTGAATTTGAGGACCCCGATGGCCATGTCGAGGTAAAATATCACGTGTGGGATATCGGTACCTGTATTCAGGAAATTGGCGAAAATTCGGTTGATACGCCGCACCTGAAATTCCTTCATGGCGCTCCGATGATTCCTTCGGTGGAGGCTTCTGCCGATGGTCCGATCTGGAAATATGATATCATGGACGGCTATATCTACGGCACCGGCTATGGTCCCGGAGTCAATGCCACCCGTCATTGCCGGGGTGATGTGAAGATGCTGATGTTTGCCTTGTCGACACCGGTCGATGCAGAAATGACCCGCACGCGTATGGCCTTCACATGGAAGAAATATGACGAAGGCTCCGAAGATATGGCAACGGCGACGCATCTCTACCATCATTCGATCGGCGAGGCCGAAGGTGAAGAGTCCAAAGGCTTTGAATCGGTTGATATGATCATCTGGGACAATAAGAAATATCGCCCCAATCCGCTGCTCTGTGACGGCGACGGGCCGATCATGAAATGGCGTCAATATATGAAACAATTCTATGTCGGTCTGGATGAAAATAATCCCGCCATAGGCAGATAGGCTGGTTCCTTCGCCGCCGGAGCGACGCGCAATCGGACTAAGCAAAAATCCCGAGAGTCCCGCCGAATCATCAGCCTATGATCCGCAAAATGCGGGGGTTGCCTCGCGCGTCATCAAGGGCGGCAGCTATTTATGTGCGCCGAATTATTGCCAGCGCTATCGTCCTGCCGCGCGATCCGCCCGCGATCCGGCGCTTGGAGCTTCAAATGTCGGTTTCAGGCTGGTGTACGACAGGCCAGCGGCTAGGCAATAAGCACTGTTTCATCGGATTGCGGAGACAGTGCACCAATTCCATAAACTGGGGAATGCCAGCGTAATTCCCGTAATACCTGAGAGGCCGGGCCGTCCAGTTTGGAGGTTTTACGATGACGACGCCATCGCGATTGTCAATTATCAGCAATGCTATGTCCGATGTTGGATACGCGACCTCGACCGCCATCGATGCGGAGATATACTGGTCGATGCTCTAGACCGGCAACTGATCATTTCCGGACGAATGTGGATCGAGACATAGTCAAACCATAGTTAAGAACGCTGTTCTTTCGACCCAATTGGCAATTTTGATCTTGTCGATATTGGATGAGTACGGGGTCGAGGGGAAAAAATTCTGGGTCCGGCAAATATCTTATATTTCCAGCTCACTGAGGACGGACACTGACACCAATTTCGCGGGTGCGTCGTCCTCTTCATGGTTCGATCATCACCTTACAATGGGCATTGGGTTTGAGCAAACCGGCGAAAGCAGCCGGCACCTGTTCCAATGTAACCGTTTCTGAAATCAATCCATCGGTTGTCATACGACCTTGATCGATCATACGGATGATGAATTCGAAATCCTCCAGCGTATAGCCAAATGAAAAGGTCATCCGCAGCTTCTTTTGCGTGGCAGCGACGGAAATAATTGTCTCCGGTTCCATGCCAGCGCCGACAACGACGAGATGGGCTTCTTGCGGTGCGGTGTCGATGATTTGCTGCAATATTGGCCTGCCGGTACATTCCAGTATGACGCTGGGTTCCTTTCCGGTCGCTTGACGAAATGCTTCGACCGGATCGGGATTATCGCGGGCGTTGATCGTCAATGTTGCGCCGGATTTGGCGGCTCGCTCCAATCGTGCTGGTTCCAGGTCAGCAATGCCAATATGCCCAGCGCCAAAGAAGCGTGCCCATTTGGCGACCGTAATACCGATTATCCCCGCACCGATAATCAGTACATCTCCGCAAAGGGGCACCTCTCCATCACGGTAGGCGGCAAGTCCCACGGTGAGTGGTTCCACTAACGCGGCGCGGCTAAAGGCAATGCTGTCAGGGATTTTGATGCTGTTGACGGCCCGTACAAGGACATATTCCGAGTAAGCGCCGTTGACCGAAAAACCGATCAACTGAATATTGCTGCATTCGCTGCTGTTCTCCGCCTCGCATGCCTCACACGCTCCACAGGCCATCGCGCCCAGTGAAATGGCGCGATCACCGATATTCCAATCACCATCGACACCTTCTCCGATTTTGGCAACTTCGCCGGAGAATTCGTGACCAAAAACGGTGCCGATGGCCGACATGCTGACCTGATAGGCATGGACGTCGGACCCGCAAATCCCGCAGGCCGCGACTTTGAGCAGCAATTGCCCTTTTCCCGGCTGAGGAATTTCAATGTCTTGAAGCTCGAGGTCTTTGTCTGGGCCCTGAAAAGTTATTGCGCGCATTTTGTGACTCCTCGTTTCAAGCTCAAACGTCCTCACCATCGCCATAGCCCTTGTCACCATACCAGGTTGCAAACTCCTCAAAGCCGGGTACATCGATGGCGTTGGCGCGCGGATCGATAGGGATTTGCACAACCGCTGGCCCGCCACAGGCCAGCGCTCGGGCAATTGCGGGGCCTATGTCTTCGCGTTTTTCGACATATTCGCCATGCGCGCCAAATCCTTCTGCGATTTTGTCAAAGCGTACCTGCTTGCCCCATTGTGCCTCAACCTTTGGTCCTTGGCTGCCAAATGCGAGATCATATACCTTAACCTCCAATCCCCAGGCATAATCGCAGCCGACAATCATAACGATCGGCAGCTCTTTGCGGACTGCGGTTTCAAGCTCGGCAATATGGAATTGAAATGCGGAGTCGCCGGTAATTAGGACCACCCTGCGCGTGTCGCCAACCGCAATTTGCGCGCCGATGGCATGGGGAATTCCTGTGCCAAGATGACCAAAATTTTGGCTCCAATGCACATCGGAGGACACGCATTGATTATACGCCATGCTCCACAGTGAAACCGCCCCGCCATCGCGGATGATCACTGGATTTTCGGGTAGCGCTTTTGATATTTCAATCGCCATATGGGATGGATGGATAGGCGGTCCTTCTGGCGCTGCTTCCGCTTCTGCGAGCAAGCCGTCTTTTAGCGCAGTGGACAGATCTGCAAATTGTGCCGGCATTTTGCGGGTAAGCTTGCGTGAAGACAGGGCCGCCTGCAATTGCGGAATGATATCGCGCAAATCACCGACCAGCGGCACGTCGATGGGCCGGTTGACGCCAACGGTTGTCGCATCACGCTCAACATAGATCCATTTGCGATCCGTCTTTCCCTGCAGCCAGTGCCGCCCGGTACCATAATGCAGTGGTTCGCCCAGTTCGCTCCCAATCGCGAGAACAACATCAGCTTGCGCGATAGCATCATTGGCCGCCGGCGTCGCATAACCAGCGGTTTCATTTTCTGCTGACGCCAATCTGGAAGAGGCACCGGGCGTATGAATGACTGGACATTGCAGCGTCGCTGCCAATTCGGATATCTGTTTCTGGGCGCGTGATGCAAAGACCCCATTTCCGACCAGCAAAATCGGCTGCTCAGCATTCTCCAACAGGTCAGCGGCAGCGGTCAGCGATTCCTCGTCCGCACGCTGATGGACGAGCCGATATTGTTCGGGCTGTTTTAGAGGTCCATAAGGGTGCATTGCTCCGGCAAAATCCTGTGGATATTCTATTAAAACCGGCCCCGGCGTTCCTGTATAAATGTTGCGAAATGCTTCATGGAAAATATCATCCACATGGTCGGCATGCTCGATAACGCCAATGAATTTCATCGCTTCCTTGAAATATTCGGGCTGATGCGTGTATTGAAAATGACCCCGACGGATTTGTGTTTCGAAATAACGTTCCCGCTGACCGGCTATAAAGATAGTGGGAATATTTTCCTTTGCGGCTGTGATCGCGGCCGCCGCAAGATTGGCGACGCCCGGTCCTTCATTACCAATGATAACACCAGGCGTTCCAGTCAGTCGGTATAATCCGTCGGCCATATAGGCACCGGCCTGTTCATGATGTGGAGCAATCACTTGCCAGCCGCGTTCAGCCGCCGTTGCAAACATAGTGACAAAACAGGGGTCGGGTATCCCAAATAACGTTTTGATGCCTTCTCGCTCCAACAGTTGAAGCATCCGGCTAGGGACGAGCGTTTCGGTCGTTGAATTGGACATATCATTCTCCACTATTTTGTATGAGGGTGACAATTGCCGTTCTGACGCAGCGCATCGCGGCTGACATTGACTTGAATCAACTCTAGCACCCAACTTGATTGCCTATTTGGTCAGTGATTTTCATAGATTTGGAATTACGGTGGGAATTGCGGTGACAACCAATTCTATAAACCGGGGAATGCCAGCGTAATTCCCGTAATACCTGAGAGGCCGAGCCGTCCAGTTTGGAGATTTTACCATGACGACGCCATCGCGATTGTCAATTATCAGCAATGCTATGTCCGATAAGGGGGAAAGGCGACGTTATGGATGGAGAAGCAGTCGGTCGGCTTCCGCCCCAATTGCCGCCGTTCGTGCTTTCGATTGTGTCCTCCGAAAGCAGACGCTAATCTAATACTATGACCGATCAACTTTTTACTCTCCTCTGCGAATTTGACGGTGGGACGTATATCTCGCAGGTCCGTGCAAATGATACTCGTCAAGCACTTGTCGCTTGGAGTAAGGTTCTGCGGTGCGAGCGGCCAATGGGAGACGCCGCCGATCTGATCGCGAATGAGGCACTGGATGAAGTTCATGAGCTATCGGCGATAAGGCCGCTTTCGGGGGTATGGTGTTGGTCAGCGATGGTGAACGATCAACTCGTTCTAACCAACATAGTGTGTTCAGTTAATAGCTACAATTGTCCCAAGGTAGTGCGGCATGTCGAAAGCTAAGACGCGCATAATGTATATTGAGGACAAGTCCGGAGGTTTGCACGGTCCCGCACGTATCGGCAGGGTTACCTTCTCTAAATCGGGTCGGTCAGTCCACTACCTCAGCCGCACGTTTCTGAAGGTTGGAAGCGGTTACAAATACAATCATATCGCTGAAGACAATGGCGACAGGTTCTGGATATCCGGTCCACGCAAAGACGGCAAGGACCGGCTCTATCCAGAAAGCTCACTCCCTGTCGAGATAGATGACGATGTGGCTGAGGAATATAGGCGCGACATTCTGGCGCGTGGCTAATGGAACGGCAGCTATTTCAAATGCCGAACCAAAACCTGCCATTACGCTTCCCACCCAGTGGCCGCCGTTGACGACGACCAAAGCTAGAGTCCGCTCTTGAGCTGAAGTGGATACCCATTTCGGGTGTCCGAGCAGTAAGATACTCACAACTATCCGCCAAATTCTCCCTTTCCTACACCCGGCCCCATCCTTTATTGTCGCAACCGGTCCCACAACAGCTGCGGACCAGGCTCTTTGACAATCTGGATAAGATAACGGCACCGTCTGCTGTCCGCTCAATTCTACTGGATCGGTTGGACGGGGCAACCGGAAGGTCACACTCGACGCCGGATTTGCAGCCCAGAAAGGCCGAAAATCTGAGGCTTCGGGGCAAAGGTCACGGAAAATAAAAAAGGCGTTCGGTGTCCAGTTTCCGGCGCGATACAACAACGGTCGGGCTCGCACGAAGACACAAAGTCCGGAAAATCGCGCGCAATTGCTTCGCGTCTTCGCGGCTTTGCGTGAGTCAAATGGCTCTGATCGTCACAAACCGTCGCGCCAGCAACGCTTCCTTGGCCCCAACTTCGACAAACTTTGGAAGAGATGCGCCATAAATCTGGCGCGTGCGCTTGGGGGTTTTTCCGGTCGCTCGTTCTTCCGACGCGCTATGGGCCCGAAAAATTGGTCGGGACGAGGGGATTCCCGACCAAGAAATTTCATCTATCCCCACCAAAGCAACGCCGCAGTGTTCCTGGGGTTTTTATTCTATTAGTATGTTTGAATCAGTTTAGGTGCACAGTCAAGTGCACAATTTGTGCGCAATCTGTCATCTGCGGTTTTTTTATTAAACACTGAGTTTTGATCATAAGGGAAGCTACTTCTGAATAGTAATAATCACGGGTGACATTTGAATGATCATATCTAGACGACCGCAACTGGGCCGATTGAGTTGAAAAACTTCAGGTACAAAATTTAATTTCTTGTCGACGCTAAAATTGAATCAATGCCACCGCAAAATTGACCCAATGTGGCGTATTACAAATATTGATTGAAAGGAAATTACACGATCTTCTGAGAGGCCGACTTTTTCAACAGAATAGGGCCGTTAGCGGGCAGTCCGCTTTCAATAGCAAATACTGAGAAGCGGACTCCAGCAATATTGGCCAAAGGTCTAGAACTTTGAGTGGAGTCGGCGAAGAACGAGCAATGTCATCCTGGCGGCGCTATGCTCCCATGCCATTCGGCTTCCGCCAACGAAACCGCGTTACTACCTTTGGTTGTCGATAATCTAATTTAAGTTGTTCGACAATGTCCGGACAAATTATCTAGTCAGTTTCCAGGATATCCGATCAAGATGATGTCCATGATAAGGAGTGGCTATGCGTATTGGCTTTATCGGTTTGTTGCTGACCGGCTTGGTCTTGACCGGAGCACCGGGACCAGCGGTGGCTGAAGATGGACAACAGGATAAGCGGGAAGCGGTCCGTGAGGATGTTTCGGAAGAATTGCGTCTCTGGGTCGATGCACGGGCCGGAACCGGCAAGCCTGTTCACTGGATCGCCAGTGGTGGCGTTTTTGAATATCCTACAGGCAAAAAGCTTTTCGGGATGGTCGGCTTCGATAGTTCCCGAGTGATCTGGCCGACGAAAAAGGGTGATCCCGTCATTCACCTGACGCGCAAGACTTTTGCATATACCGATCCGGTCACAGATGAAATATTGACAGAATATAACGGCAAGCCGGTTACGCCAATCGCCTACCCCTATCAGGTGATCACCTACCGTGTCGAAAACGGCAAGATTTTCGGTGATGTCGAACAGGGCGCAGGGGACGCGATACAGCAGATCAAAATGCAAGACGGCATGGGCATGCGCTGGATGGGTCGGGATACACTAGTTGTGACCGCTCCGATCTTTCTCGATTTCCCGCTGCCCGGTGGATCGCGCTACGCAGCCTGGGAAAATTACGATTTTTTCCTGCACAGAGACGGTAAGGTCGAGGAACCGCATCAAATGAGTTGGCAGCGCTATGGGGGACTTCCGACGTGGGCCGGAACCGGCAAGGCGATTTATCACTTGCTGTCGTGGCGCGTCGAGAATGAGAGCGAATTTCCCCCCAAGCTGCTCGAATGGGCGAAGGCAGAAATGCCCATGTGGCTTGTTCCACCCGCTGACATGGATGAAGTCCGCGCGCTTCAGCAGGCTCCCGCTGGCGAAGGTTGGGCAAATTAACAACGATCGGATCGAATGATGGGCGGAGTGTTAGAGACGTTTACCGGCGAGCTTCGTTACACAAGTAATGCAGAGGGAAGGCGCGGCGCAGAGCGCGGCCGCGAGAGTTTCCGGATCGACATTCACGCGGACGGTTCACGCATCCTCGCCGCCCATGCCGAAATCGATGATGCACCTCCCGTAGTGCGCGATGTCAACCAGCGGATTGGTCCTGACGGCAGACCCGAGGACAGTTTTGTGCGTATCGCTGTGGATGGCAAGTTCCGTGGCAGTGGATGGTTTCGCTTCGGCAAGAATATCGCCGAATGTGAAGCAATGACGACCGTTGAAGGTCGGATTTCACAACGCATGGAGCTTGAGAGTCCGCTGGTCGCATTTGGAAATCACGCGATCATCAATGATGGCTTTCTACTAAGCCTTTACGACCTGTCGCAGGGTCCTGGCACCCAGCTGATCGAGCATATGTATTTATCTTCGCCCGATCACCGCGGAGCAACGGGACCGATGTTTTTTCCCATAAAACTGGCTATCCAATATCATGGCTTGGAAGAAATAGAGGTTGAGGCGGGACGGTTCGAAGCGCATAAATTCTCCTATCCCGATGTGCCCGGTTTGCTGGAAGAGCATCCTGAATATGACCTGTGGTGTACGAGTGATGGCAATTATATTTTGCTGAAAGCCGAGGTCGGCGGGTATATGCAGACTCGTTACGAACTGGGTTCACTCGATCACATCCGGTATGACGGAGCATGACGGTCTGGCTCCTGGTCGCACATATTGCGGTGCTCGGTTACTGGCTTGGATCCGAACTGGTCATAAACTCAACCTATAAATATGTTAGTTACAGCGGCGACATGCCTTTTGGCGAACGTGCACGCTTGATGGATCACGTCATGCACGTGGACCAGCATGTGCGCTATGCGTTGGTACTGCAAGCGGGCCTCGGTTTCATGCTGGCAATCTCATATGGCTTTATTCCCGGCGGAAATACCGCGTTCTGGGCGGCTGGCATATTGACGATTGCCTGGCTTGCCTTTGTCGAAGCCGTCCATCGCCTGCGCCACAATAATGCTGGCGTTATCTTCGCATCGATTGACCGTGTTTCGCGTTACGTGCTCATCGCGCTATTCATGGCGCTCGCTTTTCAGATAATTGCCGGATCTTGGCCTGCGCCGCTTTGGCTACGGATTAAATTCGGTCTTTTTGCGGGCATAATGGCATGCGGTGTGGGAATCAGATTTGCGCTTATCGCTCATTTCCGGACATGGAAAATAATGGCAAGCGACGGCGTCACCGATGCCCGCAATGAGATCATCAAACGCACCTATGTCAAGGCGACGTCGGTGCTCGGCCTTCTGTGGATATTCATAACTGCCATTGTAATTGTGAGTATTTGGAAGCCGGTATGACGGAGCCAGAGCTCGTCCAACGCCTGCGCGAAATCTGCGGCCATGGATCGGTAGTCGTCGAGCAGGAAAAACTCGAGGATGCACGTTATGATGTTCACGAAAAGGGGTGCGCGCCAGCCATATTGCTGAAGCCGACTGAAGCCGATAGCCTCCCCGATGCAATAGCCGAGATTTCCCGTGCGGGCTATGCCATCGCGCCGCGCGGCGGCGGACTGAGCTATACCGCCGGTTATATCCCGCAGTCCGACCGGACTGTATTGATCGATGTCACGGGCCTAAATCACATCATCGAAATTCGCCCGGACGATATGACGATCACGGTCGAATGCGGCGTTACGTGGAAGCAGATTTATGATGCGTTGGCACCCCATAAGCTGCGATTGCCCTTTTTCGGAACATTTTCCGGCAAGGGCGCCACGGTCGGTGGCGGGCTAAGTCACGGCGCTCTTTTTTTCGGCTCGGCGCGTTATGGCTCGGCGGCCGATATGGTCCTCGGGATGGATGTCGCCTGTGCCAATGGCGAAGTCCTGCGGACAGGGCAGGGCGCTTTGAAGGTCGAGGGCAAGCCTTTTTTGCGAAGCTTCGGTCCCGACCTCACAGGGCTATTTGTCCATGATGGCGGCGCATTGGGCTTGAAGTTGCGCGCTACGCTGCGTCTCATTCGCATGCCGGAGCATTTTGAACATATCAGCTTTGCCTATACAACATTCGAGGCGGCTAGTGATGCGTTATGCGCGATTGCACGCGAGGGTGTTGCGGAGGAAGCCTATATCATGGATCCGGCGACGACTGATCATCTCGACATAGATGCTGCGGAGATGCTTCGCTCGGCGAGCGCGGTGGCGAAATCTGCCGACAATCCCTTGGCAGCAGCCAAAAGCTTGCTGGCAATGGGCAAGGCAGGCGTAGCAGTCATTCCGAAAGGACATTATTCACTCCACGCCACGCTGGCCGGTCTCTCACGCGAGGCTGTGGCTGCGGATCGCAAATCGATCGTTCAAATTCAAGAAGCAGCCGGCGGGAAACAGGTTACGGCGACCATCCCGATGGTTGCCAGAGCGGATCCGTTCGCCAATCTGAATGGTATCATGGGACCGGATGGCGGACGATGGACCGCTCTCAACGCCAAAGTTGCGCTATCCGATGTGAAGAAGCTGTTGAAGGCCGTTGATGCGATGCTTGTGCCATATGTGGATGAAATGGACGCAAAAGGCGTGCGGATCACCCGGCTGGCGTCTGCTCTGTCCAATCATTGCTATAGTTTTGAAACGGTGTTTCACTGGAAAGATAGCTGGCTGCCCTTGCATCGCAATGCGCCGGACCCTGCACATGTGCGGAAATTTGAAGAACCATCCGCCAATCCGGAGGGACGCGAGCTCGTCGATATTTTACGCCAAAAGACCGTCCACCTGTTCCGTGAGGTTGCGGCCGCATCCAACCAGATCGGGCGCGTTTACCCGTTTCTGTCGGCACTGTCGGACGAGCCGCGCGATTTGCTTTTGACGCTCAAACAATTTCTCGATCCGAAGGGACTAATGAACCCGGGCGTGCTCGAGTTCCCGGTCAATAATCAGGCAAAATCATAGGAGACACTCATAATATGGCTGAACTTTACGCAATAAATTGTCGCGACAAACCCAATTCAAAAGAGAAACGGATGGCAGGTCTCAAGGCACATCTCGCCCATATGGATGAAGTTTTTGATCGCGTATCAATAGCCTGTCCGTTGCACGACGAAAGCGGCGGATTTGCAGGATCCATGCTGGTGATAAGCGCTACTGATCTAGCTGATGCCCGCGCTTTTATAGAGGGCGATCCCTATTATAAAGCGGATATCTGGGAATCGGTCCAGATCAACCGTGTCGGCGTCAAGGCTGGCAGCTGGGTAGGCGGTAAACCTTGGTAATGCGCGTCAACTCAGCTTTTAAGTTCACGCAATAACACGCTGACAAGCTCATCCATATGCGCGCGTTTGCGCCGCATCAGGTAAATCGGACTGATCCACGCACCGTCGCTCAGGTCTCGCCATAATATACCTTTAAAGTCGCGGCACAGCGACCTTGGCAAAATTGCGAGGAAACCTGACTGCGATAGTGCGTGGAGCGAAAATAGCACCGATGTTGTCATGATCCCGGGTTTGGGCATGGGCAATCCGGCGTTCGAGAATGTTTCCGCGATGATATCGTCAAGCAGGTTGGTGTTGCGACCGACAATCCATTTCGCGTCCGCAAGGTCGGCAAGGGATTGCGCTTCTTTCAAGGTTTCGTTGCTGGCGCAACCGGCGACACCCCAGGGTTCGCTGAAAACCTGTTCCAGCAATATTCCGTCATCTTGACCGCCAACCTGCGATGCCAAAGCGATGTCTAGCTCCCCGCGGTGAAGCGCGGCGACAAAATCCCGGTCAATTCCCCCTTCGACGTCGATCCGCACATTGGGGTAATTATGCGCAAATTGGGTAAGCCGCTCACCGAGCAAGCTGGCGGCTGAAATCGGGCTTAAACCGACCACTAGCCGGCCGCGCTCCAATCCCAGTGCGGCGCTGGCGGTGTGACGGAGCTTTCCGGCACTGGCGATTATATCCCGGGCATATTCGGCTATGGATTCACCAAGCCTCGTCGCAGTCATGCCGCGGGCTTCTCGCTCGAACAATTTTCCGCCAATCTCACTTTCAAGCCGTGACAGGCTCTTCGAGAGCGCCTGCTGTGTAAGGCCTACGCGCCGGGCTGCCGCAGTAAGGCTGCCTGAATCAAGGACAGCTAGAAAGTGGACGAGTTGCCGGTGTTCCATAAGGTAATACAACCACAGTTTGTGTATTAAGACAACCTTTTGTTATTCTTCTCGCGTGGGGCCTTTATGTTCAGCCTCGATGACAACAAAGATATTGCGGAGATAGGATATGGCCAGCCTCAAAAGTGTTACAGAATGGGATGAAACTGTTGATGTACTGATTTGCGGTTATGGCTGTGCCGGAGCATCCGCAGCGATCGAAGCCTATGATCTGGAACCTGACGCCAAAATCCTGATCATAGAAAAGGCTCCTGAAGAATTTGCAGGCGGAAATTGCCGCGTTTCCGGTCAGTCCTTGCTGATTTCAAAAAACAAGGAGGCGCTCAAGGACTATCAGAGAAAAATGAGCGAAGCCAATCCGGTGACAGAAGAGTTTCTGGATGATTGGGCCGAAAAAATGGTCAATCTGGAGCCATGGATCCAGAAAATTGCACAAGACGCAGGAGCGGAGTTTCTTCGCGGCACAGGCTTTACCGAGCGTGATGCGGTTCTGGAGTTTCCGGAATTTGGCGCGCGCGACGCGGTCGCTTATACCTCGACAATCCTCCCCATTCCTTCGGGCGTGTGGCTGGCCCTCAAAGCCAATGTCGAAAAGCGCAATATTCCCGTCTGGTTCGATGCCCCGCTGGTGGATCTCATTCAAGACCCTGACACGCTCGAAATATTCGGTGCGTGGATCACTCATGACGGAACGCGCAAGGCCGTCCGCGCCGAACGCGGCGTAATCCTCGCAGTTGGCGGTTATGAATCCGACAAGCAGATGCAGCGCGACTATTACGGATTGTCCAACGTCACGCCGCTCGGCACACCGTATAACGAGGGCGACGGTATCCGCATCCTGCAAAAAGCGGGCGCAGAAATGTGGCATTTACGCAATCAGGGCCAGTCCGGCGGCATCTGGCCGGGCGTTCACCTACCGCATCAGGAAACAGCCTATCTGCGTAACTTCATGCTGCCGGCATTTAGCTGGTTCGATATCGATAATACCGGGCGCCGTTTCTACAATGAGGCAAACGAGCTTCAGCTGACCCACTATAAGGAAAAAAAGCATGGCAGGTGGGTCGATGTGCCGCTTAACGAAGCTTATCCTGTCTATATGATTTTTGACGAAACCACGCGTCAGGCTGGCAAGCTGGTCCTCGAAGTCATGACATGGAGCGCGGTTGTTACCGCGGAGGAATGGAGCGAAGACAATAGCGCGGAAATAGAATCCGGCCTCATCAAGAAAGCCGACGATTTTGCTTCTCTCGCACAGCAAATCGGCGTTGATCCGGCTGTGCTGGAACAACAGGTGGAGCGTTACAACGCATCTTGCGCTGCAGGACAGGACGAGGACCATGAGCGCAGTGCGGACACATTATTGCCGGTGGCCAATGGTCCCTTTTATGCACTTCCCATCACGCCAGCCATTGTCTGTACCGGCGGCGGTGCCAAGCGTGACATGGAAGGCCATGTGTTCGATCATCAGGGTAATGTCATTCCAAGGCTATTCGAAGCGGGGGAACTGGGCTCGTTTATTTCCGACCTGTATCAGAACGGTTCCTATCTCACCGAAGCAATGATTACCGGACGCGGTGCAGCCCGTTCTGCACTGGCACTTCAGCCTGCAGCGCTTCTTGAAGCGGCGGAATAAGCCATGTTAGTCAAAACACCGGCGATAAAGCTTGGCGTAGAGGTTCGCGAGAGCAAAACCGAGGACGGACGATTGATCCTGTCAGGCGTGGCAAATGCCATGCCCTGCACTGTCGAGATCGGAGGCCACGAGCTTGTGCGTCTTATGGGGAAACTGATCCGGCCGGCGGTTATCGGCCTCGTGATAAAGTCCATTTTCAGCTCTGAATCAAAGGGCTGACGTAACGCGATGGCCGAGTTTTTTACCTTCCACGAACTCAGCATCCTGCGGTACCTTCATATCCTCTCCATGGTTTTTTGGCTTGGCGGGGAATGGGGCGTGTTCCAGACGTCGTACAAGGTGGTCAATTCTGAGCTGACTGCTCCCGAGCGATTGCGGCACCTCAATACGGTTTTTCGTATCGATGTCTTGGCGCGGGTTGGCATTGTCTCGCTCTTGCCGCTTGGTCTTCATATGGGATATTTGTGGGGACTGCAGCCATACGGCGGTGCGTTTTTAATCGTTATGTGGGCCTTATGGGCGCTCTGGGTCGCCATCACGCTGCAGGCGTTTCGCGACAAGATGGCCAAGACCAAGACAATCTTTGGTCATCTGGAAGACTGGTCGCGGTACATCCTGATCCCTGCGTTGCTAATTGTCGGGACGACCTCCTTGATGGGCATCGGGCCGTTTGAAGCTGGCGAAGGTCAGAAATGGTATTCGATTAAATTACTCATATTCGGCCTGGCTATTATCATCGGATTGGTCCTTCGCTATTTTCTACATAGCTGGCCGAGCATTTTTGCGACCTTGGTGCAGGGGCCGGATGCCGCCGCCGAAATGAAACTCGCCAAATCAATCCGCGCGTCGAGAAGAGTTGCCATCACCTATTGGATTACAATCCTGGCTGCCGGTTTTTTTGGTGCAGTAAAGCCGGTTTAGGCCTTACCAGAGGAAATTTTGAGAATGTATGACGATCCATCTCCCATCGCACGCTCGGTTCTCAAGGGAACTCTTCTGGTGACCGTTACAGCGTGGCTTAGCGCCTGTGCTGTCGCCCCTCTCGCACGAAGCAATATAGTGCCCCAAGCACAGGATGCAGATCGCGCCGCTATTCTCTCCAATGGAGAGCGCTGGATTACCTACTATCAAGCGGGAGAGATCGAAAAGATGCGGGATCTCTACGAGGATGATGCCTGGGTTATGCCAAACGGGTCCCCACTGCTCCGGGGTTCAGACGAGACCGTCGCCTTCTTCGCCCGCAACCGTCGGTCTGGCAACCAAGTGACGTTCCGGTCCGAGCCTGAAAATCTCGTGATAGAAGGTGATCGCGCCTATCTGGTAACCCAGTATTCAATGCGGATCAGATCATCGGACGGCAAGTTGACCGACCATAAGGGGCGCACGTTTCTGGTCTATCGCCGGGGCAATGATGGAATGTGGCGTGTCTGGCGGGACATGGACAATAGCGCGCCGGATGTTGCGTTGGAGGTTGATTAAGTCGCCGCTTGAACGGCTCCTTTTGCACCATTCTTCCAACTAACCCATATATGCTCCGCCGCTTATGTGCAGGATATTTCCGGTCATATAAGATGAGCCGGGGCCGAGCAGAAACAATACAGGTCCGGTCACGTCTTCCGCGACGGCCAGTCGCGCGAGCGGTATTTTTGCCAGATATTCGTCCATATCAAACCGCAAAGGCGCGTCGGGGTCTACCGTCCGCCCGCGTCCACCGCGCAGGAACGGAGTGTCTACTGCGCCGGGGGAAACAAAATTTATCCGCACATTCGGCGCGACTTCCCTCGCTACGCTCTGTCCCATTGCAACCAGTCCGGCCTTTGCTGCAACATAAGGCGCATAGCCGGGCTGTGGAATATAAGCCATGTCGCTGGTTATCAGAACCACGCTCGCCGGCCCGCCATGTTGCAGGAGCGGTACGAGGGCGCGTAAGCATAAGGTCATGAGGCGCAGGTTGCCCGAGATAATCTCGTCGATCGCTTGAACCGTCCAATCTGTAATCGGCATTCTCTGTCCGGCAAACCCCGAAGCAATAACAAGACCGTCAATTTGCGGCATCACCTTTTTTAGCTGCTGCGCCATTTGGTCGATGGAATTTTCGTCTCTCCCGTCGAAGGAGATATTATGAGCTGCTGCCGAGGGCGCTTCGTTGATGGATTTTTCCAGATCAATCGCTACGACGATGCAGTCAGCAGCGACCAGCTTTTGCACGATATCACTGCCGATACCGCCGCACGCGCCTATCACCGCAATATTTGATCCGGCGGGGGGCAATAATCCGTTCGGGTCATGCATCCTTTAGAAACTCCTATAATGTTGATGTTGAAAGTCTCGCGCGACATCTTCTGTAAACTGCGGGTTTTCGGCACTATTCAAAACGGTTTGATGTTGCCCAGAAACGCGGTTCCCAGAAGTAGGAGGTAAACTACCCACACCCACAGGCGGGTGCGATCCATCGTTCGGCGCAGAGGTATTTCCGTTGCGTCCGAGGACCCTTCCTTGATAAGCGTACCCAGCAGCGGGCCGACCGGCTTGAACGCGACGTCGATCATGATCGCTGCAGCGAAGATCAGGCCGAACATCACCGCTTTTGTCGCCAGCCACGTCGGTGCCAACGGGGCGCCTTCAACCAAAGAAATAATGCCAAGCCCGAGATAGAAAATTGTCAGACCAATTTTCAGAACTGATTCGATTTTATTGTCGCGTTTCGCGCGTTCCGTTTGATCGTGGATATGCGCATCCCAGATCAGCCAAAGCCAAAACCCGCCAATGATCCATGCCAGGCCGATCACCCAGGCGGGCAAGTCCCACCAGCCGCCTGCATCGACCATCGTCAATGTTAGTGGCACCATGAGCGCCCAAGCAGAGCGTGGGACCATATCGACGTTTACCAGCAGTTGGAGCAAGGCAAGCCTTTGCGGCAAACTCCATTTTTCCCGTTTGCGAAAATGCTGGCCGAGCATGAAAACCCCAACATCGGCTCCCAACCAGAGAACGAAAAGCAATAAATGGAAAAAAACCAGAATCTGGTAAAAGCTGACGGAAACCTCTGCCATTATTGTTCGTCCTCCCTGTGATGCGCGCTAGCAACATTGCGCAAGTTATTTTTCTTCAAACTCAATTCCCGTCTTGCATAACAAAATAGAATGTGCAAGTTGTCCGGACAAATTATTGAGATATTTGACCAGGGAGTGGGATTTATGGAACGGAAAAATTGGTTAAGCGGGGCTGCGCTGATCGCCTTCACTGCTGCTGCATATCCAGCATATGCGGCAGAAAACACATTGGCGGACGATGTTGCTCAAGAGCAGAGTTCGGATCAGCAGGACGCGCAAGAAGGGGGCCTGAACGTCATTGTTGTCACGGCCCAGCGGCGCCAGGAAAGCGTTCAGGATATTCCTATCGCGATTAGTGCTTTTGACTCCGCCGAGCTCCAAACGCGCGGTGTCACCAATGCTCTTGAGGTAACGCAATTTGTTCCCAATTTTGTCGGCATTAACAATACCGGTTTGGGCTCGGCAAACGCCTATTATTTACGCGGGCTTGGTAACACCGAGTCGATTGCGACGTTCGATCCACCAATCGGGACCTATTTAGACGATATCTACCTGTCGCGTCAGAACGCGAACAACCTCTCGCTGTTTGACGTGAATCGCGTCGAAGTTCTGCGCGGTCCTCAAGGCACATTATTCGGTCGAAACACAACGGGCGGGGCCGTTGCCGTTTTTTTGAAAGAGCCGGAAGATAGTTTAGCCGGATATGGTGAAGTGGGTTACGGTTCCTATCAGCAATATACCGCGCGGGGTTCAATCGATGTGCCGCTCGCGGACAGCTTCGCAATTAAGGTTTCTGGCTATTTCCAGGATGACAGAGGTTATGCCAAGAACACGTCAACCGGTGAGAGACTCAACTACAACGATGGTTGGGGCGTACGGCTTGGATTGCGCGGCGAACTTTCTGAAAATGCACGGTGGACCGGATCTTATATTCACACCTTTTCCGATAGTGCCAATCTGGTAAACTACGACTGCGATCCCGCAAATCCATCCGACTGTGACGGCCGCTTCATCACCACGGGGCTTACCAAAGACAGCAATTTCGGTGGTCGGTTGTCAGGTGAAAAAGATAATTATGGCCTTGGCGTAGAGACGACCATGGACTTCATATCATCCAATCTTGAGCTTGGTGATCGTGACTTCAGCGTCAACATCATCACCGGGTATGTTTACACGACACAGGATTTTGCATTGGATTTCGCCGATGGTCGCGCGCTACCGAGCATAAATGTACCGTTTACCCCGGTTCTCGCCTATAAATTTGGCGGCTTTACCGTAGTGAACGAGGGTGAATTTTCACAATTCTCTCAAGAAATAAAGGCAAATGCATCTCTGGCTGATGGTTTGATCGATCTTGTCGGTGGTGTATATTATTTCGAAGAAAGCAATTACACGGATCTCGCCGATGTTTTTAGTGTCGGCCCATCTTCAGTAGCAGCACCGGGTGGAATACCACTGATACTCGCCGACAGAACGGTTCGGAACTCGACGAAGGCCTATGCAGGTTACTTGCAAGGCGACTTGAACCTTACCGACCAGCTCAAATTCACCGCTGGTGTGCGCTATACGGACGAGACGAAGACATTCTCGGTTTCCGACAATAAGGCTTCTTGCCGCGATGGCACAATCGAAGCGACATGTATCGATAATATCAATTTATTCGCTCCCAATGGCCGGGCCATCCCACGCAAACAAAATATCAAAATCTGGACACCTCGTTTTGCCGTTAATTTCCAGGCAACGAATGACCTCTTGCTTTACGCGTCCGCGACACGCGGCTTTAAATCCGGTGGCTGGAATGCACGCGGACTGAGTGCCAGCGAACTGCTGCCTTTCGACGCAGAAAAGGCCTGGAGCTACGAAGCCGGTCTCAAGACGGAACTTTTTGATCGCAGACTTCGTTTCAATTTGGCCGGGTACTGGCTTGATGTCGCAAAGCTTCAAACACCGACGGGTTTCACGCGACTTAACGGTGCCATTGGTTTCGTGACCAGTAACTTTGCCGATTACCGCAACAAGGGCATCGAGCTTGAGGTCAATGCCGCACCAGTAGATGGTCTAAACTTGTTTGCTTCCTTGGGCTATCAGGACGATAAATATATTGTCGATCTCACCAATCTTGCGAACAACATTTACGGGGTCCAGTCGGTCGGCTCTCAACTTGCAAGATGCCAAGCTCAGATCGCGGCTGGCCTTGTTCCAGGCGGTGATGCAACGGCTTGCGGTCAAGGGATTGTAGCGACAAGTGGCCAGCTGGGTGAGCCGGTCCGTTCGCCGAAGTTCAATATCTCGCTTGGCGCGAGTTACAAGGCGGATCTGGGCAGCGGTTTGACGCTTACTCCCGCAGTCAATGCGAACTGGCTGGACAAGCTCGAAGTCGGTACCAATAACATTACCTTCTACGATGATCCTGTCACGAGCAGTGCCGGGCCGGTGTTTAATAACAATACAACTGGGCAGGGTGCCCGGCTATCGGGTTCCGCGACTGAAGCTCGCTGGATAGTGAATGGCACGCTCACGTTGAGAAGTGAACAAGGATGGTCATTGGCGGCCGAGTGCCGGAATTGCTTTGATGAAAAGACGATCACATCAACACTTGCCAACGTCGAATATCTCAACGCTCCCCGTTCATGGCTGGTGAAAGCCCGGTTTGATTTTTAATAGAAGCACATGAAGCGGCCGGTGTATCTAAATACCCGGCCGCTCCTTTCTTTTTGGATCAGATTGATTGGATAGAAAAATGACGGCGCCCGTAGACCAATCCGCCGACGGCGCCCCGGGAGAGTTTTCGCTTGGATGGACAGTTTTGCTCGCCGCCTTGTTGGGCGTGACTTGCGGGGCCTCTCCCATTCCTTTTAATCTCATAGCTTTTACCGTCGAGCCACTGAGCGCCGAATTTGGCTGGTCGCGCACGGAGATCATATTCCCTGCGACAATATATGGTTTGATAGCTTCCTTTCTCGCCCCGTTGTTCGGCTGGATGGCCGATCGGTACGGTGTCAGACCTGTTGCCTTGTGGTCGTTATTCGCATTTGGTATCGCGCTGGCTGCTATTGCACTGACCCCCACGAGCAATGATCAGACGACTTTATACACGTATTACGGCCTCTGGATCATTATTGGCCTTGTTGGCATCGGTTCGACACCCGTGACATGGAGCCGGGCAATAAACCTATGGTTTTTCAAGCATAGAGGCCTGGCTCTCGGCATCCTGCTGCTCGGTACGAGCATCGCTGCTCTCATTGTCCCGAAGATCGCTGTGTGGGCAATCGCTGAATATGGCTGGCGCAATATGTTCGCGATAATGGCCCTCCTTCCGTTACTGGTCGCGTTGCCAGTCGCCTATTTTCTTTTTCGTGATCCGACTCCGGCAGAACGCCCTAGAGCGATCGGTGATGCCAACGGAAAACTAACCGGTATGACATTGTCCCGGACGGTCAGAGGATACCGATTCCACATCATGTGGGTATCCATTGCCATTGTGGCGGGCTGTTACGCTGGCGCATTTATCAACATGCCGTCAATCCTGGCCGACAAGGGTTTGAGCGCACAAACTGCGGCAAGCGTGATGGGCGTCCTCGGCATCGGAATTTTGGTCGGGCGTTTGTTGACGGGCGTATTGCTCGATCATTTCTGGCAGGGCTTCGTCGCTTTCCCCTTATTGTGTTTGCCAGCCATTACATGCGTGATCCTGCTCGGAGATGATGTCAGTTTCATGATGGCGGCGGTAGCAGCGTTTTTCCTCGGTTTTGCCGCGGGCGCCGAATCAGACCTTATCTCATATCTTGCGGGTCGATATTTCGGTATGTTGCACTACGGAAAAATATACGGTTCTCTCTATATGCCTTTTGGTATTGCATCGGCGTTATCGTCCATTCTCTACGCCTATGTGCGCGATGTCACCGGAAGCTACGACGCCATTTTAATCGTCGCTTTCTTCGGCTTCATCATCGGCGGGGCATTGCTGCTTTTGCTTGGGCGCTACCCCGATAACTTTGATGCGGCCCCCGAACCAGGATCAAACGCGCTCCCCTCTTTGGCATGAAATCATGAGGCAAGGACTGCGGCAACAAAGCTGCGAATCCGGTCTCACCGACTCAGTGAATCAATGTATAGTCGCCGCATTTGAAACCTGTTAGGCTAGGTCGCCGTACCCATAATGCCCCGATGTTTAGGTCGGGCTGATTTCAAATAGTGGATCGCTTTCGTCGACCAATCAATCTTTCAAACTATCGAGGTAAGCAATCACTTCCGCTCTTTGTGCGTCATTGCGAAGGCCAGCATAAGCCATCTTTGTGCCGGGGACGGTTTTCATGGGTTCCTTCAGATAGATATCCAAGGTCGCATTATCCCAAGTCAGTCCGGATGATTTCATCGCGGGCGAATAAGCAAAACCAGCTTTCTGTCCGGCCGATTTCCCCACGACTCCCCAAAGATTGGGGCCAATCCCGTCGCGTCCATCTTTCTCTACTGTGTGGCAGGTGCGGCATTGTGCAAATCCGGCCGGCGGTGCCGCTGCGGTTTCTGTGGCTTCGACCGCAGCAGTCCCGCTTTCAGCGCTTTCGGTTTGCGTAGCAACCGCGTCACTTTCTTCCGGTGTGCTGGCTGCCTCTGAACCGCAAGCAGTGAGCAAAAACATCGGGGCGGTGGATAGTAAAAGCAATTTCATTGTCATTTCCCTTTTTACAGTTTTGCTCTGCGCATCATCCCACTGTGGCTGTGGAAAGCAACTCTTCGATATCTGCTTCATTATACCCTAATGCCGCAAGTGTTTCCTGCACATCTGCGCCTGCCTCTGGCAAGGTAAAGCTGCTTGCCGGACGTTTTCCGCTCATGGCGATTGGCAATGTGGGCAGTTTCGTTTTCGTGCCATCGGTCAATATTGTTTCTTCCAGACCATCGCCGCTGTTGAGATGCGGGTCATCAAACATATCCTCGGGCCGGGCGATCGGCGCGAATGGGAGGCCAGTGCCCTCGAGTTTTTCGATCAACTCATTTCGCGTAAAGCCACTTATCAATTCCCGAATTTGCGGCATGATACGCTCGCGCGCGGCGACGCGGTTGTTATTTTCGCGAATGCTCTCGTCTGCCCAAAGGTCATCGAGACCGAAGAGTTTGCAGAATTTCTCCCACAGCGCATCAGTGACCACACCGATGAAGATCGGATCATCGCAGGTCTGGAACACATCGTAAATTGCCCATGCGGATATGCGCGCGGGCATCGGGTCGGCGGCTTTGCCGGTGACCGCCATTTGCGCCATATGTTGACCGACCAGATAGACGGTGGTTTCAAAAAGCGAGCTTTGAACCATTTGACCCTTGCCCGTGCGGTGGCGTTCCTCGACCGCGGCGAGAATGGCGATCACCCCGAACATGCCGCCGGCGACGTCGATAACACTGGATCCAGCGCGCAACGGCTGGCCCGGTGGCCCGGTCATATAGGCAAGACCGCCCATCATCTGCGCAACTTCATCAAGCGCCGTCCGGTTCTCGTACGGCCCCGGCAAAAAGCCTTTTTCCGAACAGTAGATCAGTCTCTCGTTGGTCTCCGACAATTGGTTATAACCCAGCCCCAACCGCTCCAGCGCACCCGGCCTGAAATTCTCGACGAGTATGTCTGCGCCATCCGCCAGCTTTCTTGCAATCTCCAGCCCCTTCTCGCTTTTCAGGTTGAGGCAAATGCTCTTTTTGTGCCGGTTATACATCGGGAAATAGCCAGATCCGGAGCCCACCAGATTGCGCGTACGGTCTCCGCCAATGGGCTCGACACGGACGACTTCTGCGCCCAGCGAGGCGAGGATCGAGCCCACCGCCGGGCCCATCACCATATGAGTGAATTCAACGACCTTCAGGCCTGCAAGAGGCGTTGGTCCAGTCATGCTGCTGCCCTCTCAAATCCTAATGGCAATCCGGCTTCAGGGGTGAATCCGTAAAGAGGTTCGCCGGGCAAAGCTTCTGCGACAATATCACGAACCTTCAAGAGCTTTTCCAGATCAATGCCGGTATCAATGCCCATTGCCTCCAGCATGAACACCAGATCTTCGGTCACGATATTGCCCGATGCTCCCGGTGCGAAAGGGCAACCGCCAAGCCCGCCAAGCGAGCTGTCGAAAGTGGTGATGCCTTCCGCCAGTCCCGCCATCACATTGGCCAGACCCAGGCCGCGCGTGTTGTGAAGGTGCAGGGTATTGAGCTTGTCACTACCGATCGCAGACTTCACTTTACGCACCAGTCGCGTGACCTGCGCGGGATTGGCATAGCCCGTGGTATCGGACAGGCCGACTTCCGCAACACCTGCTTCCATCGCAGCTACGGCAAGCCGGACGATCTGGTCGTCAGAAACCGGTCCCTCCATCGTGCAGCCAAATGCTGTCGAGAGACCGACTTCGAAATGAGGGCGCTGGTCTTCGGGTTGCCGCGCCACCAGTTCGGCAATCGCCTTGATCTCCGCAATCATTGCCGGGTGGTCCTTGCGGACATTGTTGATGGAATGGGTTTCCGACATAGAAAACGGGATAGACATTTTATCGACGCCCGCTTTGATAGCATTTTCCGCGCCGCGCAAATTAGGGATGAGCGCGACGACATCGAGGTTCGGGATGGTCTTGGCAAAGGCGACAATCTCTTCGGTGTCCGCCATTTGCGGGAGCAGCTTGGGCGGCACAAAGCTGCCGACTTCGATCTCGCTGACACCCGCTTCGGCTTCCGCTTTGATCCACGCTTTCTTGGCTTCGGTGGGCATGACCCGGTCAACGCTTTGCAGGCCGTCGCGTGGTCCAACTTCGCTGATCTGAACGGATCGGGTCATTGTTCTGCTCCTAAATATATCCAGGGCCTAATGGTCTGGTCCGCCTTTTGCCATGCAGCGATCTCATCGGCCATTTTCAAACTGAGGTCGATTGCATCCAGTCCGTCAAGCAGCATCGCTTTTGCTTCTTCGTCGATGGCGAAGGTCCAACTTGATCTCTTTTCGGTGCTGACCTTTTGTTCAGGCAGATCGATTGTCACCGGTAATCCGGCCTGTTCGATGGTCGCAATAGCTTCACTGTCCAGCACAACGGGTAATATGCCGTTGCGGACGCAGTTTCCTGCAAAAATGGGCGCAAAACTGGGTGCGATAACTGCGCGGAATCCATATTCTACCAACGCCCACACCGCATGTTCGCGGCTAGATCCACTACCGAAATTCTTACCGCCGAGAATGATCCGGCTGTCCGAAAAATCTGGATCATTCATGACAAAATCCGGATCAGGATCGCGTCCTCCAATTTTGGTGTAGCGCCATCCCGCGAATAGCCCGTCGGCAAGTCCTGTCTTGCCGGTACTCTTCATTTCGCGGGACGGAATGATCTGGTCTGTATCAATATTATCGCGGATCAGCGGCATCGGCAAAGAGGTGAGGGTGGTGAACGGTTCAGCCATTGGCGATCTCCCGCGGATCGGCGATCGCTCCGGCCATGGCGCTGGCGACAACGGTTTCAGGGCTGGCAATATGGGTTTTGACGTTCGGTCCCTGGCGGCTTTCGAAATTGCGGTTGGTGGTAGAGATGACCCGCGATCCGGCGGCGAAGCTCTCACCGCCTGCGTAAAAGCACATGGAACATCCACTTTCTCGCCATTCGAAACCGGCATTCTTGAAGATCTGGTCGATACCTTCCGCTTCGGCCTCGCGTTTGACGCGTGTGGAGCCAGGTACGCAAATTGCCTTCACGCCATCTGCAATTTTTTTACCTATGAGCAACGCCGATGCACGGCGCAGGTCGCTAAGGCGGCTATTGGTGCAGCTGCCGATAAACGCCGCGTCAATCGGAACGCCCTTGATCGGCTGGCCTTTTTTCAAAGCGATATATTCGAGGGATCGATCGTCCGCCTCGCTCGGCACGGCTGCGTCAATGGCTATGGTTTGCCCCGGATTAGTGCCCCAACTGACCATAGGCGCGACTTTGCTTGCATCAATGTTGATTTCCTGAGCAAAACTGGCTTGCCGGTCGCTGCGGAGCGATTGCCAGCTTGCGACAGCGTCATCCCACAGCGCGCCGTCGGGCGCGTAACGGCGGCCCTTGAGATATGTGTATGTCTTGTCATCCGGCGCGATAAACCCGGACATGGCAGAAAATTCCGTGGCCATGTTGCACAACGTCATCCGCCCTTCCATATCCAGCGCGGTTATCGCTTCACCGGCAAATTCAACGGCGTGCCCTTTCCCGCCAGCCGCACCGTGGTTGGCGAGCAGCGTCAGGATCATGTCCTTTGCCGTTGTGCCTTCAGCAAGCTTGCCGGTGAACGTCACTCGCATGGATTTTGGTTTCGCAAGCCGCAGCGTGCCTGTCGCCATCGCATGTTCTGCTTCTGACGAGCCGATACCCCATGCCAACGCCCCAAAGGCACCTTGCGTGCAGGTATGGCTATCGGGCGCGATCAGGGTGCAGCCCGGTAGCACGATACCCAGTTCCGGAGAAATCACATGAACAATTCCCTGATCGGGATCATTCACATCAAACAACGTGATTCCAGCAGCTTTCGCAGCGGCCCGGGTCTCGGTAATAAACGCCTGACCGCCGGGCATCAGCGTCTGGTCCGTGCGTCCCGGACGGGTGTCGACAATATGATCTGTCACCGCAAAAACACGCGCGGGGTCTGCAACCTTGCGGCCCGCCTCCGCCAGCGAATTCAAAGCTACGGCGCCTGTCCGTTCGTGCAGAAACACGCGGTCAATAGCGATCAGCGCGCCGCCGCCGGGTAAATCAGCGATGACGTGGCTGTCCCACAGCCTGTCAAATAGAGATTGCGACTGGTTCAGATGCTATTTCCCATTTCCTTGTCCACGGCACGCCAGTCTTTTGTCACGAACTTTTCCTGAATAGCGGTGCGGGTTTCCAGGAAACCATCCCGGATCCAATGCCATGTCCGGCAACGGTTTTGACCATCATCGGAAATCTGGATCTGCTCGTAAAGGTAGAGCGACGGATCGCCAGTGCGCTGCCAGTAAAGCATCACGGTGCGGTTATATTGGTCGAGCGGCACTTCTGCAGCCCAGCCGATGATCAAATCATTATCCCACCAGACACGTTTGTCGCGGAACTCGGCAGGAAAATCGCGGTTCTCGGTTTTACCATTTGCCCAGGTATAATAGTTGGATTGATGATAGGGCGCGGGGCCATCGTCGGGGAAACGGCACAGCAAGCGGGAAGCATGTTCATCAATCTTTTCGTTCTGAGCATTGAAATATGTATATGTGCCGTCCCAGACGCCTTCGTGGCGGGCCAGTAGCGGCATTTCTTCCTTAATTCCCATGATTGCTCCTTTGTCTTGCTTCTAGAGCCAAATGATAATGTTTGGCCGCTCGGGCATTTAACAGATCAAGATGCTTCCTTGCCAATCGTTCTGAAAGCAGAGCCTGTGGGTCGAACGCCTTGGCATGATTTTTGTCTGCTTTGTACCACGGCTCAAAAATCTCTGCTGCCCTGACGATCTGCCACGCTTTCGCGAGGTAATTGCCAAAGCGGTCAGGTGAAAGGTCGGGGTATAGCCGATCCGCATCGCCCCTCGGCAGATCCGCAAAAACTACTGATTCGGTCGCGAGTTTCTGCGCCGTTTGATCTACCACGGCTTGCCATTCATCCCAGGTCGATGGCGGGTCTCCGGTCCAGTCGTCGGAAAGGCCATGTCCCGGTAAATCTATCGCAATACTGCCCCGAGGAACGGATGAGCCAATCGCAGAGGCAGGAGCATGGAGTATCAGTTCGTCTGCATCCATAAAGCCTCGCCAGTGGATTAATCCTGCGAAACGGTCTGTCTCGATTTCGACAAATCCTTCATCTTGCGATTCATTCAATCTTGGCAAAGCAGTTTGATCTGTCTCCAGCAGGTGCGCCAGACTGACCCTCTGATGGTCTTCCGGGGTTGAAACCTTCTGCGCGGACCATGATCTCGGCATTTCTCCGAGACGGTCAATATGCTCTTGTAGCGGATCTCCATCATAGGCGCTGATCAGACAAGGTGGGACCTTCGCATCAACTGCCGGAATATCGCGCGGTGCACGAAGCACCGCACCATAGCCAGCTTGATAGGCATTCCCGGCATCCAGCATGTCGCGCACCACCGCATCCACGCGTTGCGGGTCATCATGCGCAACGGACAACCGGTGTCCGTCATCGGTTGCAAACCAGGGAAAGAACCAGGTCTGTTCCAATATCCGGTTCCACAACCACGTCAGATGTTCGCCGTAGGCCGAAGGATGGAACTCCGGCAGATATTTTTCGCTAAACAGCGCCATTTCCTCTTTCGACCAGATCGCATAACCACCCACTGCCAGCGTCGTGACCCGATTCGGGTGCCGCTTGACTGCCGAAACGAGAATGATTCCACCGGAGTGAAAGCCGTAAGCCGCACATTTCTCTATGCCGACCGCGTCCAGAAATTCGATTATCGCATCGGCATATTCGTTAATTTCGGGGTTTCCGTCCAAAGGATCAGACTGCCCAAAACCGGGGGTATCCGGCGCGATACAGGTGAAATGGCAAGACCATTTCTCCATTAGCGCTTCATATTCTTTTGAACTTCGCGGACTCTGGTGGACCATCAATAGCGGCGGGCCACTACCGGCCTTGCGATAGTGAATACGGCGCGTATTGCCGTCTTTGACGGTGTCGATAAAATGGCGTGTGATCATACGACCCAATTTGTCCGGACAAATATGTCTAGACAAGTCTTTTTTGCAGATTATTGTAATTTTATCGAATCCGGAGAGAAAAATATGACGCTGATCGGCACAAAAATGGTTGAGGACGGTCGCACTGCGCGTGAAATATTTGAAGAAGTGATCGGCAATCCGGCGCGCAAGAAATTCGGGTTTGGCGAGAAACTGGCAATCGTGAACGTCGATGTGCAGCAGGCCTATACGCGAACCGATATGTTCAAGACGGCCTATGAAACCAATCCGAAGCAGATTGAATATATCAACCGGATTTCGGCACTGGCGCGGGCAAAGAATATGCCGGTTATCTGGTCACGCGTTGCTTATAAGGATGATGCTGGTGACGCCGGCATTTGGGGGACGCGGACCGATACCGAAGATTCACTCCAGAATATCCAATATGATTCCGAGCGCCACAAGCTCGACCCGCGATGTGAAATCGGTAACGATGATCTCCAATATACCAAACGTATGCCCAGCGCGTTTTTTGAAACCCAACTCGCCAGCTATCTGGTGTGGCACAAAGTGGATACGGTTGTGGTTACCGGCGGCTCGACGTCAGGATGCGTCCGGGCGACGGCGGTCGATGCGCTCAGTCACGGCTATCGCACGATTGTCCCGATCGAGACCTGCGCCGACAAGCATGAAAGCTATCATTTCGCCAATCTGACCGATCTGCAGATCAAATATGCCGATGTCGAACCGGTGCAGGCAGTGATCGACTGGCTGGAGGCGAGATAGTGAGCGAGGCGCAAAAGTCAGATCCCGGGCTCTACGACTATCTGCCTTACCGGAACCGGCCTAAAATTAAGTGGCCGGACGGGAAAACCTGCGCGGTATGGATCGCACCCAATATGGAATTTTACGAGCTTGATCCGGCGGTCAATCCGCACCGCAAGAGCTGGCCCAGGCCGCATCCCGATGTCGTAGGCTATTCCCACCGCGATCATGCCAACCGGGTCTCGCACTGGCGGATGGCGGAGATGATGACCAAGCACGGCTTCCCCGGATCGGTGAGCCTGTCGGTCGCGCTTTGCGACCATATCCCCGAAGTCGTTGAAGACGCGCGCCAGCGCGGCTGGGAGTTTTTTAGCCACGGTATCTATAATACACGCTATTCCTACGGCATGGACGAGCCGCAGGAGCGCGCGATTATCGAGGATAGCATTGCCACTGTTGAGCGCGCCACCGGACAGCGCATTCGTGGATGGCTCGCGCCCGCACTGACTCACACCTCGCGCACGCTGGACCTGTTAGCCGAATATGGTCTCGATTATACCTGCGATCTGTATCATGACGATCAACCTACGAATATTAACGTTAAGTCGGGTCAGCTGACTGCCATCCCCTACAGCCTTGAGGTCAACGATCATTATGGATTTTTCATCTACAATATGAGCCCCCGTGAATATGCCGATACGCTGATCCGGCAATATGAACGACTGGCAGAGGAAGGCGCGCAGTCGGGGACGGTCATGTGCATTCCGCTGCATAGCTATCTGATTGGCCAGCCGCACCGGATAGGTCCGTTTGAGGCGGTGCTGGAACATATTGCCGCCGATGGCCGCGCCTGGATCACAAAGGCTGGCGACATTGTGGACGCTTTTCGCGCGCAAACGGGAGGCGCATCATGAGTCTGGATCCCGACTATCTCGAATATCCCAAACGACGCCGCGGGATGGACCATGACTATTATCCCTATTCGATCATGCACCAGCGACCGCCCGTCACTTGGCCGGATGACAACAAGCTGCTGATCTGGCCGGTCATCAGTCTGGAATATTTTCCGATGGTGCCGAGCGATGATCCGTTCCGCGCGCCAGGGCATATGCAGACAGCCTATCCTGACTATCGCCATTATACAGCGCGGGAATATGGCACGCGGATCGGGATATACCGATTACTAGGTGCGTTCGAGAAAGTGGGCGCGAAGATTTCTGTCGCCGCCAACAGCGCCATTGCAGAGCGTTATCCTGAGCTCATCGAAGACATCATGGCTGGCGGTCACGAGATTATTGCTCACAGCACCGACATGAACGGCACCATCGCCAGCGGCATGGCAGAGGCGGATGAGCGGGCGCTGATAAACGGCTCGCTCGACGTGCTTGAAAAAGCCACCGGAACCCGCCCGCGCGGCTGGCTGTCAATTGCCCGCTCGCAGAGTTTCAATACGGCTGATCTGCTTGCCGAAGCGGGTGTCAAATATATGTGCGACTGGGTGAATGATGAACTGCCTTATGCGTTTCAGACAAAGGCGGGAGACATCACCAATATCCCGCTGAACCACGAACTGTCGGACCGGCAGATCATAAACGTGCAACAGCAGTCGGTGGACAGCTATGCCCAGTCGATCAATGACGCGGCGTCTTGGCTGTTGAGCGAAGCAGAAACTTATGGCGGCCGGATGCTTCCGATGCATTTGACGCCCTATATCATGGGACTGCCTTACCGGATCGGTATCTTTGAAAAACTGGTCGAAGACCTCTCTCAACGTCGTGGCGTCGATTTCGCACGGGGCGATACCATCGTCGACAGCTGGAAGGCACAACAATGAAAATACGCAATCCCCGGACCGGCGAAGCGGACTACGAAATTGCCCCACTGGATGAAGGAGCGATTACGGCTGAAGCAAACAGGCTCCGAAAGGGGCAGATGGACTGGGCCGCAAAAACACCTAGGCAGCGGGGAGAGGTTCTAAATCGCTGGGCGGATGCCATTGAAGCCAATCTGGGCGATATTGTCCCGGCATTGACGACAGATACGGGCCGCGCCGGAATCTCGAAAATCGAAGCCATTAGCGTGGCAGGACAAATCCGGCGTTGGACAGAGCAGGCGCCTGAGCTTATTGCAACAGGACAACCGATTGGCCAAGCGACCTCCCAGCCCGGTATTACGACCTCGACTCAGCTGGTGCCCTACCAGCTAATCGGCGTGATCAGTCCCTGGAATTTTCCGATGATTTTGGCCCTGATCGACGCGATTCCGGCGCTGATGGCGGGCTGTGCGGTGCTGGTCAAGCCATCGGAAATCACGCCGCGCTTCATCAGGCCGCTGATGGAAATCGTACGATCAATTCCGGAACTGGCAGCCGTGCTTTCCCTTATCGAAGGGGACGGGGCTACGGGCGCGGCGATGATCGAGCATGTCGATTATGTCTGCTTCACCGGCTCGGTCGCGACCGGCCGCAAAGTGGGAGAAGCTGCCGCAGCTGCATTTATCCCCGCCAGTCTGGAGCTGGGCGGCAAGGATCCAATGATCATTCTCGCTGATGCAGATCCGGAAAAAGCAGCGGCAATCGCGCTCCGTTCGAGCATCGTGAATAGCGGTCAAGCTTGCCAGTCTATCGAACGCATCTATATTGCCAAGGCGATTGCGGATCCGTTTCTCGAAAGTCTGGTTCGGCAAGCCGAAGCGGTGGAACTCAACTATCCTGATATTACCCGAGGTCATATCGGTCCGTTTATCTTCGCAAAACAGGCCGAAATCGCACAGAACCAGCTTGATGACGCAATGGCAAAGGATGCAAAACTGCTGGCTGGCGGGGCGGTAGAGCAACTTGGTGGCGGACTGTATCTGAAGCCGACAGTTCTGACGGACGTTACGCCCGATATGGATATAATCAGCGAAGAAAATTTCGGGCCGGTTATTCCTGTAACGGTCTTTGACGATATCGAGGACGCGATCACGCAAGCCAATGACAGCAAGTTCGGACTGTCGGCGGCGGTTGTCAGTGGCTCGATTGAAGAAGCCGAGAAAATAGCCTCGCGGCTCAACGCCGGGGCGGTTTCGATCAATGATGGTTCGCTCACCTCGATGATCTGGGAAGCGGAGAAATCGAGTTTCGGCTATTCCGGCCTTGGCGCATCGCGGATGGGTTCGAGCGGTCTGACGCGTTTTTTCCGAAAACGTGTTCTTATCCGCCAGTCAGGCGATGCAGCGCAGATTGCTGCATTTGCCGAGGAGAATTTTGCATGAAAGCCTATGAAATCGGTCCGCAAACCGGGCTGGATAGCCTACGCCTTGTCGAACGTGATACGCCAGTGCCCGGCCTAGGCGAGGTTGCTATCAAGGTCGATGCCGCCTGCCTGAACCATCGCGATCTTCTGACGCTGAAAGGACAATATGGTCCGATGAAAGCGGAAGACCGTATTCCGCTGTCGGACGGTGTCGGCAGGGTGGTTGCGCTTGGCGAGAATGTATCCGGAATTGCGACGGGGCAGAGGGTCATTGCGCCAAATTTTGTCACATGGCTTGACGGCAAATTTACACCGGCCATTTTTGCGCAGGATCTCGGGATCAGCCGGGATGGCTGGCTAGCAGAAACGATAATCTTGCCTGCCGACGCGATTATCGCGGTGCCGGATAATGTGAGCGATGATGTTGCCGCAACCCTCGCGGCCGCCGGCAGCACTATCTGGCATTGCGTCGTTACATTTGGAGGTCTGCAAAAAGGCGATCTGGTGCTTACTCTGGGGACGGGTGGTGTCTCCATATTGACACTTCAGATTGCAAAGGCGCTTTGCGCGGACCTCGCAATCACTTCCTCAAGCAATGACAAGCTTGATCGCTGTAAGGCCATGGGGGCGGACTATTGCGTCAACTATCGTGAACATGCGGACTGGGCGACGGCCTTGATGACCGAGACCGGCGGACGCAGCGCTGATATTGTTGTGGATACCGCGGGGCTAAACTCCATCGAACAGAGCATCGCCGCTTGCGCGCCCAACGGCCGTATCGCCTTGATTGGCGGATTATCGAGTGAGCCGGAAAAAGCACCGCAAATGGGCGGTATCATCGGCAAGAACCTGACCATGAAAGGCATTACGGCGGGCAGCCGGGCCATGCTTTGTGATGTTGTTGATCTGATATCACGCGAAAATATTGAGCCGCTAATCGACACAAAATTCACCTTCGATGACGCCCCTGCAGCCTTTGCCTATCTGGAAAGCGGCGATCACATGGGCAAGGTGATCATTACCTTTTGAGTTCGGCCAGTTCGTACCAGGTCATCATATAGCCACCAACGCCGCCCTGCACGAAGATGCCGTTCTCATCATCGGTGATCCAGACATCATAAGGCGGGTGTTCCCCAGCCATGCCGCCGGTACCCGGAACGATGCTGGCATCATCGACAAATTGCAGATGCTTGCACTGGAATGTACCCGCAGGCACCGTCACTTCTTCCTTGCCTATATAGAGGGCACCGATCTTGACCTGTGCGATTTGCGGCGGGGTTGCGCCGCGATGGTCGGGTGAGGGGAGATAGCAATTGAGCAAACGTGACTGGCCTTCCGCCCATTCCATTGTCGAGAGCATATAGCCGTCGGAAACAATCGGATGCGTGCCAAAGCCAGTCAATGGCAGTTCGGCTTCCACTCTTTGCGAGAGCCGACCAATTGACGGTCCAAAGCTTTCCATTTCAATATGTTTGCCGTCAAAATGCATCCAGCCGGCACCCATGAAAGCATCACCCACGGTCAGATGGACATGAAGGTTGGTCGGCTGTTTATTCCCGTCCATCGCATAGACTATGTCGCGCATAACGGTCGGTTCGGGTTCTTCGATCTCGCAATGGGCGCGCATGATTACACTGCCGTCACTATGGTGCGTGAACATGAAGGTTTCAAAGCCGCGATTTTGCCCCTCCATCTCCGGCTTGCGGGAGGTATATTCGAGGCGTCCTTCAATTATGCGGTGTTTCATGCGTTGATTCTCCTGATCTTTGTCATGCCATTGCATTTTTCTCTTGCCAAGTCCAATTTGTCCGGACAAATTAAGGCTGAATAAGTTAAGCTGGATCAGGTGGGGAAACATCATGGAATTTCTGATGACTAACGAGCTCAGCATTTTGCGCTGGGTACATATATTGGCGATGGTTTACTGGCTCGGCGGCGAGTGGGGCGTGTTCCAGACGAGTTATAACGTAACCAACCGAGAACTTTCGCTGGAAGAACGCAAGCGTCATATGGAGACTGCCTATCGTATCGACATATTGGCGCGCACAGGGATTGTGCTGTTGCTACCGCTCGGACTCCACATGGGCAAGATATATGGCTTTGTGCCATTTCTTGAAGGAACCGGAATCTGGTGGATGTGGCTGTTTTTTGCGGTCTGGCTGGCAATGACGTGGCTGGCATTCATCAAGCGCGAAACAGCAATAGGCATCAAGGTGACCATGCTGGAAGAAAAATTGCGCTATCCGCTTATAGCGGCGCTGTTCATTATTTCGTTCATGGCATTTGGCGGGAGTGGCCCGATTGTCGCTGGGGAGGGGAACCACTGGTATCCCGCAAAAATAGCGCTTTATGCTTTCGCGCTGTGCATCGGCCTGTTTCTGCGTCTGGTGATGCGGCGCTGGACAACGCGGTTTCAAATCCTGGCACAGGGGCCAAATGCGGCAGAAGAGGCCGCACTGGAACGGGAGATCGGGCAAGCGCGTATATCCGCTTATATTTATTGGATCACGATTTCTGGCGTCTGTTTCCTCGGAGCGGTCAAGCCGTTCTGAGGAGCGTCACCAATTAGATTCCCATCATCTCCCGGCTGATCTCCTCAACCGGTTGATCGGGGTTTTCCAATTCCTGCAGCATCTGATGCGGGCCGCGCATCACGCGGTAAATATACTCGCGGATCATCAGGCCGCGTTCATAGGCGGCTTGCTTGTCCGGCGTGTAACCGTCGATATCTCCTCGGTTGATCGTACCCTTGGCCTCCAGAAGCCGTTCAACGGTATCCATTCTTTCGCGCAGCACCGAGACTTCACCCACGACGGCCATTAGGATGGACAGCAACCGCTCGTTTTGCGGGTCGTCAAAGAATTCCGGACGTTTGCCTTTCGCGCGCTTGTTGGCTGCTGCCATCCAGTCAAAAGCTGTATCGGTCATTCTGCGGCCTCCATCATCTCTTTGGAATTTTTCCAGGCACCATAAGCATGCCAATAAGCGGCGCGGCCGTGATCTTCGGTCTCGCCGATCGGCGCTTCGGGGAAAATTTCCCGATCAACCACAGCGCGAACGCCGGTTTCAAAAAGCTCTGAACGATCAAAACCGGCCGAAACCATCTCGTCCTTCATGTCCATCGAGTGCATCGAGGACCAGAATGGTTCGTTGTTATTGAACGCATCCCAATCGCGCAGAAACTGTTCAAATAGCGGCATTTCGTTCGAATATTCCGGTTGTTCAAGATGCAGCATCAAACCGTCATCCGCCAGCACTCGGTAGCATTCCGATAGTATCTTTGGCAGAGCCTTGCCGCTGGTTTCGTGCAGGAACATTGTGGTTTGCACCCAGTCAAAAGCGCCGTCATCCCAGCGCGAGAGATCTTCCGCATTAGCCTGAATAAACTTGAGATTGGTTGCGCCCAGCGATTGAGCGCGGGCGTGTGCAAAACGTAATATCGGCCCTGCTGTATCAATCGCTATCACTTCACAATCCGGAAAGGCGAGTGCCAAAGGCACGATATTATGACCTGTGGTACAGCCGACATCCAGAACGCGGCGCGGTTCCCAACCGGGCCGTTGCTTCTTGATCCATTCCACGAGCGCCTGTCCGCCGCCATCGTTTAGTGCGCCGAGACCGCCGCCTGTGGTGGCAAAAATACCGCAATCATAATTGACGCCGGCTGACACGTCGTCGGGAAGTTCTTCGCCGTGATAGCTGCCCGGCATGCAGTGAATATCCACGGCGCTCTGGTAGCGCGGTATTTCTATTTCAGGATTGAGTTCAAGGGTATCGCGCCCTTCATTAAACTGACGCGCTTTTGCGTTCAATTCGTCAATCTGGCGCAAGGTTATCGCGCGTCCGTTTTGTTGGCGCATTTCCATCGAGTTGCGTTTGACCGCCGACCAGAATCTGTGGAAATGATCCTTGTTCATCGCATGACGGATCTCGAACCGGTCTTCGGGATCGCGGCCATGTTCTTTTTGAAAGGCGGGAAGTACGCGTCTTTCATAGGTCAGCTTATTGCCCGCGCCGAGCGGGCCGGCGAGGAATTTGTTGAAATTTGCGAGAAAGTCAAACCGCGCAATTTCGTCATGGGATGCAACCGGCGATACGCCGTGCCGCGCAACCGCGTTATAGGGGGGAGCTACATCGAGCTTCTGTTCTTCACTCATATCAGGCCATCCTTGATCATGCGTTCGATCGTTTCCTCTTGGGTCCGGAGGAAATAATCGCGGTCCGGGGTTACAATTTCATTGTTCTGGATCAAACCATCGGCTTTTTGTGGCGAACTTCCGGAATAAGTTGCAGCGAACAGCTCCAGTCGCTGCCGCGCGAGGAAATTCGTCATGGCCGGTTTGCGCCTTGCAGCCCGTAACGCGCCGAGATCGATATCGGCAAAAGCCGTGAACGTTTCACCAGTGTTCGATTCGGACAGTACCCGGCCCTTGTAATCGACCACCATGCTGTTGCCGTCAGCAGAGGCGAGGGGCATGGTGGATAGTTCGATGCCGGCCGTATTGGCTGAGACAACATAAGCCATATTTTCCTGCGCGCGTGCGCGTTTTCCAATATCCTTTGGAGTGTCTAGCGGCGATCCGATTTCCGAACTGCAATGCGCAAATACTTCAGCTCCCCGGAGCGCCAGTGCCCTTGCTATTTCCGGATAGAGTATCTCTTCCGATGCGATGGCCGCAAGGTTACCAATCTCGGTTTTTGCAACTGGAAACACACCGTCCAGCCCGTAGATATCCAGATATTTTGACCAGACATCGTGCGGCGTTGGCGCGAACATGCTGTTCAACCGTCGATAGCGCAGGACGACATCACCAGACGGCGCAACAATGAAACTGGCTTGGAAATATAGTCCTGGAAAATTCTTGTCTGCTTCATAGGCATTGCCGGCGATGAACATTTTGAGTCGCTGCGCCATGGCGCCGAGCGCTTCATATTCCGGCCCATCCACTTCCAGTGCTGCCTTTTCGGCAAAGTCCGGAATGGAAATCCGTCCGGGATAGCTGGTCAGCAGATATTCCGGCAGCACCGCCAGTTTGACCGGGTTGCCGGCATATTGCTGGATGAAGATAGAGGCGGAACGGATTTTGCTTTCCAAACTGCCTATCATGTCGAGCATTTGTTTGCGCGCAGCCGCTTTGTCCGGCGTTTTCTCTATCGAACGCGCGACCAGCTGCATCGCGACGGCGGCGTAGGTTTTTGTATCTGTCATATTACTCGCTTTACCATTTTTTCGTGTTGCCGCCAAAGCGCCCGTGGATGCGGAGACACATATCGCCGCGGCCATGATCTGCCTGCGATCAAAATTCATAGCTGTTTCTATACCCACTTCTACAAACCCAGTGATCCCGGGTTCATAAGTCCCCTGGGGTCCACTGATTTCTTCAAATCCAGTAGCAACGCGTCTGCCGCCGGATCGAGGCTGTCGCGATAGCGATAGGTTCTTCCGATCTGGAAATGCACCGCACCCTGTTCGTAGAACAGATCGACCAGCGCCTGCTTGATTTTCCGGGTCATTGCCCAAGCTTCCGGATTGGCAGCCAGTTTGGGAAGTTTTGCCAGATGGGCGTTCTCTACCGTGTCTTCGTGCAAGGGATTCGCGGCATCGGGCCAGTAGAGACAGGGTTCGATGATCATGCCCGATCCGCTGACAGCAGAAACCAGCGTGCCTGTGAATATATCGAGCGCATCCATTTCAGCGCGATGTTTTTCAAACAATGCTTCGATCGCCGTATAACAGGCGACCGCTTTGGAATGCGGCAGTAATCCGTGAATCGGTGCCCAGCGCTGTCCCTCGGGGCCGAGCATCGAGTTGAGCGGCCCGAACGGGTTGGCACGAATGATTTTCGGTATGGTGTTCTCGGTTTCGGTCGCGCCATTGGCCAAAGCCATTTTGCGGGCGCGCGCCAGATCATCATCCGCAGCCGCCTGAATGCGGCCTTCAGTCAGGACATGCAGCGAGAATTTCGCTTCATCCATGAAATTGCGACCGGCGGTCACGACCTTCGCGCCTTCCTTGATCGCGCCCCAGACGGACCCCTGTTTCTTCATCATATTGCCAAGCGCTTTGGCATCGCTGCCCAGACTGTCGCGTTTCATGCGGATGGCGTTGAGGCTGGGGTCAAAGCCGAAACATTCGGTGGCCACGCCGGAGCGCTCAATCTCGGCTGCCGCTGTCAATGTTTCTTCCTGGGTTTCAAATGAGAAGCTGGCATAACCATGAGCTTCCGCCTCCGGGATCAGACGCATGGTGATTGTCGCTTTGATTCCCAGCGCGCCGGTGTCGGCGAGAAACAATCCGGTCAGGTCCGGGCCGTAAGGCCGCGTAAACTCGCTTCCGGTTTTCAGGATCGTGCCATCGGCCAGAACCACTCCCATCGTGATGCAGCTTTGCGCCGCCGTCCCGTAGCGCCCCGATCCCCAGAACAGGCAGTTCTGGCTCATACCGCCGCCAATATTGGCTATGAGACCGGAAAGCGTCCCCCAGAAAGGCGTCCGCAAACCCTTGGGTTGCAGCGCCTTGTAAAGTTGTGCCCAAGTGCATCCCGCCTCTACCGTCACGGTCATGTCGGTTTCATTGATATCGAGAATCCGGTCCATTGCGGCCAGATCAAACAGGACAGCACCGGGCTGGTTGCTGGTATAACCTCCCGTATAGCTCATCCCTCCTCCACGAGGTATTACCGGGATGTTCTGAGACGTGGTTGCTGCAACCGCTGCCGCAAGCTCTTCCTTGTTCTTCGGACGCACCACAGCCAGCAAATCTGCGCCGCGTTCATATATGTCATGGGCATAGAAATTTAATGTGGCGTCGTCGGTCAGAATTTCGGCGCCAGATTCGGCGATCAAATCGGTTGCGTTTGTATTCGCTTTGGTAGCCATCAGGTTGGCACTCCTTCTAGATCATCAGCAATTGTGGGATCGCTATCCGGAAAACTGTCAGGATAGCGACCGAGCAGCAGCAGCACGCCGCCGCCTATGATAAAACCGAAAATTGCCACCGCCAGGATGGGATTATAGCTGCCGGTATTGTCTCGCACGCTGGCATAAATAATCGGGGAAAGGGCAGAGAAAAGGCCAAACGGCATGTAGAGCATGCCGTAGATTTTGCCGTAATGCGCCATCCCGAAATAGCGGCCTGTGAGATACGCGATCAGGTCACTCTCCGCCCCTGCGGCGAAGCCGAGCAGAAATCCGGCTAATGCTGCGGCCGGAAAAACGATAGAGTCGCCTAGCAACAGATAACAGGACAAAGCTGGCAGGCACAGGAGCGGAAATGCGACGAATCCCTGCCAGAACCGGTCTAGCAGCGCGCCGGTAATAAGGCGGCCGGCGAATATTCCCAGACCCAGAACGCCCATGACCGAGGCTGCTGTTTGTGCATCTAACCCCCGGTCGGACAGCATGGCTGGCATATTGATAAACGCACCGCCAAAAGCCGTCGATATGAACGCAATAGATATCCAGATCAGCCAGAACCGGTAATCTCTCATTGCTACGCCCAAAGTGACGCCGGTAAGATTTCCGCTTTCGCTCAATATAGCCTTGGGACGTTCTTCAGGTCGTGGCTCGCGGAACAGAAAATAACCTATCGGCAAGGCAATCGCCAAGGGCAATATCGCGACGATTGCAAACATCTCGCGCCAGCCGTAATTTTCAATCGCCCATACTGCGAGCTTGGGTACCACAATCGCGGCTAGGCTCGTGCCCAATAGCAATATGCCCAGAGCCAGACCGCGATGCTTGTAGAACCACAAATTTATGGCGCGGCTCCAACTCACCGGCGTTGAGCCGATACCGATCAGGCCAACCACCACCCACAGCGCGTAATAGGTATAGAGCGTGGAACTGGCCTTGGCCGTCGGCGTCAGCGAAATGGCTGCAAATGAAAATCCAAAGGCAAGCAGGGAGTAAAGCGCAACTTTACGGACGCCATATTTATCGGCCAGCGATCCGAAAAACGGTGCCAGCAACGCGGCAATGACGCCGAATATGGTGATTGGAAAGAGAATCTGTGTCCGGCTCCAGCCGAATTCCGCAATCATCGGTTCGACTGTGAATCCGATGACATTATATGGTAGCGGGGATGCGCCGCAGGCAACCCCCAACACCCCGGCAAACAGGATGGTCCAGCCCTTGGAGAATTCATTGCGGGTTTCCATGCTATCAGCCATGCGTACCTTAAATTCGTAATTTGTCCGGACAACTATACCGCAATTTTAGAATGATGCTACAAAAAGTCGAACACGCAGCTATTTATCTCGCCTGCCTAGCGGGAAACACCGAGTTTCCTGCGGAAACCGACAGAGGTTCTGGTGATAAGATCGGTCAAATCCTGCCAATCAAAACTCAAACGGCTTTTGATAAAAAACGGGAGAAGGGCATTGATCAGCAGAATTGGAGACAAGCCGTTTCAGATAAAAAGGGAGGCCGGTCCCAAGACCGACCTCCTAGGGAGAAACCTTTTGCTGCGGAAGCGCTATTTGTCGTCCTTTTTCTCTGCCCGATCAGCGTCGATCATCGCCTTGAAAACAGTCCATGTCGTTTCGTTTGGTCGCGGATCATCTCCTGGTGGCGGGACAGTATATTCGGGGTGGTTGAGCGCAATCTCGTCCTTGATTATGCGAGGCAAATCATCATATTTTTTTAGTTTTGCGCCCATCGCATTGAACACCATCTGTCCTTGTCGCCCGCGCATTTTCATCCACGGCATCCAGTCTGAAATCCGTACCCAACTGACAGTAGGATAAGCGGTTGGGTTTCTCGTATCCAAAATTTCATCTGCAAGAAACGCAAAGTCGAATATCTCCATCGCGTGATATTTATTACCAACATAATCCTGATAATCACCAGCCAGAACATTGTGATAGAAAAGGGGGACTTCGATCGGCATGAACATCCATTTTCCTTGACGGCGCAACGTGGTCATTTTGAAAGGCTTGCCGTCGGCGGAATATGGAAAACTGGGACGGCTATTTACCGGATCATTGGCAATTTGCATCACGTTGACCGTTTCGCCGCTCCACGGATTTTCCCATTTCCGAAGAATTTCATTCGTTTCGGGATCGAGGTAAAACATGACCTCGCGACTGACTTGCTGATAGCCTGTGCCACGTTTTGGGTCCGTGATTTTAACGCACTGCCGGATGTTCATGCCTTCGCCATTGAACAAATGCCGGTCGGGCTCGCCCTGAACGCGTGAATAAACTTTGCCCGACCAGTGATAGACAGCGGGAACACCATCTGCTTCACCGCATTGGACGCGCTTTGAAATTTCGAGAGCATCTTCGGCCTTGTTGGGGTCCAGTGTTCTCGCCGATAATGATGTGCCGAACGCCATCGATGCAATGATCGCTGTTGCGGCGCTATGTTTCAGATATCGTTTCATTGTGTATCTCTCCTGTGTTTCAAATACGCGATTGATTTTATTTTTCGGTTGACTATTAGATTTGTCCGGACAAATTGTGAAGAGATATTCTAAGGAATCTAACAAAACGAGCAATATGACCAGTTTTACCAACTTTCTTTTTGTACCAGCCAATCGCCCGGAGCGCTTTGAAAAGGCGGCATCCAGCGGTGCGGACCTGATCTGCATAGATCTGGAAGATTCGGTTCCTGCCGATCAAAAGGATAGCGCGCGCGAGTCTGTCTTGACCGCGCTTGCCGGCCTCGAACGCAAAAAGACCGCTGTCCGGATCAATGGACTAAAAACCAAAGCGGGTCTTGCGGACTTGCTGGCGCTAGCCGCCGCCGAGCATCTTCCGGCACTGGTTTTCCTTCCGATGGTCGAAAGTGCGACCGAAGTTGAAATCGCGCACAGCATATTGGGAGAACGGGTCGAAGGTCTCGTTCCGCTGATCGAAACGGTAAAGGGTTTGCGTGCTGGCGATGACATAGCCGCATGTGACGGCGTCACCGGGATGATGTTCGGAGGCGGTGATTTTTCTGCCGAACTGGGAACGAAGCTGGAGTGGGAGCCGCTGTTGGCTGCCCGCGGGGCCTTCATTATGTGCTGTGCCTCGGCGCAGGTGATGGCGATTGATGTGCCCTACATCGATATGGGTAATGAGGAGGGGCTTGCCGATGAATGTGCCCGCATCAAGGCAATGGGTTTTCATGCCAAGGCTGCCATTCACCCCAAACAGCTACCGGTCATTCAGAGCGCCATGCGCCCAAGCGAAGCGGAAATTGCCGAAGCGAAAGAGGCTATTGCCGCCTACGATGCAGCAGGTGGCAGAGCGATCAGCCACAGCGGACGGATGCTGGAAGCGCCAATCATGGAGCGATACCGTCGGATGCTAGCGGCGGCACAGGCGACAAAAATTTAATGATAGAAGGACTGAAACATGCGTGATGGAGTTATAGAAGTCAGCCCGGGACGGTTCCGCGAAACGTTCGGGCGCTATTTCGAGGATTTTGTTGTGGGGCACATCTACGAGCATCGCCCCGGCCGGACGATTACGGATACGGACAATGTCCATTTCACTCTGCTGACAATGAACACGCATCCGGCACATTTCGATTATGAATTCGCGAAAAAGACCGAGTTCAAAAAACCGCTCATCTGTTCGCCACTTACGGTCGCTCTGATGGTAGGCATGAGCGTCTCCGATACCAGCCAGAAGGCGGTAGCCAATCTCGGCTGGGACAAGATCAAAATGACCAAGCCGATGTTCCCCGGTGACACGCTTTATGCCGAAAGCGAAGTGCTGGATACTCGGGAATCTTCATCGCGCCCCGAGCAAGGCATTGTGACGATCAAAACCATCGGCAAGAACCAGCATGATGACATTGTCTGTACCTTCGAACGTACGATGCTGATCTGGAAGCGTGGCTTCGGCAACACCGACGATTAGATTGAATATCCGCTAAAATACGGCAAAAGACGTTTTCAGGAGTATGGCTATGGCTAGCGCAGCCCAGGATCCCGCAAAAGATTTTATCCCCCGAACGATTGATCCCGATGATGAGCGGGCTTTCATGGACGCCATTGAAAAATGGGTAGAAGGTGAAGTGAGGCCAGTGGTCATGGAGCATGACCATGGGGATATCTGGCCTGAAAAACTGGTCGATCAAATGGCCGAAATGGGGTTGTTCGGTGCCACTATTGGGGAAGAATATGGCGGACTAGGGTTGCCAGCGACAACTTATGCGAAAATCGTGACTTATGTATCTTCCTACTGGATGGCGCTGACCGGCATCTTCAATTCGCACCTGATCATGGCCGCTGCGGTAGAGCGTTTCGGCACGGAAGAACAGAAGCAGGAATGGCTGCCGAAATTCGCCAGCGGAGAAATCCGCGGTGGTCTGGCGCTGACCGAACCCAATGCCGGCACCGATCTTCAGGCAATTCGCACCGTGGCTACCCGGGATGGCGATGACTATGTCATCAATGGCACCAAAACGTGGATCTCGAATGGCATCAAGGGCAGCTGCTTTGCGCTGCTCGTCAAAACCGATCCCAAGGCCGATCCGCGATACAACGGCATGAGCCTTATGATCGCGCCGAAGGGCGAAGGGTTTACCGTTGGCAAGAAGTTCGAGAAGCTTGGATATAAAGGCATTGATAGTGCGGAGCTGATGTTTGACAATTACCGGATACCGGCCAAAAATCTTATTGGCGGAGTGGAAGGACAGGGCTTTTTCCAGGCCACCGGTGGACTGGAGCTTGGCCGTATCAATGTCGCCGCACGCGGCGTTGGCCTTGCCAAGGGTTCGTTGCGGCTGGCGACCGAATATGCGCAGCTTCGTGAAACAATGGGCAAACCGATCTGTGAGCATCAGGCTATCCAGTTGAAACTGGGAGAAATGGTCACCCGTGCCCGCGCATCGGAATTGCTGACAACGGACGCGGCAGAAGCTTATGATCGCGGAGAGCGCTGTGACATGCAGGCTGGCATGGCGAAATATTTCTCGTCGGAATCGGCTGTTCGCAATTCGGAAGAGGCGATGCGCATTTACGGCGGCTACGCATATTCCAAGGAATATGAAATCGAGCGCTATTACCGTGACGCGCTGTTGATGTGCATCGGTGAAGGCACGAATGAAATGCAGCGAATGATCATCTCCAAGCAATGGGTAAAGCAGAATCCGGCATGAGCATGAAGCTCCCGCTCGAAGGTTTTCGTGTCTTGTCTGCCGAGCAATACGGTGCCGGCCCGTACGGTACCATGTATCTTGCACAGTTGGGCGCGGATGTGATCAAGATCGAACCGCCTTCTAAAAACGGAAAGGGCGGCGGCGATACTGCTCGCCATGTCGGGCCGCATTGGTTGCGCGAAGAGGAAAGCCTGTATTTTCAGAGCTTCAATCTCAACAAGCGTTCGCTGACACTGGATTTGCGAAGCGACGAAGGTGTGGAAATTCTCCACAAGCTGGTCAAGAATTCCCACGTCATGGCCAATAATCTGCGCGGCGATGTTCCTGCGAAAATCGGTCTGGATTATGACAGCCTCAAAGCCGTCAATCCGGCTATCATCTGCGCGCATTGTTCCGCCTATGGCCGTGATAATGAGCGTTCCAAATGGCCGGGCTATGACTATCTGATGCAGGCCGAAGCCGGCTTCTGCGCACTGACAGGAGAACCTGATGGGCCGCCCGTGCGCTTTGGCCTTTCCATGGTAGATTTTATGTCGGGCACTCAGATGGCAGTTGGATTACTGGCTGCGCTTCTCGCTGCTCAAAGTTCTGGCGAAGGTTGTGATGTGGACGTCGATCTGCTGTCCGCTGCGGTGCATCAGACCAGCTATCCGGCGCTCTGGTATATGAATGAAGGGGACATTACGCCGCGGGTGAAGCGCGGCGCGCATCCTTCCGCGACTCCTAGTCAGATGTTCAAGGCCGCAGATGGCTGGATGTTTGTGATGGCGCAGATACCGAAATTCTGGCCGATACTGGCAGAGAATATCGGGCATAGTGAACTGATCAACGACCCGCGTTTTGATACGGCGGCCAATCGACTGAAAAACCGTGATGTTCTTACAGGGATTTTGGACGATATTTTTGGCGCACATAATGTTGCCCATTGGCAGGGCTTGCTTGAAGGCAGCGTTCCGGTTGCACCGGTTTACAGTCTTGACCAGGCGCTGGACAATCCCTGGCTTGAAACCATTGGCATGCGCGATACCGTCAGTCACCCGGACAACCCGGAAATGAATATACTATCCAGCCCGATCAAGCTGAACGGAAAGCGGCTGCCGAACAAAGCCGGACCGCTCCTCGGCGCGGACAATGATACGGTATTGGCTGAAATCGGCTATGACGCCGATGCCATTGGCGCTTTGCGGGCCAAGGGTGTAATCTGAACAAAATGGCAAAACTTGCGGGCATAAAAGTCATCGACCTTTCGCTTTTTCTGCCGGGGCCGATGCTCACCATGATGATGGCGGATCACGGGGCGGAGGTGATCAAGGTTGAACCCCCCGCGGGCGATCCGGCACGACAAATGGAGCCGATGGAGTCGGGCCAATCGGTCTGGTTCCGTAATCTTAATCGCGGCAAGCAGGCGCTGGCACTTGATTTGAAAAGCGACAACGGCCGCAAACATCTTTGGGAATTACTCGCCGATGCCGACGTCATGATCGAGGGGTTCCGGCCCGGTGTGATGAAGCGGCTGGGTTTCGACTATGAGGCCGTCGTGGCGAGAAATCCGCGTATCGTTTATTGCTCGATTTCCGCTTTCGGACAGGAAGGCGAAATGGCGCTTCATCCGGCCCATGACCTGGCGGTTCAGGCACTGTCGGGTTTCCTGTCGGTGAATGACGGCGAAGACGGAATGCCGGTTGTGCCGGGCGCTCCGTCCGCTGATATGGCCGCCGGATTAAATGGCCTGTCCGCTGTGCTGATGGCGCTGATCGGACGCGAAAAGACCGGCAAGGGCGATTATGTCGATATTGCCATGTTCGACTCGATGTTGCCATGGTGTGCCCACATAGCCGGTGATGCGATACGCGGCGGCGAAGCACCGGTATCACAAACGCAACGTTCGCTTGGCGGTGCTGCTTTCTATAATGTTTACAATACATTAGACGACAAATATGTTGTCTTAGGAGCCCGAGAGGTCAAGTTTGCGAAAAACCTGCTAACCGCCCTAGATCGCCTGGATTTGCTGCCACTCGCCGAGGAAGAGGCCGGCAAATCGCAGCAACCGCTGATCGAATATCTGCGCGGCACTTTCGCAACCAAAACTCGCGACGACTGGGTGAAATGGTTCGCTGACAAAGACGTCGCTTTTTCACCGGTGCTCAATTTTGCGGAGGCGTTGAAACAGGGTTTCTTGCGTGAACGTGGCCTGCTGATCGAAGCGAATGGATCACACCAGATCGCGCCCGCTTTCCGGTTTCAATCCGAAGAAAACTGGCAGCCGTCCGATGCTCCGGAACTGCAGAAATGAGCGACCTAGTTCACCTCGATATGCATCGAATAGGCGAAGCGTTCACCAGGGTGGTAGTTTTCCGAAATTTCGAACATCCGATCGTTTTCGTCAAAATAGCAGCGCAGGATGCGCAGCACCGGATCGCCTTCCTCAATACCGAGGCCAGCGGCAGTGTCTTTGGACGCCGGAATGGCTTGAATGTCCTGCGTGACGCGGGTTACGGTGATATTTTCGTGATGCTCAATCTGCCCGAACAAAGTCGCACCGTTGAGGTCAATTTTCTGGACTGTATCGGCAAGCTCGGGGTTGATCCATGCAATGGTGAGAGCAACCGGGCGTTTGCGCCCCGCTTTCTGCCTTTTTCCGTGGATCACAAACCATTTGCCCTGCAGCTCAACTCCAATTTGTTCGGCGATGGTGGCTGGAATTTTCTGCGGTGCCTTTTTTTCAAAACTGATCGTCGTATCAAGCGCATATTGCAATATTTCGCCGACATTACTGAGCGGTTGATGCAAGGCCCCTGCCCTTGCAGTGGCTGGCTGAACAATGGTCCCCGAACCGCGTTTCCGGGAGATCAGGCCTTCACCCGTCAGCTGTCGCAAAGCTTCCCGCACGGTAAATCGGCTGACATCAAATTTCTTGCACAACACGGATTCGGTCGGAAAATCTCCGGGATCGGAATAGTCGCCGCGCAATACTTCCTGACGCAGCTTATCGGCCAGTTCCAGATAACGCGGTTTCTTTTTCGACGCCAATTTTGCTTTTCCGGACATAGGCTTATCATAGGGCGGGCGGGCATATGACGCAAGATAGCCTGACCGAAAAACTTGCAACGCATTTGATGAGGCCGGTGGACGAGGCGACGCGGCAAAGGGCGCGATTGCATTTATTGGACTGGTTGGGCTGTGTAGCTGGGGCGCTGCGGAGCGAATTGGCAAATCGCATCACGACCAGAGTTGATATCGAGTATGACGAGCTCGACATGACCCGATGGTTTGGAAATTTACTTGAAATGGATGATGTCCATCGCACGTCGATATTACATCCCGGACCCATTGTTTGGCCTGCTGCTTTGACCGTTTCCGAGGACATCAATGAGGCGCTTGATAGAGCGGTAAGAGGTTATGAGGCGACTATCGCGGTGGGTTCAACTTTTGACGAAGCTCATTACGGCTACTATCATAACACAGCTACAGCGGGTGTTTTTGGAGCTATTGGCGCTTTATGGGCTTATGATGACTCCGCTCCGGAGCAGTTTCCTGAAGAGATTGAACAAATGACTGCTGCGTTCGGTTTGGCTGGATCGATGGCCGGCGGATTGTGGCAGATGCGGAACGAGAATAGCGATACAAAACAGTGGCACATCGTGAGTAGTTCCAAAACCGCTCATGATGCATGTTGTTATGCGTGGGATGGGATCAAAGGCCCTCGTTTCATCCTTGAGGGCCCGCAGGGTCTTTATGCCGCCACCTGCAAAAACCCCAAACCGATGACCTTCCCTGATCAATGGCGGATCCATGAAGTCAGCTTCAAGCCATGGGGTGCTTGTCGTCACGCGCATCCGGCGATCGATGCAGCGCTGGCGTTGAAAGCGAAGCTGGGTAAGTTGGATGACGATATTCAAGTGGGAACCTATACCGATGCGATCACCTTTTGCGATCGCCCCAATCCGTTAACCGTGAACGATGCCAAATTCTCGATTCAACATTCAGTCGCCGTCGTCGCAGAACGCGGGGTTCCCCGGCTTGCCGATTTTGAGCCTGATGCAATTGAGGCGCTAGCCGACGTGCGAAGCCGGGTAATTGTATCCGAAGCGCCGGATATCACCGCACGCTATCCGGAACATTATGGCGCACGGGTGACATGCGATGGCGAGAGTGTCGAGCTGGTCGATACGCTGGGTGATCCGGAACGGCCTTTGACTAAAGACGGCATCATCGACAAAGCCAGAGCGCTGATTGCCTGGGGCGGCCTGCCCGAAAAAGAAGCGGATCGTGCTATTGATCTGGCACTCCATGGTGACGACCCGCAAGCCATCCAAAAAATGCTGGAGGATTGGCTGTCATGAACGGGACCACAGTCATTTTAGATTTCGCGGCGGCAGATCATATTCTGCCGGAAAGCACCAAAGCGGCGGCCCTTCATTTGCTTGACGACACCTTGGCCGGCGGCGCGGCGGGAGCTGTGTCGAGTGAAGCGCAGGCTATGCTGTCCGCGGTTTGCGGCTGGGGCGAGGGCGACGGCGCGCGTTTGCTTGGACTGAGCAAACGTCTGCCTGCTCCATCCGCGGCCTGGTTCAACGGTTTTGCTATCCATTGTCTGGAATGGGACGCGGTGCATGAACCAGCAGTGGTGCACGCAATGTCGGTGGTTACAGCCGCGTTGTTGGTGGCCGCTGACCGGCAAAATGGCTGCGATGTCGATGCATTCATAACGGCGCTCTGTGTTGGTGTCGATATTGCCAGCGGCCTAGGCGTTGCAGCAACCGGCGCGATGCAGTTTTTCCGTCCTGCCACGGCGGGGGTCATCGGTGCTGCCCTCGCCGTAGCACGGTTGGACAAACTCCCGTCCGAAAAATATGCCGATGTAATGGGCCTTGCCTATTCCCAGGCGGCAGGTACGATGCAGGCGCATGTCGAGGCGTCGATTGCGTTGCCGTTGCAAATTGCAAATGCCTCCCGCGCGGCGATTACAGCGGTTGATCTGGCAAAAGCCGGAATGGATGGCCCGCATGACGCGCTGGAAGGGCCGTTTGGTTATTTCAAATTGTTCGAGCCGGGTGATTTGACGCGCTATACCGATAGCATCGGCCAGCGCTGGCTGATCGAAGAGGTTAGTGTCAAGCCCTTCCCTTCAGGCCGCGCCAGCCACGGTATATTGGGCGCGATTGACAATATGCTGCGGGATGGTTCGCTTGATCCCTCGCAGGTGGTGTCGGTCGATGTTTCCGCGCCGCCGCTCATCCACCGGCTTGTCGGGAGACCTTATAAAGCCGATATGACGCCCGCCTATGCGCGATTGTGCCTGCCGTTTCTGGTGCCGTTGATGTTGCGCGACCGGATCATCGATCCGCGTTGTTTTACGGCGCAAGAATTTGCCAATCCGGATATTGTGAAGCTAGGCGAGAAAGTCATCGTACGGATAGATGATAATCCCGATCACAACGCGCTGGCCCCGCAAAAACTTACCGTCACGATGTCAGATGACAGCGTCACCGAACATATAATCACCGATAATCTCGGTAGCCCCTCTGCGCCGATGTCCGTCGGTCAAACTCAATCCAAACGTGATCTGGCACGGGCTCTTGCCAGTGATGACTGCGACCCTCGTACTTTCGAAAATCCTCTAGCTTATGCAACGGAGCTCCGATGAACTTTCCTACCTATTTAGAATCCTTCGATGCCCAGAAGATGCTCGACCAATATCCGGTCGGAGATGCGTTCGTCGACCGCTACACCAACATGTCGCGCGATGAGCTTGTTACCATTCAGGACAAGCAGTTCCAGATATTGATGAAGCGCGGCTGGGAAATTCCATTCTATCAGCGTCTGTGGGGCAATCAGGGCATAGAAGCGGGTGACATCAAAAGCTTGGCCGACATCACGAAACTGCCGGTTTATGATAAAACCGATCTGATGGCCTCGGTCAACGAGCACCCGCCTTACGGGGATTTTGACGGGCGAGGCGATGGTCCTGTCGTTTTCCATACCACTTCTGGTACTACCGGGCGCCCGCAGCCGCTGATGTTCGGTCCCAAGGGCCGCGAAATCACCAATCTTATGGTCGGACGGATGTACCGCTGGATGGGATTGGGTCGCGATGATGTTGTGCAATCCGTATATGGCCACGGGATGATCAATGGCGGCCATTATATCCGCGAGGCCGTTACCCATTTTACCAATTCGCTGTTCCTCAGCGCAGGCACCGGGATTGAAACGCGATCGATAAATCAGGTTAATCTGATGGCTGATTTCAATGTCACCTGCATGGTCGGTTTCGTCGATTATATTCGGAAGCTGGCCGATGTCGCAGAGGCGGAAAAACTGTTTGACCAGATCAACCTGAAAATGATCATCGGCCATTTGGGGACCGAAGACCGCGCCTCGACCGAGGCGGCCTGGCATGGTGCGAAAGCCTATGACTGGTACGGAGTGGGGGATACCGGTACAATCGCCGGCGAAGGTCCGGATCGCGATGGCATGTATGTGTGGGAAGACGCTCAATATCTCGAATTGCTCGATGTCGATACGGGTGTACCGATCGCCCCTGGTGAGACGGGTGATATGGTTGTCACATGCTTGTTCAAGGATGATATCGCGCCGTGCATCCGGTTCAACACGCATGACATTACCGAAGAGCGAACGGATACAAATTCCACTGGCATGGTGTTCAAGCGGATAACCGGGTTCAAGGGCCGCAGCGACAACATGGTCAAGCTGCGCGGGATCAATATTTTTCCCCATGCGATTGGCGCTATCATTGAGGGGCGCAGTGACTTGACCGGCGAATATGTCTGCCGCGTGAAGCGCAATGAAAGCGGGCGCGATGACATGCATGTGACGCTCGAAAGCCGGGGCGCTTCTGACAAGGACGAAATTGCCGCCTTGCTTCGCAAAGGCTTGGGCATTGAAGTGGGTGTCGCGCTGGTCAGAGCGGGTGACACCGCAGGCGATACCCAGATCGATACGCGGCAGAAGCCCATCCGCCTGATCGACGAACGGGGGCTATGATCTGACCATGATCGACTGGGATGATCTTGAAGCGGCAAATGCTCCTCTCAATGCCTTCACGGAATTTGATAGGGAAGCCGTATTCGGCGAGGGACCGCTGAAGAAGATGACGGTTGGCGTAAAGGCCAATATCGCTGTTGCAGGCCTGCCTTGGACTGGCGGTATGGAAGCCTATCGGGATCGTATTGCCAGCAGGGATGCAGAGGTTGTGAAGCGGCTCCGCGATGCCGGTGCGGCAATTGTCGGCACTCTCAATATGGAAGAGGCAGCGCTGGGTGCCAAGACGGATAATCCATTCTTCGGCGCGACGCAGAATCCGCACAAGGTCGGTTATACGCCCGGCGGATCTTCCGGGGGCAGTGGTGCGGCGGTGGCGGCAGGCTTGTGCGACGTGGCGCTGGGCACCGATACGATGGGCTCGGTGCGGGTGCCGGCGGCTTATTGCGGTGTATATGGTTTGAAGCCGTCGCGCGGAGCGGTCAGTCAGGACGGCCTGGAACTGTGTGAGCCAATGCTCGATACGATAGGACCACTCGCGCGGTCATTGGAAGAATTGGAAGCATGTTCGCGGATCATGATGAACTTCAATCCTCCGCAAGTCATTGATAATATTATATTGTTGGAAAATCTCGGCGAAGTGGAATGTGAGCCGGCTGTGCTGGAAGCCTATGACAAGGCCAAGGACATTCTGGGCGCGCAGACCACATTCTCACTGCCATATCCGCTTACGCAAGTCCGGTTTTCCGGATTTATCCTCGCATCGCTTGCGCTGGCGGACAGCCTGTCCGACATTGTCAAAAACAACCCGGATGGTTTGTCCGCTCACCTGAAGCATCTGCTGACATATGGTCCAAGGCGCACCGCTGGCTACCTGGCTAAAGATCGTAAAATTCTTGAGCAGATCAAGGATGCGCTGGTGACCGCTGTTGGTACAAACGGTGCAATTTTGCTTCCGACCACACCGCAGGCGGCATTCAATCATGATGAAAAACCCCCTGTCAATCAGGCAGATTTTACCTGCCTCGCCAGTGTCGCGGGATTGCCGGCTATTACCATCCCGGCGGGCTGGAACGAAGACGGGCTTCCCGTTGGCGTGCAGTTGATCGGCGCAGCTGGCAATGAGGCCGGATTATTCGACCTGGCGCGAAAGCTGGATGACAAATTGGATTCATATCGCCCGCCAGAAACATTTTTGGAAATATCCTGAGGAGGGAACACATGCGCATCATCGTTATATTCAACCTGAAAGAAGGCGTCAGCGCCGCTGACTATGAAGCCTGGGCCAAGAAGGATGATATTCCCGGCGTAAATCGGCTCGGTTCGGTTGAAAAGTTCACGGTTCACAAGGCGACCGGCCTTTTCGGTTCTGACGATGTCGTGCCTTATCAATATGTCGAGATACTGGACATAAACGGCATGGATCAGTTTGTTGCTGATATCTCTACAGAAGAATTTCAGGCTATGGCGGCTCCGTTTCAGGATTTTGCCGATAACCCGCAATTCATTCTGACCGAGGACATCTGATGGCGAAGCGGTTTGAAGGAAAAACTGTCGTTGTTACCGGCTCCGGCAAGGAGAAGGGGCTGGGGCAGGGTATATTGCAGCGCTTTGCCGACGAAGGGGCCAATTGCGTTGTTTCAGATTTGACGATCGGTAACGAGGAAGAAGGGGTCGCGGAAGAATTGCGTAGCCGCGGCGCGAAGGTTGCCACCATCGCCTGTGATGTCAGCGATGCCGCCCAGTGTCAGGCGCTGGTCGATCAGTCGGTTGAAGCCTTCGACGCGATCGATATTTTCGTCAACAACGCCGGGATCGGTTTCATGATGAAGCCACTGCTTGAGGTGGATACGGCGAAGGAGTGGGATCAGGTGATTGGGGTGAATCTCTCCGGCGCGTTTTACTGCACACAGGCCGCAGCGAAGGCAATGGTAAAAGCCGGCAAGGGCGGGCGGATTATCAATATTGCCTCGCAGGCTGCGAAAACAGGCTTTCCGCATCTACCGGCCTATGTGTCGTCAAAGCATGGCATGATCGGCCTGACCCGGGCGAGCGCGATGGAGCTTGGTGCGCACGGGATCACCGTCAATGCTGTCTGTCCCAATCATGTTACAACCGGTCTGGGCGCCCAGCAGAATGAATATTTTTCAAAGCTGCTCGGCTTCGACAGGGTAGAAGATTATATGGCAAACATGAGCGCCAAAAACCCGATGGGACGACCGGGATTGCCGACCGATACGGCTGCGCTTTGCGCATGGCTGGCCAGCGATGACGCATTCTATATGACCGGCGAAGCGCTGAATATTACCGGCGGGGAGGAAATGCACTGATGCAGGAAGAACGGATGGATTGGCCGGACGGCGCGAAAATGGCGCTGAGCATTGTCGTCAATGTCGAGGAAGGCAGCGAGATGACGGTGGCGCGCGGAGATCGCGGGATGGAGCCGGTCGATGAACTCGGCATCCATATCAAGTCGCCGATCCGCAACTATGGCAACGAGAGCAACTATCTGTACGGGCTGAAAGCCGGTGCGCCGCGCATTGTGAAGCTTCTCAAGCAGTTCGACATTATGGCAAGCTGGACCGTCGCGGCAATGAGCCTCGAAAACCATCCGGAGATTGCGGGCGCGATTGCCGAAATGGGGCATGAGCCAGTGAGCCATGGATATCGCTGGGTTCACCAATTCAAGATGGGCGAGGATCAGGAACGTGATTTTATCCGCAAGGCGGTGACGTCGATTGAAAAGACAACCGGCACGCGCCCCTATGGCTGGCTGTCGCGCTATTTCTATACGGATAACACCCGCAGGCTGCTGATCGAAGAAGGCTTCGATTACCATATGGATGACTATTCCGGCGATGTGCCTTTCTGGGACCGGGACACCGTGCCGGATAAACCTATTGCAATCGTGCCTTACCAGCTCGATTCCAACGACATGAAAATGTGGACCGATCCGGCGATGACGCCCGCTCACTGGCTTGAATATGCCAGGAATAATTTCGACCAAATCTACCGTGAAGGCGAAGAGGGCAATCCTAAAATGATGTCGCTTGGCTTGCATTTGCGGATCATCGGTCGTCCCGGGCGTATCTGGGCCCTGGAAGAATTTCTGAAGCATGTGCGGTCGAAAAAGGACGTCTGGGTGACATCCCGGCATCAGATTGCAAAACATCTGGCAAAAGTTGATCCTGCATGACCCTGCGTCTCGAAAAAAATGACAAAATCGCGCATCTGATCATCGACCGGCCGGACAAGCGCAACGCCTTTACCCAAGAGATGTGGGAGCTGTTTCCCAAGCTGCTGGCGGATGCGATGGCGGACGATGCAGTCCGGGTATTGACCGTAAACGCGAGCAAGAAGGACAGCGCGTTTTGCGCCGGCGCCGATATTGGCGAATTTGGTGCCGGGTCAACCGATCCGCAATGGCGGGCAAAGAACCAGGCGGCGATTGGCAAGGTCCAGCACGAACTGGCGCAGGCACCCAAGCCGACCATCGCGGTGATCGATGGTGATTGCGTTGGCGGCGGTTGCGGGATCGCGCTGGCGTGCGATCTGAGGATCGCCGGACCGAGGGCGCGATTTGGCATTACACCGGCAAAATTGGGGCTGGTCTATCCGCTCCATGACACGAAGTTGCTTGTCGACGCGGTTGGTCCGTCACAGGCGAAACGGATATTGTTCACGGGCCAGATTCTGCCTGCGGAAGAAGCGCTGCGTATCGGTCTGATTACCATTCTTGCTGACGAACCCTATGTCGAAGCCATGGCACTGGCCGACACGATGGCATCGGTATCTTCCCATAGCCAGCGGATGAGCAAGGCGATCATAAAACGGATATTGGACGGGCAGGCGGATGATGACGCGGACTCGAGGGCATTGTTTGATTCCGCCTTCGAAAGCGATGACTTCAAGGAAGGCGTGAGCGCATTCCTCGACAAACGCAAACCGGAATTCTGATATGACTGATGCTGTGAAACATGGCTCCATATTGGGCGGTGTCGCGACCGTTCCCGATCTGGACGCGGCAGTCGGAGACTATCGTGACGTGCTGGGTATGCAGGTCGTTGAAAACGGAATTTTGTCAGACGATCTGGCAGGCAGCTGGGGCTCTCCGAACAGTGCAGGGGCAAGCATGGTCATCCTGCAACCTGCAAGCGGAGCGGAGTGTTTCATCCGTCTTGTCGAGCAGCCGGACCATCCGGAATTCAAGCCGACAACCACCTATGGCTGGGCTGCCTATGAGCTGAGCGTCCGGGATGTTTTTGGCTGGCCAGACCGTTTGCAGGGCAGCGGTTTTGATATTGTCGGGCCGCCCAAGGAACTGGAGGGGATGCCTTTCTTCGTCCCAATGCAGGTTCTGGGGACGGGTCGCGAGATGATCTACCTCAATGAAGTACGGGAAGATATGCCGACCACCGATTTGCCGAAAGCACAATCACTGACGGACCAGATTTTCATCGTGATACTGGCGTCGCCGGACCGTGCGGAAACCGTCCGATGGTATGAGGAAAAGCTGGGTTTCGACGCGGGCGATACTTTCTCGCTCGCTTATTCGATGATCAACAACGCCTTCGGCTTGCCGGCGGACACCAGGTCCGATCTGACGATGGTGCAAAGTGGACGCCTGCCCATTGTCGAGGTTGATGACTATCCGGAAATCGCTACGATCCGTGCCCGCCATGACGGGATGTTGGCACCGGGCAATGCGCTGGTGACGTTAGCGGTGGATGATTTCCGAAAAATCGACATGCCTTGGATTACACCGCCGGAGAAGCGGAAAGAAATACCCTATAATGGTCGTCGATCAGCCACGGTCAAAGGGCCTGCCGGTGAGTTGCTGGAGTTGATCGAAATCGGCCGGTAACTATCGTCGGTGCTGACCCGGCGACCATTGTTCCGGTGAATAGAGTGCGCTGGCGGATTGCAACGGCTTGTCTTCCAGTTCGGTCGCCAGCGTATCGTTCCATCGGTTGAGAAAGCCGAACATGCTGATCACCGCCATGATTTCGGTCTTCTGGCGTTCCGAATAATATGTATCGAGCGCGGCAAAATGTTCATCGGTCGCGGCATTGGGAACCTGGCCCGCCGCAAACGCGACATCCAGCGCTGCGCGCTCTGCGTCGCTGAAAAGATCACTGGTTTGGTATTCCCACACCGCCCTGACCTTGGCCTCATCAACGCCGGCGTCGCGAGCGCCCAGCGTCGTATGCGCCTTGCAATATTGGCAACCTGCCGCCGCGCTGACCACGGCGCCAATCAGGCGCTTGAGGCCATTTTCGATTTCGCTCTCGCCATAGATTACCGATACCAGGCCGCGGAAGGCACCGAGCAGTTCCGGCCAATGCGCCATGGTCATCACCGAATTGGGAACATAACCCATCAGATTTTGTGAAAACCCGAGCGCCGCCTGCGTTTCGTCTGGCAATTCGTCCACGGTCAGTGGCTTGATGCGGGTCATATGATGTTCCTTGAATGATCAGCATGATGAGGGCACGCCGAAACTGTTACCATATCTTGCCGCCGATCCACTCTCCCGCTGCCGGGACAAATTCGGTGATCCGGATATCGGCCCAGATATCTGCCTTGAAATAGGGGTCCCGTTCCAGCAGCGTACGCGCACTGATTGCGTCCTCGGCCTTTACAACCAGCAATGATCCCACCGTCATGCCGTCCGGTCCAACAAGCGGTCCGGCGATGAGAATTTCATCCAGCACTTTCTCGATATGGGTGAAATGTGCATCGCGGGCATCGAGACGTGCTTGAGCCGTTTCCGGTCTGTCGGTGCAGTAAATCGCGTAGGTCTTCATGCGTCGGCCCCGTCAAAAAACAGGATGAGTTCGTGCGCCGTCAGTTCCGCTGCTTCATCCAGAACCGCGCGTTTGATGTCGAGCCGTTCGACCAGTCTGGCACTTGGTATCAATTTGGCAGCCCGTCTGGATGCGTCGAGCAAGGCCGATTGCGAAGCCAACACCAGCGCAGGCTGGCGAACCCTAGGCAGCTTGTCCTCGACGTCATAGGTGAAACCGGCATGGAAGGCGGCGTTCATATTGCGACCGTGGCGTAGCTGCTCTACGAACATTTCGAAACTGCGCTCCCGTCCCTGGCTTTCCAGTCGCTTGGTCATTCCGCGATCCCAAGGTTGTTCCAGACAGTCGATATCCGCTGTGATCTCGAATGGCTTGGCGGTTGCAGCTTTATATTGTTCACGGTCTGCTGCGTCGAAGGCCGGGACATCGACGAGCGCCAGTTTCCGAATTTGAGTGGTTGCGCAAAGCGCCATTTCAACCGCAACCAGATTGCCGGTGTGGAAACCGATCAGGTCAACTGGCTCCTCACCGGAAAGATCGTCAGCTACCGCGAGCATGGCTTCGGCAAATTCTTCGATAGAGGGATTTGGCTTGAATGCATCCGATCCGCCATGGCCCGGATAATCCGGCGAGATGACGCGGCGATCTTTGGCGAGATGCGGCATGACGGTGGTGAACGCAAGACCGCTAAAAGGTGCCGGGTGCAGGCAATAAAGGTCCGGCCGGGATGCGGTGGTTTCAGGATCCTGAATCCGCCAGTGCACCTGTCCGAACGGACCGTCGCTATATCCTTTCCGTATCATTCGGTCGTTTCGCCGAGTCTTGCCATCTGCGCGAGATAAAGGCGGCGCGTGAGCGGCATCATCAGCAGCGGGATAATCGCGAACAGGATCGGTACGCTGGCAACTGCGTAGCGGAGATTGTCTTCGCCGAAAACGCCGCTCGATAGCTCGCCCACAGCGATGGGCCCCAATGATCCGAACCAGCTGATCGCGAGATAATATAAGGCCACAATCTGGCCGCGTATCTGCGCGGGCGTTATGACCAGCAATGACACAACGCCCATAGCGGTCACAATCCCGATGCCGACGATGTTCAGGCATAATATCGCAAAGGCCAGTTCGCCAGTTGGCATGAACAGCGGCAGCGCACCGGTCGGCACGAGGATGAAAAAGCCGATAAAGAGCAGGCGAAGCGAGGCATCCTTGACGCCCTTCTTGGTCCACCAGTCGGAAAGAGCGCCCATGATCAGCATATTCGCCGGGCCAAGGATCAACAGCGCAATCCCGTTTACAAAAGCATATTTTTGCGGTGACCAGCCCCATGTGCGCTCAAACGTGGGGGCAAGAAAGCCCTGGCTATAGGCAATTGCCGTCATCGTGCCGACGATCGACAGAAAGCCCAGATACAGGAGTCTATTATCCCAGATATATTTCATTGCATCGCGAAAGCCGCTGCCGCTGATGACATCGGCAGAGGCCGCGACCGGGCGGCGCGCCGGTTCCTTGATGAAGATGAAGAACAACGCCAGCAGTAGCCCGGGCAGACCGACAATGATCATTGTGTAGCGCCAAGGGGACAGTTCTCCGAACAGCGGCAGGCTCTGGTTGCCACTCGCGACGGTCCAGGCGATGATCGCGCCGCTCAGCAGCGACGCGATGCCGGCCCCCACTGGGAGCGCGGCAGAGTAGAAGGCGACCGGCTTGCCGCGCCGTTCGGTCGGGAAACTGTCACCGATAATCGAGAAAGCCGCAGGACTGAGCGTTGCTTCGCCTACGCCGACTCCCATGCGGGCGGCAAAGAGTTGGGCGAAGTTTTTTGCCGTGCCTGTCGCGATGGTCGCGACCGACCAGAGGGCTACTCCGATGGAGACGATCCAGACGCGCTTGCCGCGGTCGATCAGCCAGCCCATGAAAATTCCGACAAAGCCGTAGATCAGCGTAAAGGCGCTGAGCAGCCAGCCTATTGACCGATCGGACAGATCAAACTCTGCCTTGATCGGTTCAATCAGCAGGCCGAGAATATAGCGGTCAACAAAGCTGAAAATATAGGCGATGGTCAGCATCACCACGATGAACCAGCCGGTTGCAGCCGCAGGATAGGGTCTGCCCGGTGGGGCACCCGCTACCGGATCGGTATTCATGTTTGCGCATCCGGTATAAGATAGATCACCACGAGATTGTCATCAAAATCGACAATACCGATTTCCCGTCCGATGCGGTCGTCATGGGTTTCCAGACGGCCTTCCTCATAAACCTTTAGGCCAAGTGCCTTGCTGTCCGCCATCACTTTGTCAGGATCGGCAACATCCAGCACGATGGCGCTGCGGCGGGGGTAGGGAACCGAAGGCATCGGGACGTTTTTTATTCCCGATAGCGCCATTACACGGGGTTGTCCCGGCAACGAAAGGATGACGAAATCCAGTTCCGCGCCCTCCGGGATTTCAAAGACCGGGATCGAATAGCTATCCGGATTGTGACCCTTGCGGTACGTTACTTCGAAGCCGAGCACATCTCCATAGAAGGTCAGCGCCTTGTCGACGTCCTCGACGACAAAATTGGCGCGCTGAAATCTCGTTTGCGGTTTGCCGGTCATATTGCTCTCTTCAACTCCATTCATTCGGCTTGCCGCCAGTCTAGTCGTGGACTTTCACCACCTGGTTTACCTCGTAAAAATATCCGTCGAGATCCCAGAAGGAGCAACCGATCATATCCTTTTGTTTACCGTCGGCGCCGGTAACTTGCCAGTCATGCGGCTCGCAATGGATGCGCGAGCCGAGCGTGCGGGCACGCTCAACTGCCTGTTTCGCATCTTCCGATGCCACGACAAATACCGGGGTTCCGAACCCGATTTCAGTCGGGAGTTCAGAGGGCGCGTCCTGCTTTGGATCGAGCCATTCGAGCAAGCCGATCATGCCGATCAGATCGTCTTTACATTTCAGTATAATCAGTCGGGTCTTGTCGCCTTTCTTGCCAGCGGCCAGTTGATTGCCAGACAATGTGAAGGGCGTATCCATCCAGCGGGTCATGCCGAAAACCAGCTCATACCAGCGCGCCGCACGCTCGGCGTCGCGCACCATTACGGTGGTGCGCTTGATAACATCAGTCATGCGATCTTCGGGCTTTCGATCAGGAGCACCTGACAGTCGGCAATGTCTGCGCGAAGCTTTTTGGCTTCCGCATATTCCGGACTGTTCCAGAATTTTTTCGCCGCCTCCTTATCCGGCCATTCCGATATCACCATTGACGCACCGTCACCGAATTGACCTTCGAGCAATTCCGCTCCAGGACCGCGCAAAACATAGCGACCGCCAAACTTC
>CBETBW010000006.1:0-159668 GCA_965534715.1 uncultured Parasphingorhabdus sp.
CAATTAACGGAGTCAGAGTCCGTGGTATTACCATTATACGACAGGGGAGTGCCGGTGCGGGGCAATAGGCAGGGAGCGGCTTAGGGTCAAGCCTTTTGGCGGTGACCAGGCGGTAACCGGTTCCGGCAGTTCCAGCGTCTTCTCGCCGCTGCGGTTGAAGCAAACCGGAACTTGCTCGGTCGGGCAGATATTATAGTTGGGCTGGAAATTGCTGTCGGGCGGAGGCTGGACGATCGTCAATACGTCGCGATATTCCGCCCAGATCAGTTCTTCATGGCTAAATTTGCGCCCGCACATGATGTTTTCCGTTCGACTGAGGTCCCCGCCCTTGCGTCATAGGCGCTGCGGCGTTATCTTCGACAGCAAGTACCGGCGGTATTATCCGATCCGGAGAACATAAGAGTACGGTTATGGCGGATCAAGAGTCCCCATCGCCGCAAGATGTAAAAGGCGGGTCATCCGCAAGGAAATCCGGCCCGCACCATGCGGCGACACATAATGGACACAGTCGAATTGCGCCTCCCGTCCTTCAGGGCACGGGGCGTTGGCCCAAATTGCGGTCCTACGCAGCGATAGATCTGGGTACCAATAACTGCCGGTTGCTGGTCGCCAAACCATCGTCAGACGGCTTCATCGTTACCGATGCCTTTTCGCGCGTTGTGCGCTTGGGGGAAGGGCTGGTCGAAACCGGCCAGATCAGCAGCAGGGCTATGGACAGAGCGGTCGCGGCCTTGTCAATCTGCGCAGACAAACTGCGGCGTCGCAATGTGACGCTTGCCCGGTCGGTGGCCACAGAGGCTTGCCGGCGGGCCACCAATGGTGACAAGTTTATCGAGCGCGTTCGCCGCGAGACCGGTATCGCGCTCGACGTGATCACCGCAGAAGAAGAAGCGCGGTTGGCTGTGCTCGGCTGTCAGATATTGCTCGAACCGGGCGAGGGACCTGCACTTATCTTCGACATTGGCGGAGGGTCGACAGAGCTCGTGCTGGTCGACACGACCGGATCGGCACCGGAGATTATCGACTGGCTGAGCGTGCCGTGGGGCGTTGTCTCGCTGACCGAAAGCGAGAAATTCAATGCCGGTGATCCGGTCGCACGCGGCGAGGCCTTTGCCGCGATGCGGCGGCGGGTAGCGGACAGTTTTTCCAGTTTTGCCGAACGATTGCCGCGACTTGATCAATGCGACTACCGTTTGCTGGGAACCAGCGGGACGGTGACCACCTTGGCCAGCCTGCACCTGAAGCTGCCGCAATATGATCGCAAGGTCATTGACGGCTTGATTGTTCCGACGGAATCGATGCGAGAAATCAGCGCCATGCTTGCCAATGCTTCGCCAGACGAGCGGGCCGACATTCCGTGCATCGGCCGGGAACGCGCCGATCTGGTTGTCGGCGGCTGCGCGATTCTGGAATCGATTCTCGACATCTGGCCGGCGCCCCGCGTCGGTGTGGCGGATCGCGGCATCCGTGAAGGCATATTGCGCTCATTGATGTCGTCACATGAACGGCGTTCGGATCGATGAGTCGGGGAAGATCAGGAAACAAGCAGCGGGTCAAAACTGCCAAGGGCCGGAAGATCGGATCCACCCGCTGGCTCGAACGGCAGCTGAACGATCCCTATGTCAAGCAGGCGAGGGCCGAAGGCTATCGCTCCCGTGCAGCGTATAAATTATTGGAACTGGACGAGCGGTTCAAACTGGTTCGTGGTGCCAGGGCGGTCGTGGATCTCGGGATCGCGCCGGGTGGCTGGTCCCAGGTAATGCGCAAATATGCGCCCAAGGCCGCGGTTGTGGGGATTGACCTGCTCGAGATTGATGCGATCGAAGGGGTTACCATTTTCAAGATGGACTTCATGGATGACGCCGCGCCGGACATGTTGATCGAGGCGCTGGGCAGCAAACCGGACCTGATATTGTCCGATATGGCCGCCAACACGGTTGGCCATCAGCAAACCGACCATTTGCGGACGATGGGACTGGTCGAGGCCGCCGCCCATTTTGCCGTTGAAAATCTGCAAAAGGGCGGAAATTTTGTCGCGAAAGTTTTGGCCGGCGGAACCGACAACGAGCTGCTGACGTTGCTCAAGAAGCATTTCGAGGTGGTGAAGCACGCCAAGCCGCCGGCAAGCCGCAAGGGCTCGTCCGAATGGTATGTGATTGCCCAAGGCTTCAAGGGCAACGCGGAATAGCTTTAATTGGCAGCGCGCGCGTTCGCGACCATTTCTTTCAGACCGTCAAAGCCGACGGCCCCGACTTCCGACTGGTTGCCAACGACCCAGGCCGGCGTGCCGGTGAAACGCATTTGCTGGGCGATTGCGATATTATTTTCGATTTCACGCTTGGCTTCGGGTGACGCGATAAAGGCCCGTGCGGCAGCCATGTCCAGACCGATCTCGGTGGCAGCAGCCTGAATGGTGGAAGGGGTCGGGCGACCGGTGGCGAACATGGTTTTGTGAAACGCATAATATTTGCCCTGTTTCGCAGCCGCCAGCGCCATCAGCGCGGCGTCATTGCTGGTTTCGCTGAGGATCGGGAGCTCGCGGAACACGACTTTCACATTCTTGTCTTCGGCAATCAGTTTGGCGATATCCCGCTCGGTCTGCTTGCAATAGGGGCAGTTGAAATCGGAATATTCGACGACAATGACATCACCATTGGGGTTGCCTGCGAAAGCGTTGCCGGCGAAGGGCTTTTCGATCTGCGCACGCACGGCATCGATAGCGGTAGCCTTCTGACGGCTTTGCAATATCTCGACTGCTTCCGGAATAATTTCAGGGTTCTTCAGGATATAGTCGCGAACAATTGCCTCGATGGCTTTTTGTTCCTGCGCGTCGATACCGGCCGCCAGCGCCGCTTCGGAGGTTGCCTCGGTCGAGGAGGCGCTACCGGTCTGCCAGAACCAAACGCCCAATGCCGCCGCTATGGCCAGTCCGCCACCCGCCATAATCATCCACTTCCTGTTTGAACTATAATCCACAATCGGGTTCTTTCGTTGAAGCATGCCATTGGCCATGGCTACGCGGCTTGTCCAGCCTAAATGGCCTCGATGAAGGGAGCGCGGGTTAGCGGCGCTTGCTATCTCTTTCGAATTCGGCCTTGGCAATGAACGAAATGTCCTGCGCCCGGATCCAGTCTGGCGTATTCTCGGCTATTCCGGCCATGGCGATTTGTGAACTGCGGATGGCGCTGGCATAGTTGCGCTGAAGCAAGGAACTCTCTGCCGTCGCCAGTTGCGCGCGGGGCATATCGCCCTGTTGTGAATAGACCACGCCCAGCTGGTACCAGGCAAAGGGGTTGCGATTGTCCTTGTGCACAGCGGCTTTCAAGACCGTGGTTGCCTCGTCGAAATATTGTGCGTCTTCGGTGGCGATCAGGGCATGACCGAACAGGCTCGCGATCAAAGGCTGGTTATTGGTTAGCTGCACAGCCTTGCGCAGCGATTTCAGCGCTTCATCCGGCTTGCCGGATTCGAGCAGGATTTGACCCTGTAACTCGAGGAAATACGGATCATTCGGCGCGGACTGGAGCAGATTATTGACCTCGTAGAGCGCCCGATCCGGATAAGCGCTCTTGTGCCATGCATAGGCGCGCGCATAGCGCCCGGGAACCGATTGATCGCTTTCGGGATATTCGCGCAAGGTCACCACCGGGTCAGCGGTAAACCCGAGCAGCTTGGCCTTGACCCGCTGGAACCGGGCCTCGATCTCCGGATCAGAGGGTGTGTCCCAGGCCGGGTCGGCCTGGTACACATCTCTTAAAAGAGTGACGCGTTCCCCGGACAATGGATGGGTGCGACCGTAGCTGTCCTCCTGGGGAATGCCGAGGCGAAATTCGTAATTTTGCAGCTTCTTGAAAAAATCAATCGAACCTTTGCCGGAGATACCGGCTTCGGATAGATAGCGGGCACCGGCGGAATCGGCCGATCGCTCCTGCACCCGGCTGAAGGCCAGAAACTTGCCCATCGCCGCTTGCTGTCCGGCGGCCATAATGCCCATACCGGCATCGCCTGCTCCGGCTGCGATGGCGGCTGCTCCCAGGATCAGGCTGAGTATGGTGATTCCGGTCGCGGTTTTCATGCCTTCGTCGAAGCGGATGATATGCCCGCCGGTGATATGGCCCAGTTCATGGGCCATAACGCCTTGGACTTCATTGGCGCTGTCTGCCGTCTCGATGAGACCGGAGTAGAAATAAATCCGCTGCCCGCCAGCGACAAAGGCGTTGACCTGGTTGTCATTGATCAGGACCACCTCGACCTCGTCGGCATCCAGTTCGGATACCGCTACCAGCGGCGCGACCATATCGCTGAACAAGGCTTCGGTTTCGGCATCTCGCAATATGGACTGGGCGGCAACGGGTTGCACGATGATCGAAACCATCGTCAAAAATGCCACCATCAACCGGGTCAAACGGCCGAAGACAGGCAGGCCGATGCGGGGAAATGAAACAGCAAGATTGTTGCGCATGTAAATCCTCAGCCTGAAAGTCCGGTTGGAGCTTTCTTCCCTGACATCACTTGCCTGAACCGCCGATGAAAAAAATACCGTTCCCGCGCAATATTTGTGACGGGAACGGTATTGATCGACTTATCCGAACGTGCGTTGCCACCAGCCGTTACGCGGTGGTCCGTCACTGGACTCAGCGGCGTCGCTGTCGGACGTTTTGGCCAAGGCTTCATCTTTTGGCTTGCCTGCAGCTTTCGCTCTGGGTTTCCGCGGTTTCGCAGACGCTTTTTCTTTGGCTGCCTCCGGGGCGGCTTTGTCAGATGCCTCCACGCTATCGGCCTTTTTCGCGCGCGCCCGCGGGGCTCTTTTTACCGGCGGTTTTTCATCTGCGGTTCCGCCAGTGGCTTCAGCAGCTGGTGCGGCGGCTGTTGCTTTGGCTTTTCGCGGTGCGCGGCGGCGTTTCGGCTTTTCCTCAGCTGCTTCCGTTTCCGGTTGCGCGCTTACCTCTGGCTGCGGAGCCTCGGTTTCGCTTTTGGCGGAACGACGTCTGCCGCGCGGCTTGGCCTCGGTCTGAGGTTGCTCATCACCGCCGTTTTCGGCTGCAGCAACCGGTGCCGTATCCGCTTTGCGCGCGTTGCCACGACGGGGGCGAGATTGTGGTTTTTCCGCCTGGTCGCCAGCATCGGCGCTTTCCGGTTGCGCTGCTGCCTCGCCGTTATTCTCGCCAGAGTTATCGGAATTACCTGAATCCGAACGATCACCACCGCCACGGTTGCGTCTTCCCCGCCGACGCCGTTTGCGCTTGGGACGTTCGTCGCCTTCTTCGCGCTCTTCCGCTTCGACATTTTCCGCTTCTTCGACATGATCGTCATCGTCGTCATCATCAACGATCGGTTCGAATTTGGGCATGTTTTTCGGCGGGCTGCCGGAAGTCTGGATTTCCATCCGTGCGCCTTCGGTTTCACCATCCGGCACGATTTCGATCGAGACGCCATAGCGCTTCTCGATATCTTCGATCTCCTGACGCTTGCTGTTCAATACGTAAATGCAAGCTTCTTGGCTGGTGCGCAAGCTGATCTGGCTGGCTTTGCCCTTCGCGGCTTCTTCTTCCAGCATACGGAGCGCAGACAGCGCTGCGGACGATGCCGTTCGTACCAGTCCGGTGCCTTCACAATGCGGACAGACCTTGGTGGAGGCTTCCAAAACACCGGTGCGCAGGCGCTGACGGCTCATTTCCATCAGGCCAAAGCTTGAAATCCGTCCGACCTGGATACGCGCGCGATCGTGTTTCAGCGCATCGCGCATCGCCCGCTCGACTTTGCGGACATTGCCACTGCGGTCCATGTCGATAAAATCGATCACCACCAAACCGGCCATATCGCGCAATCGCAACTGGCGCGCGATTTCTGCGGCGGCTTCCATGTTGGTCTTGACCGCGGTTGCTTCGATTCCGTGTTCGCGGGTTGATCTTCCGGAGTTGATGTCGATCGACACCAGTGCCTCGGTCGGATTAATCACCAGATAGCCACCGGATTTAAGCTGGACTTCCGGCGAATACATCGCCGAAAGCTGGTCCTCGACACCATATCTCTGGAATAACGAGACCGGATCGGCGTAGCTCTTCACCCGCTTGCTGTGGCTCGGCATCAGCAGCTTCATGAAGTTTTTCGCAGCCGTATAGCCACTTGTCCCTTCGACCAGAACTTCCTCAATCTCGCGATTGTAAATGTCACGGATCGCGCGTTTGACGAGGTCGCTGTCGCTGTGGATCAGGCTCGGTGCCGTCGCGCTCAGGGTTTTTTCACGGATTTCGTCCCAAAGTCGTGCGAGATAGTCGAAGTCGCGTTTGATTTCCGGTTTGGTCCGAGACAGTCCGGCGGTGCGGACGATACAGCCCATGCTGGTCGGCAGCTTCAGGTCAGCGATGATCGATTTCAACCGCTTGCGGTCGCCAGCGTTGTTGATCTTCCGGCTGATTCCGCCGCCATGGGAGGTGTTTGGCATCAGCACGCAATAGCGGCCCGCGAGGCTGAGATAGGTGGTGAGCGCAGCGCCCTTGTTCCCGCGTTCTTCCTTGACAACCTGTACGAGCACAACCTGCCGCCGCTGGATTACGTCCTGGATTTTGTAACGTTTGCGCAGGGCCATACGTTTCTGACGCGCCTGATCGCTGGCTTTGGGCATGCTGCCTTTGCCCCGACCGCGTGTGCGGCCACCGCGTCCGCGACGGCCTCCGCTCTTGCCTTTGCCATTGTCCTCGGATGAATCATCCTCGGAATCATTGTCGTCCGAATCACTATCGTCCGAATCATTGTCGTCGTCGTCATCGTCGTTATTCTCTAACGGGATTTCGCCTTCGGTAACGTCGATCGTGTCGACGCTGTCATCCTTGTCGACTTCCACCAGTGCGGTATCGAGTTCCTCGGTGGCTTCGCTGCGCACCATGTCGGCGGGAGAATCATCTTCTTCCTCTTCCTGCGCGCGCAGGGCGGCTTCTTCCGCGGCGTGCTCGGCTTCTTCCGCCAGCAGCCTTTCGCGATCCTCTCGCGGAATCTGGTAATAGTCGGGGTGGATTTCGGAAAAAGCAAGAAATCCGTGGCGGTTGCCGCCGTAATCCACAAAGGCAGCCTGCAACGACGGTTCGACCCGGGTTACTTTTGCTAGATAGATGTTGCCTTTGAGTTGTTTATGTTCGGAAGATTCAAAATCAAATTCTTCAATTTTGTTCCCTTTTACGACCGCCACCCGGGTTTCTTCCTGGTGGCGCGCGTCGATTAGCATGCGCGTAGTCATTCAATAGTCTCCTGGCATGGCACAGAGAGCCGGAGCCCGTTCGGGCCATGCGATATGGTAGGGATGACGGGTGTTCGCGCGCGGTCCTTTGTTTAGGGGCGGGCGGCGTCATCCGGTTGATTTGAAATATTTCAGATAAAATTGCGTCTGCAACAACTGCATGGCCCTGGCCGTTAGCCAAAGCCCGTCCGCCTGTGGAAGCGCTTCCGATATGGAGAGCTTCAAAGCCGGAGATGTCATGCCTCATGTTGCGTCAACCTGGTAGATGCCGAATGATTTCCGGCATTTAGACGAACCGCTTCAGGATTGTTCCCGAATGGTTCGAAACGTCTGCTAGCACCGCTCACGCTAATCGGCAACATAAACTGTGACCAACCGGAAACATCTCCGGGAACAAGGCCGCGCGCAAACTCATGCCTAATGGGCCGTTAACCGCGTCATTTTACGACCCCTTACGAAACCTTCCTTAATGGCTTTTTTACTCCGTTTTATGTTGTGATTTAGCCAGGAAGCCAGAACTGATGAAATTTGACTGGACCAAAAAGGCCCGCGCAAGGCATAAGCAAGTCATGGCCCTCGCAACAATTCTGGTATCCGCGTTATTGATGACCCAGCCGGCCCAGGCGGGTTCGGTCAGCCGGATTGAAGCGAGCGGTTCGCAAATTACAGTTTCCTTTGATGATCTGGTGGAAGGGGCTTCGACCTTTTCGCTGGTCGGGCCAGACCGTATCGCGATCGACGTACGCGGCGGCAAGGCCGGGCAGGGCGGCTACGCGTCCGGTATTGTCAAATCTGTTCGCCAGGGGCAATATGCCCCCAACACAGCGCGGATCGTATTCGATCTGGATCGACCGGCGGTCATTACCACTGGTAGTTTTTCGAAAGATGGCAAAATTCTGAAGCTTAGCCTGGAGCCCGTCGGCCAGAATCAGCTGTCTCTGGGCCGAAAGTCCTTTCTGCCGCCAGTGGATTTCCGCGCAGATCCGCCAAAAAACAGCTATAGTGTCAAGATGTCGTTAGGTAAGCCGCGCGATTCCGTCAGCCTTCCGAAAATATACGGACCCAATGATTCGAGCAGACCGCTTGTGGTCATTGATGCCGGACATGGCGGGCACGACCCGGGGGCGATATCTCCCCATGGTGCCGCCCGTGAGAAGAACGTGACTCTCGCAATCGCACGGGCAATCCGGGACCGACTGGTCGCGGGTGGCCGGGTCCGGGTGGCGCTGACCCGGGATAGCGACGATTTTCTGGTGCTGGAGGAGCGTTACGGGATTGCTCGCCGGCTCGATGCTGACCTGTTCATGTCGATCCATGCCGATGCCGCCGGCAACCAGGAGGCATCCGGAGCCACCGTCTATACGTTGTCCGAGGTCGCTTCCGATCGCGAAGCTGCCAAGCTGGCGGCGCGCGAGAACAGGGCCAATATCATCAATGGTATCAATCTTGGCGGCGCTACGCAGGACGTTTCGTCAATCCTGATCGATCTGACCCAGCGTGAAACCATGAACGTCTCAGCGGATTTTGCCAAATTGCTGCACCGTGAAAGCAGCCGGCAGATGAATTTTCGCAAAGTGCCGCACCGCTATGCCTCGTTTGTCGTGCTCAAGGCGCCCGACACGCCGTCGGTATTGTTCGAGACCGGCTATCTGACCAACAAGGATGATGTTGCCTTCCTGAATTCCCGCGAAGGCCGGACCAAGGTCGCGACAGGTGTCGCAAGCGCAATCGAGTCGCATTTTGCCCGGAAACTCGCCCTGCGCTGAAATAATATTGCGCTGTATATTTATCCGGTCGTGCCGTCTTGATGCGGTGCGCGATTTTCATCGATAATCGCTGGAAAATGCTCGCGAGGCGGTTTAGATAGCGCAGCCTATGGTAAATGATGCGTCTGATACGGCTGGAGAAAGCCTCGCCTACAAACTGGAACGAAGCACAGGCAGCTTTTTCGAGCGGATCGAAAACTTCTGGCAGAAGAAATGGTTTCGGTTGTTCGTGGCCTTCCTCGGCTTGTGCGTTCTGGGCTGGTTCCTGATCTGGCTGATCTTTGCACGGGATTTGCCCGATGCGGCGGCATTGCAGACCTATGAGCCGCCGTTGCCGACAACCGTGCGCGCCTATGACGGCGAGCCGGTGCACAGCTATGCCCGCGAACGGCGCGTGCAGCTTGAATTTTCGGAATATCCGGCGCTTCTGGTGCGTGCCTATCTGGCGGCTGAAGACCGCACGTTTTTCGAACATGGCGGGCTGGACTATCCGGGTATCGCGACCGCGATCCTTACCAACATCACCAACAGCGGGCGACCGGTCGGGGCCTCCACCATCACCCAGCAGGTTGCGAAAAACCTGCTGCTGAGCAGCGAAGTGTCCTATCGCCGGAAAGTGCGCGAAGCGATCCTGGCCTATCGGATAGAGGATGTGCTGACCAAGGAGGAAATTCTCGAGCTCTATCTCAACCAGATATTCCTCGGTCGCAATGCTTATGGTGTGCAGGCCGCCGCACAGGCTTATTTCGGCAAGGATGTCGACGCGCTAGCGCTGCACGAAATCGCCTATCTGGCGATTCTGCCCAAGGGTCCGTCCAACTATCGTCCCGAGGCGCACGAACAGCGCGCGATCAACCGGCGCAACTGGGTGTTGGGCGGGATGCGGGACAATGGCTGGATCACATCCGGGCAATATCAAGCCGCTGTGGCACAGCCGCTCGGCACCATTTCCCGTTCCGGACCCCGTTTCGAACGGGTCGGCGGCTATTTTATCGAGGAAGTGCGCCGCCAGTTGATCGAACAATTTGGCGATAATGAGAAGGCCGGCCCCTATAGCGTCTATTCCGGCGGCCTGTGGGTCCGCACCTCGCTGAACCCGGAATTGCAGGAATATACCAAGGACGCCCTGCGCGGTGGTTTGTTGCGCTACAGTAGCGGCAAGGGCTGGAGCGGTCCGATCAGCAAGATCGAGATCGATGAGCAATGGGCCCAGCGCCTGAACTCGACTTTTATCGGTACGGATTTTGCAAACTGGCAGATTGCGGTCGCCATCCGGACCAGCGGAGGCGGTGCCGAAATTGGCTTCAGCGATGGCACCACGGGCCAGATCAATGACGTGCCCGGTGCGCTCAAGGCCGGTGATATTATTGCTGTCAGTCCCGTGGGCGGGAGCAGCTACCGGCTCGAAAACGTACCCGAAGTCTCGGGCGGAATGGTCGTGCAGAACCCGCGCAATGGCCGGGTCTGGGCGATGCAGGGCGGCTTTGATGACCGGATGAGCGCGTTCAACCGTGCCACCCAGGCGGAACGCCAGCCCGGCTCGACGATCAAGCCGTTTGTTTACGCGACCGCTCTGGAACATGGCATGACCCCGGCCACCCTGATCGCCGACAGCCCGTTCTGCGTCTATCAATCGGCGTCACTCGGGCGCAAATGTTTCCAGAATTTCGGCAATGCGCGCAGCGCCGGCGAGCAGACCCTGCGCTGGGGTGTCGAACAATCGCGCAACCTGATGACGGTTCGCGCTGCCAATGATGCCGGCATGGACAATGTCGTCAAGACCATCAAGACCATGGGGATCGGCGACTACAAGCCCTATCTCGCCTTTGCCCTGGGCGCTGGCGATACCACGGTGATGAAGCTGACCAATGCCTATTCGATGCTCGCCAATCATGGCCGCGAACTCAAACCCACGGTGATCGACTTTGTCCAGGACCGCAAAGGCAAGGTGATTTTCCGCGCCGACAAGCGGGCCTGTGAAGATTGCAATTTGCGCGACTGGGACGGGCAGCCGATGCCGCGTCCGCGTCCTGCCGGAAAACAGTTGATGGACCCGATCACCGCCTATCAGATGATTGACATCATGCAGGGCGTGATCACCCGCGGCACCGCCCAGAATCTGAAAAGTCTCGACCGGCCGCTGTTCGGCAAGACCGGCACCTCCAGCGGTCCGACCAATGTCTGGTTTGTCGGCGGCTCGCCCGACATGGTGGCCGGCGTCTATCTCGGCTATGACCAGCCGCGCAACATGGGCGGCTATGCCCAGGGCGGCACGCTGGCCGCACCGATCTTCCGCCGCTTTGCCGAACGGGCGATGGCCGGCATGCCGAAAACGCCGTTTGTCGCCCCGAACGGCGTGCGCATGGTGCGCGTCGACCGCAGGTCGGGCAAGCGGGTCTATGGCGGATGGCCGTCCGACGATCCGAAATCTGCGGTGATCTGGGATGTCTTCAAGCCCGAAACCGAACCCCGCCGCTCGATCCGCAAGGACGAGCTGCTGGCCCGGCTCGAGGCCCGCAAGGCCCAGCTGATCGCCCAGCGCGCAGCGGCGCAGGCCCGCGCCCGGGAAGCCAGTCGCGATCGCGGTCCGGCGAAAACCGACGACGAGTTCCTGCAGGCCGAAGGCGGCATTTATTAGCGCCGACGGATCAACGCGCCGATGCTGACAGCAGCGGACATCGCGCCGGCGCAGGGCATCCACACCGTCGCGTCCGAGAGCGTTCCCATGCTCGCCGCGATCACCGCCGACGCCTTCCGCGATGATCCGTTCAACCGCTGGCTGTTCGGCGGCTTCGATCCGATGCAGCGGACCTTTGCCAATCTCGCCCGCCATGTTTATGCGCCCAACGGCCTGTGCCAGATGCTGAGCGAAGACGGCGAAGACCGCGCTGCGGCGATGTGGCTGATGCCCGGCGACAAGGCCGATGCGCCGCTGGCCGGGACGTTGCAGACCTATTGGGGGCTGCTTGCCAGCGGTGGCCTCGGCGCGTTAAAGCGCGGCAAGGCGGCGGGCGATGCGATGGCAAAACACCACCCCAGGCAGCCGCACGCCTATCTGTTCACCATCGGCGTCGCCAGCACCGGAAGGGGCAGGGGCCTCGGTCGGCGGCTGGTCCAACCGGTGCTCGACGCCTGCGACCGCACCGGCACCATGGCCTATCTCGAGAACAGCAATCCGGCGAACCGGCGCTTCTACGCCAGCCTCGGCTTCGAACGGGTCGAGCTTTTTCATGCGACGCCCGACAGCCCGCCGCTCGAGCCGATGCAGAGACTGCCGCGCTAGGTTCCCCCAACCCGCCCGTCTGCTTCAGAAGCTCAGCTGAAACCGTCCGGCAAAGCTGTCGACCGAATATTCCCCGCTCCCCGCCGCAAGGATCGCCGCGCCCGTATAGTCGAGCCTGGCATAGGTCAGCAGGAACCGGACATAGTCGATCGGGGTCCAGATCAGCGACGCCTGATAGGCATCCTGCGTGCCGCCGCTAATCCCGCCATCGACCAGATCGAGCCGGTCATAGCGCGCATTGACCTGCCACGCCCCGAGGCCACCTTGTCCCACCGGATTGGAAACCTTGACCCCCTTGAACACGCCCTGCTTGTAGCCGCGCGTATCGTCGGTCAGGAACAGCCCCGCCTCGACCGAGCCGCCGAAAAACGTCGGGTCGGCGAGATTGCCGGTCCGGTTCAGTTTGAGCCAGTGGCCCTCTGCCGCAGCATGGAAGCGACCGGCAATCACCGCCGCCTCGAGCCCGTAACTGGTCTCTGACTCGGCATCGCCGATCGAACCGGTGTCGATGAACCTAGTATCGGTAAAATGCACCGCCGGGCGCTGGCGATAGCGGCGCGAAGTCGTGGCATCGCCCAGATCGCGATAATGGTAGGACGCCCCGAAATGACTCTGGACATCGCCAAATTTGGGCATCGCCACCGCCCGCACGTCAAAGCCGATGCTGTCATTCTCGTCATTGTTGAGATCACCGATATTGTCGGTAAACACGCCCGCCTGAAACAACAGGTCCGACACGCCATATTGCGCCGAAATCCCGACCTGCCGCTGGAACCCGAAGGCATCGGTAAAGGCCGCGCGCTCGATAAAGCTGGTGTCGTTACTGCTCGACAATTCTTCCAGCCCCTGGAAATTGTTATGCTGTCCCATCGTCACCGTCAGCCCGCCATCCTCATAAGTGAAAAAGGCGTCGGTCAGGTCAACGTCATTGCCCGCGAAATCCGCTTCCAGCTTGTAGCCAAAGCCGCCCGGGATCGATCCCGAAGCACCGAGCCGGATGCGCCGCGCTTCATTGCCAAAGCCAAGGCCCGGATCGACAATGCTGTTGGGGGCATTGACCGTGCCAAAATCATAGAGGATGCGGCCGCGCGGCTTGAAGCTCCAGCCACCTTCACCCGTGATCTCGGGCGCGCCTTTCCAGCTGACCTTGACCGGCTTCTGCTGCGCCAGCTTTTCCTCGCTCGCGGCAAGCTTTGCCTCGGTCGCCGCGATCGCGCTGGTCGAGGCCTGCTGCGTTTGCTCGACAGCGCCAAGCTGCGCCTTCAAATCGGCGACCTCGCGCTCGAGCTGGTTGAGCTTGCTCAGCATCGCCGCCGCCTGTTCGGCAGAGATGGTCTGCGCCATCGCGGAAGCGGGATATAATGCAATTGCTGCGGTTCCGGCCAACAGGCCGATTGTCTTGAGCATGGAAGATTTCATAACTGCGCCTGTTCGTTGTGTCCGGGTTGCGTCATGCCGAACGCTCTACAAGTAGCGCGTTGCCTTTTCATGGCAAAATTATTTCACGTTTGTGACAGGGTGCGGGTGGCTTGTGATGGGGGAGGGCGATGGCGCAAAGAGACGGGGCAAGGAGACGGCGCGGTCCATCCGGCGAGGCCCATCCTCAACCGGCCACAGGCAAGCGGCGCTTGCCTTTGGTCCGGCTGGTCAGATGATAGCGAAGGCAGCGGTCACAGTGATAGGGGCGGAGGGGGATGGTGGCAGCCTGCGCGGCCGCGATGGCGTCCGCCTCGGTGGGGAAGCGCTTTTTCTTGCGGCAGATATTGAGGCGGGTGCGCATGGGGTGGATTTAGCGGCTTGCGGGGAGGCGGGCAAGGCGGCATGACGGGCTGATGGTCAGGGGAACGGAAATATGCGTCTAGGCTGGGAAGAAATTAGACGACGCGCCCGTGAGTTTTCCACAGAGTGGAAAGATGCTCACTATGAGCAGGGCGAAACCCAGACTTTCTATAATGATTTCTTTGAGGTGTTCGGTATCAACCGCCGCCGGGTAGCGATATTCGAGAAGAAGGTCGAAATGATTGACCAGAACCGGCGCGGGTTTATGGACCTGTTCTGGCCAGCCGTTCTGTTGGTGGAACAAAAAAGCGCAGGCAAGAATCTCGATTTCGCGCAAAACCAAGCGCTCGATTACGTGCTGGGTCTGAAAGAACGCGACGAACCCAAATTTGTTCTGACTTGCGATTTTCAGCGTTTTCGCTTGCTAGAGCTAGAAACACGTCAGGAAATCAAATTTACGCTGCCCGAACTGCACAAGCATGTCGAGGCTTTCGCCTTCATGCTGGGTGTTCAGCGCCGTCATTTCGGCACGCAAGCGGCGGTCAATATCAAGGCGGCAGAACTGCTCGGCAAAATCCACGATGCGGTTGAGGCCAAGGGATATACCGGCAAGCAGCTAGAACAACTGATGGTTCGGCTGCTCTTCTGTCTGTTCGCCGATGATACGGGTATTTTTGAAAATAAAGATGATTTCATGTTCCTCATCGATGAGCGCACCGATGAAGATGGTGCCAATGTTGGCCGTGTACTGAAAGAAGTGTTCGAAATACTTGATACCCCGCTGGATCAAAGGCTGGCGGGGCAGGATCCGGAATTTACCAAATTCCCTTATGTGAATGGCGAACTTTTTAAAGGTGATATTCGTACACCCGTTTTTGACGCCGAAATGCGGGATGACCTGTTGACCGCTTGCCGATTTGACTGGGGCAAGGTCAGTCCGGCCATTTTTGGTTCGCTGTTTCAGTCGGTGATGGACAGCGCGGAGCGTCGTAAAAAGGGCGCACATTATACTACCGAGCCGAATATTATGAAGGTGATCGGGCCTTTATTCCTTGATGAGTTCAGGCTGGAATTTGATCGTCTCAAGGCGCGGCGCGATGGTGGTAAGCGGTCGGCACTGCTAACTTTTCAGGAAAAGTTGGGTACGCTGAATTTTTTCGATCCGGCCTGTGGTTGCGGAAACTTCCTAGTCGTTACTTACCGGGAATTGCGCAAGCTGGAACAGGAGGTACTCGAGCTGGTCTACGACAAAAACTCGCCGCTGCTGCTGGATGTCGAGGCGATGAGCGTGGTCTCGCTCAACCAATTTTACGGCATCGAACTGGAAGAATTTCCCGCACATATTGCCGAAGTAGCGATGTGGATGACCGAGCATCTTGCCAATGTCGATCTCGGCCGGACTTTCGGCAAGGTGTTTGCCGATATCCCGCTCAATGACAGTGCTACCATTCATCACGGAGATGCACTGGAGGTTGAATGGAATCAAGTGTTGCCCGCGCAAGATTGTTTTGCAGTGATGGGAAACCCTCCGTTTATTGGACAGAGCTATCAATCAAAAGATCAGCGTCAACAAATGGCGAGAATTATTGATGCGAAAAATAAAAAAGCGGGATCGCTGGATTATGTCAGTGCTTGGTTTTTGAAAGCTGGCTCATATCTGAATACAAGATTGAATTCATCTGAAGGCGAGGTAGACAAATTAGTTCGTATTGGCTTTGTATCAACCAACTCGATCACTCAAGGTGAACAAGTCGCTCAGTTATGGCCGATCCTATTTGAACGTTATGGCCTAGAAATTGCTTTTGCGCACCGGACCTTTGCCTGGGGATCTGATGCGCGCGGCAAGGCGCATGTCCATGTAGTGATAATCGGACTGCTGCACCGCGACAACGAACCGAAGGTTAAGCGGCTGTTTAGCTATGATGATATTAATGGGGAGCCGGATGAGACACATCATTCTGCATTAAGCGCTTACTTGTTTGACGCAGAACTCGCAGCCGATCGCCATCGTGTCGTGCAAGAATCGAGAGTTCCGTTGTCAGATGCACCTCAGATGCGAATGGGAAGCAAGTTAGTGGATGGCGGTCATTTGATTTTCGATCCGGGTCAAAAAACTGAATTTCTTGAGAAGGAGCCGAAAGCGACAAAGTGGATGGTCCCGTTAATCGGTTCACAAGAATACATTCAAGACCGTCACAGATGGATATTATCTTTGTCAAAGATTACGCCTGATGAATTGCGATCAATGCCCGCTGTGGCTGAACGTGTTTCGGCTGTTCGTAAATACCGATTGAAAAGTAAAAAAGAAGCTACTCGGAAATTGGCAGACTTTCCTACTTCTTTTGAAGTAACAACGATCCCAGAAAAGAGTTTTTTGGTTTTTCCAAAGGTTAGTTCTGAGCGGCGAGATTATGTGCCCTTGGGGTGGTTAGATCCACCAAATCTTCCAACAGATCTCGTGCAGATTGTCCTTGAGGCTGGACTCTACCACTTTGGCATCGCAACTAGCCGTATTCACGTAGCTTGGCTCAGTCATATCGGGGGACGACTGAAAAGTGATTATAGATATACAATTGGGCTTGTCTACAATACCTTCCCATGGCCAGATGTTTCCGACAAACACAAGGTTGAGATCGAAAATTTAGCGCAAGAAGTACTTGATGCTCGGGCGGTGCATGTGGCCTCTAGCCTCGCCGATCTTTATGATCCGAACACTATGCCCGGCAATTTGCGTAAAGCTCACGCCACACTCGATCTGGCGGTCGACCGACTTTACCGCAAAAAGGTCTTCGAAAGCGATCGCGACCGGGTCGAACATCTGTTCGGGCTATACGAAAAGCTCGTAGACCCGCTCACCGCTGGCGGTGAAAAAGAAATCAAGCGCGTGGCGCGCAATGTGAAGCGGAGAAAAGAACATGAGTGAAATCAAACTCTTCAGAAACGATGCGACCGGGATAACCGAACTCGAAGGTGGTGCAGTCGATCTCGAGAGATCATTGCAGAATCAGTTTGAAAAGCACTTGGATGCCCTGCTCGGCGTCCGCTTTCTAGCTTCCGAATATATAATGACGGAAGGTAGAATGGATACGCTTGGGATTGACGAAAATCACAGTCCGGTGATTATCGAATATAAACGATCATCGAATGAAAATGTTATAAATCAAGGTCTGTTCTATCTGAATTGGTTGGTCGATCATCGGGGAGATTTCGAACTGCTCGTTCAAAAACAGCTGGGCATCGAAACGGCAAATCAGATAGATTGGTCGGGACCAAGATTGATATGTATCGCGAATAATTTCACGAAATTTGACGAACATGCTGTTCGGCAAATGAACCGCAACATTGATTTGATCAGATATCGCCAGTTTCCGCCAGACCTCTTGCTGCTCGAACTTCTGACTTCCGCATCGGCACAAAACAGTTCGTCGTCTTTACAAGGAAACAAATTGAACGGGCCGACTTCCGTTAAGGCCACTGTTTCTGATCATTTGGCTGGAGCTTCCGAGGAAATGTTGGATCGTTACCAAGCGGTACGAGATTATCTCGTTGCCAGCGGTGATGATGTTCAGGAAAAGACACTAGACAATTATGTTGCATTTCGGCGGATCAAAAATTTCGCGTGCGTTCAATTGCGAAACCAAATCGGCAAAATCCTTGTATATGTTCGCGTTGATCCGACCAAAGTGGAAATCGAAGATGGCTTTACCCGCGATATGACAAACAAGGGACATTATGGAACGGGCGATCTCGAGATTAGCTTGATGACCGATGACGACTTTGAACGCGCCAAGCCTTTGTTTGATCGGGCGTACAATAACGGTTAGCAATTGGGCTGCGGGGTTTAGCGATATCGTTGGTGCGCTTTTTGCTTTCCCTCGACTCCCAAATCCCTTTCCTACACATCCCCGCTTATGCCATCTTCCAAAATGGCTCTTTGAAAACTGAATCCTGCTCCAACATTTCTGCAGAAGCGGAAACGGCACGCTCCGGGCTATCCTCTGCTTGCCCTTCTTCCGCTTGTTCAGCCCGCCTGCTCCGAAACTGAACGAATCGGCCGTTTACCGGCCGGAAGTGCGGTGAAAATCACGTCGAAAAGCCCCAGAGGCTTTTCAATTCATAACAGTGTAAAACCTGTAAAGTTCGTTTTTGGTTCGGGGGATCAGGCAGCGGGCAAAGCGGTGGCCAAAAGGGCGGGGAAAACTGTCCGACTCGGGGCGGTCGTTTCCTGCTGACATTGCTCTGCGCCCCTGCTAACGGCTCGCCATGACCGAACGATCCTCTTCCCGGGCCTATAACCAGTCCCATATCCGCAATTTTTCCATCATCGCCCATATCGATCATGGCAAATCGACGCTCGCCGACCGGCTGATCCAGCAGACCGGCGGGCTGACCGCGCGCGAGATGAGCGAGCAGGTGCTCGACAATATGGATATCGAGCGCGAGCGCGGGATCACGATCAAGGCGCAGACGGTGCGGCTGCACTACACCGCCAAAAATGGCGAGGATTACGAGCTCAGCCTGATGGACACGCCGGGCCATGTCGACTTTGCCTATGAAGTGTCGCGGAGCCTCGCGGCCTGTGAGGGCGCGCTGCTGGTGGTCGACGCGGCGCAGGGGGTCGAGGCGCAGACTTTGGCCAATGTCTACCAGTCGATCGAGCATGATCACGAGATTATTCCGGTGCTCAACAAGATCGATCTGCCCGCCGCCGAGCCGGAGCGGGTGCGCCACGAGATCGAGGAGATCATCGGGATCGACGCTTCCGAGGCGGTGCTGGCGAGCGCCAAGTCGGGGATCGGGATCGAGGATATCCTGGAGCAGATTGTCGCCAAGATTCCGCCACCGGGCGGCGACCGCGACAAGCCGCTGAAAGCGATGCTGGTCGACAGCTGGTATGATCCCTATCTCGGCGTGGTCATCCTGGTGCGGGTGATCGACGGGGTGCTGACCAAGGGGCTGAAGATCAAGTTCATGGCCCAGGGCACCGAGCATCTGGTCGACCGGGTCGGCTGCATGCGGCCGAAGATCGAGCAATTGCCGGAACTGGCGGCGGGCGAAATCGGCTTTATCACCGCGCAGATCAAGGAGGTCAGCCAGACCGCGGTCGGCGACACGATCACCACGGTGAAGAACCCGGCGCCCGAAGCGTTGCCCGGCTTCAAGGAAGTGCAGTCGGTGGTCTTCTGCGGCCTGTTCCCGGTCGATGCGGCGGATTTCGAGAAGCTGCGCGAGAGCATCGGCAAGCTGCGGCTCAACGACGCGAGCTTCACCTTCGAGATGGAGACCAGCGCGGCGCTCGGGCAGGGGTTCCGCTGCGGTTTTCTGGGGCTGCTGCATCTCGAGATCGTCCAGGAGCGGCTGACCCGCGAATATGATCTCGACCTGATCACCACCGCGCCGTCGGTGGTCTACCGGATCGTGATGAACGACGGCAGCGAGCTGTTCCTGCACAACCCGGCGGACATGCCCGATGTCGTCAAGATCAGGGAGATCGAGGAGCCGTGGATCGAGGCGACGATCTATTGCCCGGACGAGTATCTCGGCGGGATATTGAAGCTATGCCAGGACCGCCGCGGCGAGCAGAAGAATCTCACCTATGTCGGCGACCGGGCGCAGGTGGTCTATGATTTGCCGCTCAACGAAGTGGTGTTCGATTTCTACGACCGGTTGAAGAGCATTTCGCGCGGCTATGCGAGCTTTGACTATCACCAGATCGGCCTGCGCACCGGCCAGCTGGTCAAGATGAACATCATGGTCAACGGCGATCCGGTCGACGCGCTGAGCATGATCGTCCACCGCGACGCCGCAGAGGCCCGCGGCCGTCATATGTGCGAGCGGCTCAAGGACCTGATCCCGCGCCATCTGTTCAAGATACCGATCCAGGCGGCGATCGGCGGCAAGGTGATCGCCCGCGAGACGATCTCCGCGATGCGCAAGGATGTCACCGCCAAATGCTATGGCGGCGATATCAGCCGCAAGAAGAAGCTGCTCGACAAGCAGAAGAAGGGCAAGGCGAAGATGCGCGAATATGGCAATGTCAGCATCCCTCAGGAGGCATTTATCGCCGCGCTCAAAATGGGTGACGAAGGCTAGGCCAGAGCAGAAAGCGCTGTTTCAAGGCGTTTTCGGGACGAGCGGAAGGTTAACGGCAGTTGAAATCGGCGGCAAATTCGCTTATGATGCACCAGAGGTAAGCACAAGGGGGTCCAGATTGATTTGCGGGAGTCACCCATGTTTGATCTATTCGAGCCACGTCATCGCCGGATCAAGGACGAGCGGGAAGTGCGCTATTTTTATACCAAATACGGCGATGATGCGCCCGCGGTCCTGAGCGATCGGGCCCACGATTCCGCCCTGTCATCGCGTGACCGCCGCCACTGGCGGCGACTGGCACGCAAGGCGCGGCGGGGGCACAGCGAATGGATGGGCGCGCTGAAAACCCATTGATATTGCCCCGCTTAAGCCCAACCTATGCCCCGACCATGGCCGCCTATGACCCGTTGTCCCGCTGATAGGGGCAGGGCACAATCTTCCCCGGCAATATAGCCGGACCCTTGGCTCGGAACCGCGCAAAATAGCCACCCAGCTCGGGCCGCTCCATGAAGCCGACAAGCTCATAGCCGACCGCCTCGAATTCGCAGAACAACTGCTTCGGCGGAATCCCGTGCTCGGCAAAATCGCGATTGACATCGACCACCACCACTTCCCCGGCGTCCTGCGTTTCGCTCCCGACGAGCAGGGCGGGGCGCAGGCGCGAGAGAAAGGCGTAGGGCTCGCGCACCTCGTGATACATGTGGACCAGGAAAATCCGGTCGAAACTATTCTCCGGCAGCCGCGGATCATCGGGCGCGCCAAGCTTGATCGAGACATTGTCGAGCGCGTCCCGGTTGACCCGCTCGGCCAGCCGGTCGATCGCGCCCTCGTCAATATCCTGCGCCAGCACCCGCCCCGCGGCGCCGACCTTTTCGGCCAGCCGCACGGTATAATAGCCTTCCCCCGCGCCGATATCGGCGACCGTCATGCCCGGCAACAGCCCCGCCGCCTTCATGATCTCCTCCGCCTCGCCACGATTGTCGCGCGCGGTCTCGGTCGACCATTGATTGCCCGCCAGATCCGACACCGGCCGCGAAGCCGGCGGATAGGCGCGCGCGGTCTCGGCGCGGTTGGCGTCCGCATCTTCCACTCGCTTGCAGGCCGCCAGCGGCGTGGTGAGCAGGGCCAGCACCAGCGGCGCCGCCAAAGCGGACAGGTTCCGACGCTGCAACGGGCTGCTCTGTTGGTGTGAGCAATGGGGCATGAAGTTCATGCCGGCGAGACTAGGCGAGCGTGGGGCATGGTTCAATCCCTGTTTGTTTCGACGACTGCTGCAAAGCGCGTTTCCCCGGCGCCGGACAGATGTAGCCCGCAATAAGGCCCGCGCAAAAACAAAAATGCGCGAGACAACAGGCGCGCGGCGATCGGAAGAACCGGCTTCAGGGTCACACGGGTCACACCCCCCAAAGCGAAAAAGCAGCCGGTGGACCGGAGCCGCTGAAAACCGCCGCTAATCCGCCATTTTTGCCAATATTGGCGCGGGTTTTTGCGCAGCGCCGCTGGCGGCGATCGGTGTCCAGCGTAGGGAGTAAGGGGAGAGGGGTGTCGCTATTGGGCTCGAGCGGATGGTTGCCGGGATGTTTGGGGGAAGGGTCGTTCGTCATTTTTGACTCGGTTAAAAGCGGGATGATAATGATTTGGGGGCGTGTAGGAAAGGGGAATGTGAACCGCGGCTCTGGGCGCGGAAGCGGACAAGTAGTCTTACTCTTAAAACGTGTCTTGGGGGTCAAAGCTGTCAAGATTGCCGTTCAACAGTCTCCTGAAAAAATTGTCGGTGCAATGGATTAAAAACTGCGCTGTATTCGTTCTCCTATCAGCAACTCGAAAAAAGGAGGCGTTACAATGCGTATATCATCACTTATCACCGGATTGGCACTTGTTGGGGCAGTCACTTCACCCGTTTTGGCCCACGCCGGTAAAGAAAGTCATGTAGAGGTCCGCAAGGAGCCAATTGCCGGACAATACAACAAATTCTGGTATAATTATCTGGCTGACGTTCTGGAAGCCGACAAGGAACTGAAGAGCGACCTGCGGCGCGCCACCGATGAAGAAGACAAGCGCGATGCCTGGGAAGAATATGAACATGAACTTGTCGATGCCGACAAGGATTATGTCAAAGAAATGCGAGAGCGTAATTTTCGCGCGGGCCGGGTGACTGTTGGCAGTTGATTTTTTCTACATGACACAAAAAAGGCGGGATCGAATCCCGCCTTTTTTGTGTCCGGACCAACCGCCAGTGTGACCGAAACATCTATTTCCAACCGCCGTCCCTCAGCTTGCGTTCGCTATCAGCATCTACAGGTCCATCTGTCATCATATCTGCGACGATTGCATTGATCTCACCACTCGAAGCCTGCCGATAGTCGCCAGATGGGCCGCCGGGCAGCGTGCTGCGCATCTGCCATTGCTGTCCTTCACGGCAGGCGATGCCTGAGACCGCCTCGCCTTTAAAGGTACGACATATGTTGCCGGATTTTGCGCGGAAGGTGAGCCCGATACGAAAGTCGCTTTCATTGGTTTGCGCAGACGCGAGCTGCTTTTCCAGAGCATTTTCAAGAGATCCATTGGCGATTAAAGTGCCTCCATCCTGCGCAAAGGGCGCATTACTTTGACCGCCCAGACCAAATTGCCCGACGGCAACGCCTACCGCTAATGTCGCAGCCATCGCGCCCCACTGCGCAAATCCTATGCCGGATCGCTGTTTTTGTGCATGCTGCTGTTTTGCTTTTCTGTCCGTGAAACTGGAATCCACGTTACTTGTAGCTGAAGCTGTCAATAGAGCGGTCAAACGATCCGGGATTTCTTCCTGCACTACCGGATCGTAATGCACTGCCAATTTCTCGCGCAGTGATTTTTCCCGGGAAACGCGTTGGGCTAGGCCTACATCCGATTTCATTGCGTTCTCGATACGCTTTGCGGCCACCGCATCGCATTCGCCATCGACATAAGCCATGATGGTTTCTTGATCAAAGGTCATGCCGCTTCTCCCAGTGCGCGTTGCAGGGCTTCGCGTCCCCGCACTAAACGCGAGGTTAGCGTTCCTATCGGAATATCGAGCAATTCAGCCGCTTCTTTGTAAGCAAAACCTTCAACCAGCACGAGAGACACAGCCTCGCGTTGCTCCATCGGTAAGCGTTCCATGGCGCGGTCAACATCAGTCAGCTCCATCCGCGCTTCCATGCGTTGATGATCATCGCCGGCGATATTTTCCATTGCGGCGTCATCATTGGCGACATGTTCCCGGCGGCCAGCAGCGCGCACTGTATCAATCCATATATTGCGTGTAATTCTGTACATCCAGCTATCCAGTCTTGTTCCTGCCTGCCACTGGTCGCGCTTGTTAAGAGCGCGTTCAATGGCTATCTGACACAGATCATCTGCATCATCGATATTGCGCGTCAGGCTGCGGGCAAAGCGCCGCAGTCGCGGGAGTAACTCCAGCAAATCCTGTTCAAATGCCATTCAGCGCGGATATCCTTATTTTGATTGTCTATGGATTAAACGATGGACCTCGCTCGTTTAATCCATGAAGGCGAAAAAAAGCAATCATTGGGATTGCGGGACACAAACACAGGCCATGGGAGTCAAAAATGAAAGCCGGAACCAGATGTGTCACTGCGATGCTGATCTTGTTTATGCCCGTTGCTGCTTTTGCTCAGCTTGGCTTGCCGACCGTAGGTCCGGAGCTGCCGCTTCCAGATCGGACAATAGGTCAAATAACAAAGCCATTGCTTGATCCGGTGAGCGGCACCGTGGACGGCAGCGTTCTGGACCGCTTGAGTAAATCAGAACTAAGGACATTATTAAACCGCCTGCGGATTGACCGCGTGAACCGGTTTGTCCGGGAGAATCGCGATCATGTTGAACGCGACCGCAATGGTGATCCCGCTGTTCGGGGGATACTCATTGCTACCGGTATATCGGGAGGATCTTTAGAACGTGCCGAGAAGGAGGGATTTCGGATAATGGAACGGTCGCAAGTCGACGGTCTGGACCTCAGCTTTATCAGATTTGCGGTGCGATCTGGCAGGAGCCTGAAATCCGAACAAAAGAAGCTCCAGAAAATTGCCGGAAGCGCGGAGGTAAGCGCCGACCATATTTATTTTGCCAGCGGCACGACTTCTCCCAATCCCGCGTCACTCATGATTATATCGGTATTGGCCAGCGGAAAAGTAGAATCCGGCGCTCTGGGATTGATTGATGGCGGCGTCGCAAGCCACAGTGCGATCAAAATTCCGGTTGAGCAGCGCGGCTTTGCCAAGGGCGGGCCAAAACCAACCAATCACGCCACTGCCATTGCCTCGCTTATCTCTGACAGCCAGAACGCAAATTCTCGCGGTCTGCTCGCAGCCGACATTTATGGCAGTGATCCCGCTGGCGGAAATGCAAGCGCAATTGTCCGAGCATTGGGCTGGATGGCGCAGCGAAAGGTTGCGGTTGTAACAATCAGTCTGGTCGGTCCAGATAACGCCTTATTGGGCCGCGCTATAAAGGCCGCACAACAAAAAGGGATTCTGGTTGTTGCAGCGGTTGGCAATGACGGCCCTGCTGCCCCGCCGCGTTTTCCAGCTGCCTATAAGGGTGTTCTCGGCGTCACTGGTGTTGATCACCGCGAACGGGCGCTGCCCGAAGCAGGTACTGCCACTCCGGTCGATTTCGCAGCGCCGGGTGCGGGGATAAAAGGCGCATCTACGGATGGTAAAATGGTTGCCTTGCGCGGAACTTCCTTTGCCGCGCCATTAGTCGCGGGACGTCTCGCCGCGCATTATCCCACTCCCAATGTCACCAGAATAGCCCCTGCCGTAAATGCACTGATCAAGGAAGCAAAAGACTTAGGTAAAAGGGGTGCCGATAAAATTTATGGCAATGGCCTGATTTGCGGAAACTGCGGCAACCGCTAGTTTTTGATATTTTTTTTGCGGATCATGGATTAAATTCCAAAGCCGCATCGTTCTTTCTTCGGACGGCGAAAATATTATCGTCACAAACGGAGAAAGAACATGAAAAAACTTATCGCAAGCACAATCACAATTGCATTTTTAACGGTAGCACCGGCATCGGCGCAGCTGCTGGGTGGCAGCGGCGGCGTGGGCGGCTCGCTCGGCGGCGGTTTGGGCAGCACAATCGGCTCTGACACGATTGGCCGGACCACCGGAACGATAACCGGTCGCGGCGGTGTTACCAGTTCCACCCGGATTTACCGGACGGTCGATACGCGCTCTGGCCGGGTTGCCACTGACGCGGACAGTAGCTCCAGTGCGAGTGGCTCGATCATCGGCGCTGCCGACCTGCCAAGCAATGCTGCAAGCGGTTCCGCAAATGGCTCTGCTTCGGGTTCGGCTAATGGCGGCGCGGATGCGACTCTGATTGGAACCGATGCTGTTCGCTCGACCGCTGGTCAAGCCGTCGGTGCCGCTCGTAATACAGTTGGAAGCGCCAGATCAACAGCAGGCGGTGTTGCATCAACCGCAACGGGAACAGCAACAAATGCCGTATCCAGCGCGTCGGGTGCAGGTTCAATCGCGGGAAGCGCCGCTGGGAATGGTAGCGGCATGGCGATGGGCAATCTTGGACAGCTAGCGGGATCGGGAAGTGCCGCTGCCAATGCCGGCGGAATGTTTGCAGTTGCTCCCGGTATGCCCATTGAAGATCCCAAGGGCCGCGTCATTGGATATGTGCAGTCGGTCCAGCAGACCGGTTCGGGTGTCGTTCAGTCAGTGGTTGTCGAAGCAGGCAATCGCACCGCTGTTCTGCCCGTTGCGAATTTTGCCGGATCAGGTGATGTTCTGGTCACTGGCATGAGCAAAGGTGAAATCAAGAAAACGGCGAAAGAACAGGAAAAAGCCCCTCAAGGCGAACCCAGCCAATAACAACTTGGTCAAAATGGTACAAATGACCCCGCCCTATTATCTCCACTGTACCATTTTACGCAGGATGCGCGCCGGATACTCTCCGGCGCGCTTTTTAAAGCTCCGCTCAATGGTATCTGCTTTCGGGAAGAAGTAGTCATTTCTGACGGCTTATATTAAAGATCGCTTGCCACCTAGTCTCCGTTAAAAACGATCAATATCAGGGTCCGCCCTCGAAATAAAGCCAACGTGGCAACCATCGCGTTGCCAGCCGACCCGATCCCGATGCCTGCCTCGCAAAACCCTATTCCACATCCTCGACATCGACCGCTTCGCCCGTCACCTTCTGCGCGAGCGTCGCCGCGATAAAGTCGTCGAGGGCGCCGTCGAGGACATCGCCTGGCGCGCTGCTGGTGTGGCCGGTGCGGAGGTCCTTGACCATTTGATAGGGTTGCAGGACATAGGAACGGATCTGGTGGCCCCAGCCGATTTCGGTCTTGGCTTCATATTCGCCCGAGGCTTCGGCTTCGCGGCGCTGGAGTTCGGCTTCGAACAGGCGCGCTTTCAGCATGCCCATCGCGGTGGCGCGGTTCTTGTGCTGGCTGCGGTCATTCTGGCTGGCGACGACGATGCCGGTGGGCGCGTGGGTGATCCGCACCGCGCTGTCGGTGGTGTTGACGTGCTGGCCGCCGGAGCCGGAGGCGCGATAGGTGTCGATCTTGAGGTCGCCTTCGTTGATCTCGACCTCGAAACTGTCGTCAATCACCGGATAGACCCAGACGCTGGAGAAGCTGGTGTGGCGCTTGGCGGCGCTGTCGAACGGAGAGATACGGACCAGCCGGTGGACGCCGCTTTCGGTCTTGGCATAGCCATAGGCATTCTCGCCCTTGACCTCGATGGTGGCGGATTTGATCCCCGCCTGATCGCCGGCCTGATAATCGACCATGGAAATCTTGTAGCCGCGGGCTTCGGCCCAGCGCTGGTACATGCGCAGCAGCATCTCAGCCCAGTCCTGGCTCTCGGTGCCGCCGGCGCCGGCGTGGATTTCGATATAGGTGTCGAGACCATCGGCCTCGCCGGAGAGCAGGGCGCTGACCTTGTCGCGGTCGGCGCGGGTGGCGAGTTTTTCGAGCGTGGCGACGCCTTCGTTGGCGAGGTCGGCATCGCCTTCCTCCTCGGCCATCTCGATAAATTCGAGCGCGTCATCGCGTTCCTGCTGGATTTCGCGCGCGGCGCTGATCGATTCATCGAGGCGGCGGCGTTCGGTCATCACCGCCTGGGCCGCGGTCTGGTCGTCCCACAGGGTCGGATCCTCGACCCGGGCGTTGAGCTCGTCGAGACGCCGCAGCGCAACTTCCCAGTTGAGCGCGGTCTTGATCAGGCTGAGAGCGGCGTCGATCCGGTCGACAAAGGCTTGCGCGTCGGCACGCATGATAATCTCCAAAACTAGTGGCAGCAGCGATTAGACGATATCGGCGGGAAGTAAAGTATTGTGGGGGCTGGCAGGCGGGAGATGATGGATATTCTGCCCGTCCCGCGGTTTCTGTGGTAGCAGCCGGGTTGAGGAGAGCAGCCCATGACGATCAGCAATTTCACCGACAACAATGTGACCGACCAGAGCGGGCGGGTCTTTCTTATCACCGGGGCGAATAGCGGGCTTGGCTATGCGGCGGCCAAGGTGCTGGCGGGGCGGGGCGCGCGGGTGCTGATGGGATGCCGGTCGGCGGACAGGGCGGAGGCGGCGATGGCGGATATTCGCGCCGTATATCCGGACGCCGATCTGCGGTTCATTCCGCTGGATCTGGGCGATCTCAAATCCGTTCGCGCTGCTGCCAGGCAGGTTGCGGAGGAGCCGCGTCTCGATGTTCTGGTCAACAATGCCGGGATCATGATGCCGCCGCGGGAGGAGACCGCTGACGGTTTTGAATCGCAATTCGGGGTCAATCATCTCGGTACATTTGCGCTTACCGGACTGTTGCTCGACAAGATTGCGCAGGGGCAAAGCCCGCGGATTGTCATCACTTCCAGCATGGCGCATCGTAGCGGGCGGATCGATTTTGACGATATCAATGCGGAGGAAGGGTACAGCCGCTGGGGGCGCTATGCGATGAGCAAGCTGGCCAATCTGTTGCACATGTATGAGCTCGACCGGCGTTTGCGCGCGGCGGGCTCGCCGATCATCGCGGTCGCCTGCCATCCGGGTGTGGCGGATACCGAGCTGGCAAAGAACTTCCCGGGCTTCATGGTTTCGCTGCTCCGGCCGGTGTCCAGCCTTTTTATGAACAGCGCAGCACAAGGGGCTTGGCCAACATTGGCCGCCGCAGCCGGAGAGGGCATTGAGGGCGGTCAATATTTCGGGCCGAGCCGCAATGGCGAATGGGTGGGGCCGGCACGCGAGGTAGAGCCTAGACCCAAAGCCAGGCGGATCGAGCCGGCAAAACGGCTGTGGGATGTCTCGGAAGAAATGACCGGTGTCCGCTATTCGATATAGCCTGTTTTTCTGATTTTTCCTTGATTTTCATTGCCTTTTGCGGGTTATTTCGCTAGTTGATGAGGGGAGAAGGCGATGGATCGTCCACCCAAAGGGGAAATTGTTTGTTCGATGAAATGCTGGGCAGCGACGGTGAAGTTCGCGAACCCTATGCCGCCTATAAAGACTGGCTGGACAAGGAAGATACCAAACGCCTCCATCGCAAATCCGACGATGCGGAGGCCTTTTTTCGCAAGACGGGCATTACGTTCAATGTCTATGGCCAGGATGAAGCCGACGAACGGCTGATCCCTTTCGACGTTATTCCGCGGATATTGTCTGCGGGTGAGTGGCGCAAGCTGTCGCGCGGCATCGAGCAGCGGGTCAAGGCGATCAACGCCTTTCTCTATGACATATATCATCGCCAGGAGATATTGCGTGCAGGCCGTGTTCCGGTCGAGCTGATCGCCAATAACATCGCCTTCCTGCCGCAGATGATCGGCGTCAATCCGCCTGGCGGGATTTATACCCACATAATCGGCACCGATATTGTCCGCACAGGACCGGACGAATTCTACGTGCTGGAAGACAACGCGCGCACCCCTTCCGGGGTCAGCTATATGCTGGAAAACCGGGAAACGATGCTCCACATGTTTCCGGAACTGTTCGCCAAGATCGGCGTGCAGGAGGTGAGCAGCTATCCGAACAATTTGCGCCGGTCGCTGGCCGCTTGCGCGCCGCCGAAATGCGAAGGCAGGCCGGTGGTCGCTGTCCTGACACCGGGTATCCACAACAGCGCTTATTTCGAGCACAGCTTTCTTGCCGATCAGATGGGCGCAGAACTGGTCGAGGGTCATGACCTGAAGATTGTCGACGGACGCGTCGCGATGCGCACGACGCAGGGCTATACCGCGATCGACGTGATCTACCGGAGGATTGATGACGATTATCTCGATCCGCTGAATTTTCTGCCGGAATCGATGCTCGGGGTGCCCGGTATCATGGATGTCTATCGTTCGGGCGGAATTACCATCGCCAATGCGCCCGGCACCGGCATCGCCGATGACAAGGCGCTCTATTCCTATATGCCGGATATTATCGAGTTTTATACCGGTCAAAAACCGCTGCTTGAAAATGTCCCGACATGGCGCTGTTCGGAGAAGGACCAGCTGGATTATGTGCTGGAGCATCTTGCGGAACTGGTGGTCAAGGAAGTGCATGGATCCGGCGGCTATGGCATGTTGGTCGGCCCTGCGGCTTCCAAAAAGGAAGTCGAGGAATTTCGTGCCAAGCTGATCGACAATGCAAGCAATTATATTGCCCAGCCGACGCTGGCGCTTTCGACGGTTCCGATTTTTGTAAAAAAGGGTCTGTCGCCGCGTCATGTTGACCTGCGCCCGTTCGTGCTGGTTTCTCCGGATCGTATCGACATCACTCCCGGCGGGCTGACCCGCGTTGCGATGACCGAAGGATCTCTGGTGGTCAACAGCAGTCAGGGCGGGGGGACCAAGGATACTTGGGTGCTCGAAGAATGAGGGGGCTGGGCTCATGCTAGGCAAAACCGCCGCCAGTCTGTTCTGGATGTCGCGTCTGCTCGAGCGGACCGAGAATAGTGCGCGCCTGATCGAAGCGGGCTTCCGTATTGCGCTCACCCACTCGTCATCCGCAGCCGATGAATGGGCCTCGATACTAGCGTCCTCGGGTACCAAGAAGAGCTATCTTGCGAAACACGCAGATTATAGTTCGGCCAAGGTTATCGACTTTCTTTTGCGGGACAAGGACAATCCCGGCAGCGTCATTTCGTTGATCAAACAGGCGAGAGACAGTGCCCGTACCGGCCGCATTGCCTTGACCAGGGAAGTCTGGGAGGCAACCAACGAAGCCTGGATGAACCTGAAAACGGCTTTAGCCAAGCCGGTCAATGAACGAGATTTGCCCGATATTCTGGGCGTTATCCGTCAGCAAAGTTCACTGGTCCGGGGCGCGGTTCTGGGCACAATGCTGCGCAACGACGGCTTTAATTTCATCCGGCTGGGCACGTTTATTGAACGTGCGGACAGCACCGCGCGAATTCTGGATGTGAAATATTATCTGTTGCTTCCCTCGATCGCGCAGATCGGCTCTGCGGTGGATAATGTGCAGTGGGAAACCATTTTGCGGTCGGTGTCGGCCCAGCGCTCCTACCGGTGGCTCCACGGCGCCGATATCAGTGCGCTGAGCGTCGCAGACTATTTGATACTGCATCGCCAAATGCCGCGTTCGCTGGCGTTCTGCTATTCCAAAATTGCGGATAACCTTGGGTATCTTGAGCAAGACTATGGAAGTGAAATGACATCGCACCGTCTCGCGACGGATATTTGTGACCGTTTGCTCGGCCAGCCTATTCAGAATATATTCGAAGGTGGCTTGCACGAGTTCATCGTCGAATTTCTGGCGGCCAATAACGGCCTCGCCGCCCAGATCGAGACGGACTATAATTTTCAGGACAGGATAAGCTGAATATGCTGCTGAAAATCAATCATGAAACGCGTTATAATTACGATAACCCCGTGCAATATGGCTTGCAGCAGTTGCGTCTTCGCCCGAAGGAAAGGCCTGGCCAGCGAATATTGAACTGGAATATCGAGATAGAAGGCGGTGCGCTGGAACTGTCTTTTGAGGATCATCACTGCAATCATGTCGATCTGATCAATATCGAACGCGGGCGGAGCGAAATTGTCATTCGCTGCACCGGTGAAGTTGAAAATACCGATGGTAGCGGCGTTATCGGCACCCACGCAGGATTTGCACCATTGTGGTATTTCAAGCGTGCGACGGCGCTTACCAAACCAGAAGCCGAAATTTCCAAACTGATCGCATCATTGGATCAGGATTATGACAATGACATTGTCAGGCTGCACGCCCTGTCCGCGCTGGTTACCGACAAGGTCTCGTACAAGACGGGTGAAACCAATGCCGAAACAACTGCGGAGCAGGCTCTTAAGGTCGGTAGCGGTGTGTGTCAGGATCATGCCCATATCTTCTGCGCGGCGGCGCGTTCACTGGGATTCCCGGCGCGATATGTTTCCGGATATCTAATGATGAGCGACCGGGTGGATCAAGATGCAACGCATGCCTGGGCCGAAGCCTATATCGAAAATATTGGATGGGTCGGGTTTGATGTGTCCAACGGCTATTCCCCGGATGAACGCTATGTTCGTGTTGCTACAGGTCTGGATTACCGCGATGCGTCGCCGATAACCGGCCTGCGATATGGTGCGGGCGGCGAGGATATGATTGTAAGCCTGCAAGTGCAGCAGTAGAGAGGCCGCGAATCATTGCGATGATTCTTTTTAGGGATAAAAATTACAAATGACCTATTGCGTTGGCTTGCGGATGAAACGCGGCCTGGTTTTCATGTCTGACACCCGCACGAATGCTGGTGTTGACGATATTGCCCAGGTCAAGAAAATGACCAGCTGGGAAGTACCCGGCGACCGGGTTATCACCTTGCTTTCAGCCGGCAATCTGGCCACCACTCAGGCGGTTGTCAGCTTGCTGGACGAGCGCGGCAAACATCCCGATGACCGAAATCCTTCGATCCTGCAGGCACCGTCGATGTTTCAGGTCGCCACCATTATTGGCGAAACCTTGCGCGAAGTGGTCAAGACTTATGCGACGGATGGTCAGGAAGCCAAGTCGCCCTTTGGTGCGACCCTGATTGTCGGTGGTCAGATAAAGGGCAGTGATCCGAGATTATTCATGATCTACCCGGCCGGCAACTTCATCGAAGCCAGCGATGATAGCCCGTTTTTTCAAAGTGGTGAGGCCAAATATGGTCGCCCGATTCTTGTCCGTGCCTTCGACCCCGATATGTCCTTCGAAGACGCCGTCAAACTGTTGCTGGTCTCGTTTGATTCTACCATCCGGGCCAATCTGGCGGTGGATTTGCCGCTGGATATGCAAGTGTACGAAGCCGATGGTTTTGCAATCACCCGACAGCAGCGGGTTGAACATGACGATCCCTATTTTCATGAAATTTCGGAGGGTTGGGGCGATGCGCTAAGAAATGCGTTCCAATCGCTGCCTGATTTCAGCTTCAAAGACTAACCAAAGCGCCTTTTTTCAGCCATCGCCCGGTGCGCCATGGCCATGGTGGTCAGTTGCGCGTTGACGCGGATACAGCTGGGCATCACGCTGGCATCGGCAACGTAGCAATTGGTCGTATTGTGCACGCGCTGGTTTATATCAACGACGCCTTTGTCAGGATCAATGTTGATCGCATTGCCACCGTGCGGATGAGAGCTCGACAACACAACATCATCCGGCTCGATGATCGCGTTGTCGTAGAAGGCATCAATCTCGTCATGAGTCATGTCGCTGGTGAGCGTCTGGCCACGGAGCAGGGCGGGATAGACTTCAATTGCGCCATTGAGGAAATGGACTTTGGTCATAGTGGCCAACGCGCGGCGCAACAGCGATAGCTCATCCTCACCGATTTTCAGCTTGAGCTTGCCATGTTCCATATAACCGAGCCGGTCGGCCGGAAACAGGACCCCGGCGGAGACCAGCCGATTGTAGTTTTTCATCCGCTCATAATGGTCTTCAAACCATCCCGGCACCAGAGTTGCCATGCTCATCGGTGGCTGGAAATGGCTCTCGATCAGAAAATCACCGCGATCGACATAGGTTGCCATCTGGTCTTCGTTCCAAACTTCCATATCCGTGCCTTCCGGCATCAGGGCAACCACGGGGCACGCAATATTCAGCGAGATATTGGTTCCCGATTGCAGGATACCACTGTTGTAGAGCAGGTTGCTCGAGGCAAGCGCGCCGGCTGCCACAACCACGCCTTTCCGGGCGCGAATTGTGCGTTTGCCGCCATCGCGAAGCCTGATTTCGACAGCCTGCGCGATCCGCTTGCCATTGGCCCCTTCACCCCAGAGGATTTCGGTTGCCTCGGCTCGATCCAATATCCGCCCCGGTTTGTCGCGCTCATCGCTAGTCGCATGCGTCAGAAAGCTCTCCGGCATTGCCTTTTTCCGGCCATAGGGACAGCCTGTGTTGCAGTAGCCGCAATATATGCACTCGCTATCCGCTGATTTAGGGCCGTAGTTTTTCCTGAACCATGCGGTGACCGCCTTGTGGTCCATCGGGTCGTCCGATTGTGCGGCATATTTATTCCAGCCGTCGATCAGATGCGGTCCATTGTTGCGACCAGTGATCCGGTCAATTTCTGAAACCTCAAGCGCTTGCTCGATCGCTTCATAGCTCAGAGCCAGGCTCGTTTCGCTGATTGGTGCGCCAAGTTCGGACCATGTTTCGTAGACATCTTCGGCATCGGGGTGGACTAGCCCCTCATGTTTCATGCGCAGGCAGATGCCGTTGTTGATGACGGTGGAGCCGCCAACCACGCGGCCCTGAAATACGATGATGTCGCGGTCGGAGGTTGTTTGAAGGGCGCCATCCTTGAACAATCGTGCCGTCATCCGCGCTTCTTCATGGGTGATCCGCGACGAGGGGTAATGACCGCCGGCTTCGATGATCAGCACTTCATGCCCTTCGTCGGCAACAGCCGCCGCAGCAACAGCACCACCAGCGCCGGAGCCGATCACGATCACGTCGGTTTCCTCCGGTATGGCGTCGTGACCGACGAACACTTTGGCGGTCAGGTCCCGGTGCGGCTCGCGGCGAACCGGCCGTTCGCCGGGAGCGGAACGGTCACGCTGTGCCGGCAATTCGAAATCGAGATCGGCAAAAACCGGGTTGTCGAAATTCTCCTCTTCATTGCCATGCTGCCAATGGCCGTAATAGCCGGCCAGAATGACGCCCTTGGTTCGCGCAATATCCTGAAACAGATCTATTCGGGAGTTTCTCAGTCGTCGATTAATCAGTTTTTTTCGCAAAGCCGGTGGTGCAGCCAAGAAAAACGGGCCGCCCAGGACGAGCAGTAATCCATAGAGCGCCAGCCCGATTTCATCCGGCTTGTTGCCGTCGATATTGGAAAAATGTTCCTGCAGATTTTCAACCACCTGATCGGCAGAGATCGCCATTTTACGGTTGTGAAACAACGCTTCGGCCATGGCCTTTATCATCAGCGCCTGCAGTCGATTGAATGGCTTTCGCAACTTTCATCTCCCTCGGTGCGACCCGGGGTGTCTATCGTTTAGATCTATTGCTGCGCAGCATTGCCGAGCAGTGGCGCGCATATTTCTTGATCATGGCCTAGGCTTTCCGATTATTTGTGCAGGATAACAGTTAATTGCGGTTTTTCTATCTTTGATTGCGATGGACCTGTGATGCAAGGCACTGCTTGTGACGGCGCGAGTGATAGGATATATGTAACGGAACATTATCGAGAGTCTGACATGCGTAAAAAAATTCACCCTGTCCCTTCTAGAATAGTACTAGCGACATTGGTCGCGGCGCTTGCAGTTCCAGCGCCTGCTTCGGCACAATTTGGCGGATTGTTCAAAAAAAGACCATCGGCGAACCAGGAATCTAGTGACAATAGTCAGGCAAAGGATTGCGCCGCCGATCCGGGCAAGTCGATTGGTAAATCCATTTTGGGCAATATGATCGGAGATTTCACCCGGCGGGCAACCCGGGGTATGGGGGTTGTCGGGTCCTATATTCCGCGGGCAGAAGTGGCAGATACGCTAACCAATTCCATAGCCTGCCGACTCGATCAAGACGAGCAATTGCAAGCTGCCGAAGCAACACGCAACGTGACCCGGTCCGAAGCGGTTGGTAGCAGCTCGCAATGGAAGAGCGAGACGCGTGCCGATGTATCGGGAAGCTCCACCGCAACCGCAAAAACACAGACTGCGGACGGCACAAGTTGCATGACCATCACTGATGTCGTCATTGTCGACGGCGAAGAAACCCGCGCGTCCAAGAAAATGTGCAAAGCTCGCGGCGAAACGCGTTATGTGGTGATGGTGTAATCATGAACAAGACAATCAAAGCTGTTATTGCCACTGCTTCTCTTCTGGCAATGGGTGCTACTGATGCCAATAGCGGCATGGATCCGAACAACCCGACCTGCCCACGCTATCCCAACTGGTCGTCTACCGCGAAGATGGAACTGACACCCGTGGATCGAAACGGCACCAAGATATTGCTTGCCGAAGGTGCAATCGATGAGGGCTTGCCCGAACGATTGCGCAAGACGCTGGCGGACAATCCGGATATTTCGGAAATCTGGTTGCGGTCTCCCGGCGGCGTAGCAAGAGCCGGCAATGAGGCAGGCCGGGTGATCCGCGAGGCAGATGCTTCGATCATCACCCGCATTCCCAAGGGATGGACCTGTTTCAGCGCGTGCAATTTTGTGTTCATGGGCGGCAGAGCCAGAATCGTCGAATCCGGCGGCCATTTCATGGTCCACATGTTCACAATGACCGGCGATCGCGACGCGATAAATTACAGCATCGAGATGGGAACCGATTCCACGGTTGGTCTGATCGGCGAAGTGGAGCAGGAAAGCGCGCTGCTCGCCACGGAAGATAATGATTTTCTGATCCGTATGGGCGTGTCACGCAAACTGCTGTCCGAAGTCATGTACAAGACAAAGGCGGTCAACAGCGGTGACGGGGACAAGTCGACCCGGCGCTGTCTGACCCAGGAGGAAGCGCTGCGTTACAATGTTGCCAATGTAACGGGCTAGGCTGAGGTCCGCCGGACTCCTGCCTGCCGAAAACGACAGCCATCCTTTTGCTTTTCTTTTGAAATTATGACGTTAGCATGAGCGGGCTAATCGGGGAGGCAGGACGATGCGTCATATAGCGATCATAGGATCGGGCCCGGCAGGCTATTATTCGGCAGAAGCCGCGCAAAAAAAATTCGGCGATGATGTCGCTGTGGATATCATCGATCGCTTGCCCGTCCCCTTTGGTCTGATCCGCACCGGCGTGGCCCCCGATCATCAATCTATCAAGGCGGTTTCGCGGCGATACGAGAAAACCAATCTCGGCGAAAATGTGCGTTTCGTCGGCAATGTCACCGTTGGCGAGGATGTCAGCGTCGCGGAGTTGCAGGACCTGTACGACGCTGTAGTGCTGGCAACCGGCGCACCCCATGACCGGAAGCTGGAAATTCCCGGCAGCGATCTGGACGGCGTGATCGGCAGTGCGGCCTTCGTCGGCTGGTATAATGGCCACCCGGATTTCAAAGATCTCAACCCGCCGCTGGATGGTCGATCCGTCGCCATTATCGGCAACGGCAATGTTGCGCTGGATGTTGCGCGGATATTGGCGAAGACCGAAAGCGAGTTTGCCGGCAGCGATATTGTCGGCCATGCGCTCGATCAACTGAAAGAGAGCAAAGTCCAGAAAATCACCCTGCTCGGAAGACGCGGTCCGCATCAGATTGCGATGACCCCCAAGGAACTGGGCGAACTTGGACATCTGGAGCGGGCCCGGCCGCTGGTCGATCCGCTCGATTTTCCGGACGAGGGCGCCGATGCGTTGCTGGAACCCGGCATGCGCAAATCGGTCACCCATTTGCGGAGCTTCTACGAACGGGCCGGTGAATTGCTCGACAAGCCGGTCAAAATCGATTTCGATTTTTTCGCGATGCCGGTGGAAATCCAGGGTGATGGTAAGGTCGAAAAGATCATTGTCGAGAAAACCGCGCTGGACAAGGATATGCGTTCGGCCGGAACCGGCGAACGCTACGAGCTGGATTGCCGGATGGTGATCAGCTGCATCGGCTATCGCACCCCGCCGATCGAAGGCGTGCCCTACGAGCATGGCCGGGGACGTTTCGCCAATACCGATGGACGGATTTTGCCGGGGCTTTATTGCGTCGGCTGGGCCAGACGCGGGCCTTCGGGAACGATCGGGACCAACAAGCCCGACGGCTTCGCAATTGTCGATGCGATTGCGGAGGATATTGGTTCTGGTGACCGCAAGGAAGGGCGCAAGGGTCTTGACCGGCTGTTTGAAAAGCGCGGCGTCGAGACCGTCACTTTTCGCGACTGGAAGAAGATTGAAGAGGCCGAAATTGCGCGGGCGAGGGAAGGCTCGCCGCGCGAAAAATTTACCGATATCGCCGATATGATCGCGGCGCGGGACTAGCCGGGCAGCCAATCCCGCAATATCGCATTGACCTTTTCCGGTGCTTCCTGTTGCACCCAATGCGACACGCCGGGCAGGCGGTGCAGTTCGAGGTCGGGCACCCACTCTTCTGTCCCGTCGGTGCAGCGGATATCGATTGCCGCATCTTCCTCTCCCCAGACCATCAGGGTGGGAATATGGACCATAGCACCGCCAATCTCCCGCCCGTCTTTGGTGCGGAGCAGCGCGCGGTAATAGTTGATCATCGCGCGCAATGCGCCGGGCCGGCTGGCGGCATCGGCATAGATTTGCAAATCTTCATCCGGAAAGCGGCTTTTGTCCACGGCCATTTTCGAGAAGGCCTGTTTGATCCGGACGGCGCCGTTCAAACCCAGCAACCATTCGGGCAGCCAGGGAATCTGGAAGAAGAAAATATACCAGCTTTTCCTGAGCTGATACCAGTGACGTATTTCCCGCTGTGCGCATTTTGGATGTGGTACGTTCATGATGACCAGTCGGGTTAGCGGTCGGACTTTTTTGATTGCGAAATGCCAGGCGATGATCGCTCCCCAATCATGAGCAATCAGGGTGACTTCTTCCGCACCGCTGGCATCGATTAGAGAGGCAACATCCTCGACGAGTGTGTTCAGGCGATAGGAATCAATGCCCTCCGGCTTGCTTGAGCCGCCGTAGCCACGCAAATTGGGCGCCCATACGCGATAGCCCTTTTCGACCAGCATCGGGATCTGGTGTCGCCAGCTATAGTGCAGTTCAGGAAAACCGTGGAGGCATAGGGCCAGCTTCTTGCCTTCGCCGGCCATGGCCACTTCGAATGTTTGGCCATTGGCTTTGACCCATTGCAGGGCGACACCGCTTTCCGGGTCGGGTGTCCATGATAAGTTTTTTTGCATGGCATCTTCTTGCACGAGCGGACTTTAACCATCCAGTTAAATCTGTTAGAGAAGGTCAAAATATAAAGGAGAGAATCGATGCATGATCTGGTTATTCGCGGTGGAACCGTTGTTGATGGAACGGGCAGCGCGCCTTTCGTGGCCGATGTCGCCATTGATGGCGATCGTGTTTCACTGGTCGGAACCGTCACGGCGCAGGGCCGAGACGAGATTGATGCATCGGGAAAATTCGTCACCCCCGGCTTCGTCGACGTCCATACTCACTATGATGGACAGGCGACATGGGATGATGAAATGGCGCCCTCGAGCTGGCATGGCATTACCACCGTGGTGATGGGCAATTGCGGCGTCGGCTTTGCTCCTGCGAAGCCTGACCGGCATGACTGGCTAATCGGCCTGATGGAAGGCGTGGAAGATATTCCGGGTACCGCGCTGGCCGAAGGGATGAGCTGGAACTGGGAAACCTTCCCCGAATATCTTGACGAACTGGAAAAAATGCCGCGGACAGTCGATGTCGCGACCCATGTGCCGCACGGCGCGGTGCGCGCCTATGTGCTGGGCGATCGGGAAAAGCCCGGCGCAGTGCCGACGCAGGATGAAATCGACCAGATGTCACAGATCGTCGAGGACGGCCTGAAAGCCGGTGCTCTCGGATTTTCGACTTCGCGTACGATCCTGCATCGCAGTATCGATGGTGAGCTCGTGCCGGGAACGACGGCAACCAAGGAAGAATTGATCGGCATTGGCCGAGCGATGGGCCGGGTTGGCTATGGCGTGTTCGAGATGGCCAGTGATCTCAACAAGGAATGGGATGAATTTGGCTGGATGGGCGACCTCAGCCGGGAAACTGGAATGCCGGTGACCTTTGCCGCACTGCAATCGATCGCCAAGGACCAGTCGCTGGACGAGCAGATCGCCAATATGCGTGCGGAAAATGACAATGGTGCCAATATCGTCGCGCAAATCGCGCTGCGCGGAAACGGGATTGTCATGGCCTGGCAGGGCACGGTGCATCCCTTTATCCGGCACCCCAGCTGGATGGCGATGGAAGATCTGTCCTGGGACGAAAAATATGCCAAGCTCAAGGAGCCGGCGTTCAAGGCGCAATTGCTGAGTGAAACCAGTACCCCGCCGGAACAGGTCGATATCATCCCGGTGTTCATGGTCATCACCCAGGGCTGGCCGATGCAGTTCGAAATGGACCTGGATTTCAACTACGAACCACAAGCCGACGAAAGCATCGCGTCTCGCGCTGCGGCCGCAGGAAAATCCGGCGCCGAATATGCCTATGACCTGATGATGGCGGATGATGGCAAGGGCTTTATCTATCTGCCTTTGCTCAACTATATGGATGGCAATCTCGATTTCCTCGAGGACTTGCAGCAGGCAGACGATACGGTGAACAGTCTGTCCGACGGCGGCGCGCATTGCGGCACGATCTGCGATGCAGCGAGCCCGACCTTCATGCTCGAATATTGGGTGAAGAACCGCAAACGCGGTACTCTGAGTATCGAGCACGCGATCAAGCGGCAATGTCTGGATACGTCCAGGCTATATGGTCTGAACGATCGCGGGGTGCTGAAGCCCGGCTATCTGGCGGACGTGAATGTGATCGATATGGAGCGGATCAAGCTTGGCAAACCATGGCTGGCGTTTGATCTTCCAGCGGGCGGCAAGCGGTTGCTGCAAAAAGCCGACGGTTATGATTATACGATCAAGTCGGGACAGGTAACGTTCAAGGGCGGCGTGGTTACGGATGCACGTCCTGGCGGGCTGATCCGCGGTCCGCAAGTCGTGGAACTGCTCGAAGCGGCAGAGTAGGATATCGCCGCGACAGGAGTCCATTGGGTCCTATTCCAGATGAAGGGCTTGTAGTAGTCTGAGTACATAAGAAAGCGGATTACAAAAATTCGCCAGCAAACGGGGTCGCATTTTCAATAGGAGAAAATGTGATGATTGCGGTTGATTTAGACGTTCTACACAGCATTATGCCGCGCTTTTCCGGCGCAAACCATAGCAAGCAGGCGCGTATCGTCGAGGCCATCTCAGGCACCATGCAGGAAACGCTCGCAAAATATGAGATCAATACTGCTTTGCGTGTGGCGCATTTTCTAGCCCAGATTGCGCATGAGTCGGCTGGTTTCCGAACCACCGAAGAATTTGCGTCAGGTGCCGCTTATGAGGGCAGAAGGGACCTCGGCAATATCCAGCCGGGAGATGGACGCCGCTACAAAGGTCGCGGATTGTTGCAACTGACCGGACGCGCCAATTACCGTGCGCTCGGCCCGAAAATTGGCATGGATCTGGAGGGTAATCCGGAACTGGCCGCTGAGCCGGTTACTTCCCTGATCATTGCCTGCGAATATTGGAAAGATCGTAAAATCAACCGTCATTGCGACAGGGATGATCTGATCCGGGTGACCAAGGCGGTGAACGGCGGCCTCAACGGACTGGAAGACCGCAGGCGCTATCTCGGTAAAGCGAAAACAGCATTGGCGCGGGTCGAGGCGCTCGGTCACGAGGCAAATGCCAAACCAAATTCTCGCCCGGTATTGCGGCGCGGTCTGAAGGGTAGTCAGGTGGCTGAGCTGCAGGCATTGTTGCGCAAAAAGGGCTATATGGTAGCCATTGACGGTGATTTTGGACCGGCAACCGAGACTATTGTTCGTCAGTTCCAGAAGAACAAGAAGCTGGGGGCGGACGGCATTGTTGGCCCGAAAACCTGGCAAGCGCTTGAGGGTTAGGCGCGGCGTTGTGACCGACAAGCGTCCCGGCGGCCTGATCCGTGGACCGCAAATGGTCGAGATGCTCGAAACGGCAGAGTAGTGCGCAGCCGGCTTCCCGGCTGCGCTGCTAGTCAAATGAAGGAATTAGAATCCGCTCCAGCGCAGCCGGATAAAGGCGCTTCTGCCTGCTCCCGGCAAACGTGCGCCTAGCGCCACGTCCGAACCGCTTACCCGATTATAGCCAGCTAGATGCTCGGTATAATTTCTGTTGAAAAGGTTTTCGACGCTGGCGTCGAGCGACAATGTCGGCGTCAGTTCAATATGACCGAACAACCCGGCCAGCAAATAGCCGTTGCTCGGCTGTTCGCTGTTGGTGGTCGAAACCTTGTTCTGGTCTGCAAAGACCTGCAGTTCGGCGCCCAAATGCCAGATTTCCTCCTGCCAGCTAAAAGCGACGCGCGCGTTTGGCGGGGCGATACGGTAGAGATTATCGTCAATATCGCGGCGTTTTGCGCGGACATAGCTTGCGGTGCCATCCAGATGCAGCGGCCCGCTGACATTCCAGCCGAAATCCACGTCGGCGCCGTAGATATCCGCATCGACATTGCCAAATCGTAACGGTGTCGGATCACCGTTCATGTTTGCGACCGTTTCCACCGGACTGTCGATAACGCCCGGAGTAGCATCGAACGGAACTCCCTGAATGAAATCATCCACCCGGCGATAAAACAGTGTTGGCCGCGCATAGAAACGGCTATCCTGATAGTCGAAACCAATTTCGGCAATCCATGCCTTTTCATTCCGCAATTTCAGATCCCCGACATAGATGTTCCCGTCAGCAAGGCCTCCACTTGCGCCGGTCGGCAACCATGAGAACCGCTCGACTGCATTGGGGACACGGGTCTTGTGCGCAAGCGACAAGCGGGGCTTGAATCTCCCTATATCGCTCCAGAAGCGCGTTGCGACATCGATTGTGTTGTCAGACCACGTGCGATCCGAAGCGGTAAAACCATTGGCAAGAATGTGCGGGCCCATGGGCACTGCGCTGCCCAGAAAAGGCGAGCCTGACTCCATCCGATGATGATCAAAGCGCGCACCAATTTCGGCTTCAATCGGACCGAATGCAATGCGACTCTCAACGAAAGCACCGATCCGGCTGCCTGAAATATTGTTGAGCGATGTCAGGAAGAAGGCCGCGTTTGCAGGATTGGTGATCCGCACATCCTTGTCCATCACCTCGACGTCGGCGCCCAGTCTGACATGACGGTCCGGCGTTCCGATGCGCAGCGAGGAGGAAGCAGTGCTTGTATCTGCGTCGGCAAAAGTGGCGCGGAGGTCCATCGGGCTGGCCGGTCCTTGCCGCAGAGAAAAATTATCCATCAGATGGCGAACCGCGACATGGCCCGCTTCCACTTCAAGATACAGATTGTCACTGAGCTTGCCCTCATAGGCCAGGCTCAGGAAGTCCGTGTCGAAATACTGGATATCCATTGCGAAGGGCGGGTTGCCGGTCGGACCGGTTTCCTGACGCCGGTAAGATACGGTAAGGCTGCCATCATCGAGTTTTATTCCCGCATGTGCCCCGTAATTCAGGCGCTCAAAGCTGGTGGAAGCGATGGTTCCGTCCGGGAATTGCAGATCATCGCCTTTCTCGTAGGATGCGATGACACCCAGCTTGATATGCTCGTTGGACAGACCGGCCAATCCTCCCAAAAGATAGCTGTTGTCGCCGCTGCGATAGCCGGCGGTCAGGTCGGCCCCGGGTTGCATTGAAGTGCTATCGGAGAACTCGGCCTGCTTCAGAATGGCATTCACACCGCCACCAAGGCCCGGGCCTTTCCGGACGGGGCTGATGCCGCGGTCGAGTTCGATCCGGTCCACCAGAGCCATGGGCGCATAGTGAAGCGGCGGGTCCATCAAATTGGGCCCGCCTGAAGAAAAACGCTGACCATTGACGCGGACCAATATGCGGTCACCAAATAGCCCTCGATACTGGACTTGGCCGGACAGTCCGCCATTGTCGATCAAGGCGGCACCCGGCGCGCGAGACACCAGCGGCGCTGCGTCAGGGGTGGAAATAATTTCCTTATCGCTTTTGATCTCGTCGGTGGTCACCGTTTCGCGCTGACCGGTGACGATGATATCGGTGAGAGGATCGTTTTCGGCAAAAGCAGGAGAGGCAAGGGCGATGTTCGCCGTAAAGGCGGTTAATATTGTTTTGTTCATGATAAATCCCACGCGGTCATGTCCCGCTGCACGGGAGGACCGCAAATAATACGATTGGTACGATCCATCACCGCTTGGGGTGCAGATCGCGCGCTAATTCAAATATTTTGGGAAATTACAGGCGGCCCGGTCGCTGGCGGAATATTGATCCGGTTGCGCAGCGCAAAGCGGCGCGGTTCGGACGGTTCGTGAGTGGCCGGAGCCAGCGTGGGGATGTTGAAGTTGGGTGCCGCTGATGCCAGACCGACGGACGCTCCCCCGGCAAAGGCACAGACAGGAGCCGGTTTTTCAGGGTCCGGATCCGGCACATTCTCATTCTGTTGCCCGTAGACCAGCGTAAGCAATTCATAGTCCGGATTGTCCGGCGTGATCACCAGCTTGCTGTCGGCATGACCCGAACAGAGCTTGATCGCAAAGCCGCTGGCGGTGTGGGTGGGCATGAAGCCTTGCGGCACCAGCGTGCTGATGATCAGCGCGAACAGGGCGAAGGCGTGGATCGCCGGGTTGGTTTTAAGGAACCGGGAGAGGGAGAGGTGGCGAGACATTGTATGTGCGGGCGCTATATTGTGCGGTGGGAATAAATGCTAGTCTTCTAAATCTTCTTTCCTACGGGAGAAGGAAATGACGGTTTGTCGATTGAGATTGAAGCAGTAGGTCGAGAACAATCACAGCTGACGTTCAAGAGCGGTTCGGTTGCGGATGCACGACCGGGCGGTCTTGTCCGGGGACCGCAAGCGGTCGAGATGCTGTAGGCTGCGGAGTAAGTTTTAGGTCGCCCCAGTGAAGGCTGGGATCCAATCCGGTCGGGTTTTGAAACGGGAGTTTCGTGCTTGGCGAGGTCTTCCGAGATAAAGCAACCTTGGTTTAGGCTCCAGCCTTCGCTGGAGTGACGAGATAAGACGCGGTTGGATGAGATCGGTGCGTCGGATGTTTATTGCCGTTAGTGGTGAGCTTGTCGAACCACGCTTCTGGTCGATAGCTGTCCTTCGACAGGCTCAGGACGAACGAAACCCGTCGGGTTTTGCTCACTCCCAACCGGCTTCCACTAGGCAGGCAAACTGCCAAATCTATACGACGCTCTCCCTCGAGGCAGAGGGAGTAAAAACTACTCAAACCCGCATCGGCATCAGTACATAGAGCGCCGACGACTTGTCATTCTCGCGGATCAGCGTCGGTGCGCTGGCGTCGGCGAGGTGGAGTTCGACGGTATCGCCTTCGATCTCGCTCAGGATATCCATCAGATATTTGGAGTTGAAACCGATTTCGAACGTGTCGTCCTTGTAGGAGCCCGGCACTTCTTCCTCGGCCTTGCCATTTTCCGGCGAGGTGACGGAGAGCGTGATCTTGTCGTCGCCGAGCGCCATTTTTACCGCACGGGTTTTCTCGGTCGCGATGGTCGATACGCGGTCGACTCCCTGGGCAAAGCTTTTCGGATCGATCTTGAGCAACTTGTCGTTGCCGGTCGGAATGACGCGGGTGTAATCGGGGAAGGTGCCGTCGATCAGCTTGCTGGTCAGGATCGCGGTGCCCAGAGTGAAGCGGATCTTGCTCGCGGACAGGTCGATCTGGACCGAGGATTCACTATTCTCGTCGAGCAATTTGCGCAGTTCGTTGACGCATTTGCGCGGGACGATCACGTCGGGCATGCCTTCTGCGCCCGCCGGGCGGGGCAGGGTGACGCGGGCTAGGCGGTGGCCGTCGGTCGCTGCGGCTTTGAGCACCGGCGTTTCTTCGTCCTGCACGTGGAGGAAGATGCCGTTAAGATAATAGCGGGTTTCTTCGGTCGAGATCGCAAAGCGGGTCTTGTCGATAATCTGGATCAGCGAGGTTGCGGGCAGTTCAAAACTTGTCGGCAATTCGCCTTCGGCAATGACCGGAAAATCGTCGCGGGGCAGCGTCTGCAGGTTGAACCGCGCGCGACCGGCGTTGACTTTCATCTTGCCATCGGCGGCATCCAGCTGGACCTGCGAACCGTCGGGCAGCTTGCGGGCGATGTCGAACAGGGTGTGCGCGGAAACCGTGGTCGATCCGGCGGTTTCAACCTGGGCTTCGACGGTTTCTACGACCTGGAGATCGAGGTCGGTCGCCATCAGCTTGATACTGCCGTCGCTGCTTGCTTCGATCAGTACGTTCGACAATATCGGAATAGTGTTGCGTCGCTCAACCACGGACTGGACATGGCCCAGGCTCTTTAGCAATGCCGCGCGTTCAATGGTCGCTTTCATAAACCGTCCTTCTTGTTCCCGATCAACCGTGAAAATAGCTGTGCGAATGACTCCGCACGGCTTCACGGATAGTTCCTCGCTTCATTAACAATAAAGTGCCGCAGGGCAAGCCTGATCGCGGCCCGATGTCCGATAATGCCGTGAAAAACTGTGGAAAAAAGTGGGGAGGCGGGTAAAGCCGCAGTTTGATCGGATGGTTTTGACCATTCTCGAGCGGGACAGGACGAATATGAGCGGCATCAGTACCAATGGAAAGCGCTTGTTTATCGCGCGGCACGGCGAGACGATTTTCAACCTCGCGGGCCGGATTCAGGGCGACCATGTCCACACGCCGCTGACCCGCGCCGGCTTTGCCCAGGCTGATGCGATGGGCCGGGCGCTGGCTTTGCATCTGGCGCCCGATACACCGACACTGGACTTGATTGCCTCCGACACCGACCGCGCGCTGCAAACCCTGTCGGTAGTTGCCGAGCACGTCGGTGCCGACTGGCATCAGGCGCGCAGCGATACGCGGTTGCGCGAAATCGATATGGGTGAATGGGGCGGCGTGATGTATCGCGATCTCGACGGCAAGTTAGAGATAGACCATGAAGAACGCCTGTTCGTGACGGTTGCACCCGGCGGCGAGGATTATCGAGATATTGCAAAACGACTGGAGCACTGGCTGGAAGAACAGAGTTTTATGCGGGACGCTGTGCTGATCAGTCACGGCATGACCAGCCGGGTTTTGCGCGGCCTGCTGGTCGGAGCGGACTCCCATCAACGCTTTGGTGCGCCGATTGCCGAGGGATTGCCGCAAGGTTCGATAGTGCAAATTTGCGATGGCAGGGAGGATATCATCCATATCGGCGGCGGCGAAGGGGAGAAGGCTTGAACAAGCGGCTTGTTCTTCTAGGATTGGCATTATCTGTAATCTCGACCCCGTTGGTCGCGAAAGACTCTCTCGGTATATTCAATAGCTGGGGCGCGTTCCGCGACCCTGAAGTCCCGCGCTGTTATGCGATTGCAGAATCGGAAGAAATACACGGCAAAGCGGAGCGCAAGTCCTTTGCCAGTATCGGTTTTTGGCCCAGCCGCAAAATCAGGCGGCAATTCCACGTGCGCCTGAGCCGGGACCGGTCAACCAACAGCCGGGTGGTCGTCAGCATCGCCGGTCGTCGCTTCCAACTCACCGCTAATCGCTCTGACGGCTGGTCGCAGGACAAACGCATGGACGCCGCGATCATTGCGGCGATCCGGTCATCGACCAGCATGACCGTGGAAAGCGTCGGCCGGGATGGCAAGTCCATCGTCGACGCCTATCGTTTACGCGGCGCGGCAACCGCCATTGATGCGGCATCACTGGGCTGTTCGCGGTTGCGGTAGATTTTCCTGCAGACACACACTATATGCCAGCCATGCAGATTCCCGGCCATATTGATCCCGTTCCCTTGCCCGCAAAGGTTACCCCGCGCGCCGATGGCCGCGTAGATGTGATCGGTCTTAGCCAGATCGAGATTCGCGACCTGATGAACGACGCGGGGCTGGATGAAAAACAGGCCAAGTTGCGGTCCAAACAGCTGTTTCACTGGCTGTATCATCGCGGCGTCACCGAATTCGACCAGATGACCGATCTCGGCAAGACGCTTCGTCCCTGGCTGGCGGACCGCTTCGTGGTCGGGCGCCCGGAGATTGTTGAAGCCCATCTGTCAGAGGACGGCACCCGCAAATGGTTGCTGCGCTCGGCGGACAGCCAAGATTATGAAATGGTCTTCATCCCCGACGAGGATCGCGGCACACTGTGTATATCCAGCCAGGTCGGCTGCACGCTCAATTGCCGGTTCTGTCATACCGGCACCATGCGGTTGGTGCGCAACCTGACTCCCGGCGAGATTGTCGGGCAGGTGATGCTCGCCCGTGATGCGCTGGGGGAATGGCCCAAGGGCGTGATGGATTTTGTCGATGACGAGGAAGCGGAAAACACCAAGGAATATAATCAGGCCTACAAGTCTGACGGCCGTCTGCTGACCAACATCGTGCTGATGGGCATGGGTGAGCCGCTTTATAATTTCGAGAATGTCCGCGATGCGATGAAGATCGTGATGGACGGGGACGGTCTTGCCCTTTCCCGCCGCCGGATCACGCTGTCGACAAGCGGCGTCGTGCCGATGATTGCCCGGGCTGGGGCGGAGATCAACGTCAATCTCGCGATCTCGCTGCACGCAGTAAACAAGGAAACCCGAGACGAGATCGTCCCGCTGAACCGCAAATATTCGATCGAGGAACTGCTCCAGGCCTGCGCTGATTATCCCGGCGCCAACAACGCGCGGCGGATTACCTTTGAATATGTGATGCTGAAAGACAAGAATGACAGCGATCAGGATGCCCGCGAGCTGGTCAACCTGCTGCGCAATTATGATTTGCCGGCCAAGGTCAATCTGATCCCGTTCAATCCATGGCCCGGTTCGGATTATGAATGTTCCAGCCCCGAGCGGATCAAGGCGTTCTCGAAGATCATTTTTGATGCCGGTATCAGCGCGCCGATCCGTACCCCGCGCGGGCGCGATATCATGGCCGCTTGTGGACAATTAAAATCGGCCAGCGAGAAGAAAAGCCGCGCGGAACTGGACCGGCTTGCGGAAGAGAAGCAGGCTGCGCTGGGCTAGGCCGCCGCGATAACGTCAATCTCGACCATCAATTCCGGCAAGGCCAGTGCCTTGACTTCAACCGTCGTGTCTGCGGGATAGGGCGGGGTGAAATAAGTTTTTCTCGCTGCCACGATTTTCGGAAAATTGGCCATATTGGTCAGATAGATAGTCACTTTGACAATCTGGTCCCGGCTGCTGCCCGCCGCGCGGATCACGCGATCGATGTTGATGAAAACCTGTTTCAACTGGGCATCGAAATCACCGACGCCAACAATTTGACCCTGTTCGTCAATCGCTGCCTGGCCGGAAAGAAACAGCAAGTCACCCACCTGCCATGCTGGTGAGATAGCGTAGGGCGCAAGCGGATCAGGATGCAGTTTGATGACCTGTTTATAAGCGCTCATAATATCCCATCCCTCAAATCATGATCTCATATTCTGAAGAATATTGGAGGCTTTTGAAAGCAATAAAAAAAGGGCGGGTATTGCTACCCGCCCAATCCGATTTTATTCAATTTGGCTAGATTAGAATTTTACGCCAAGACCAACTAGGCCCTGGTTCCGGGAAACACCGTCTTCGTAGTTGCTGTAGCGATATTCGCCGCGTGCGAACGTGTTCTCGCTGAGCTTGAACTCGAGACCGGCACCGACACGAACGCCGTCACCATTTGCGCCGCCCAGTCCGGGAGAGGAACTGCGCGCATTGGTGTAGCCAGCCTTTGCGTAGAGCAGGGTGGATCCACCGAGGACATAGCCAAGACGGCCACCGGCGTAGAGATCGCGGCCGACATCAATACGACCAGCCGCATTGGAAATTTTACCGGTAGATTCGGTTGCTTCCAGCTCGACGCCATAGACCATATTGCCCGATTGCATGTCATAGCCAAGGGCTGCGCCGTACAGAAATCCATCGACATTATCGATACCGGCGATGTCGAGGTCGATATTGTCATATCCAGCGATTGCCGTAGCTTTTACACCAGAAAAGTCGCCAGTTTGCTGAGCCATTGCGGGGGATGCAAGCACAGATGCTGCAATAGCAGCTGCTATTGTTACATTTTTCATTTATATTGTTCCTTGATTTTACAACTAACTAACCACTACTTTATTTAAACTTGTATTTTTTCTTTCGCGGTCACCGGTGGATATATGTTTACAAATATGAATATCAACTGGCTGACTCTGTCAGAATTGTTAAAAATGAAATTCTATCAAGGTGTGTTGTTAACATGCAACAGTGGGCAGGCATAATGATGTGCTTGGCAACGCCGCAGCAGCGGTTAGAGTGCAATCATGACGAACGACGCAATCATATCCGCCCAGCCTCGCCATCGTCTGACCACACGGCTGTGGCATTGGATCAATGCGCTGTGCCTTATCGTGCTTCTGATGAGCGGTCTGACCATTTTTAACGCTCACCCGCGGCTCTATTGGGGTGAATATGGAGCGAATGACGACTACGCTTGGATGGCTGTGGGGTCATCCGAGACTTTGGGTTATTTGCGACTGGGCGAATTGCGCATCGAGACGACCGGTTTTCTCGGAAACTGGCAAGATAGTGCGGGCAGGACCAAGAAGCGGGCCTTCCCCGGCTGGGCGACGATTCCTTCTGCCTATAGCTTGGCGGATGGACGGCGCTGGCATTTCTTTTTCGCCTGGATATTCAGCGTCGGTCTAACGCTGTTCATGGTCGTTTCGCTGTGGAACCGTCATATTAAGCGGGACCTGCATATGCGCCGCGAGGAATGGCGACCATCGCATCTCTGGCGCTCGTTTCGCCATCATCTCGACCTCCGCGCGATCCGGCATTCGGCGGGAATGGACTATAACAGCATTCAGAAGCTGAGCTACATTGGCGTGATCTTCATCCTGCTGCCGCTGATGATTTTTACCGGCCTGGCGATGTCTCCGGCAATGGACGCCAACTGGCCGTTTCTGACTGATATATTGGGTGGCCGCCAGTCGGCGCGGTCGCTACATTTTGCCGCGGCGTTTCTGCTGGTGCTATTTTTCCTGATCCACATGGTGATGGTGTTGCTTTCCGGCCCCGTTCAGCAAATCAGGTCGATGATTCTGGGCGGAGAAGAAAAGGAGCCGCCGCTATGACGATCATCACCCGCCGGAAATTGATCACCAGCGCGGCGATCGGCGCAGGGGGGCTGTTGTCCGGTTGCGATGCCTTGAATGGAAGTCCGACTTTTCAGAATATATTGGCCAGCGCCGAAACGGCCAATTTCACCGTTCAGCGCGCCTTGGGTGACCGGATGGAACTGGCCAGCGAATATGCTGTTGCCGATCTGTCGCCCACATTCCGGGCCAACGGTACCCGTGATCCCGGGACCGCTGACTATACGGCCAGCGCGGCTCAGGGCTTTGTCGATTGGCGGCTCCGGCTCACCGGTCTGTTCAGCAAGCCCCAGCAATTCAGCCTTGATGCGATACGGTCCCTGCCGCAGCGGACCCAAATCACCCGCCATGATTGTGTCGAGGGCTGGAGTGCAATCGGGCAATGGACAGGCGTCCCGCTCAAAATCCTGCTGGATATCGCGCAACTCAAAAGCAGCGCAAAATTTCTGGTTTTTCACTGCGCCGACAGGCTGGGTGGCAGGCCATATTACGAAAGCATCGACTTGCTGGACGGCTATCATCCGCAGACGATGTTGGCGCACCGCTTGAACGGGCAGCCGTTGCCGATCGAAAACGGAGCACCGCTGCGGCTCAGGGTCGAGCGACAACTGGGCTACAAACATGCCAAATATGTAACCGGGATTGAAGCCGTTGCATCTTTGGCAGGGATTGGTGAGGGCAAGGGCGGTTATTGGCAGGATGTGGCCAATTATGAATGGTATGCAGGCATCTGATTTTCGGGCTTATTCTGTCTTATCTGGAGTGAATGAATGTCGATTTTGGGCCGATTTCTAAATAGCGTGGTTGAAAAGGGTTCGATACGGGTCACTCATCCTGACGGATCGACCGAAGCCTACGGAACACCAACAGATGGTTATCCCGACATCGGTATCCGGCTCGCGGACAAGAATGTGATGCGGCAGATTCTGCTCGATCCGCGCTTGGGGGCCGCCGAGACGTTCATGGATGGCCGGTTGATTGTAGAACAGGGTGATATCATGGAACTGGTGCAGCTTTTGCGCGCCAACCGGCCATTCGAACGCGGCGGGAAGCTGAAAGACCCGAGTGCATTCAAGAAACTCCGTGACCATGCGGCAGGCAGTCTTGACCGGATAAACTTGCTCGGTCGGTCGAAAAGCAATGTTGCGCATCATTATGATATCGGCAATGACCTCTACGATCTGTTCCTCGATGATGATCTCCAATATAGCTGCGCTTACTGGGATTTCGACCGGCACGGGCCGGACATGACACTCGAGCAGGCACAAGCTGACAAAAAGGCGCATATTGCCGCGAAACTGGACCTGAAGCCAGGACAGCGGGTGCTCGACCTCGGTTGCGGCTGGGGCGGCATGGCGCTCTATCTGCACCACAAGACCGGCGTCGAGGTGCTCGGCATCACACTCAGCGAAGAGCAACTTAAAAAAGCGCAGGAACGGGCCGAGAAAGAAGGTGTCGCCGACAAGGTAAAGTTCGAGCTGATCGACTATCGTGATCTGGCTGCGCGCGATCCGGGAACCTTTGACCGGATTGTTTCGGTCGGCATGTTCGAGCATGTCGGCACGCCGCAGTTCCGGACATTTTTTCGTTGCTGCGCGAATCTGATGACCGATGACGGGGTGATGCTCATGCACACGATCGGCCGGATGGGTGGTCCTGGCACAACCGATGCCTTCACCCGAAAATATATTTTTCCCGGCGGCTATATTCCGGCGCTGAGCGAAACCCTGGCGGCCAGCGAGCAATATCGCCTGATTGCAACCGACGCAGAAAATTTGCGGCTGCATTATGCCTTCACCCTGCGCGAATGGTACAAGCGGACGGTGCGAAACAGAGATAAGATTATCGCGCTCTACGACGAACGATTTTATAGGATGTGGATATTTTATCTGGCTGGCGCGACCGCGGCGTTTGAAAGCGGCGGCATGTGCAATTACCAGGTTCAGTTCAGCCGCAACCGGCGGACTTTACCGATAACGCGGGATTATATCGGGGAGACAGAGAAGGAGCTTCGCGGCGGATGATGTGGTTGGCGGGTATCCTGCGAATCTATTTGATTATTGCGGATAGCGCTCGTTCATCAAATCCCAGTTATTTTTGATAAGCTGTTCGAGTATTTTTATATCCACCTGCTCCAGCCGGTTGATATAAAGGCAGGATTTTCCGACGCTATGCTTGCCGAGCAATTTGAATAGCCGTTCCTGCTCTGCCTGCCCTTCGGGGGTGCAATAGGCGCCCATCAGATAGATGCTGAGTTTTGCCTTGCGCGGCGAAAATCCCGATCGGGGGGCTGTCCCCTCCCGTCCGCTTTCATATTTATAGTCGTAACTGCCGAAACCGATGATGCTGGGGCCCCACATTTTCGGTTCTTTGCCCGTGATGCGCCGGAACATGGCTACCAACTTTTGCGCCTCGTCTTTTCGCCGTTCGGGCTCGACCGTCGCGATAAAGGCCTCGACGCTAAGGTCCGTTTCCTGTGTTTTGTTCTTCGCTTTTGCCATGAGTCTCTCCAACCAGTCCCGACATATCATATTGCGCGGCAAATTGGAGCCTGTTAGGCGCGGCGCTTTATCCATGGAAAGACGAAACAATGAGCGATTCCGTAAAGCGTGTGGTTCTGGCCTTTTCCGGCGGTCTGGACACCAGCGTCATCCTGAAATGGTTGCAGCAGGAATATAAGTGTGAGGTGGTGACCTTCACCGCCGATCTGGGGCAGGGCGAAGAACTGGGTCCTGCGCGCCGTGTTGCCGAAACGCTGGGTGTCAAACCGGAACATATTTTCATCGACGATCTGCGCGAGGAATTTGTCAAGGATTTCGTCTTTCCGATGATGCGCGCCAATGCGTTGTACGAGGGTCTGTATTTGCTGGGCACTTCAATTGCCCGGCCGTTGATTTCCAAGCGCCAGATCGAAATTGCCAAGCTGACCGGAGCAGATGCAGTGGCCCATGGCGCAACCGGCAAGGGCAATGACCAGATCCGCTTCGAGCTTGGCTATTATGGCCTTGATCCCGATGTGAAAGTGATCGCCCCCTGGCGGGAGTGGGATCTCACCAGCAGAACCCGGCTGATCGAATTTGCCGAAAAGCATCAAATTCCCGTGCCTAAGGACAAGCGCGGGGAAGCTCCTTTTTCAACCGACGCGAATATGTTGCACACGTCATCGGAAGGCAAAGTCCTTGAAGATCCATGGGAAGAAGTGCCGGATTATGTGTATTCGCGCACCAATAATCCCGAAGATGCACCGGATACACCGGAATATATCACTATCGATTTTGAACATGGCGATGGTGTCGCGATCAATGGTGAAGGCATGTCGCCTGCGACCTTGCTGGAAAAACTGAACGATTATGGTCGAGAGCATGGCATCGGCCGGCTTGATCTGGTCGAAAACCGTTTTGTCGGTATGAAATCGCGAGGCATGTACGAGACGCCGGGTGGAACCATCTATCACGCGGCGCATCGCGGGATCGAACAGCTTACGCTCGACAGCGGAGCCATGCATTTGAAAGACGAATTGGCACCTCGCTATTCGGAGCTGGTCTATAACGGTTTCTGGTTCGCCCCGGAGAGAGAGATGCTTCAGGCGGCGATTGACAAAAGCCAGGAGCGAGTGACCGGAACGGTCAGGTTAAAACTCTACAAAGGGTTGGTCAGCGTTGTCGGCCGCAAGGCAGATGTCGATTTCAACCTTTACAGCCAAGATGTCGTGACCTTCGAGGATGACCAGGGCGCTTATGACCAGAAGGACGCGGAAGGCTTCATAAAATTGAATGCGCTGCGGTTGCGGCTGCTCGGCAAACGCAATCGCTGATCCTGTTCCACGGTGTTGAATACGTTGCTGATTCCGCTTCTTGCTCTGCTGGCGGGCTTCGTCATACTTATCGTTGGCGGAGAATTGCTGGTACGCGGTGCCGTCCGCGTGGCCGAACGGGCAGGGATGTCCGATCTTCTGATCGGATTGACCATCGTCGGTTTCGGTACCTCCGCACCGGAACTGGTCGCCAGCGTCGAAGCGGCGCGGGCCGGATCGCCTGGCATCGCCTGGGGGAATATAGTTGGTTCCAACCTCGCGAACAGCCTGCTCATTCTCGGTACTGCCTCCCTGATCCTGCCGGTTGTGGTGCCGAGGGGTCCATTGTGGCGCGATGGCGGACTGGCATTGGTTGCGACGGTTATCTTGTGGCTGGTCGCCGTCACAACGGGCATCACGATTGCCATCGGCATCGCTTTTCTTGTGCTTCTGGCGGCTTATCTGGTCTACGCTTATCGGGCCGAACAGACGCAGCCGGCAGGGGCGAGCGCACTGCATGAGAAGGCCGAGGCGCTGGAGATTTCAGACACGCATTTGCACGATGTGCAACCGCTCTGGCGATCAATCCTGGTGCTCATTTTCGGGATCATCCTGATCGTGCTGGGCGGCCGGTGGCTGGTCGAGGGCGCGGTCGATATCGCGCGTCTGGTGGGCATGAGCGAAGCCGTCATCGGTTTGACGGTCATCGCAATCGGCACGTCCCTACCAGAACTGGTGACATCTGTGATCGCTGCCTATAAAGGCGCAAGTGCGGTTGCCCTGGGCAATGTACTGGGCTCCAATATCTTCAATCTGCTGCTGATTGGCGGCGTCACCGCATTCATTGCCCCCGGCACCATTCCCGGCGAGATTGCAAATTTCGGATTACCGGTGCTGATCGCGGCTTCCGTATTGCTCCTGATATTTGCTGCAACCGGGCGAAAGATAACGCGCTGGGAAGGCGGGATATTGCTCGTGACCTATCTGGTCCTGCTCGTCTATAATGTCGTGGCTGTTTGAATCAGGCGTTGCAATATCGAGAATCTGTCTCTAAATAGACGTTATCCCAACATTGTGAGATTTGAAGGGGCTGGTGCCAGACGGGGCCGGCAGCCAAGATCTTTGCGTATGGAAATGGAATTTATTTGACTGATATTGCTGCCCTGATGAAACTGATCGAGCCGGAAGCAGATGCTTTGGGCTTTGATTTGGTGCGGGTGCAGTTCGTGTCGGGGGCGGATGAGCCAACTTTGCAGATCATGGCCGAGCGTCCGGAAACCGGACAACTGGATATCGACGATTGCGCTGCTTTGTCCCGCCGTATTTCGGAAAAATTCGATATCCTGGAAGAAGATGGCCGGGACCCGATTGATCATGCCTATCGCCTGGAAGTCAGCTCTCCGGGTATTGACCGGCCGCTGACCCGCGCAAAAGACTATGAGAACTGGGCCGGTCATGAAGCGCGGATCAACGTAACCGAGGCGGTAGCAGGCAAGAAACAGCTTCGCGGCCTGCTCGAAGGCATCGAAGGCGACATAATAAAGATTGACGATCGCGAGACGGGAAGTCAGGAGACGCCCCTGACGAATGTCCATAGCGCGAAATTGATTCTGACCGATGCTCTGATTGCTGCAACCGTTCCGGTTTCGGTAGCAGGTGCAGACGAAATTGATGAACAGACTTTAGAAGAACAGGAAGACTAATCATGGGCAGTGCTATTTCAGCCAATAAAGCCGAGTTGCTCGCTATCGCGACCGCTGTTGCGACGGAAAAAATGATCGACAAGGCGATCGTGATCGAAGCGCTGGAAGAAGCGATCCAGAAAGCGGCGCGCGCCCGCTATGGTGCAGAGAATGATATTCGCGCGAAACTCGACGTCAAAACCGGCGATCTGCGCTTGTGGCGGGTTGTCGAAGTGGTTGATGAAGTTGAAGATTATTTCAAGCAGGTCGATATCAAGCAGGCTGAAAAACTGGAGCCCGGATCCAGTGTTGGCGACTTCATTGTTGATCCGTTGCCGGCAGTCGATCTGGGCCGTATTGATGCGCAATCAGCCAAGCAGGTAATTTTCCAAAAGGTTCGCGACGCTGAACGCGAGCGGCAATTTGAGGAATTCAAGGATCGCGGCGGAGAGATCATCACCGGCGTCGTCAAATCGGTTGAATTTGGCCATGTGGTCGTTGATCTGGGTCGCGCAGAAGGCGTCATCCGCCGCGATCAGCAAATCCCGCGCGAAGCCGCCCGTGTCGGTGATCGGGTCCGCTCGCTTATTCTGGATGTGCGCCGCGAGAACCGTGGACCACAGATATTCCTGTCCCGCGCCCATCCTGATTTCATGCGGTTGCTGTTTGCACAGGAAGTGCCGGAAATTTATGACGGCATTATCGAGATCAAAGCCGCAGCCCGCGATCCCGGCTCACGCGCAAAAATTGGTGTGATCAGTCACGATAGCTCGATTGACCCGGTTGGCGCTTGCGTCGGCATGAAGGGTAGCCGTGTGCAGGCCGTCGTGCAGGAGATGCAGGGCGAAAAAATCGATATCATTCCCTGGTCGGAAGACATTGCGACATTCGTTGTCAATGCGTTGCAACCGGCAACGGTAAGCCGCGTGGTTATCGACGAGGAAGAAGGCCGGATCGAGGTTGTTGTTCCTGACGATCAGCTCAGTCTTGCCATCGGCCGTCGCGGCCAGAATGTCCGGTTGGCCTCGCAGCTGACCGGCCTTGCCATCGACATCATGACCGAGGCGGACTCGAGCGAAAAACGCCAGGCTGAATTTGCTGCCCGTACCGAGATGTTCCAGGAAGATCTGGACGTCGACGAAACATTGTCACAGCTTTTGGTGGCCGAAGGCTTTAGCGAGCTTGAAGAAGTCGCCTATGTCGCACCGGAAGAAATTTCCAGCATCGAAGGCTTTGACGAAGAGCTTGCTGCTGAATTGCAGAACCGTGCCATCGAGGCACTGGATCGGCGCGAAGCGGCTGCACGGGAAAAACGCACCGAACTGGGCGTCGAGGATGCCATTGCCGAATTGCCGCATCTGACCGAAGCCATGCTTGTTACCCTCGGTGAAGCTGGTCTCAAGACGCTGGATGATGTTGCAGATCTCGCGACCGATGAGCTGGTTCTGAAACGGAAATCGGAACCGCGCCGTCGCAATGACAACCGTAAGCCCGAACCGGATGGTGTATTGGCCCAATATGGCCTGACCGAAGAGCAGGGCAACGAGATCATCATGGCAGCACGTGCCCACTGGTTCGAGGATGAAAACGAGCCAGCAGCAGCTGCGGCGACCGAAGAAACCGGGGAGGACGCAGATGCGGAATCCACCCAATGAGACGCGGTCTAAACCTCTAGATCGCACGCCACACCGTAAATGCATTTTAACCGGGGAGAGTCTCTCCCAGGATGAACTGGTGCGTCTGGCGATGGGACCTGATGGGCAAATCGCTCCGGACGTAAGGGCGAAAGCCCCCGGTCGCGGGGCCTGGATTGGCGTCAATCGTGCTGCTCTCGAAGCAGCGCTTGCCAAGGGTCAGCTAAAAGCCGCATTATCGCGCGCGTTCAAGACCGGGCGGCTTGATATTCCGGCTAATCTGGCAGATCAGCTTGAAAAAGCACTGGAACGCGCCACATTGGACAGGCTGGGTCTCGAAGCGCGGGGCGGGGCCTTGTTAACCGGTTCAGAAAAAATCGAAACAGCAGCCAGACGCGATGAGCTGACCATGCTGCTCCACGCATCGGATGCGGGGCAAGATGGATCGGCAAAGCTGGATCAGGCCTGGCGTGTCGGAAGCGACCGTGAAGGCCAAGATTTACGCGGGATGACTTTGCCAGTGGACCGCCAGGGGCTTTCTGTGGCATTGGGCCGCCAGAATGTGGTTCATATCGGGATAATCGATAGACGCGCAGCTGAGCGGATTGCGCATATGCTGTCGAGATGGCTTCGCTTCAAGGGATCCGATGAAATACCGGATGGAGCGGAAAAGAAAGTTGCGTAACCTGGCTTAGGAAAGCCAGATAATATGTTGAAAATATTTATTTTTAGGGATTAAGTCTGTTCGATGAGTGAAGATACAAAAGATACGCCAAAACCTGCACGCAAGCCTTTGGGGCTGAAGCGTTCGGTCGAACCTGGCGAAGTCAAACAGACGTTCAGCCATGGACGCACCAACAAGGTGGTGGTCGAAGTCAAACGCAAGAAACTGGTCGGCAAGCCTGGCGCTCCGCAGGAGGCGGTAAAGGAAGTCGTCAAGGAAGCGCCTGCGCCAGCTCCGGTAGCCAAGCCGGCACCGAAGAAGAAGCCAGTCGCCCCAAAAGCGCATGATGGTCTGACCCGTCAGGAGAAGCAGGCTAAACTGCTGCGCGAAGCAGAAGAAGCGCGTCTCGACGCAATGCAGGAAGCGCGCAAGCGCGACACCCGCGAGAAAAAAGAGCAGACCGCAGACGAGAAAAAACGGGCTGAGGAAAACCGCAAGGCCGAAGAAGAGCAGGCGCGCAAGGCGCAAGAAGAAATTGCTGCTGCGGAAAAAGCCGCTGCCGATACTTCCGCTGTTGCCGAACCTGCTAATGAAGAAACACCTGCCACCACGAGTGCTGCGCGGCCACCGGCCCGCAAATTCACGCCCGTGGAAGCGCCAAAGCGCGCGAAGCCGGAAAAGGAAAAGCAGAAAGCTGGACGCGACGATCGCAACGATCGTCGTCAATCGGGCAAGCTCACCGTCAACCGTGCTCTGCGCGGAGAAGACGGCGCTGCGCGGGCTCGTTCGCTCGCAGCCCTGAAGCGTGCGCGGGAAAAAGAAAAGCGCGCACAAAGGTCCGGACGTCCAAGCGAGCCGCGCGAAAAGCAGATTCGTTCGGTTGTCGTGCCGGAAGCCATTACCGTACAGGAACTGGCCAAACGCATGGGCGAAAAAGGTGCGGATCTCGTCAAATCCCTGTTCAAAATGGGCTCGATGGTTACCGTCAACCAGACGATAGATCAGGATACCGCAGAGCTGCTGGTCGAGGAATTCGGCCACAATATCCAGCGTGTTTCCGAAGCTGATGTTGAAATCGATACCCAGGCCGATGTCGATCCGGAAGAAACGCTGAAACCGCGTGCACCGGTCGTTACGATCATGGGGCATGTCGATCACGGCAAGACGTCGTTGCTCGACGCGTTGCGCGGAACCGACGTGGTTGCCGGAGAAGCTGGCGGTATCACCCAGCATATCGGCGCCTATCAGGTGACCATGAAAAATGGTGACAAGGTGACGTTCCTCGATACGCCGGGTCATGAAGCCTTTACCGAAATGCGGATGCGCGGCGCCAATGTCACGGATATCGTGATCCTGGTGGTTGCTGCCGATGACGGTTTGATGCCGCAGACGATTGAAGCGATCAATCATACCAAAGCGGCGGGCGTGCCGATGATTGTCGCGATCAACAAGATCGACAAGGAAGGTGCTGACCCGACGACGGTTCGCACACGACTGCTCGAACATGAAGTCATTGTGGAAGAAATGTCCGGTGACGTTCTTGACGCCGAGGTTTCTGCGCTCAAGAAACTCGGTCTCGATGAATTGATGGAGAAAATCCACGTTCAGGCCGAATTGCTGGAACTGAAAGCGCGTCCCGACCGTCCTGCTGAAGGCGCGGTCGTTGAAGCGAAGCTGGATAAAGGCCGTGGACCGGTTGCAACCGTGCTGATCGAACGCGGCACATTGAAGCGCGGCGATGTCTTCGTCGTGGGTTCGCAGACCGGCAAGGTCCGGGCATTGATTGATGACAAGGGTCAGCAGGTCAAGGAAGCCGGGCCTTCGACGCCGGTCGAAGTGCTTGGTATCTCCGGCGTTCCATCTGCCGGCGACAAGCTGACTGTGGTCGAAAACGAGGGCCGTGCCCGCGAAGTGGCTGCCTATCGAGCGGAACAGGAGAAACTGCACCGCACGACGCAGGCACCAACGAGCCTGGAGAATATGTTCTCAGCAGCGGCAAATAGTGCAGTGGAATTCCCGGTATTGGTCAAGGCCGATGTCCAGGGTTCGACCGAAGCGATTGTCCAGGCACTGAACAAGCTTTCGAACGACGATATCAAAGTGCGCATCTTGCACAGCGGTGTCGGCGCGATCACGGAATCGGACGTTACCCTGGCCGGAGCCAGCAAGGCACCGATTATCGGTTTCAACGTACGGCCAAATGCCAAGGCCCGCGAAATCGGCAAGCGCGATGGTGTCCGCTTCAAATATTTCGATATCATCTATGCTCTGACCGACGATATCCGCGCGGAGATGGCCGGTGAACTGGGTCCGGAGAAGATCGAGAACGTGATGGGCCGTGCCGAGGTCAAGGACGTGTTCAAGTCCGGCAAGAAAGACAAGGCTGCCGGTCTCCTGGTCACCGAAGGATCGTTGCGCAAAGGTCTGTTCGCGCGTCTTACCCGCGACGATGTTATCGTCAGCGCAACGACCATCGCGTCGCTGCGGCGGTTCAAGGACGATGTCGAAGAAGTCCGTGCCGGCATGGAATGCGGTGCGGTTCTGGAGGACACCAACGATATCAAGCCGGGCGATATGCTTGAAGTGTTCGAGATTGAAGAAAGAGAGCGGATTATTTGACGCAGTCGTCATCCTGGACTTGATCTGGGATCCAGGGCGGTATGCTGCGAGAGTGGAGACTTTCGCTCTGGATGCTGAATCAAGTTCAGCATGACGGGCTAAGGTATTTGGAAATGATCAAGAATTGGCAATTTTTCGGAATAATTATTCTGGTGATGAATATATTGTTGGTTGGCATAATGGGCTTTTTCTTCAACCATAGCGGCGGTGATGTAGCTCAAACTTTGGCCGCATTATCGGGAGCTTCTGCATCGCATTTGACTGATCCAATCCTGCTTGTTGCGGCATTGGTTATTGGCTTTGCATGCTGGGAACGATGGATTTACGCTATGCCAGCGATATTGATAATAGCGTCAGTTTTAGCCTTTGCTTTTAACAACTCTTTCACATTGCCTTTTGCAATTGTGACACGCAGTTTAGCTCTATTATACTCGGCTTCCTTGGTGGCACTAATTCCATACTTCCTCAATCGGCGTCAGGAAACTAATGGCAAAATATAACGATACGTCTCCTGAAGGCAGGTCGGTCCGCTTGCTCCGTGTGGGCGAGCAGGTCCGGCATATCCTGTCGGAGCTGCTTATGCGCGGTGAAGTGCATGACGAGGTTTTGACATCGCATAGTGTCAGCGTCACCGAAGTGCGCATGTCACCGGATTTGCGCCACGCGACGGTATTCGTGAAGCCGCTGCTCGGCGCGAATGAGGCGGACGTGCTCAAGGCGCTGCGGACCAACACCGCCTTCTTCCAGAAGGAAGTCGCCAAGCGGGTGCAGGTGAAATATGCGGCCAAGCTGAAATTTCTGTCGGACGAGAGCTTTGATACGGCGGAGCATATCGAGAGCCTGCTCAGCAAGCCCAAGGTCGCGCAGGATTTGAAGCGGGACGAAAACTAGTTCGGGTTCGTTCTGCGGAAATCGGGTTAGGTCAGTTAGAGGTCGGATTGTTCCCCGGACAATCCTTGGACATGTGGGGCATGTCCAGCCTGCAACTCCTCCGCTGGGGCGACGAGTGAGATTGATGACAGAGAAACTCTCGACAACACTGGAGAAAGGTCAAGTTCGCCTCGAACCACTAGTCGAACGTCACATCGACCCGCTTCGTGCTGCCTGTGCCGAAGATCAGGAGATTTGGCATATCTATCCGGTTTCCATGCTGGATGAGAATTTTGACAAGGCGATCGAGGCCTTTCACGACACCACCAACTGGGTCCGTTTTGCGGTGATCAATGCCGAAACCGACATGGTTGTCGGTATGACCAACTATATCAACCCCGACCAGTTCGGCGTGGTCGAAATCGGCGGAACCTATATCGCGCCATCGGTGCGCGGTATCGGGTTCAACGATGTGATGAAAAAATTGCTGATCGATCATGCCTTCACAAACGGCTTTCGAAAAATCGAATTTCGCGTCGATACCCGCAACAAACGGTCGATGGCGGCAGTGTTGAAACTGGGCGCGAAGCAAGAGGGTATCTTGCGCAAGAATCGGATTACCTGGACTGGCTATGTCAGGGATACGGCGGTTTTTGGGTTGCTGAAAGAAGAGTGGACGCGTTGAAACCGCACGGCTGGATCATATTGGATAAACCGCTGGATCTCGGCTCGACGCAGGCGGTCGGGGCGGTGAAGCGGAATTTGCGCGAGGCCGGGCTGCTCGGCAAGGGCAAGGATAAGCTGAAGGTCGGCCATGGCGGGACGCTCGACCCGCTGGCGACCGGAGTTTTGCCGATTGCGATTGGCGAAGCGACCAAGCTTTGCGGGCGGATGCTTGATGCTTCGAAAATTTATGAATTTACGATCAGCTTCGGGAGCGAGACAGAGACGCTAGATGCTGAGGGGGACGTGACGGAGAGTTCTGACCACCGGCCAATCTTGGCGGAAGTTGAAGCGGTATTGCCGGAGTTCACGGGGCCAATCGAGCAGATACCACCCAAATATTCCGCGCTGAAAATTGATGGCCGGCGGGCCTATGATCTGGCTCGGGCAGGGGAAGAGGTGGAGATGAAGCTGCGAGGGGTGACTATTTACAGTCTCGCCGTTCGCCCTGAGCTTGTCGAAGGGTCTCAAGAACGGCCCGTCCGTGCTTCGACCGGCTCAGCACGAACGGGCCTCCTCAATGACATCACTCTCTCCGCCAATGTCTCGAAAGGCACTTATATCCGCTCGCTCGCCCGCGATATTGCGCGGGCTCTTGATACGGTCGGGCACGTCACCATGTTAAAACGGACCAAGGCCGGTCCGTTTACCCTGGAACAGGCGATTTCGCTGGACAAACTCAACGAAATTGGTAAGGGCGCGGACATTGAAGAATACCTCTTGCCGCTTGAGGCGGGGCTGGACGACATCCCGGCTTTCGACCTCAACCCTGATCAGGCAAGACTGTTGCGACAAGGCATGACGCTGGACCAGCAGGATTTGATCGGGAACCCCGCAGTCAACGGGCTTTTCCTAGCGACAGAGAACCAAGGTTCTCCGGTCGCTCTGGCAGAGATTGTTGATGGCACCGTAAAGGTGGTTCGCGGGTTCAATATGTAATGATGTTCGAAGGAATGAAAACAAATGACAATTACCGCAGAAAAAAAACAGGAACTGATCAAGAAATTCGGCCAGACAAAGGACGATACAGGTTCCCCGGAAGTTCAGGTTGCCGTGCTCACAGAGCGTATTGTGAACCTGACCGAGCATTTCAAAGGCCACCACAAGGATAACCACTCTCGTCGCGGACTGCTGATGATGGTGAACAAGCGGCGCAGCCTGCTGGACTATCTTCGCAAGAAAGATGTCGAGCGTTACGCCAAGTTGATCAAGGACCTTGGTCTCCGGAAATAAGAGTTTTGAAGGCGGCTCCCATGCGGGGGCCGTTTTCGCATTGTGCACCTGTGTAGACAGGTGCCCATCTCCAGAAAGTGCCAATCAACGCAAACTCGGGAGATGGACCCCTGCCTTCGCAGGGGTGCAGATCGGCAAATCCCCGCAATAAGGCGGGGATGCGCCAAGCAAGGGGGGTGAAAGTCACCCCGAACCGCTGTTCAGCCGGATTGCTGGACACAAGAAAGCCCCCGCACTGCATAGGGCAGGCGGGACAAAGGAAAAATACGAATGTTTGATGTAAAGAAAGTTGAAATGGAGTGGGGCGGACAGACCCTCACCCTCGAAACGGGCCGGATTGCCCGCCAGGCTGATGGCGCGGTACTCGCGACCCTCGGCGAAACGGTTGTGCTGTGCGCAGTTACCGCCGCCAAATCGGTACGTGACGGGCAGGATTTTTTCCCGCTTACCGTCCACTATCAGGAAAAATTCTCAGCCGCCGGTCGTATCCCGGGCGGTTTCTTCAAGCGCGAAGGCCGTTCCACGGAAAAAGAAACGCTGACCTGCCGGTTGATTGACCGTCCTTGTCGCCCGCTTTTCCCGGAAGGTTTCTTCAACGAGATCAACGTGATCTGCCAAGTGATGAGCTATGACGGCATCAACGAGCCCGACGTTCTCGCGATGGTTGCGGCTTCTGCTGCACTGACCATCTCCGGTGTGCCTTTCATGGGCCCAATCGGTGCGGCTCGTGTCGGCTATAAGGAAGGCGAATATCAGCTCAATCCGTCGATGGATGAAGTTGCCGAAGGTGAACTCGATCTGGTTGTAGCCGGAACAATGGGCGCTGTGATGATGGTTGAATCCGAAGCGCAGGAGCTGTCGGAAGAAGTCATGCTCGGTGCTGTGCAATTTGCCCATGACGCTTGCAAGGAAGTCGCCGGCTTGATCATCGATCTGGCTGAACAGGCTGCGAAAGAACCTTGGCAGCTTGATGCTGGCGAAGACAATAGCGACATCAAGGACGCTCTGCGCAAGCTGGTCGGAAAAGATATTGCTGCGGCTTACAAGAAAACCGACAAATCAGAGCGTTCCAACGCACTGAATGCGGTTCGTGACAAAGCCAAAGAAAAATATGCCGATGCAGACGGCCAGACCCAAATGACCGCCGGCAAGATGGTCAAGAAGCTGGAAGCTGAAATCGTTCGCGGTGCGATCATTAAGGACGGCACCCGTATCGACGGCCGTAAGCTCGATCAGGTTCGCCCGATCGAAGCCATGGTTGGCTTGCTGCCACGGACCCACGGTTCGGCTTTGTTCACCCGCGGTGAAACGCAGGCGATCGTGACAACGACTTTGGGCACCAAAGACGCCGAGCAGATGATCGATGGGCTCGACGGTTTGAGCTACACCAACTTCATGCTGCACTATAATTTCCCGCCATATTCGGTTGGGGAAGTAGGGCGCTTTGGTTTCACCAGTCGCCGCGAAACCGGCCACGGTAAGCTTGCTTTCCGCGCGCTCCGTCCGGTATTGCCGACAGTGGAAGAATTTCCGTACACGATCCGTGTTCTTTCGGACATTACGGAGTCCAACGGCTCGTCCTCGATGGCGACCGTTTGTGGCGGTTCGCTTGCGATGATGGATGCTGGTGTGCCTCTGGCGCGTCCGGTTTCCGGTATCGCGATGGGCCTGATCCTCGAAGGCGAAGATTTTGCGGTTCTTTCCGACATTCTCGGCGACGAAGATCATCTCGGCGACATGGACTTTAAGGTTGCGGGTACCGAAAAAGGTATCACCTCCTTGCAGATGGACATCAAGGTAGCCGGCATAACGCAGGAAATCATGAAGTCTGCTCTGGAACAAGCCAGTGGCGGTCGTGCACACATCCTCGGCGAAATGGCCAAGGCGCTTAGCGGCACGCGGACCGAAATGTCCGAACATGCTCCGCGTATCGAAACGCTGCAGATCAACAAGGAAAAGATCCGTGATGTTATCGGTACCGGCGGTAAAGTGATCCGCGAAATCGTTGCCGAAACCGGCGCGAAGGTCGATATTGACGATGAAGGCCTGATCAAGGTTTCTTCTTCCGACAAATCCCAGATTGATGCGGCAATCGCATGGATTAAGGGCATTGTCGAAGAAGCCGAAGTCGGCAAAGTCTATGACGGCAAGGTTGTGAATCTCGTCGACTTTGGCGCATTCGTGAACTTCATGGGCGGCAAGGACGGTCTCGTCCACGTCTCTGAAATCAAGAATGAGCGTGTCGAGAAGGTTTCTGACGAGCTGAGCGAAGGCCAGGAAGTCAAGGTCAAGGTTCTCGAAATCGACCAGCGCGGCAAGGTTCGCTTGTCGATGCGGGTTGTTGATCAGGAAACTGGTGAAGAGCTGGAAGATACAAGACCTGCTCGCGAACCACGCGGTGACAAGCCTCGTGGACCACGCCGTGATGGCGGCGGTGGTCGTGGACGCGACGGTGGCGGACGTGGCCGTGACGGCGGCGGACGTGGCCGGAACAATGATGGTCCGAAGGACGAAGGCGGCGATATTCCATTGCCTGCTTCGATCACCGAAGACTAGATTTTCACAAAATGAATCAGCAAGGGGCCCGGAGCGATTCGGGCCCTTTTCTTTGTCCGGAATATTTCCGGCTCCATCACCCGATTAATGTCTGGTAAAGCTGCTACAGAACAGGGAGTATCTATCCCCTCCAGCGGCTTTTTTTGCTTTATTGTTGGCTGGATGAAAACAAGCGGTTAAGAGGTCTGCCATATGACAAAACACATTATCAAATGGGCCGTTATAGGTCTCTCAGCCACGATGCTTTCCGGTTGTGCACTGCTCGGCGGCGGTAGCAGTGGTCGCGGTACCGACACTAGATACGTCGCTCGCGATGTCGACACGCTCTACAATGCTGCAAAAGACCGACTTGACCGCGGTCAGTACAAGATAGCCGCCGCGCTGTTTGACGAAGTCGAGCGCCAGCATCCCTATTCCCCCTGGGCCCGTCGCGCGCAGCAGATGAGCGCGTTCAGCTATTATCTCGCTGCCGATTACAACAAGGCGATAGAATCGTCCCGTCGCTTCCTGTCGATCCATCCGGGTAACAAGGATGCGCCTTATGCCTATTATCTGATCGCGCTTTGCTATTACGAGCAGATCAGCGATGTGACCCGCGACCAGAAGGTCACCGAACAGGCGTTGGCGTCTCTCGGCGAGGTTGCCCGCCGTTATCCCGACACCCGTTATGCTTCCGATGCCCAGTTGAAAATGGATCTGGTCAATGACCATCTGGCTGGCAAGGAAATGGAAATCGGGCGTTTTTACCAGCGTCGCGGCAAGTGGCTCGCCGCCACCATCCGGTTCCGGATCGTGATCGAAAAATACCAGACCACCACCCATACCCCGGAAGCCCTGATGCGGCTGACCGAATCCTATCTCGCGCTGGGTGTTCCGGTGGAAGCGAAGAAAACGGCCGCTGTGCTGGGCGCCAACTATCCAGGTACCAAATGGTATCAGCGCGCTTTTGATCTGGTGAACAAGCACGGGGCTACTTAAGACCGGATGTCGCTGCAATGCGTTGCAGCTGATGTAAACGTGTTTTAAGAGGGTATTGTGCTGCAGTCCCTTTCCATTCGAGATATTGTACTGATCGAGGCGCTCGATCTGGAATTTGGCTCGGGCCTTACGGTGCTGACGGGCGAAACCGGCGCGGGCAAGTCGATCCTGCTCGACAGTCTCGGGCTGGCGCTCGGCAATAGGGCGGACAGCGGTCTGGTCCGCCAGGGTACCGAAAAGGCGCAGGTTACCGCCAGTTTTGCTCCCCCCGCATCCGACAGCAAGCTGGCCGTCACACTCGCCGAAAATGATATCGAAATTGAACCTGGCGAACCGCTGATCATCAAGCGATCGGTGAAGGCCGACGGCGGCAGCCGCGCCTTTATCAACGACCAGCCCTGTTCCGCGACCTTGCTCCGCACTGTGGGCGGGCAGCTGATCGAAATCCATGGCCAGCATGATGACCGCGGCCTGATCAACCCGCGCGGGCACCGGGCGTTGCTCGATGCCTTTGCCGGTGTTGAAGGCAGTTCGGTTCGCGGTGCGTTTGAAACCTGGCAGACCGCAAAAACGGCTTTGGAGCAGGCGAAACAGGATCAGGAAGCCGCGGAGCAGGACCGCGAATATCTCGAGCATAGCGTTGCCGAACTGGCGAAATTTGCTCCCGAACCGGGCGAGGAACAGGAACTGGCGCTGGGCCGGGCGACGATGATGAAGGGCGAGAAGCTGACCGGCGATCTTGAGTTGATTCGCTCGGCGTTTGACGGCTCCGAAGGGGGGCTGGCCTCGCTGCGCGCGGCGGCGCGGCGGCTCGACCGAATTGCCGAGGATCATCCTTTGCTCGCGGAGGCACTGGAGGCGCTGGACCGGTCGATTATCGATGCCAGCGAGGCCGAGGACAAGCTTAATGAAGCGGCCGCTGCGCTGGTCTTTGACCCGCAGCGACTCGACGATATGGAGACGCGGTTGTTTGATTTGCGGGGACTGGCGCGCAAGCATCGGGTGGAGCCTGACAAGCTTTCTGATCTCCTGAATGAACTGCAGAACAAGCTGGCGGCGATCAGCGATGGCGGCAAGACATTGGAAGATTTGGAAGCATCTTTGGCCGGAGCGAGGAAATCCTACATCGTGGCGGCGGAGGCGTTGCGGGGGCAGCGGAGCAAGGCGGCGAAAGCGCTGGACAAGGCGGTTGCCGGGGAACTGGCGCCGCTCAAACTGGATGCGGCAAGATTTGAGACTTTACTGGAAGAATTGCCGGAAGAGCATTGGAATAAAGGGGGAATGGACCGGATCGAGTTTCTGATCTCGACCAACCCGGGCGCCCCGCTGGCACCTTTGGGCAAAATTGCGTCGGGCGGCGAACTGTCCCGGTTCATCCTGGCCCTGAAAGTGGCTTTGGCGGAAGAATATGGTCTGAAAACGATCATTTTTGACGAAGTTGATCGCGGCGTCGGCGGGGCGGTGGCCTCGGCGATCGGCGACCGCCTGTCGCGCCTGTCCAAGGGTGCGCAGCTGCTGGTCGTGACCCACAGCCCACAGGTTGCCTCCAAGGGCGACGCGCATATGCTGATCAACAAGTCGCTCAGCGGCACCGTCTCGCGCACCGATGTCAGCGCGCTCGATGACGAAGGGCGGCGGCAGGAAATTGCGCGGATGCTGTCGGGAGCGGATGTGACGGATGAGGCGAGAGCGCAGGCGGACCGGTTGCTGGAGGGGGTGTGAGTGGGCATTGCAGTGGAAACGCGAGACCGAAATGCGGTTCATTTTAATGATATCGGCCAATATACATCTGTGTACAAATTTATTTCGCTGCGAGGTGACTCCCTCGATCAACTGAAGAGTACGTTGCTAAGCTGTACATTAGATGGTTCTAATCCGGAGGAACTCAATGATCCGTTCGAGTCCAATCCCTATTTGGTGGACGACATAAACGAAAACACGATCCGCAATGCGTGTAAATATTTGAGTAAAACCGGTGCCGCGGATATTTCTGATGAATGGCTTGAGAAAGGAGTTGATGCTGTAAAACGAAAGCTCGAGAGATTTGTTAAATCGACCCGACGCAATGCTCGAGTAATCTCATTTTGCAAGCGGGTAGATTCGCAGCTTTTATGGGCACATTATGCAAATAGCCACAAAGGCGTTTGTCTACATTTTTCATCCGGTGCATTTAGTGCAAAAGGGATTCGACGTGGTTCGGTCGAATATCGAACTCAACGTCCAAGCCTACTTTTGTCGATGGTAGCAAAATTAGCTCTGCCTACAAAAAATACATTGAATACCAGTGATAGAATATCCTTGAGAAAAGAACTATATGGCTCGATGTTTTTTTCCAAACCTCTTGATTGGCAGTATGAAGAGGAGTTTCGGATCATTCGTTCAACTGCAGGCAAAACACCGATCTCATTCAATAAAGACGGAATGTTAGAGATTATATTTGGAGAACGTACGTCTACAAAAGATAGAAAAAGAATCCGAAAAATGGTCGATGATACTGGCCATGACGTCATGTTTCGACAGGCTCGTATTTCGCCTTCTAACTTCAGTGTAGATGTAGTTCCTATATCAGATGTCTAAAACTTCCGAAGCCGATGCCGCCAACGAACTGATGCGCCTGGCGCGCACGATCGCGAAGCATAACAAGCTCTACCATGCCGAAGATACGCCGGAAATTTCCGATGCGGAATACGACGCGCTGGTGCGGCGGAATAATGAGCTGGAGGAAACGTTTCCGCATCTGGTGCGGGACAATAGTCCGAACAGGCTGGTCGGGGCGGCGGTGGCGGCTTCACCTTTGTCCAAGGTTGCGCACGAACAAAGGATGACGAGCCTTGATAACGGCTTTTCGGACGAGGATGTTGCCGAATGGCTGGCGCGGGTGCGGCGGTTTTTGAACTTGTCGGAAGGCGCACCGGTTGCGGTGACGGCGGAGGACAAGATTGACGGGCTGTCCTGCTCGCTGCGCTATGAAAAAGGCGAATTGGTGCTGGCTGCTACGCGCGGGGACGGGCAGATTGGCGAGGATGTTACTGCTAATGTGCGGATGATTTCGGATATTCCGGCGACCTTGAAGCCCTCTCCCCTTCAGGGGAGAGGGTTGGGAGAGGGGGAATCTCAAAACGGTCTCGACACGCCCCTCTCCCCGGCCCTCTCCCCTGAAGGGGAGAGGGAGAATATCCCCGACCTGTTCGAAATCCGCGGGGAGGTCTATATGGCCAAGGCCGATTTCGCTGGGCTCAACGAGCGGCTGATGGATGAGGGCAGGGCCGATGCGGAGGCCAAGGGCGTCGATTTCGATCCTGAAAAAATTCGCCAGTTCGCCAATCCCCGCAATGCTGCTGCCGGTTCGCTGCGTCAGAAGGATGCAAATATCACCGCCAAGCGGCCGCTGAAATTCTGGGCGCATGGCTGGGGGGTGCACAGCGATTTGCCGGGCGAGACCGCGCTTGACGTCATGGCGGCAATCCAGAGTTGGGGTGTGCCGGTGTCGCCATTGGTCAAACGGTTGGAAACACTAGACGAAATGCTCGCCCACTATCGCCACATCGAGGCGGAGCGGGCGGATATGCCCTATGATATCGACGGTGTGGTCTACAAGGTCGACCGGCTCGACTGGCAGCAAAGGCTTGGTTTTGTCGCCAAGGCGCCGCGCTGGGCGATCGCGCATAAATTTCCGGCCGAACAGGCGCAGACGACGCTGGAGAGCATTGATATCCAGGTTGGACGGACGGGCAAGCTGACCCCGGTGGGTCGGTTAAAACCGGTGACGGTGGGCGGTGTGGTGGTTTCCAATGTCACGCTGCACAATCGCGATGAGGTCGAACGGCTTGGCGTGCGCCCGGGCGACAGGGTGGTGATCCAGCGGGCGGGGGATGTGATCCCGCAGGTTGTCGAAAATCTGACCCGCGACGAGAAGCGCGATTCCTATCATTTTCCTGACCAATGTCCCGAATGTGGCAGCGAAGCGGTGGCCGAGGAAGGCGAGGTTGATGTGCGCTGCACCGGCGGGCTGATCTGCCCGGCGCAGCGGTTCCAGCGACTGGTCCATTTTGTCTCGCGGGTCGCGCTGGATATTGATGGCCTGGGCGAGAAAAGCATCGCCGAATTTATCGAGGCTGGTTTTATCGAGAGCCCCGCCGATATTTTCCGCCTGCACCAGCACCGCGACGAGATACTCGCCCGCGGGGGCTGGCAGGACAAGTCTGTGGATAATCTGTTGGCGGCTGTGGAAAAGAAGCGCCAGCCGGATGCGGCGCGATTGCTGTTCGGGCTGGGAATCCGCCATGTAGGTACGGTAACGGCGCGCGATTTGCTCAAGACTTTCAGGACTTTGCAGCGGTTACGGGAACAAATTGATCATTTAAATGAGTGGTATCGTTTGGCAGGCGGACAAAAAGTCACACCTGAAGAAGAGGAATCCTATCAGGCGTTCGCTACAATCGATGGGGTCGGCAATGCAGTCATTGAATCATTGCGCGACTTCTTCCATGAACCCCACAATCGCGAAGTCTGGGACGATCTGCTCAGCGAGGTTTCACCGCCGGATTATATCGTCGAAACCCGCGATAGTGCCGTGGCTGGCAAGACCGTTGTCTTCACCGGCAAGCTGGAAACCATGAGCCGCGACGAAGCCAAGGCGCAGGCCGAGGCTCTGGGCGCCAAGGCTTCCGGTTCGGTCAGCGCGAAGACCGATCTGGTGGTCGCCGGACCGGGCGCGGGTTCAAAAGCGAAGAAGGCGGCGGAACTCGGGATTGAGGTGATTGACGAGGCGGCCTGGGCCGAGATTGTGGCGGCGGCGGGTTGATCGATGTGTAAAGGCGGATTGGATGTCGGTTAGCGCGTGGGAAGCAGGCGTTCGCTGTTAGGTTGTCAACTGGCCTTGAACTGGCCCGCGGAACAGCGCCAAGCATCAGTCTCATTCGTTCCCCGACTCAGCAGCATAGGCGATTGAGCTTGGCAAATAGCATGACAGCTCCCATAACCCTTGATTACTTAGGCTTAGAGGGCTGCCAATGATAATGCGAAGAGCAACACAGTACCTGAAATGCCGGAGTCGGTTCTCGACAGCGTTAGCTTTTTCGATTGTCGCAGGAACTATTTTAATGGCAGACCCGTCCGCCCACGCAAATGAGCCGGGCGCGGGTGTTAGCAATAATCAAAAGCTTGATGTGGAACGCAACCTTCCCTTTGATGCTCCGTTCGAGCGCAGCGACATCAATCTGCTTAACTGGCAACATTGGCCTTATAGCCGTTATGCAAGTCATCACCCGCGCGAATTTATTCCGATGGCGACGATCCACTCTAACCCTGAAGCTCCAGCGCTTGAAGAAATAGAGAACGACCCATTCGGTCTCATGACGCTAAGCATCCCTGTCGATCAGGAAAAAGGTGTTCTGTTGCCCGACCTTCTGAAGTCCATACAAATGAAGGGATTTGCCGTTATGCATGGCGGCAAATTGGTCTTCGAAACCTACGGTCAAGGGATGCAAAAGCAGGATATTCAGCTTTTACAGTCCACCTCAAAGACCTTCACCGGGATGTTAATTCATAAGCTGGCGGATGAGGGGCTGTTAAACCTAAACGCCAATGTAGACGATTATTTGCCTGATTTGGATGCCGGTGTTTTCGAAGGCTCTACCCTGCAAAACATGCTCGATATGCAAGTGGGGTTTCCCGACTTCGGCAGTTATCACAAAGCCGGGGATTATGGCTATTTGAGCGAAATTCATTTGGGTTTGAAGCCGAAGGTCCTCGGCGTTGAACGACGCTCAACCTTGTCATTTATCAGGCAGTTTCAGAAACCTGTTTTCGCTCCTGGTACCAAGTTTTCATATAATGACATTAACACTCAGGTCCTGGCTATGGTTGCCGAGCAGGTCACAGGTAAGCGATATCCTCAGTTGATAGAAGAAACCTTCTGGCGACCCTTAAAAGCCCGCTATGATGGAGCTGTTGCCATCGATGAAGACGGAAATCCGGGTGCTAGTTGGGGCATGGCCATAACAGTCAGGGATGCAGCAAGATTTGGTCAAATGATGTTAAACAGAGGGCGCTATAAAGGTAATCGGATTATTCCTGAGAGCTATTTTCAATCAACATATGATCAGCCGCCTACGCAGCCTCTATCCACTTACAAATTACTCGGGCAAGTTGAAGATTATCGAAACCAGGTCTGGATGCTGCGAGATGATGAATTGATGTATACTGTGGGTTCATTCGGCCAGTATATTTTTGCTGATTACGACAACCAAATCGCCATAGTTTTTATGGCGAATTGGAAAGACAATGGTGATTTGGAAAGCAATGAAAATTTGTTGCGAATTGTTCGCTCTATCGGCGACCATATCAACCAGCAAAGCATCGACTGATTAAAAGAAAACAATCAGATCCTTAATCGGTGCGAGGTGCTTACTGAACTGAATCACGGTCAAGCAGCGGCAGACGGTCAACATGGCTTGCAAACTGGTCGGCCTATGGGAAATGTTTATAAGACAGGCGGCCGCTGGCACCGTACACAAGCGACCGTCCATCCTCTCTCCCAAGCTCGTTAAACCTTCGCCGCTGCTTCCATCGCCGCCAGTTCTTTCACACCATGACCGCCTTCCTTATTCTCCGGAAAGAGCGGCCAGGCCAGTTGCTGGCCAAGCGTGGCGGGCGCGAGATTCTCGACACCATAGCTGTCGGGATAGCGGCGGGTGATATGGGCGGTGCCGAACAGCACATCCCAGAAGAACAGCAGGTTTCCAAAATTGCCCTTGTAATGGGTCACGCCATCGCTCTTGTGGCGGCCGTGATGGGCGTGGTGCGTCGCCGGGGTCGAGATGGTGCGCTCGACGACCCACATCACCGGAGACAGCCATTTGATCTTGTAGAGCGGCTCGTCCCAGGCGACATCGCTGTGCGCGCCGACGATCACGGCCATTTTGACGATGATATAGCCGACATAGACCCAGCCGAGGCCGAGATAGATCAATGCGCCGGAAAACCAGATGCTCGGCATGGTCAGATAATAGAAGATATTGTTCCGGTAGACCAAGCGCACGCTCATATATTTCGCATTATGGTGCGAGCGGTGGAGATTGTAGAGAAACGGCACGCTGTGCGACAGCCGGTGCCAGAAATATTGCATCATGTCGTCGAACACCAGGAACAGGGCGATGGCGGCGATCAGGGGGATGCCCGCGAGTGCGCCTTGCCATTGTGGTGCGGCACTGCCGAGGATGAACTGGACCGAGAGAATGATGCCGGGCTGGGTAATGACCAGCAGGACGACCGAGCCGATGATTTCGACAAGGGCGTCGTCGCGGGTTTGTTCGGGCTTGCTGAAAAGCCGTGTGCGGAGGAACTCGAGCATTCCGAAGACGAAGAATATTCCGGTAATTGCTAAAAGTTCAGGCCGCATGATTTCTCTCCCAGAGGGTTGCTTGCAGATATCCAGTAGCCGATGTAGACATCAGCAAATGCAAACCAGTTTTCATTTCCGGAATTTTTCTTGAATGCCCCTGCTCCAATGGCCGGGACCGGTTTTGTTATGGCGCTTCCCGAACGGGTGCGCCGCGATTTGCTGGCCCGCGGGCAGGCGCGGTCTTTCGCAAAGGGCCAGATCATCCAGCAACGCGGCGATGCGGCGAGAAAAATCTGTCCTTCGACAAGCTCAGGACGAACGCCTCAATCTGTCGTTTCCGGAAACCAGCGCATCACGCCGCCCTGGAACGGGGTCCAGCGTCCGGTGCGGATGCCGGCCTGTTGCAGAACGTCGCTGGTCCAGTTGTTGCAGGTGTAGAAGGCATTATAGCGACCGTGCGATTTGTAGAACAGGTCGTCCTTGCCATAGCCCGGCGAGGGCTGGGAGCGGTAGTGATCGTCGAGAACGAATTTCGCTTCGATAGCTGCCGCGATTGTCCGATATTCATCTTCACTGACCACCAGACGCCGACGATAATAGGGATAAGCCTGTGGATATTTCAGGTGATAGACGTGGATAAGCACGTCGCTGCTGCCGAAAACAGCGCTCAAAGCGTCGCCGGGCCGCAGATCGGTCCATTTACGGGTGTGGCGATAGACGCCTTCATGGCCCCAGCCGACCAGTATATGGCTGCCATAATAGGATCGATCTGCGAGATGTTCGGGACGGATCAAAGGGGTCCAGTCATGGACGTCGCTCCACAGCGGCATGATGATCCCGGTGTGCAGGCCGTTGGTTTCGATGAACAATTCAATGCCGTCGTCGGGGCTTTGCCAGTCCTGATTGGCGGGCATCAAGCTGCCCGCGAGCGCCGCGAGCAGATAGAGCGCGATGATCGCGGCCAGCGCGGCAACACTGCGTTTCAACCATTTCATTGCCGTAGTTGCCATTGAAACCTTTTCTGATGTATCATGCGGCCATGCCCGATACGCCCGAACCCGAGAGTCATGTCTATGACAAGCCTCCAGCGCATGCAAATGCGGACTGGACGATCGATCAGGACTGGCAGGCCTATTCGGCTGAAGAACACGAGACCTGGGATATCCTGTTCGCAAGGCAGCAGAAAATGTTGCCGGGGCGGGCGGCGCAGGCGTTTCTCGACGGCATCGACATATTGAAGCTGTCGCGACCCGGCATTCCCGATTTCGAAGAGCTCAACCGGATTTTGATGGATGCCACCGGATGGCAGGTGGTGGCTGTGCCCGGCCTGGTTCCCGACGATGTGTTCTTTGACCATCTTGCCAACCGGCGCTTTGTCTCCGGCAATTTCATCCGCCGCCGCGATCAGCTCGACTATCTGCAGGAACCGGATATTTTCCACGATGTTTTCGGCCATGTCCCGATGCTCGCGGATCAGCGTTTCGGTGATTATATGGCGGCTTACGGGCGCGGCGGGTTAAGGGCACTGAAATTTGGTACGTTGAAGCAGCTGGCGCGGCTTTACTGGTACACCGTGGAATTCGGTCTGATTCAGGAAGCGGAAGGCCTGCGGATCTATGGCGCGGGCATCGTCTCCAGCTATGGCGAGAGCGTCTTCGCGCTCGACGATCCCAGCCCCAACCGGATCCTATTCGATCTCGAACGGGTGTTGCGCACCGAATACCGGATCGACGATTATCAGCAGAATTATTTTGTCATTCCGAGCCTCGACGAATTGTTGCGGGTCACCGTGGAGACCGACTTCAAGCCGGTCTATGACAAGATTGCCGGTCTGCCCGATATCAAAATCGCCGAAATCGTCGAGGGCGATGTGGTGCTGACCGAGGGGACGCAGGCCTATGCGCTTTCCCAGTCGGGTGACGCTGTGGTCGTTTGATCGCGCGCCGGTCCGTAAGGAGCGTCCACATGGGACTCACGCGAAGCCGCGAAGTCGCAAAGAATTGCGCGCATGGTTCCGGCCTTTGTGGCTTCGTGCGAGCCCCGACAATATTGCGCCTCACCGAAAACTTTACATCAGAGGCGGGTTTTATTTACTGTGACCTTTGTCCCCAAGCCGCAGTTATCCTGCCTTTGTGGGGCGCCAGCCGGGGGCCGAGTGTGACCTTCCAGATTGTCATACATTGATGGGATAGAAATATGCGGACCGCAGCCAGAAGTGTTATCTTATACAAATTGTCAAAGAGCCCGTCCCGCGCATATCGCGGGAGCGGTGGCGATAATAAGCGATCGGGTCGGGTGTAGGAAAGCGGTTTTGGGTCTAATTCAAAAATTACCATAGGAGGTGCAACAACCCTCAAACTCCCTCTCACGAAATCAGTTCTGGCCGAAAATCCCGGAGATGAAACCCGGACTTCGCCGGGGAACGGCTAACATTCCCCGAAATAATCCGATGCGAGCGGTGATTTTTTGCGGTGCGGTTTGCGGTTCCAGCCATATTTCTTTGTCTTCACCAGGGTCAGGCTTGGCCATTCATTGTCCATTTGGCTGTGTCTCAGGCGAAATCCCTGGCGGAGATAGGCGCGGACGACTTCGGCTTTTTGGCGGGCAAGCAGACCGGCGAGAATGAGCACCGTCCCGGCGCTAGCTGCTGCGGCGATTTGTGGGGCCAGGGCCACCAGCGGACCGGCCAATATATTGGCGATGATCAGATCATAAGGCGCGCGCTGTTCTAGTGCCGGGTGGTCGAGGCCGTTGCTCTCGACCAGACGGATCTGGCCCCTGCCACGGCCCGTTTCGATCGCGTTCAGCTGGCAATTTTCCCGGGTCACCGCGACCGCCACCGGATCGATATCGCTGGCGATGATTTTCGCATCGGGCCAGAGATGGTGGGCGGCAAAAGCCAGCAGGCCGGTTCCGGTACCGACGTCGGCAATATTGCGAAAGCGGTGGCTGGTGCGCTTGAGCCGGTCGAGGCTGTGCAGGCATCCCATCGTCGTTTCATGATGGCCGGTGCCAAAGGCCTGGCCGGCGTCGATGCAGAGGTTGGTCAGCTTGGGATCGTCGGACGGTCTGTCGCTCGATGTATGGACATGGAAGCGACCGGCGCGCAGCGGTTCGAGGCCCTGCTGGCTCAGCGTCACCCAGTCTTCATCCACGAGAATTTCGACAATCGGCTGGAAACCGGCTGCTTCCGCTGATGGTGACAGTTGCAGGAGATTGCTGATCAGCGCGGCATTTGGCTCGATCTGGCAATAGACGTCGATCATCCACGCGTCGGGGCGCTTGCTATCGGTCTCGCTGGCAACAATGGTCGGCGTTGAATCGCTTCCCGCGACAAACAATTGATCTTCGGTCAGCATCCGCGCCTCGGCGCGGGTGCAGGGGAGCGAGACTTTCCAGGTTGTGCTCAAGGCCGGGGCCGATCAGGCATCGACCTTGTCCTGTTCCAGCTTGTCGCTGGCTTCCATCCATTTTGCTTCCGCTTTGTCGAGCTGGTCCTGGGTTTCGGCGCGCAGCTTCATAAGGTCGGTCATCGACAGATCGGCGTGTTTCGGTTCGGCTGATGCGGGATCGAACATCGCACGGTCGATGGCCGATATGTCCGCGCCCAGGACCTGCATTGCTTTTTCGGCGGCAGTGACGGTCTTGCGCAATTCGGTTTGCTGCTTGCGCCGTTCGGCGGCTGCGCGGCGTTCTTCCTTGCGGTTGCCGCCACTGGCTTTGCCGGACGATGATCCTGGTTGATTCTTGCCGAGGACGAAATCGGTATAGTCCTTGAGGGTTCCGGAAAATTCCGCTGCCGTTCCGCTGTCCACCATCACCAGCCGATCGGCGGTCAGTTCGAGCATATGGCGATCATGGCTGACCAGGATGACGGCCCCGCTATATTCATTGAGCGCGTGCACCAGCGCTTCGCGCGCGTCGACGTCGAGATGGTTTGTCGGCTCATCGAGGATCAGCAAATGCGGCGCGTCGCGGGTGATCATCGCCAGCGCAAGGCGTGCGCGTTCGCCGCCGGAAAGCTTGCCAACCTTGATCGTTGCCTTGTCGCCGGAAAAGCCGAAACGCCCCAGTTGCGCGCGTACGGCACCCGGCTTGGCGTCCTTCATCAGGCGGGTCATATGTTCCAGCGGCGTGTCCGACGTGTCCAGTTCCTCGACCTGATACTGGGTGAAATATCCGACGGTCAGCTTGGCCGATTTGTTGATCGCGCCTTTCTTGGGTTCAAGCTGGCTGGCGAGCAGCCGTGCAAGCGTGGTCTTGCCATTACCGTTCCGCCCGAGCAGCGCGGTACGATCATCGGGATCAAGCCGCATATTGAGGCCGGAAAGCACGATATTGTCGCCATAGCCGACGGAGGCATCATCGAGCGTGATCAGCGGCGGCTTCAGTTCTGCCGGGCTGGGGAAATGGAAGGTCAGCGAGGGATCATCAATCGCGGCGGCAATCGGCTCCATGCGCGCGAGCGCCTTGACCCGGCTCTGCGCCTGTTTCGCGCTATGCGCCTTGGCGCCCCAGCGGGAAACGTAGGATTGCAGCTTCTCGCGCTGGGCAATCTGTTTTTCGCGGGAGGATGCCAGCTGTGCCTGACGCTCGGCCCGCTGCTTCTCGAACGCATCATAGCCGCCCGGATAGAGGGTGGTGGTGCCGTGCTGCAGGTGGAGGATATGGTCGACCACATTGTTGAGCAGATCGCGCTCGTGGCTGATCACCAATATCGTCGCCTGATAGCTGGTCAGGAAATTCTCCAGCCACAAGGTCGCTTCGAGGTCGAGGTGATTGGACGGCTCGTCGAGCAGCAAGACTTCGGGCTGTGAAAACAGCAGGGCCGCCAATGCCACGCGCATCCGCCAACCTCCCGAAAAACTGTCCATCGGCTGTTGCTGGGCGGTTTCGTCGAAGCCAAGCCCGATCAATATTTTGGCCGCCCGCGCCGGAGCGCTGTGCGCCTCGATCATGTTCAGCCGTTCGTGGATTTCGGCAATCCGGTGCGGGTCGGCGGCGGTTTCTGCCTCCGCCAGCAGGGATGCTCGTTCGACATCAGCGGCGAGCACGGTGTCCAGAGGGCTATCCTGTCCGGCAGGGGCTTCCTGCGCGATATAACCGAGCCGTGCATCCTTGGGCATGTCGACGCTGCCATCATCGGGCTCGAGCATTCCTGCGATAACCTTCATCAAGGTCGACTTGCCGGCGCCATTGCGGCCAATCATCCCTACGCGCGCGCCGGGCGGCAGTGCTGCGGTCGCGCCGTCAAGAATCACAGTGCCGCCAAGGCGCACGGTTATATTACTGAAATTAAGCATGGGGAGCCGTTAGCCGAGCCAATGCATTAGTGCAAAAGATAGCGTAAAAAACTTCTCGTGCAAAAGCAGGCTGATAGGCTAATGTTGCGCGCTACACTGATTTTGCAGGAGTTTTCCCTTGTCCCCAGGTCGCATCGCTACGTTATTTTCCGTCACCGCCATGATGATTGCCGCCCCGGCCTATGTCCGGGCCGCCGATCAGCCGACAGAAATAAGCGCTGAAGAAATCACCCGGACCGTCAGAACGATGACCCTGGACCAGTTTGAGGGACGTGCGCCGGGTACGGTCGGAGAAGACCGGACAATCGGCTATCTTATCGGTCGCTTCGAGGCCCTGGGGCTGGAACCCGGCGGTGTCGACGGCACATGGACGCAGCCGGTTCCGTTGTTGCACACGATATTGGGTAAACCGGAAACTCTATCGATTTCCGTGGCTGGCGAAGCCACGGCGTTGAATGCGGGCAAGGATATCTATGTCTCGACATTACAGGCCAATGACAGGGCGGTGGTCGATGATGCAGAGATGGTGTTTGTCGGCTATGGCGTGACCGCCCCAGAACGGGACTGGGACGATTTCAAAGGCGTGGATCTGAAAGGGAAGGTCGCGGTCTTTCTGGTCAACGATCCCGATTTTGCTGCCGCTGCGGACGAGGCCGTGGCGGGCACATTTGGCGGCCGGTCCATGACCTATTACGGTCGATGGGTGTATAAATTCGAGGAAGCTTCGCGACGCGGAGCAGTGGCGGCGCTGATCATTCATGAAACGGAAGCGGCCGGCTATGGCTGGAGCGTCGTTGAAAGTCCGCAGGGCGAAAATTATGGTACCGTCAAACCGGCTGACCAGATGACGAGCCTGGCGTTGCAGGGCTGGATTAGCGGCGATGCCGCCCGGAAATTATTTGATGATGCGGGGCTGGATCTCGCGAAATTGCGGGTCGCGGCTAGAACCAGCGATTTCGAGCCGGTTCCGATCGGGGCGAAATTGTCGGCGGCTTATCCGGTGGAACAGAAGGTTGTTCAAAGCCAGAATGTGTTTGGCAAGATCACCGGCAAATCACGGCCCGATGAAACGATCATCTATGGTGCGCATTGGGATGCTTATGGCGAGGGACCGCCGGACGAAGAAGGCAGGATCTACCGCGCCGGTGCCAATGACGACGCGCTTGGCATGGCCGGAATCATGGAGATTGCCCGCAAGTTCAAATCCATGCCGCAGCCGGACCGGACGATAGTGATAGCGGCCTGGACGGCGGAAGAGCGAGGCTTGTTGGGGTCCGAAGTATATGCCCAGGCGCCGGTATATCCGCTGGAAACAACCGTGGCCAATCTGGCGCTGGATGTCCTGCAGACAGCAGGTAAGGCGAAGGATGTCATATTGGTCGGAAAAGGCCAAGGAACGCTGGAAGACGATCTGGCCAGATTTGCGAAATTGCAGGGGCGTGTGGTTACCGAGGAAAGCCTGCCTGAACGCGGCCTGTTTTTTCGGGCGGATCATTTCTCGCTCGCCAAACGCGGCGTACCGGTGCTGTTGATGATGGGTCTGGCCGGCACATCCGATCTGGCTGAGGGCGGCAGGGCAGCGGGCCAGAAGTGGATCGACGACTATACGGGCAAATGCTATCATGCGGCCTGCGATGCGTGGTCGCCGGATTGGGACCTGACCGGCGCGGTGCAGGATATCAATGTGATGTTCGACATTGGCAATGATCTGGCGCGTTCCACGCGGTGGCCGGAATGGAAAGATGGTTCCGAATTCAAGGAACTGCGCGATGCGAGCGCAGTAGCGCGGCGGTAAGAGGGCCTATTTATCTGATTTCCGCGCCAGCCAGATGGTATGTTTTGCGCCTTTGCCGTTGCTGCGCGCGGGGACGGTGTTTTCCTCGACTGCAAAACCGGATTTTTTCAGTCGCGACGTGAATCTTGTATCGCCTTCGCTCGACCAGACCGCCAATATGCCGTTGGAACGCAGCGCCTTCCTGGCCGTCGCGAGGCCCGTCATGCTGTAAAGTCGGTCATTGGCTTCATGGGTCAGGCCATCCGGGCCATTGTCGACATCGAGCAAAATGGCATCATATTCGCGGTCTGCCTTGTTGATGACATCGCAAACATCACCGGTCGTGACGGTAACGCGGCTATCATCGAGACATTTCTGCGATAGCGCAGCCATTGGTCCGCGCGCCCATTTGACGATGGCGGGGATCAGTTCAACGACTTCGGCGCTCGCTTGCGGTGGCAGAACCGACAGAGCTGCACGCAAGGTAAATCCCATGCCGTAGCCACCGATCAATATGCGTGGGTTCTTTACCGTCAGGCGTTCGCAGGTGAGGGTCGCCAGCGCCTCTTCCGATCCGCTCAGCCGGCTGTTCATCAGTTCAATGCGTCCCAGCATGATCGAATATTCGTCCGCGCCTTTGAGTTCGCGGCGGAACAGGCGCAGTTCGCCTCCGCCTGGAATGGTCGCTGTATAAAGAAGGTCGCGCTTGATCATCGGGCGCGCGATTCAAATAGGGGAGCCATCAGGTTACCGTTGCGGATTTTTGGGAATCGTCAAAAATTGATTGCGGAATGCAGCTCGACAAAGATTTGGAGTCGGCGGGCAATTCTGCTCTTTCGCGATAGGTTTCACCCATTTGATCGCACTCTTCCTGACTATTATAGATCTCGACCGTGACGGAAGCATTCTCCACATCGCTTTCGGCGCTCAATTGAAAGGCGAAAATTACCAATACCCATTTCATAACGCTTCCCCGTCATCTTACGTAACTCGCCCCGTTGGCGTCGAGCACTGCCCCGGTCATTGATGGCGGGGCGTCCAGCGCGCACCAGCGCGCCATTTCGGCTATCTCCTCCGGCTGGGCTACGCGCCCCAGCGGGATGTCGGCAAGCAACTTTTCACCGCCCCGGCTTTCCAGATAATCCTCCGCCATGCCGGTCATGGTAAAGCCGGGACAAATCGCGAAGGCCAGGATTTCGTCTTTGGCATAAGCTCTGGCGATGGTCTTGGTCATCGCCACCATGCCGGCTTTGGATGCGGCATAATGCCAGTGATCGGGGCTGTCCCCGCGATAGGCGGCGCGGCTGGCGATATTGATGATCCGGCCCGGCTCATCACGGTGCTGAAAATGCAGGACTGCAAGCCGACATAGCTCGGCGGAAGCCGTCAGGTTGATCGTCATGGTCCGGTTCCAGCTTTCGAGCCAGCCATCATCCGCAATTGGATTGGGTTCAAACAGGCCCGCATTGTTGATCAGCACGTCGATGCGACCGTCGAGCCTTTCGAGCGCCACTTCCCAAAGCTGGCTAGCCGCGCCATCCTGAGAGAAATCAGCGGCTAGCAGGCCGTTTTTGCCCTTCGTGCTTTGGCCAACGGCCGTGACATCGTCCCGGTCCAGTGATTCGACGATGGCCTTGCCTATGCCCCGGCTTGCGCCGGTCACCAATATATGTGTTTTTGCTTTGCTCATGCAAGATGACTAGAACGACAGCGCGCGCGCGTCTATGGACGATGCAGATTTCATGAATTGCTTCTCTGGCGGACAAGTTTGCACGATTAAATTCCTCAAATCGGCTGCATCCGGTTTGCATGACACGCGCTTTTCGCTAAAGGATTGGTTTGATTTCAAAGACTCCGGCATGATCCGGAGAGATTGTTCAGGGGAAGACCATGACAGGCCCATCAGGTTCAGCATCGAACAGACCGCTTTCGCCGCATTTGCAGATATATAAATGGGAACCGCATATGCTGGTGTCCATTCTCCACCGGGTGACCGGTGATGGCATGGCTCTGGTCGGCGTGCCGCTGCTGGTCTGGTGGCTCTATGCGATTTCCGCCGGACCGGAGAGCTACGAATATTTTCTGAGCTGGTTCAACTTCTATTATCTCGGCTATATTGTCCTCGTCGGAATGAGCTTTGCCTTTTTCGAGCATATGTACTCGGGACTGCGCCATTTCGTGATGGATGCCGGCGCGGGCTATGAACTGCAGTTAAATAGAATGTGGTCGATCGCCGTGCCTTTGGCAGCGATCATCACAACCGGTGCGATGTGGCTCTACATCGCTTTCAAGAATTTTTGACAGGTTAGGAATCAGATCATGGGTTCAGGAACCAATATCGGCCGGGTACGCGGCCTCGGATCGGCGCAAGAAGGCGCGCATCACTGGATAATGCAGCGGGTCACGGCGGTGAGCAATCTGCTGCTGGTCTTGTGGCTGGTCTTCTCGCTGATCCGTTTGCCGAACTTTGAACATGCACTGATGATCGAATGGCTCGCCTCGCCCCTCGTGGCAGTGCCGATGATGTTGATGCTGGTGAGCATCTTCTGGCATCTGCGGATCGGCCTGCAGGTTCTGCTGGAAGATTATGTCCAGGATCATGGCGCCAGATTCGGCCTGATCATCCTGCTCAACTTTTTCGCCATTGGCGGCGCGGCACTGGGAATTTTCTCGGTCGCGAAAATAGCCTTTACCGGAGTGGTAGCATGAACACCGAAAAAACCACCCAGCCCGCCTACAAGATCATCGATCACACCTATGACACGGTGGTTGTCGGCGCCGGAGGCTCCGGACTGCGCGCCACCATGGGTGCCGCAGAATCGGGCCTGAAAACGGCCTGTATCACCAAGGTTTTTCCGACCCGTTCGCACACCGTGGCGGCGCAGGGCGGGATCGCCGCGTCGCTGGGCAACAACACGCCCGATCATTGGACCTGGCATATGTATGACACGGTCAAGGGGTCGGACTGGCTTGGCGATCAGGACGCGATCGAATATCTGGTGCGCGAAGCACCACAGGCTGTCTACGAACTGGAACATGCCGGCGTGCCTTTCTCGCGCAATGAAGACGGCACGATCTACCAGCGCCCGTTTGGCGGCCATATGCAGAATATGGGCGAGGGCCCCCCGGTCCAGCGCACCTGTGCTGCTGCCGACCGTACCGGCCACGCGATGCTCCACGCGCTCTATCAGCAGAGCCTGAAATATGACGCGGATTTCTTCATCGAATATTTCGCCATCGATCTGATCATGGAAGACGGTGAATGCCGGGGCGTGATCGCTCTTTGCCTCGAAGACGGATCCATCCACCGGTTCCGCAGCCACGCAGTGGTGCTGGCCACCGGCGGTTCCGGCCGCTGCTATTTCAGCGCGACCTCTGCCCATACCTGCACCGGTGACGGTGGCGGCATGGTGCTGCGCGCGGGTCTGCCGCTGCAGGACATGGAATTTATCCAGTTTCACCCGACCGGCATTTACGGTGCGGGCGTGCTGATCACCGAAGGTGCGCGCGGCGAGGGCGGTTATCTGACCAACAGCGAAGGCGAGCGTTTCATGGAACGCTATGCGCCGAGCGCCAAGGATCTCGCCAGCCGCGACGTTGTGTCGCGCTGCATGGCCACGGAAATCCGCGAAGGCCGCGGCGTCGGGCCGGAGAAGGATCATATCTATCTCCACCTCGACCATATCGCGCCCGAAGTGCTCGCCGAACGGCTGCCCGGGATCACCGAGACCGGCAAGATTTTTGCCGGTGTCGACCTGACCCGCGAAGCGTTGCCGGTGGTGCCGACGGTTCACTATAATATGGGCGGCATACCCTGCAACTATCATGGCGAAGTGATCAATCCGACCAAGGATGATCCGGACGCGATTGTCCAAGGTCTCTATGCCATCGGCGAAGCGGCCTGTGTTTCGGTTCATGGCGCGAACCGTCTGGGATCCAACTCGCTAATCGATCTGGTGGTCTTTGGCCGCGCGACCGGCCTGCGGCTGAAGGAAAAGCTGGTGCCGAATGCGTCACACAAGCCGCTGCCGGAGGGTTCGGCCGATCTGGCACTCCAGCGTCTCGACCATTTCCGCAATGCCAAGGGCTCCATCCCGACGGCCGACCTGCGTCTCGAAATGCAGAAAACCATGCAGGCCCACGCTGCCGTGTTCCGCGACAACAAGCTGCTCGGCGAGGGCGTCGAGGAAATGAACAAGGTCAATGCGAAACTGGCCGATGTCGGCGTCACCGATCGCTCGCTGATCTGGAATACCGACCTGATCGAGACGCTCGAGCTTGACAATCTGATGTCGCTGGCGATGGTCACGATCAAGGCCGCCGCCAACCGCAAGGAAAGCCGCGGCGCGCATATGCAGGAAGATTATCCCGATCGCGACGACAAGGAATGGATGAAGCACACCGTCATCACCTTCGATGGCTGGGGCGGCAAAGGCGGCAAGAGCGAGATCAGCTACCGCCCGGTGCATGATTATACGCTGACTGACGAAGCGACATATGTGGAGCCGAAGAAGCGGGTTTATTGATTGATGCAAAAACGCTGGATTGTACGATGGAACGGCACTGGTCAAAACACTGATGACCACATCGGGAAAATAGTTGCAATGTTTCCAGCAAGTTGGTCATACAAGACGGTGGAATCTCACATTGAAACACTCTATGTTGCATTGAAATATAGTTGGAGCGATCAATTTAAGTGGTCGAACAAATCGATATCTAAGCGATTGCGTCCTTCCATGCCTCGTTCATCGAATATCATAAATTGTGGTGACATCCCATGGTTAGAGGCAAAAAAGGAATCGATATCATCGGATTTTTGATGATCGTCGCCCCAGCGCAGGCTGGGGCCTAAACCAATCTTGAATGAGTAAACATCGGCTCCTCAACGCCCCATTGGTTTGGATGCCAGCCTTCGCTGGCAGGACGAACTTCTCCAACGGTCTTTCACTGCTAGGCGTTTAATTCGTCCCATAAATCGCGCCACTCTGGATTGGCTTTGATAATCAGATCAGTCTTCCAACGGCGCTTTCATGCTTTCATCGCTTTCTCGCGGGCGATCGCTTCGTAAGGAGTTGCGTAGTCTTCTATGTAAACCAGACGGTCTAGGCTATTCTCACGGCTAAAGTCAGAACCGCTGCCATTCCTGTGCTGAAATATTCGCGCAGGAAGATTGCTGGTTACCCCAATGTAGAGGGTACCAAACGGTTTGTTGGTCATGATGTAGACATACGCGCGTTTCATCGGTCTGTGAGTAAAACGGGATCGGTTTGGGTGCCAGCCTGCGCTGGCATGACGGGCTGAAACTGTCAAAAACCCGATTTAGTTTCACCCGAGCGTCGCAACCACTTCCCTCTGCTTGCCAATCCCGATAGAAACAACCCAATGCTCGCGCCCATGCTCCCCTCCTTCCTGTTTGTCGTCCTGCTCGTCGAACTGACACCCGGTCCGAACATGGGCTGGCTGGCCTTGCTCAGTGCCAGCGAGGGTCGGCGCGCGGGTTTTGCTGCCACCGCCGGGATTGGGCTGGGGCTGGCGATAATCGCGGCGGCTTCGGCATTCGGGCTGGCACAATTGGCGGAGACTTCCGCGGTTATTTTCAACCTGCTGCGCTATGCGGGAGCGGCGTTTCTGCTCTGGTTGGCGTGGGAGGCATGGGTTGGTGAGCCGGGTATATCTCCGTCAGGGGCTCATGAGAATAATCGACCGGCAAAGCATTTTCGGCGCGGTGTCATCATCAATCTGCTGAACCCCAAGGCCGCGGTATTTTTTGTCGCCGTGCTTCCGGTATATGTCGCAGCAGATTTGTCGGTTATGATGCAGACGGTGCAGCTGTCGATCGCCTATGTCGCAATCGCCACCCTGATCCATATCATCATCGTATTGCTAGCCGGTCGGGCCCATGGCTGGCTCAGCTCGGGTCCTTACGCGGGGTTGGTGCGGCGCGGATTTGCAGTCATGCTGGCCGCCATCGCGCTGTGGTTTTTTGTCGGTACATTCCGGTAGTATTTGAAGGGCGACTTAAGGCCTCGCGGGCGCTTTGCATCCCCGCTCGCGGCCAATGCCTTTCAGAAAACCGCGCCGGACCGTGCCAGCATAGACCGCCTTGTTATAGCGCCGCCTTTCGGCATTGGCGCCGGTTACCTCGCCGATAATCCCGCCAAACGGAATGATCGAACCAATCGCGCTGCCGGCCACCCGGCCAGCTGTTTCCTCGCGTTTTTTGGCCAGGCTCTTGTTGACCTTTTCATTGACATCCGGTCCCAGCACATCGTTGAGTTCGCGGACTTCTGCAATGATTGCGGAACAATTGCGCATACCGCGTAGCGAATAGGGATCGTCCTGAATATCCTTGAGCTTCTGGGGTATTTCCTTGCCGTCAAACGGTTCGGTAACCTTGTCGCCAGTTTCCTCCAGCGTTGAGTCTTTTTTTGACCCTTCCTGCGCAAGCGCGGGTGTCGCGATCATGCCTGCAGCCAAAACCAGGCCGCCCAAGTGCTTCATTTTCATCATCTCAATCCCCTCAATGCGCCGGTTATCGAAATCGCAGATTGTCGCGGTTCAATTGATCGACCGCCGTGACGCCCATTAGCTTCATGTCGCGTTCAATCTCAGCTTGCAGTAAAGAAAGGATTCGCTCAACCCCTCCCTGTCCCGCGGCGGCGAGGGCGTAGAGATAAAGCCGCCCGCCAGAGCAGGCCTTGGCGCCGACGCTGAGCGCTTTCAGTACGTGGCTGCCACGGGTGATTCCGCCATCGCAAATCACGTCGAGCCTGTCGCCCACCGCATCGCAAATCTCGGCCAGCTGGTCGAAGGGCGCGCGGCTGCCGTCCAGTTGCCGTCCGCCATGATTGGAGACCATGATAGCCGTCGCGCCGATATCGACCGCGCGTTTTGCGTCGGCGACCGACATGATCCCCTTGAGGCAAAATTCACCGCCCCAATCCTTCCCGATCTCCTCCGCCATGGCCCAATCGAGCGACTGGTCGAGCATTCCGGTGAAATAGCCCGCCACGGAATTCGGGACCGTTGTCCCTTCCGACACATGATCCTTGAGGTTGGAAAGCTCGATTCGTTCGCGGAACATATAATTCAGTCCCCAGGCAGGTTTCGCAGCATAGCTCCAGAAGCTGGTCGGGGTGATCCGGGGCGGGCTGGTGAAGCCCGAACGCAGGCAGCGCTCCCGATTGCCGCCGACTATGGTGTCCACGGTGAGGGTCAGCGCATCAAATTTTGCGGCCTTGCACCGCTCGACCATCGACCGGTTGAGACCCTTGTCCTTGTGGACATAGAGCTGGAACATCTTTGGCGTGCTGATGGTCGAACCGATTTCCTCGATGCTCACGGTTGCCAGTGACGAGATACCAAAAAAAGTTCCGAATTTTTCTGCGGTCCGGGCAACGGCGCGCTCGCCCTGCCAGTGAAACAGGCGCTGCAATGCGGTGGGAGAGAGGAAGAGCGGCATCGCCAGCTTCTGCCCCATCACTGTCGTGCTCATGTCGATATTCTCGACACCGGTGAGGACATTGGGCACCAGATCGCAACTTTCATAGGCTGCGGTGTTGCGGCGCCGGGTCACCTCGTCATCTGCCGCGCCGTCAATATAGTCAAATATCGGAAAGGGCAGGCGTTTTTTGGCCAGCGTACGGAAGTCGTTCACATTGTGGCAATCCGAGATATTCATAACGATCCTTCAATTCGACGCACGTGCGCCTCTGCTCGTCGTGGGTAGCGCCATGATGAAGCGGGCAGTTTAGAGGAACAGGCGCTTCTCGCAAGCAACCTTTGTTGTGATTGAAAAGGGAGATGAAATAGTGGCGTTTGCAGAAGGCCAATATGATCCAGCGGCGTCGGAGCGATCTCCCGGCAGGAAATTCCTGATGGTTGTGCTGATGGGGTTTTTGATCACCATCCCGTTGTTCACCGTCTGGCTGCTCAACTATGACCGTCAGAGCCAGAACGAAACCGCGCAGCAGTCGATCGTGTCCGGTTGGGGCGGTCAGCAGGTTTTCGCAGGCCCCAAGATCGTGCTGCCCTATCAGGCAAAGATCACGGAATCGGTGGAAGAAAACGGCAAGACGGTGACGCGAACCAATATCGTGACGCGCGAATTATTCGTTGCTCCGGAATTGGTGAAACTGGACAGCCAATTGAACACCGAAACCAAGCAACGCTCGATTTACGAGGTCATCGTTTATGATACGGCGATAAGCGGGTCCGCGATGTTCAAGCTGCCCGATGATCTGGATCGCTATGGTGTGACCCGCGACCAGATTGATTTCAGCCGCGCGGAACTGCGATTCGGCCTGTCGGATGCCCGCGGTCTGGCGGGTAACAACAAGGTTGTCGTTAACGGCGAAACGCTCGAACTGCAGCCCGGCAAGGGTCTTGGCGAAACGGGTAACAGCGGCTTCTTTGCGTTCCTCGATGGCAGCGCTCTGGAGAACGGCGCAATCGAGGCAGAGTTTACAGTCCGGTTCAAGGGAAACCAGAGCGTTACAATTGCGCCGCATGCCGGCCAGACGGAATGGACCGTCCAGTCAGAATGGCCGCATCCCAGCTTTGCGGGAAGCTTTCTTCCCGAAAGCAGGACAGTTGGCGCTGATGGTTTCAAGGCGAAATATGTGATCACCAATCTGGCGCTGGGCACATCGCTGATCGTGACCGAGCCGGGACAACAGGTCCAGCCCACAAGGGCGAAGGACATGTCCTATTATGATCCCGGGTACGGCAATGCTGTTCCCGCGAGCGCGACCGTGGACCTGATTCAGCCGGTCGATCTTTACGGTCAGGTGGACCGGGCGGCAAAATATGGCTTTCTGATCATCGGTTTCACCTTTGTCGCCTTCCTGCTGTTCGATCTGATCGGCGGAGTGAGAATATCGTCGGTGCAATATATACTGGTCGGCGTCGCGCTGGTGCTGTTCTTCGTGCTGCTGCTGGCTTTCGCCGAAATCATTGGTTTTGCCTGGGCCTATGTCACGGCATCGCTGGCAACCATCGGACTGATCACCGCCTATTCGGCGTCGGTTTTGTCCAGTTGGCGAAGAGCCTCGATAATCGGCGGATTGCTCGCAGGTCTTTATGGCGCGATCTATATTCTGCTGAGCCTTGAGGCTTACTCGCTGCTGATCGGGTCGCTGCTGATTTTTGCAGCCTTGGCCGGGGTGATGTTCGTGACCCGGCGGCTGGACTGGTCAGGCCGCTTGGGTCAAGCAAACGCTTAGCCGTTAGACGGGCTCCGGTGTTGTGCCGGAGCCCGCTTTTCCTAGACAGCCCCGGCGGCGAATGTATCGCAGGAAGACGGATTGCCGGTCTGCATGCCTTTGCGGAGCCAGGCCATGCGCTGTTCGGAAGACCCGTGGGTGAACATGCTTTCTACCGGTTGCTGGCCGGCGCCGCGCATCAGTGTATCATCGCCGATGGCGTGGGCTGCGTTCAGCCCTTCCTCGACATCGCCGGGTTCCATACGATCGGCATTTTGCGCTGCCCATACGCCGGCATAGCAGTCCGCCTGCAATTCCATCCGCACCTGCAAGGCATTGCCTTCGGCCTTGCCGGCGCGGCCCTGGGCCTTGCGCACCTGGTCGGCAACGCCGGTCAGATTCTGGATATGGTGGCCGACTTCGTGCGCGATTACATAAGCCTGCGCAAAATCACCCTTGGCGCCCATCCGGGTCGACATCTCACGGAAGAAGCTGGTGTCGAGATAGACGCCTTGGTCAGCAGGGCAGTAAAAAGGACCGGCCGCAGACGTGGCTGAACCGCACCCAACGGAATCGACATTGCCCTCGTAAAAATTCAAGACGGGTGCGCGGTAGGTTTCGCCCTGCTGCTGAAAAAGTTTCCCCCATGTCTGTTCGGTAGAGGCCAGCACCTGACAGGCGAATCTTTCCTCTTGGGTGTCGCAGGCGACATTGGCGCCGGAGCTTTGTCCCTGGAATCCGCCGGCGCCTGTTCCGTCAGCCAACTGTTGACCAGCGCCGCCGCTGAAATACATGAAGGCGAGCGCTGCACCGCCGATCAGCAATATCGTACCACAGCCCAATTTCCGGCCGAGCAGCATCGGCAGAAAGCTGAACAGGAGGCCGAGACCTCCGCCACCACCACCGCCAAAACTGCGGCCGCCACCGCGGCCATGATCACGTACATTCTTGCTGGGGTCGAGATCGTCCAAACGCATGTTTATCTCCTTGTCGTTTTTCCAATTCGCCTGATTTCTTGAAAAGCGCAAGTGGCGCTGTTTTCTTTTACAAAAGCATTGCAGTCCGGTCCTACTGTTTTAAGGTCGCCGGAAAGGAGAATATGCATGTTTCTAAAGGGCAAGACGGCGCTGATTACGGGTAGCACATCGGGCATTGGTGGCGGCTATGCGAAAGCGCTTGCGGCAGAGGGTGCTGCGGTGATGATCAACGGATTTGGGGATGCCGGGGAGATTGAATCCCTACGCAGCGAACTGGAATCGCTGAGCGGCGCAAAAGCGGCCTACAGCAATGCCGACATGACCAATCCGGAAGCAATACGGAAAATGTGCAGCGATTGTGCCGAGCAACTGGGCGCGGTCGATATCCTGATCAATAATGCCGGTATCCAGTTTGTATCACCGGTGGACGAATTTCCCGAGGATAAATGGAATGCGGTGATGGACATCATCATGAACAGCGCCTTCCACACCACCAAGGCGGTGCTGCCGGGAATGAAGGAAAAAGGCTGGGGCCGGATCATCAATACCGGTTCGATGCACAGCAAGGTCGCGAGCCCTTACAAATCAGCCTATAACGCCGCGAAGCACGCGATTGACGGGTTCGGCAAGACGGTCGCGCTCGAAGTTGCGACGCATGGCATAACAGTCAACACAATCTCTCCCGGCTATACCTGGACGCCGCTGGTCGAGGGGCAGATCCCGAATACGATGGAAGTGCGCGGGCTCACTCGCGAGCAGGTGATCAACGATGTCCTGCTGGCGCCGCAACCGACCAAGGAATTTGTCCAGATCGACCAGATCGCTGCGCTGGCAATTTTCCTGTGCAAGGACGAGGCGCGATCGATTACCGGCGCGAATATTTCAATAGACGGGGGTTGGACGGCGCAGTGATTGTCGACCCCTCGTTCCAGATCGCGACAACTGATCGAACCAACTTGGGCGGAATGGAATTTTTGGACTGACAAGCGTGTTCAATCGGATTAGTCGTAGTTCTATAAGAAATAACTGGGGATGATGATGCGGAAATTTACGAAATTTGCCTTGCTCGCGGCGGCTTCCGTACTGGCGGTTTCTCCGGCCCAGGCTGACGGCTTGAAGGACGCCATTTCAGCCGATCTGCCATCGCTGATGGAGATTTACCGCGATCTGCATAGCAATCCCGAACTGAGCGGCGAGGAAGTGCGTACCGCTGCAAAGCTGGCTGCCGAAGCGCGGCGGCTTGGCTTCACCGTCACGGAAAATGTCGGTGGCACCGGGGTGGTTGCAGTCCTGGAAAACGGCGCAGGGCCAACTGTGTTGATCCGTGCCGATATGGATGGTCTGCCTCTGGAGGAAAAAACCGGGCTGGCTTTCGCTTCGACCGTCAAAGCGAAAACACGGCAGGGCAATAATACTTATGTCATGCACGCCTGCGGTCATGATACGCATATGACCGGCTGGGTCGCCACGGCCCGGCAACTGGTGGCGCGCAAGGATCAATGGGCCGGGACGCTGGTGATGATCCTGCAGCCTGCAGAAGAAACCGGGGAGGGGGCTCTGGCGATGCTCGAGGACGGATTATATACCCGTTTCCCGAAGCCCGATTATGCGATTGCTTTTCATGATGCCGCCGGCGCACCTGCGGGATATATCGGATATGCGCCCGGCTTCGCTCTGGCCAATGTCGATAGCGTCGATATCCTGGTGAAGGGCGTTGGCGGTCATGGGGCCTATCCCCACACGACCAAGGATCCGGTCGTTCTGGCGAGCCGCATTGTCGGCGCACTCCAGACTCTGGTTAGCCGTGAAATCGATCCGCAAGACCCGGCTGTCGTGACCGTGGGCAGCTTTCAGGCCGGTTCCAAGCATAATATCATTTCGGATGAAGCTCTGCTGCTGATCACGGTGCGCAGTTATGGCGATGACACGCGCGCCAAGCTGATCGACGGGATCAAGAGAATCGCGCGCGGCGAGGCGATTACCGCCGGGATGCCGGAGGACCGGATGCCGGTGGTGTCGTTGCGCGAAGCAGAGTTTACGCCTGCTACCTACAATAGCCCGGAATTCACTCTGGAAATGGCAAAGCTGTTTGAAGCGCGCTTTGGCAAGGACCGGGTCGTGCAGTCGAAACCGGTTATGGGCGGCGAGGATTTCAGCCGTTACCGCCGCGCCGATGAGACTATCAACAGCATGATATTCTGGGTCGGCGGTGTGCCGATGGCCGAATATCAGGCGGCTCAGAAAGAAGGCACAAAGCTGCCGTCGCTGCACAGTCCGTTCTGGGCACCCGATGCCGAAAAGGTGATCATGACCGGCGCTGAGGCACTGACCGCTGCGGCCCTGGACATCATGAAGAAATAGATGGACTGGCGGCGCATCCTTTTTGTGTCGCTGTTACTTCCGGGCGCTGCAGTCGCCGCCCAGCAGCCTGGCAAAATTGACCCGGCCTATTTCGAAGGACGTTGGTCCTTTGTCGAAGAAAACTGCACGGCGCCGACTAACTGGACGATGATTGCGGGCGGGAATTTTGTCTCGGAAGACCTGATCGGGACCTGGGCCTGGCAAGAGGGCAAGCTGGTGCTAAGCCTCGACGACCTTGCTATAGACGAGGAAACCGGCGAGGCCGGCGGGCGGTTCCGGATGGATGGCCCGGTCACCATCGTCGATCAGAACCGCTTTGACTTCATCATCGCGCCCGATATCTATCAGTTGAAACGTTGTCCGTGACGATAGATCGTTATTGCGAATAAATCGCAATTAACTGATTGATTATTCCGATTACTGATGATCAAAAAATTCGATGGAGTGCGGCCTCGCGCGGGCGTAATATCCAACCAATCCGATTCTTGAGGTCGGTATTCATTCCAATCATGCCATTAGGAGAAGAACATGGGACTCGCTGGAAGCAAAACCGAACAGAATCTGAAAGACGCCTTTGCCGGAGAAAGCCAGGCCAACCGTCGTTACCTCTATTTCGCCCAGAAGGCCGACATTGAAGGCTATAACGACGTCGCCGCCGTATTCCGGTCGACCGCCGAAGGAGAAACCGGCCATGCGCACGGTCATCTCGAATTTCTTGAAGAAGTTGGCGATCCGGCAACCGGTCTGCCGATTGGCGGCACTGCCGACAACCTGAAATCGGCAGTTGCGGGTGAAACCCACGAATATACCGATATGTATCCGGGCATGGCGAAATCGGCCCGCGAAGAAGGCTTTGACGAAATTGCCGACTGGTTCGAAACGCTTGCAAAAGCGGAAAAGAGCCATGCTGGCAAATTCCAGAAAACTCTGGAATCGATGGACGCTTAAACCGTTCATCCCAAGGATTGTGCCGTCGCCATCTCCCTCCTCCCAAAGGGCGGCGGCATAATCTTTTCATTTGTAGACCCCGCCCCAATGGCGACAGGGAGCATTTCATGAAAGAAGGCAGTTTAGGCGCGCCGACACGGCATCCCATTCCGTGGCAGGAGGAATCCTACTATGATGAAGATATGCTGGATCAGGAACTGCGCCGGGTCTTTGACATTTGCCATGGCTGTCGCCGGTGCTTCAACCTGTGCGACAGCTTTCCGCAACTTTTCGACCTGATCGACGAAAGTCCGAACGAGGAAGTCGGTGACCTGAGCGCGGGCGATATGAAGAATGTTGTCGATGCCTGTACGCTCTGCGATATGTGTTTCATGGTCAAATGCCCCTATGTGCCGCCGCATGAATTTGATCTGGATTTCCCGCACCTGATGCTGCGCCACAGGGCGGTCGAGAACCGCAAGGGCAAAACCGGTTTCGTTGACAAGCAGCTCGCCGAGATCGACCGCAACGCCAAGCTTGCCGGTACTTTCGCCGGTGCCGCGAATTGGGCGACCAAGCAGCAAAACGGGCTGACCCGGAACGTTCTGGAGCGCGTCGCCGGTATCGACAAGCGCGCCCATCTGCCGGTGTTTGAAGATGTGCCGCTGACATATAAGCATGTTGGCCATGGTCCGGTTGCTAATGCCGAGGCTCCCGCATTTGGTCGCAAGGCGGCGATTTATGCGACCTGCTATGGCAATTTCAATGACCAGACTGCGGGCAAGGCCGCGCTCGACGTGCTTTCGCACAATGGCGTGCAGACGCGGGTCGAATATCCTGCTTGCTGTGGCATGCCGAAGCTCGAAAATGGTGATCTGCCTGCGGTGGCTTCGTCCGCCGAGGAAATTGCGGCTTTTTTTGAACCGATTATCGATGAAGGCTTTGACATCGTCGCATTGACGCCGAGTTGCGCGCTGATGATGAAATTTGAATGGCCATTGATCCTGCCGGATAATGCGGCCGTGGCAAAGCTGGCCCAAGCGACGCGTGATCTGAGCGAATATATCGTCGAAATTTCCAAGGACAAAGGTCTGGTTCCCATCGAACCGATGAAGGCCGAAATCGGCATTCATTTCGCCTGCCACAGTCGCGCCCAGAATATGGGACCAAAGGCGATGGAAATGCTCAAACTCATCCCGGATGCAAAGCCGTCGATTACCGAACGTTGCTCCGGTCATGGCGGTAAATGGGGGATTTTCAAAGAAAACTTCGACAAGGCCGTCAAAGTCGGCCGCCCGGCTGCACGCGCTGTCGCGAAAGGTGATCCCACCTATATGGTCAGCGAATGCCCGCTCGCCGGTCCCCATCTGAAGCAGATCATGGAGAGCGGCGGACAACAGAATGTGCCGGAGCGGATCGGTCACCCGATAGAATTGCTCGCCAAGGCCTATGGATTTTAATGCTTGGGCTTGCTTGATCCGAGCTCTTTCCGAAGACACGCGAACAGGATGGAGCAAGATCAATCATATGGGTTTGAATGCCAGCCTTTGCTGGAAGGACAAACAGGATTTTGAGGATTAAATATGCCCCGCGACACGCATCAGATTACCAAAGACGATATCATCTCGCTCGAGGATTATGAGTTGATCCGCAAGGACAAGCGGCAGGAATCGATCCTGCGCAAGAAATTCCGGCGGATCGCGATCGGGCCTTATGCGACAATCCAGTTTGAAAGCTGGCAGAGCATGTGGTTGCAAATCCAGGAGATGCTGCGGATCGAAAAAGGCGGTGACGAGCAGCTCGTCGATGAACTGGCTGCCTATAATCCGATGGTCCCGAACGGATCGGAATTTACCGGAACGCTGATGTTCGAGATTGACGAGGAAGATCGCCGCACGGCTTTCCTGAAGACGTTAGGCGGTGTCGATCAGCATATACACCTTCTCATTGGTGATGAGAAGGTGACGGCCGAACCAGAGCAAGACATCGATCGCACCCGTTCGGATGGCAAGGCCAGCGCCGTGCAATTTGTTCATTTCCCGCTAACCGCCGAGCAGATTAAAAAATGGAAAAGCATGGAAGGACAGGTGATGGTGCAGATTGACCATCCCAACTATGGCCATGCCGCGATTATTAGCGATGAATGCCGTCGCGATATGGCCAGGGACCTTGACTAGTCGTCAATCGGATCTGACGGATTGTTGGTTTTGAATACAATCGGATTGTCGATACTGCCTTTTTGACCGGATACTGGGCTGTCTGCAGATGCCGATTTCCGCTTGTTGGTATAAGACGAGCTTTTGGATCCCGTGTTGTCCGATTGCCCTTGGCGATCGGAACTGTCGTCTTCATCCCGGGACTGAACGTCGTCGTCGCCGTCCAGATCAGTAATCGGTTCTCCGAATACAAAAGACCCGTCGTCGTCCGCCTCATCATCATCATAACCCCAGCCGTCATCGGATGACGGGACAGCGGATGTAACCGCTTTCTGAGCCTCTTGCCCGACTGTTTCGGGTTTGGCAGGCTCATTCGACGGCGTGATAAAATAGATCAGCAGTCCGGTGGAAGCGACAAACAGGATGGATTCTTTAATCATGCTTAGAGCACCAGTTTCTGTTAGATTTCTAACCGGAGATAGTCTTATGCGGTTAAGAAATATTTACCCGACGGGCCGACTGGTGAATTTCGCTGTATCTCCAACACCCACCGTGGGTCTGTCCGTTCGTTGCCACTGCTCTCGCACAACTACGCAATTCATCTTGAAATTTTGTAAATAAATTTACATAGCCATTATATGAGCAATCCCAAACTTTTTGCCGGTGCGGCGATCAAACGGCTTCGCCGGAGCGCCGCGATGACGCAGGTCGCGCTGGCCCAGGCACTGGATATTTCCCCCAGCTATCTTAACCTTATCGAGCGTAACCAGCGGCCGCTCAGCGCCCGTTTGATGCTGCTGCTGGCCGAAAGATTTGACTTTGATCCACGACAATTGATCGCGGCGGAACCCGGGGGAGGCATTGACGCTATCCGCCAGAGACTGGCCGACCCGTTGTTCGAAGACCTGTCCATCGATCGCACGGAACTGGAGGAATGGCTGATAGCTTCGCCCAATAGCGCGGAAGCTTTTGTACGACTATTTGACAATCGCAATACAGCGGGCGAGACTGGGGAAAGCACGGTTCCCGACCCCATCCAGTCGGTTCGCCGTGAAATCGAGCGCTGGCGCAACCATTTTGCCGATCTCGACTCGATGGCCGAGGAACTCGCCGACGAACTGCGCCTCGGCGCCGGCGATCTCTATGGCGCGATTGCCGAGAGACTGCGCGTCAAGCACCAGTTGATGATACGGATTCTGCCTGAAACCGTGCTGTCAGACAAGCTGCGCCGCCTTGATCTGCACGCGCGGCAACTCCAGCTGTCGGAAATGCTCGATCCGGCTTCCCGCACCTTTCAAGCGGCGCTGCTGCTGGGGCAAATCGAGGCAAAGGGAGAGATTGATGCACTGGCGGCAGGAGGTCATTTCACTGATCGTTCCGCCGAAAAACTGTTCCGCCGCCATTTGTCGAGCTATTTTGCGGCAGCCTTGATGATGCCTTACGAACGCTTCCTGAAAGCTTGCGAGCAGACGGGATATCGCATTCAGCTGCTCCAGCGTCGTTTTGGCGCCGGTTTCGAACAGGTTGCCCATCGCCTGACCACTTTGCAACGTGTCGGATCGCGTGGTCTGCCGTTTTTCATGGTGCGAATCGATCGGGCCGGCATGATCTCCAAACGCTATGCCGGGGCCAGCAACGCCCCGCTGGTGGAAAGTGCTCATCGCTGCCCGCTTTGGGATATTCATCGCGTTTTCGAACAGCCGGCAGAAATTCGCTGTCAACTGGTGGCTCTGGAAGACGATTCGACATGGTTTACCCTGTCCCGTGCAGTGCAAGGCATCGGCTCTGGCGCGGGTGGATATACACCGGCTTTTGCTATCGGATTGGGTGTTTCCGCAGATGTTGCTTCGGCGCTGCACTATGCCCGCGGCAAAGATCTGAGCATCGAGCAGGCTGATCCTATCGGTCTGGGTTGTCCGGCCTGTACCCGCCCGCAATGTTCGCAGCGGTCGGCACCGCCACGCAGCCGGCCGCTCAAATTTGACGAACAGGAGCGCGGATTGACGCCGTTTGACTTTGTCAACGACTAGACCGGAGCGGTGAAACCGGCTGTGGCAAGCTGAGAAACTGTCGGCATATTGAACAATTCTGACGATATCGGGCGATTTATCGCAATTTGTCCTGTAAAATTTACCGACAGATAACCAATTTTCCTTATGTGCAATACGGGCCAAGGAAAGATCGCGCACCATATGATCCGATTGTTCAAGCATTATATCCCGTATCCGGTACTGTTTCTGGGTTTGATTGATTTTCTGTTGCTGCTGATGGCGGCCGAAGCCGGCTGGATTTTGCGTGCTCTGCAAATCGACATGGCGGTCGGTTCAATCTATGATCGGCCGGGACCGATTTTCAGTTTTGCCTTTGCCCTCCAACTGTCGCTGATAGCGGTTGGCGTTTACGGTCCGGAAGCCTTGCAATCCATGCGTTTCGCCGCCGCCCGTATCATGGTCGCGATTTCGCTGGGCGTGATATTCCTTTCGTTGCTCGCCTTCGCGATGCCCGGCATCACGCTCTGGCGCTCGAATTCTCTCTACGCCATGGTGCTGGCAATCGCGTTTTTGATGGTGATTCGCATTGTTCTCGGCACCATGCTCGACAGCAATAGCTTCAAGCGTCGCCTGCTAATTCTCGGTGCCGGTCCCCGTGCCGGACGTATTGCCGTGCTGGAAAAGCGGCAGGAAAGCGGTTTCATCATTGCCGGCTATGTCGACATGAACGAAGGTCCGAGCAAGATCGCCGGTGCAGTGCGGCGGCAGGATATTGCCAATTTGCCGCAACATGTGATCGATCTCGAGGTAAGTGAAGTGGTTCTGGCGCTGGAGGAACGGCGCAATTCCCTTCCGGTTGCGGACCTGCTGACGATCAAGACGACGGGTGTCCATGTCAATGACATGTCGAGTTTTCTGGAACGCGAAACCGGGCGGGTCGATCTGGATAGCGTGAACCCCAGCTGGTTTATCTTTTCCGACGGTTTCTCATCGGGTCGCCGTCTGTCCACGGCGTTCAAGCGCGGGTTTGATATCTTCCTGAGTTTCCTGTTGCTGGTTCTGACAGGACCGGTGATTCTGCTCTTTGCGCTGCTGATCAAGCTGGAAACTCGCGGCGGTTCCTTCTTCAAGCAGGAACGGGTCGGACTTTACGGTCAGCAGTTCAGCATCCTCAAACTGCGCTCCATGCGTTCGGACGCCGAATCCGGCGGAAAAGCTGTCTGGGCTGCAGAGAATGATCCCCGGATCACCCGCGTCGGCAACTTCATTCGCAAGGTTCGTATCGACGAATTGCCACAGGCCTGGAGCGTATTGAAAGGCGAGATGAGCTTTGTAGGTCCTCGTCCCGAACGGCCTCAATTTGTCGACGACTTGCAGACAAAAATGCCTTTCTATGCCGAGCGGCATATCGTCAAGCCGGGCATTACGGGTTGGGCACAAATCAACTATCCTTATGGTGCATCAATCGAAGACGCCCGGCACAAGCTGGAATATGATCTTTATTATGCGAAAAATTACACGCCTTTTCTGGATTTGCTGATCATCCTGCAAACTATTCGCGTGGTTCTCTGGCCAGAGGGTGCGCGCTGAGATGGAATCGCTTCTCGGGCATATTAGCACCTTCGGGCATGGCATTGCCGCCGCATTATTTGGTGCGCTGGCAATCTGGCAATTTCAGCGCAAGGTCGAGCGCAATGACAAGCAAATATGGCTGGTCATTGCGATAAGCTTGACCAGTTTTTGGGCGCTGTCTGTTGCGGTCGAGGGATTTCTGTCACCGATTTCCCGTTTTGCCGAAACTTTGCGCAACTTCGGCTGGCTGGCCTTCATGTTCATCCTGCTGCGAGCCGGAGAAGGGCGTGATGAACCGAAAACTGTCAACAGCATCTACATAGCGCTGGCATTTGTTCTGGTCGGGCAGGTGATCGTCGATGCCCTGCTGCCCGCTTTTGCAGGAAGCCCGCGTCTTGAAGGCGTCACGCTGTATACTTCGCTGGTTTTGCGGATGATCTTTGCCGTGGGTGCGCTTGTGCTTGTCCACAATCTTTATTCGATCTCCGCGCCGGAGACCCGTTGGGGTATCCGGCTGCCGATGGCTTCGCTGGCCGCGATCTGGACGTTTGACCTCAATCTGTTCACGATCACCTATCTAACGCAGCAATTACCGTTGGAATTGCATGCGATGCGCGGGCCGACGATGGCAGTTGTTGCGCCGATATTGGCACTGGCATCGGTCCGCAACACCGAATGGAATTTGACGCTTTCCCGAAGTGTGGCATTTCGTTCGCTGTCACTGGTGGCGATCGGCAGCTATCTCCTGATGATGGTCGTGATTGCAACGGCATTGCAAATCATTGGCGGTGACTATGCACGCCTGGCCCAGATCAGCTTTTTGTTCGGCACCTCGATCGGTGCACTGCTCCTGCTCCCCTCGGGAAGGTTCCGGGCCTGGCTGAAGGTCAAACTGGCCAAGAATTTTTTCCAGCATCGCTATGATTATCGTTCGGAGTGGATTCGCTTTACCGATACGATTGGCCGTCCCGGTGCGGATAGCGCGCCGTTCCACGAACGGGTAATAAAGGCGATTGCGGATATCACGGACTCGCCAGCGGGTGTTTTGCTGATGCCCGACGATTCCGGCCAATTGGTGCTGCAAGCCCGTTGGAACTGGTCCTCGATCCAGGTACCGGCTCGCGCCTGCACGGCCCGTACTATCGCATTTTTCGAAGACACCAGCCATATTGTCGAATTTGATGCCTTGCGCGCCGATCAGGATGAGAAATGCGACGCAGCGGCCATTCCGAACTGGATGACCAGCGACGAGCGGACATGGGTGGCTGTTCCGCTGGTTCATTTCGATCGTCTAACCGGGCTGATGCTGTTGGCCCGACCCCGTATCAACCGCACGCTGGATTGGGAGGATCTTGATATGCTGCGGGTGGTAGGGCGTCAGGTTGCCAGTTACCTGGCGGAGGCCCGCAGTCAGGAATCGCTTTCCGAAGCGCAAAGATTTGACGAATTCAACCGCCGGATGGCGTTCATCATGCACGACATCAAGAATCTTGTCAGCCAATTGAGCCTGCTTGCACGCAATGCCAAACGCCATGCTGACAATCCAGAATTCAGGGCAGATATGATCGAAACATTGCAGGATTCAGCAGACAAAATGAACGGGCTGCTCGAACGGTTGTCTCAGCATAACAAGGCCAAGCAGGAAGAGCCTAAGCCTGTAAAGGTGCGGGAACTGGTCCAGTCGATCATTGAAAAAAAACGTATTTTGCATAATATGGAAACCACCCAGATCGACGATCTGACAGTTATGGCTGATCCGGTCCGGGTGGATCAAATCCTCGGCCATCTGATCCAGAATGCCATCGACGCTAGCTCTGAAGAAGAGCCCATCTTTATCAACGCCCGTCGCCGGGACCTGAGTGTGGCGATAGAAGTGCGTGACCAAGGCACGGGCATGTCAAGCGAGTTCATCCGCAGCCAGCTATTCAAACCTTTTGCTTCCAGCAAAAAGGGTGGGTTCGGAATTGGTGCTTATGAAGCCCGTGAACTCGCCCGAGCGATGAACGGGCGCCTGGAGGTCGAGAGCAAGGAAGGCGCGGGCAGTCGGTTCACGTTGATCCTGCCGCTCGCGAAGCGTTTATCAGATGAAAATTCAGCAGATGAAAGGGCCGTATGATGCCGCACAAGAATCAGCCAAAAAAAGAAAAGCTGCTGATCGTTGAGGACGATCCAGGTCTGCAAAAGCAGCTCAAATGGGCTTATGACGAATTTGACGTTATCGTCGCGGGGGACCGGGAATCGGCTATAGAAATGCTGCGCGCGGAAGAGCCGGATGTAGTGACGCTCGATCTTGGCCTGCCACCTGATCCCGATGGCACCACCGAAGGGTTTGCGACGATGGATGCCATATTGAGCTTGAAGCCGGATACCAAGGTGATTGTCGCTTCGGGCCATGGTGAGAAAGCCAGCGCCTTACGTGCGATCTCCGGCGGTGCCTGGGATTTTTATCAAAAGCCGGTGGATATTGACGAACTGGGTCTGATCGTCCGACGCGCCTTTCATGTCCGCAAACTGGAACAGGAAAATGCCAGCCTCGCGGCAAAGGGCAATGGCGAGGGATATATCCTCGGCCAGATTATCACGGGTGCTCCGGAAATGCTGAAAGTCGCGCAGATGGTCGAGCGTGTGGCCAACACCAATGCTTCGGTCATGCTGCTGGGTGCCAGCGGGACGGGCAAGGAATTGCTGGCAAAAGGGCTGCATGACACGAGTGATCGGTGCGACAAGGCATTTGTTGCCATAAACTGCGCGGCTATTCCGGAAAATCTGCTGGAGTCCGAATTGTTCGGGCATGAAAAAGGAGCCTTCACAGGCGCGATCAAGACCACCGAAGGAAAAATCGAACAAGCCGATGGCGGCACGCTTTTCCTCGACGAAGTGGGTGACATTCCGCTGCCACTGCAGGTGAAGTTGTTGCGCTTCCTTCAGGAGCGCGTGATCGAGAGGATCGGTGGACGCAAAGCGATAGCGGTCGACACGCGAATCGTTTGCGCCACGCATCAGAATCTGGAGACGATGATCAAGGAAAACGCGTTTCGCGAGGACCTCTATTACCGGCTTGCCGAAATTGTGATCAAAATCCCGCCCCTGTCCGGCCGTTCTGGGGATGCGAGTCTTCTTGCACGGCATTTTCAGAAAAAATTTGCTGCGGAAATCAATCCGGCGGTGAAAGGACTGGCTCCCGATGCCCTGGCAGCGCTCGAAGCCTGGCACTGGCCCGGCAATGTCCGCGAACTGGAAAACCGGATCAAGCGCGCCGTGATCATGGCCGACGGCAAGATGATCGGGGTGAAGGATCTGGATCTGGAGGTGGATGAAAATGCGGCAAATGATTTGCTGAACCTGAAAGCGGCGCGGGAAGCTGCCGACCGTTCGGCGATCCTGCGTGCCATTTCCCAGACCAGCGGCAATATTTCGAATGCGGCAAAATTGCTCGGTATCAGCCGGCCAACGCTATATGATCTGCTCAAGCAATATAAGTTGCAGCAAGCCAGCTAAGCCATGATGACGGCTTATCTCCAGCAACTGCGGTTGTTCAGCAAGCCGGCCATCCTGGCAGTTGCACTGGCAGTGGGCGCGATTGGCGTTCCGACGGCTATTTTTGCAGCCCGCGATGGCAATGCCGACGCACGGGAATCATTTGCAAATGCCGAGCAGTTTCGCGCCCGCCGCGATATAAGGTCCGCTCGGATCGAATTGATGAACGCGATCAAGGCCGACCCGGAATGGATTGATGCACGTGTGGCGCAGGCTGAAGTCTTGTTGAGCCTTTACGACGGAATTGGCGCTGAAGCGGAGATCGACAAGGCCGTGAGTCTTGGCCTGAACCCTGCTGCCGTTCGGCATCTCTATGGGCATGCCTTGTATTTGCAGGGCAAGGCGCAAGAGGCGCGCGATCAATTGCTGGCGGATGATATTCCGACGGAGCATCAAGGCTATGCGGCTCGCATCTTGGGAAAGGTGGCCCTGCAAACCGGCGATGCACAACTGGCGAGCCTGTCCTTCAACCGCGCGATCGAACTGGATCGACGAAATCCGGACCTGTGGGTCGATATTGCGCGCTTCCGGGCCGACTCCGGGGACCAAGCCGGCGCGACAAACGCGGTGGATGAGGCCGTGAAACTGGATCCTGACAATATTCGCGCGTTACAATATCGCGGCGAGTTGCTGCGTTCCCAGTTCGGTTTGGGTGCTGCTCTGCCCTGGTTCGACCGCGCGCTGGAGATTGCCCCCAATGACGTACCGCTGTTGACGGAATATGCGGCGACATTGGGCGATATGGGACGGATGACCGAAATGCTGGCGGTCGCGCGCAAGATCATTGCTCTGGATGGCCGCAATCCGCGTGCGTTCTTCATGCAGGCGGTCCTGGCGGCTCGGGCAGGAAATTTTGGTCTGGCCAGAAGATTGATGCACCAGACCGAAGGCGCGATTGACAATGTACCGGCGGTCTTGCTGGTTCAGGGCATTATCGAGCATGGTGAGGGCAACTATAACGCAGCCGTGGACAAATTCGGTCGGCTGGTGTCGATCCAGCCGGGTAACCGGCAAGCGCAAAATCTGCTGGCGCGTTCGCTTTATCTTGCCGGAAGCGCGGTTGATGCAGTGGATGTGCTGAAACCGCAGATTGATTGGACCGGTGCGGACCCTTATGCTTTATGGTTGGCAGGGCGCGCGCTTGAAGCGATCGATGAACGTGGTCAGGCAGCGGAGGTTATGAACCGCGCTGCTATCCATGATAGTGGCCGCGACAGCACGATCGTCGCCGAAGTACCGTTAGGCATATTGTCGGCAGAGGCGCAGCGAAATCCGAGCGACGCAAGGGCGGTGGTTCCCTATATTCGGGCCCTTTACAATGCCGGCGACTATATCACGGCCTTCGCACAAGCGAAGCGGCTGCAAGAGGGTAATCCCGGAGCGAGCGCCGCGCATATACTGGTAGCCGATGTCGCCGCTGCGATGGGCAATTTCGACGAGGCGCTCGACGCGCTGGAGCAAGCACGCAGCATCCGGTTTTCCGAACCGGTGATGTTGCGACTGGTCGAAGTGTTGCGGTCCCGGGGAGCCATGCAACAGTCGGGCGAGGTTCTGGCGCAATATCTCAGCTATAATCCGAGTAATGTCGCCGGACTGCGCTGGATGGCTTACGCTCATCTCGAGACCAAAAGCTGGGCCGTCGCGGCCCATCTTCTTGAAAATCTGCGCAAACGGCTTGGCGAGAATGACGCGTTGATCTTGGCCGGTCTGACACAGGCCTATACCGGTCTGGGACAGACCGAAAAAGCGATCGCCGTCGGCCGGATAGCCTATCGCGTGCAGCCATCTAGCCCGGTGGTATCGCATCTTTATGGCCTCGCTTTAATGGCCGACGATACACGCAAACAAGATGCGATCAGCCTGCTCGGAAAAGCGGTCGCCATCATGCCTGAAAACCCCGTTTATCGCGATAGTCTGAGGCGCGCCCAGTCTACCCGAGGCGCAGGCCGGAGTAAGGTTAAAAGCTGAACGCCGTTCAGGCTTCGCTTTTTACCAGATCATCGATCGACAAATCCAGCCGCTTCATCTGGCGCTCGACAGGGGGCCAGACGTTCTTGATGAAATCTTCTCTTTGGGACTGGCGCAGGCGATCTCTTGCGCCGGTCGCCACAAACATTCCGACCCCGCGCTTCACCGTGACCAGTCCATCTTCCTGGAAGCCCTGATAGGCTTTCGCGACGGTCAGAGGGTTGGCCCCCTGATCCGCTGCAAAAACGCGAACCGAAGGCAGCATGTCGCCTTCGCGATATTCGCCATCCAGTATCGATTCGGAAATAATGTCCCGCAATTTGAGATAGACAGGTTTGCTTGCATTGTTCATGCTGCATCACTGCCATAATACAGCCACGCAGGCAAGGTATAAGTTCAGCTTTTTCCGTTATTTAGTTTGCCATGAAACCATTTATTCCGGAGGTGCGGGCGTCCAAACCGACAATATATTCCTGAGTTCCGGCCTTGGTCGTTCGGTCAGTTCAGCGTTGGAAGTGCCGAAGTAGAGAAAACCTGCGATTTTTTCCGGGGTAGAACCGAACAGGTCGCGGACATCGTCATTATAGGCTGGCCAGCCCGTGATCCATCCGCCGACAAAACCCATGGCATGCGCCGCGTGAAGGATGTTCATCGCAAATGCGCCGCAGCTGAGTTGCTGCTCCCACAGCGGAATTTTCGACGATTCGACCGGCGATGACAGCAAAACAAGCAGGCTCGGCGCTTCGTGCGCCAGCGTTTCAAGGCCCTCCAGTTCGACCCGACCGGCCCCGGGCTTTTCCTTCAGATAGGCCGATTTGATACCGTGGGCGAGCTGCGTGCGCTGTTCGGCGGAAATCGCGATAACCCGCCAGGGAGCCAGCTTGCCATGATCCGGTGTCCGCATGGCAATAGCCACGATTTCCTCGATTTGTGCATCGCTTGGGCCAGGGGCAACCATGTTGCGCGGCCGGCCGGAACGGCGGGAGGACAGATAGGCGGCGAGACTGCTCAAGTCATTATATTGCTTTTCACTCATGCCCGCCACTTTGGAAGAGGCGGGGCCGATTGCAAGACGAATTCGCAATTAAACCGGTCTCGGTTGAAACAATCTGCTTCACTTGCGCATTTTTTTCATTAGTGTGCCGTTCAACCGGGCTGCATTAGACAGTCCACATTAATTGTCGGGGAGTATCTGAGTATGAAGGACATGGTCTTGTGGCAGGAAGCCGATTGGATCGCGGCAATAGCGTCCGTGGTCTTGGTGGTTTTTTTGGTTTTGGGCGCTTATGCAGTGACACGGCCCAAACCAGAATTCGGCGGCCATCCCAAGGGTTTGTACATACTTTTCTTCGCCGAAATGTGGGAACGTTTCTCTTATTACGGGATGCGCGCCCTCCTAATTTTCTATCTAACCCAGCATTGGTTGTACAACGACAGTGCATCTAACATTGTTTACGGGGCTTATGTCAGCCTGGTTTACATCACCCCGGTACTCGGTGGCTGGCTTGCCGATCGCTATCTAGGGCAACGAAAAGCCGTGCTATTCGGTGCCGTACTGTTGACCTTTGGCCATTTCCTGATGGCTTTTGAAGGAGAGGGTGGTCAGAACGATCCGACGATCAATATTTTCTGGCTAGCGCTTAGCTTCATCATTGTGGGTTCGGGCTTTCTGAAGGCCAATATCTCCGTGATTGTCGGCCAGCTCTATTCGCGCACGGACGTTCGCCGTGACGGTGCCTACACAATTTTCTATATGGGGATTAACGTCGGCGCGGCGATCGGAACGATTATCGCCGGCTATCTTGGGATCACACTGGGCTGGGCCTATGGATTTGGTGCAGCAGGCTTTGGTATGCTGTTGGGTCTGATCGTTTTTATCATCGGCAAGCCGCTTCTGATGGGTCAGGGAGAACCACCGAAACTACTCGAGAAGAGCAAAGAATTCACGCTGTACGGCGTCGGTGTGGTGGCCGTTGGCGTCATGTGGCTGTTGATACAATATCAATCCGTGGTCGGAGGCCTGATGTTGGCGTCCGGTATCGCGCTGCTCGCGTATGTCTTGTTCGAAGCATTTAAATTGGAGAAGCAGCCCAGAGAGCGTATGTTTGCCATATTATTCCTGATCGCGCTGCAGCCGCTTTTCTGGGGTCTGTTTGAGCAGGCCGGCGGCTCGCTGAACCTGTTTACTGATCGTTATATCGACCTCGGCGGTGTCCCGGCACCAATATTCCAGTCGATCAATCCGATCTACATCATCCTGCTGGCACCGCTATTCGCCTGGCTGTGGACCTTCTTGGCCAAGCGCAAACTTGAGCCTTCGACTCCGGCAAAGTTCGGTCTCGGTCTGGTTCAGCTCGGATTCGGGTTCCTCGTGCTCGTGTGGGGAGCCGCGACGGTTGGTCCGGGCGCGCTCGTGCCTGTGATCTTCTTGTTCGGCATCTACTTCTTCCACACAACCGGCGAACTGTGCCTGTCACCGGTGGGCCTGAGTGCGATGAACCGGCTCGCCCCGAGGCATCTCGCCAGTCTGATCATGGGAGCCTGGTTCTTTGCAACAGCCGGCGGCAACTTTGTTGCCGGGATGATCGGTGCTGCTACGGGCGGTGAAGATGGCGCAATGACTCGGGAAGCGACGCTTTCGATCTATGAAAGCATCGGTCTTTTCGCGATCGGCGTAGGTGTTTTCGTGATCGCTGTTTCATTCTACGTCAAACGATGGATGCATCTGGATACACTTGAGGATGACAATCGCCACGACGATCTTGAAGGTCAGGCGGAAATTGGCGAACCGCAGGCAGCGGGCGTACATCCAACAAACAAATTATAAAACCAAAGGGGCTTTGTATGAAATTTCGGGCGTTGCTGGCACTGGTTGCCGGCGGATCGCTGATGGCTGGTTGCGCGGCCACCGCAGCGGACACAAATTCGGCCAGCAAGGCAGCGCCCGTCAAATCGAGCAAGTCTGACAAACCGGCATTCCCGTCAACCTACACAGCCTATCCTTCCGCTCCCACTGCAATCACCGGAGTGACCATCTTCGACGGTGAGGGCGGACGGATCGACAATGGCACGGTGTTCATGTCGAGCGGGAAGATTTCGTCGGTCGGCGGTCCCGATACCGCGATCCCGGCGGGTGCCACCGTGATCGACGGTTCTGGCAAATATGTGACGCCGGGCATCATTGACGTCCATAGTCATCTTGGCGACTATCCCACGCCCAGCGTGTCGGCCCATAGCGATGGCAACGAAGCCACGTCACCGGTGACCCCGGAAGTCTGGGCAGAGCATAGTGTCTGGCCACAGGATCCCGGCTTTTCTCGTGCAATGGCCAATGGCGGTATTACCGCGCTGCAAATCCTTCCGGGTTCGGCCAATCTCTTCGGCGGTCGTTCCGTCACGCTTAAAAATATCCCCGCACGGACGGTGCAGGCGATGAAATTTCCAGGCGCACCATATGGCATGAAAATGGCCTGCGGTGAAAACCCCAAGCGGGTTTACGGTGGCCGCAATCGCTTGCCATCGACTCGGATGGGCAATCTGGCACTCAACCGGCAAACCTGGATCGATGCGCAGGAATATCGCAGCAAACGCAATGATGCCAAGCCGCCCAAAAGGGATCTTGGCAAAGAAACGCTGGTCGGTGTTCTGGACGGGGATATTCTGGTTCACAACCATTGTTACCGCGCCGATGAGCTTGCCCAGATCATCGATATGTCGAAGGAATTCGGTTATAAGGTAACCGCGTTTCATCATGCCGTAGAAGCCTATAAAATTGCCGATATTCTGGCTACCGAAGGCATCTGTTCAGCAGTCTGGGCGGACTGGTGGGGCTTCAAGATGGAAGCCTATGACGCGATCCCGGAAAATGCTGCAATGCTGCAGAACGCCGGGGCCTGCGTGATCATCCATAGCGATGACGAAAACCAGATCCAGCGGCTCAATCAGGAAGCGGCCAAGGCGCTTGCCGATGGCCGGGCGATGGGGATTGATATCAGCGACGCACAGGCGATCCGCTGGATCACGCTCAATCCGGCAAAGGCTATGGGCATCGATGCGATGACCGGCAGCCTGAAACCGGGCAAGATGGCGGATTTGGTTCTGTGGAACGGCAATCCGCTGAGCGTTTATTCGCGACCCGAAAAAGTCTGGATCGACGGAGCGTTAATGTTTGACAGCGGCGATCCGAAACGCCGTCCGGTCAGTGATTTCGAGCTCGGCCAGCCCGGTGAAGGAGACGTGAAATGAAGCGTTTTACCTTATTGCTAGCCTCCGCTGCAGCCTTGATCGCCGCCCCTGTTGCCGCGCAGACCACGGCTATTACGGGTGGTAAAGTCGTGATCGGGGACGGCAGTACACCGATTGAAGGCGGTACAGTGCTGATCCGCAATGATCGCGTTGTCGCTGCTGGTGCCAATGTCACGATCCCAGCCGATGCACGGCGGATCGATGCGACGGGGAAATGGGTAACACCGGGAATTTTCGCTGGATTCAGCCGGGTCGGCCTTGTCGAGGTTGGTGCGGTCACCCAGACCAATGACATGAACTCTAGCGGCTCGCCCTTCTCGGCAGCGCTCGATGTCCAATATGCCGTCAATCCCTTTGCATCGGCGGTTGCGGTGAACCGTGCGGCAGGGGTTACCCGCGCGGTTGTCTCTCCCAGCACTGCCAATTCCATTTTTGGCGGATATGGTGCGATCATTGATCTTGGACAGGATGAAAATCCGATCACCAGCGCGCGCGCCTTCCAATTTGTCGAACTGGGTGAAACCGGCCATAGCCGGGCAGGGGGCAGCCGTTCTGCCTCTCATATCCAGTTCCGGGCTCTGCTCGACGAAGCACGCACCTATGCACGCAATCCGGCGGCTTTCGATAGTGATCTGTTAAAGGCATCGGACGCAAAGGCCCTGTTGCCCGTAATCAACGGCAGTACGAAGCTGCTCGTCCATGTCGAAAGCGCGAATGACATTTTGAAGGTTCTGGACCTGCGCAAGGATTTTCCGGCGCTGAAAATGGTGCTGGTCGGGGCCAATGAAGGCTGGCGTGTCGCCGATCATATCGCAGCCGCAGGCGTGCCTGTGCTGGCTTCGGCGCTCAGCGATCTGCCGTACGGTTTCGAAGACCTGTCCGCGACCCAGTCCAATATCGGTCGGATGAAGGCCGCTGGCGTCAAGGTAGCGATAGGCATGATCAATGATCGTGATGCGCATCAACTGCGCTATTCCGTTCAATATGCCGGCAATCTGGTCGCGCTCACCAAAGTGCCGCGCGCTACCGGTCTGACCTGGAACGAGGCGTTTGCCGCAATCAGTTCGGTGCCTGCGGAAATCATGGACATGGGCGGACAACTGGGATCACTCAAAGCCGGTCGTCAGGCGGACGTCGTCATCTGGACCGGCGATCCGCTGGAGCTTTCCACGCAGGTGGACAAGGTGTTTATTGACGGTGTCGAGCAATCTTTGATCAACCGTCAAATGCGTCTCAGGGACCGGTATCGCAATCCGGCCCCGGGCGCTTTGCCAAAGGCCTATGACCACTAGCCCTTAGAGACGGACCATCGACATCATTCTCTCGCCGTAGCGAAGCCCCGCAGTGCCACCAACGGGCGCTGCGGCTTCGAGTTCGTCGAGATCTGCTTCGGTCAGTTCAATATCGACCGCCACCATGCTGTCTTCCAATGTTGCCCGTCGTTTGGAACCGGGGATGGGCACGATGAAGTCGCCCTGCGCCAGGAGCCATGCCAGCGCAATTTGTGCGGGGGAGCCGTGATGCCGGTTGGCAACCTCTTTCACGACGTCGACCAGTTTCATATTCTGATCGAAATTCTCTTCCGAATAGCGGGGATCATTGCGGCGATAATCGTCTTCCGGCAAATCATCCCGGCTGCTGATCTGACCGGTCAGAAATCCGCGACCAAGCGGACTATAGGGCACAAAACCGATGCCAAGGTCCTGACAGACCGGCAGGATTTCTTCCTCGATGCTCCGCTCCCATAAGGAATATTCCGACTGCAAAGCAGCAATCGGGTGTGTTGCATGCGCCTTTTTCAGGGTTTCGGCTCCGGCTTCCGACAGACCGAGATAGCGGACCTTGCCCTCCGACACGAGATCGGCCATCGCGCCAATCGTCTCCTCGATCGGGACATTGGGGTCGACGCGGTGCTGGTAGAACAGGTCAATCGTATCGATGCCAAGCCGGAGCAATGATCCTTCGCAGGCCCGGCGCACATTGGCCGGACTGGAGTCCACGCCGGTCACTTGTCCTTCGTTGAAGGCAAAACCGAATTTGGTAGCAATGACCAGTCGCTCGCGCCGGCCGCGGATGGCCTGACCGAGCAATTCTTCATTCATGTGCGGACCATAGACTTCGGCGGTGTCGAAAAAGGTCACGCCCAGTTCGATCGCCCGGTCGATGGTCGCCAGACTCTCGGCCCGGTTCGCCATGCCGTACATGCCTTTGCCAATACCTGCCATCGGCATACAGCCAAGACCAAGCGCGGAAACTTCCAGCTCGCTGCCCAATTTGCGATATTTCATGTTATATCTCCCTCGCTTCTGGCGAGCGTCGCCGTCACGCTCATGTCCATGCTGACATTCGCCACTGTTCGCATGATATCAGGAAAAGTCTCAATCGCCAAAAGCAGAACCAGCGGTTCGATCGGGATACCCATGGCGATGCAAATCGGCGCAATTGACGTGATGAAGCTGATCGAACCAGGCAAGCTGACCGCCCCCATGGTGGTGATCGCGGCGACCACAACTCCGATCGCCAGCACGCCAATCGTTAATTCTATGCCCATAAGATGGGCGATATAAATGGCGACAGCCAGGTTCATGCAGGGGCCGGTTGCGCGGAACAGCGCGACCGCGATGGGAAGGACGACATCGGCCGAACGGTCACCAACACCCATCGCCTTGACGCCGCTCACCATCGCGGGCAGCGAAGCCAGTGAACTTTGCGTGGAAATGGCCACCGCTTGCGCCGGTGCGGACGCTTTGAAAAATGCAATAGGGCCGCGCTTTGCGCCGACAAAGGTCAGGACATAGCTGAAAATCCAGACCACCGCACCGACGCTGCTGACGATCAGAACATAGTGCAGCAACGCCCCGAATGCCGCCAGCCCCGCGTTCGCGCCGACGCCTAGCGCCAGCGCAAAAACACCCAGCGGTGCTAGCGCCAATACCCATTGGATAAGGATCAGCAGGGTGTCGGCAACGGCATTGAAAAACTGGTCCAGCATCACTCTTTGACTGTCGGGCAGGCGGGTAATCGCAAAGGCGAAGGCCAGAGCGAAAATCATCAACGGCAGCACGGCATCTTCTGCCGCTGCGGCAATTGCATTTGTCGGAATGAGAGCGCGGAGGAATTCACTGAACGGAGGAACATCTCCCGGCGGTGCTGCACTTCCCAGCGCAGACCGCAGCGCGGCCGCCGCATCACCGTTGAGCGGGAAGAGCTCGAGCAAGGCGGGCGTCACAAAGGCGGCCATTGCCGAGGAGCACCAGAGAAGAAATATCATGAACAATATCGCCCGTGCCGTCATCCGGCCAGCGCGGGCCATGGATGCGGCCTTGCCGATGCCGACAATCAACAGGGTGAAAACAAGCGGGATGACCGTCATGCGCAAGGCATTGAGCCACATGTTCCCGACCACATCGGCCGCTTCGACGATCAAGTCATTTTTGGGGCCGACAAACAGTCCGATCAGGATACCAAGAACCAGGGCAAGGAGTATGATCAGCGCTTTTTTCAATATTCTATTCCTCCCCGTCCACCAAATGTCCATCAACCATGGCCGTCAGGTTCTGGCAAGGGATGATTGGGTGTAAATTTTGCCATTGGCGTCATTCCTGCTTGGTCTCCAGCCGATCCATCGGCTAGAGACACGCGCTACAGGGCATGACCATTTTGGGATGTAATTGGATATGACAAAGAAATTTTTCGGTACCGACGGCATTCGCGGCCTGACCAATAAACATCCGATGACCGCCGAAATTGCCATGAAAGTGGGGCAGGCTGCCGGTCGGCATTTCCTGCGCGGAAAGCACAGGCATCGCGTAGTGATCGGCAAGGATACCAGGCTCTCCGGCTATATGATGGAAAATGCGCTGGTCGCCGGTTTTACGAGTGTCGGGATGGATGTTGTCCAGGTAGGACCGTTGCCGACCCCGGCAGTGGCGTTGCTCACGCGATCGATGCGCGCCGATCTCGGGGTCATGATTTCCGCCAGTCACAATCCCTATTTTGACAATGGTATCAAATTATTCGGGCCAGACGGGTTCAAGCTGTCCGACGAAGACGAACTCAAGATCGAGGCCTATCTCGAAGAAGATGCCAAATTGGCGCCGGCGGCTGACATTGGGCGGGCGAAGCGGTTTGAAGATGCCCGCGGTCGTTATATCCATGCCGTCAAGATGTCGCTTCCCGACCATATCCGGCTAGATGGCCTGAAGATCGTTTGCGATTGTGCAAACGGCGCCGCCTATCAGGTCGCTCCCTCGGCATTTTGGGAACTGGGCGCCGAAGTCGTTGCACTGGGGATCGATCCCAACGGTTTAAATATCAACGATAAATGTGGTTCGACTGATGTCGCTATATTGCAGGAAACCGTAGTCGCTTCCGGCGCCCATATCGGCATTGCGCTGGATGGAGATGCCGACCGTCTGATTGTTGTCGATGAAAAAGGGCAGGTCGTTGACGGCGATCAGCTGATGGCATTGATCGGATCGAGCTGGAGCCGCAATGGACTGCTGCGCGGCGATGGTATCGTTGCCACCGTGATGTCGAACTTAGGGCTGGAAAGATTTTTAAACGCGCAGCATCTGGATCTCGTGCGGGCGAACGTCGGAGATCGCTACGTTCTGGAAGAGATGAAAAAGGGCGGATACAATGTCGGCGGTGAACAATCGGGTCATATGATCATGCTGGATCACGGCACCACCGGGGATGGCACCGTGGCTGCCTTGCAGGTGCTCGGTGAACTGGTCGATAGCGGCAAGTCGGCGAGCGAATTGCTGCACCTGTTCGATCCCGTACCGCAATTGCTCAAAAATGTGCGCTACAGCGGCGGCGAGCCGCTCGAAAGCGAAAAGGTCAAGGCCGTGATCGCAGAGGCGGAAAAAGAACTCGAAGGCTCCGGGCGCCTGGTGATACGCAAGTCAGGAACCGAACCGCTTATCCGGGTGATGGCGGAAGGTGATGACGAAGACCAGGTTCATGCAGTGGTCGACCGGATTTGTGCAGTGGTCGAGGAAGTGGCCGGCTGATGCTGGAAATGCGTCCCGATTGCGAAAGCTGCGGCAAGGATTTGCCCGTCGATCAGGCTGGTGCGCTGATCTGCAGTTTTGAATGCACATTTTGTGATGGCTGCAATAGCGAGAAATTGCACGGCATCTGTCCCAATTGTGGCGGCGCGTTGAGTCAAAGGCCGACCCGTTCTACGGCATTGCTGACAAAATACCCGGCTTCTACCGAACGGAAGTATAAATGATGAGCTTTTTGGATGTGATCGATGCCAGAACCATAGTGGTTGTCGGCTTGATCCTGCCGATCCTGGTAACCTTTATCCTGTTTTTCTTTGCGCGCGGCTTTTTCCGCCGGTTCTGGATTCCGGTGCTGCTGATTGCCGGGACCATGGAATGGTTCCTGATCGTTCAGGTCGGGCCGTTGTTCCTGTGACCGGTAATTGTCCGCGGATATTGTCGATCGCCGGTTCGGATAGCGGCGGTGGTGCGGGCATACAGGCGGACATCAAGACCATCACCATGCTCGGTGGCCATGCGATGACGGCGATCACCGCGATCACCGCGCAGAACACGCTGGGTGTCCAATCCGTCCATCGGGTGCCAACCCCGATGATATTGCAGCAGATCGAATCCGTGGTCAGCGACATTGGCGTCGATGCGGTCAAGATCGGCATGATCGGCAGCGCCGAGGCGGCGCGGGCGGTGGCGCATTATCTCGCGAAGCTCAGTATCGCGATTGTCTTCGATCCGGTGATGATTGCGACCAGCGGCAGTGAACTGGCGGATTCGGATACGATTGCGGCCTTCGCAGAACTGATGGACATTGCATCGGTAGTGACGCCGAATCTGCCGGAACTGGAAGCGCTGGGCGGCAAGGACGAGATATTGAGTCATGGTTGCCACCTGGTCGTCAAAGGCGGCCACGGAGAGGGGCCTGTGCTGGTCGACGAACTCTATTCGCCAAGCGGTCTGATCAGAAAGATCGAGGGTAAGAGGCTGGATACCAGCGAAACCCATGGCACCGGTTGCACCTTTGCGAGCGCGCTGGCCTGTGGACTGGGCAGCGGACTCGATCTGACGATAGCCTTTGAACAGGCTATTTCGTTTACCCGCATCGCGATACTCGAGGCGCCCGGTCTTGGTGAAGGCAGTGGCCCTTTGGGGCATCAATTTGTTACCGACTTTCAGGATGAAGACCGATGATCGCTGGCGTCGACGAGGCGGGCAGGGGGCCGCTCGCCGGCCCGGTTGTGGCCGCTGCGGTCATCCTGCCCGATCTGCACGCGATCACAGGACTGGATGACAGCAAGAAACTGACCTCCACAAAACGCGCGCGGCTTGAACTGGAAATCATGGATTGTGCCCGGTTTTCGGTGGCCCAGTGCTCCGAGATCGAAATTGACGAGATCAATATCCTGCAGGCAACGATGCTCGCGATGACGCGAGCGGTGGAAGGCCTGAACGCCATGCCGGATCACGTGCTGGTCGATGGCAACCGCTTGCCCAGATGGAATTTTTCAGCCGAAGCAGTGATCGGCGGGGATGCGATTCACCCCTGCATATCGGCCGCTTCGATCCTTGCTAAGGAATATCGGGACCGGTTGATGGTAGCGGCGGCTGAGCAATATCCGCAATATGGATGGGAACGAAACAAGGGTTACGGAACGGCGGAGCATCTGGCGGCGCTCCGGCAATATGGGCCGACGCCGTTGCACCGAAGGAGCTTTGCGCCAGTGTCCCAGCTGGAATTGCTTTAGGCTTCTGCCTCCGCAGGCTTTGGCGCGATTTTGCGGTCTGCCAACACCCATTCACCGCTATCGCTTTTGATATATTTGGGCTGGCGGGTGACATTCCAGACCAGACCCAGTTTCTCCAGCAGCAGCAAGACATAGCCGGCTATGTCTATTTCCCACCAGGCCATGCCCTGAAAGCTGGCGCGCGGATGTTTGTGGTGATTGTTGTGCCAGCCTTCGCCGAAGGTCAACAGGGAGAAGAGAAAGCTGTTCCTGGCCGTGCCGACGCCTTTGGTGTGCCGTTGTGACCCGACGACATGGGCGTAGCTGGAAATACCCAAGGTGATCTGCAATACTACGAAGGTCCGGAAATAGCCGCCGATCAGGATCGTGCTGATGACATGGTCCCAGCCGCCAAAGACCAGGCCCCAGATGCCGGGAAGGATGATCAGCGAGAAGATCAGCCAGAACCAGCGTGTTCTGTGCAGCCAGAGCACCACAGGATTGTCGGCAAGTCCCTTGCCATAGATGCTCATGTCGGTGACGCAATCATCCATGAACCAGCCGAAATGCGAGTGGAACATGCCTTTCAGTTTGCTCATGGGGCGACCCCGACCGTCGAGCCATGGGCTGTGGACGTCGCCAATTTCATCACTATGGGCATGATGTCGCCGATGATCGGCGGCCCAGCGGAGCACCGAAGACTGGATCGACATTTGCGCCATTGCCCCCAATATATATTGCATGGGGACAGACGTATCGAACGACTTGTGTGAATAATAGCGGTGAAAGCCGAGCACGATCCCGAGCATCAATATGATATATCCGGTGATGAAAGCCGACCATTCAACCCAGCCCGTGTCATAGGTCAGCATCCACCAGACAGCGGCGATCGATCCGAAAATCTTTGATCCGAAAACAATCGCATATTCCCGGCGTTTCTCGCGCGCCGCCTCACCGCCGACAATGACGCCGGGATGGGGACGGGGTTCATCGCTCTCCTGAGAGATGCCATATTCATGCTGATATTTATCGCGAAAATTGCGCGCCATCTGTTTGCCGACCCCCGGAATATTACGCTTTGGAGCTATTCTGCTGATCGAGCGTATAGCTTGAACAGCAGTTTTTGTGAACCGGATTTGAAATTGGACGATTTAACCGGACAGATCAAAATAAATATTCGCCAGCGAGTCTTTTCCGCCACACCACTAGGGATTGAGTCTGGCTCGCCGGCTGTGACTCCATATCTGGTGACGGACTCGTTTCGTTCTCCCGCTGTGGTTTCCGTTAACCATTAAGATACGCCTTTAACCTATGTTAACGGCCTTGACCGTTCGCCATTTCGGACTCACCGTTAGCGCGGCTGGAAAAAGGAATAGAGGTTCATGGGGATTATCGAGCGCATTCACGCGCCCAAAACACGCACCGCAAAAAAGGCTGATGTGCTGCCGCTGGGGCAGATATTGAAGATGGATTGTGTCGAGGCGATGGCATCGCTGCCGGATGCATCGGTCGACATGGTCTTCGCCGATCCGCCCTATAATCTGCAGCTTGGCGGTGATTTATACCGTCCCGAAGGCGGGCAGGTGGATGCCGTGGATGACGCATGGGATCATTTTGACAGCTTTGCCGCTTATGACGCCTTCACCCGCGCCTGGCTGGCGGAGGCGCGCCGGATTCTCAAACCCGACGGTTCTTTATGGGTTATCGGCAGCTATCATAATATTTTCCGGGTCGGCGCTTCGCTCCAGGATCTGGGATACTGGATCCTCAACGATATCATCTGGCGCAAGGCCAATCCGATGCCGAATTTCAAGGGAACGCGCTTCACCAATGCGCATGAGACGCTGATCTGGGCCTCGAAATCGGAAAAATCGAAATACACGTTCAACTATCGCGCGATGAAAAATCTCAACGACGAGTTGCAGATGCGCAGCGACTGGGTGATGCCGATATGCGGCGGGCAGGAGCGGCTGAAACGCAATGGGACCAAGGCGCATCCGACACAGAAACCCGAGGCTTTGCTTTACCGCATCATGCTGGCGACGACCAATCCCGGTGATGTCGTGCTCGATCCGTTTTTTGGCACCGGTACGACCGGTGCGGTGGCAAAACGTCTGGGCCGGGAATGGATCGGTTGCGAGAAGGAGGACAGCTATTGCGAAGTGGCCGAACAGCGCATTGCCGAAGCGCTGCCGCTGGATGAAAGCTCTCTCAAGACCATGCAATCGCCGAAATCCAAACCGCGGGTCGCTTTCGGGACGCTGGTCGAAACCGGCTATCTGAAGCCCGGTGACGAGCTGTGCAGCAAGAACCGCAAATTCAAGGTGAAGGTGCGTGCCGACGGCTCGATCCTGTGGGACGGTCAGGAAGGCTCTATCCACAAGATCGGCGCGACCGTACAGGATGCACCCAGTTGCAACGGCTGGACCTACTGGTATTATAATGACGGCAAGGCGTTGAAGCCGATTGACGATTTGCGCCAGACTTATTTGCTGGCCACCGAACCCTGAAATGACCGGTCCATTGGAAGATATGGAAGCATGTGGAGCGGATGCGAAGCTCTACCTGAAGCCGGTTGGCCTAGTCGACAGCCCGCAATGGCATGAAGACAAAAATCAACGTTTAAACAATAGCTTAACGTGGTTTTCTCAGATTGAATATCTGATAACTGAAGCCGGAAAACCAAACCTAAGGGGCCTGGTAAATATAACCCAGTGGCCGGAATGGTCAAAAGCCCTTCCAGAGCCATTGGCGCAGCGGGCTGCCACGCAATTTGCCAATCTGACGCGGCAGCACGAACCGCTGCAATGCGGCGAGCGCATCATCCGGTTTGACCAGCCGCATGTCATGGGCATATTAAATATCACGCCCGACAGTTTTTCCGACGGTGGCAAGCATCAGGATGACCCGGACAAAGCGGCCGAAGCGGGGCTGGCGATGGCCGTGTCCGGTGCGTCGATCCTCGATATCGGCGGCGAAAGCACCCGTCCCGGCGCCGCTCCGGTCTGGGAAGGCGACGAGATCAAGCGCGTCGTACCAGTGATCGAACGGCTGGCCCATTGCGGCGCGGTGCTCTCGATCGACACGCGCAAAGCAGCGGTGATGGAGGCCGCGATTGCTGCCGGTGCCGAGTTGATCAACGATGTTTCCGCTTTGTTGCACGATAGACGATCGCTCGAAGTGGCCGGCGTTTCCGGCCGTCCGGTGGTGCTCATGCACGCGCCATCCAGTGGCAAAAACCCGCATAAAAGTGACGGATATGGCAATATCGTGACGGATACGCTCGATTGGCTGGAACAACGGATCGCCGATGTGATCGCGGCGGGTTTTGAACGCGAGAAGATCATCATTGATCCCGGTCTAGGCTTTGGCAAGTCGCTGACCGACAATCTCGCGCTGATGAACAATATCGCGATGTTTCACGCGCTCGGCCAGCCGCTGCTGATCGGTGCCAGCCGCAAGCGGATGATCGGGGCTTTGTCCAAAGAAGCACCGGTCGACAAACGCCTCGGAGGTTCAATTGCTTTCGCGCATCACGCAATCCAGCAGGGTGCGCAAATCGTGCGGGTCCATGATGTGCCTGAAACGGTTCAGGCGCTGCAGGTCTGGCGGGGTATGCGCGATGCCGGGGTTACCGCACCTGTTTGAATATCCGTTTGGCCAATGCGCGAAAATCGGGCAAGCTGTTCTCAGCGTTGAAAATGCAAGCAACGGGGAAACGCTTTGAAAGACCGGTCCGAACAAGCCGTGCGGGAAATTGTCATCGTCGGCGGCGGCACCGCAGGCTGGATGACCGCTGCTGCGCTTTCCCACAAACTGGCTGAAACCAATGCAACGATCCGTCTGATAGAATCGGCTGAAATCGGTACCGTCGGGGTCGGCGAAGCAACGCTTCCGCAAATTCGGGAATTCAACCGGATGCTCGATATTGATGAAGCGGAACTCATGGCGCGGACCAGCGCGACGTTCAAGCTTGGCATCGAGTTTCGCGACTGGGGCAGGGAGGGTGACCATTATATCCATCCCTTTGGCGTGCATGGTGAGCGTATTGGCCCCGCCGATTTCCATCATTACTGGGTCAGGGAAAATGCCGAAGGCCGTGCAGATGACTTTGGCAGCTATTGCCTTGCCATCGCGGCGGCGCGGCAACAGCGGTTCGACTTGCCTCCAGAAAACCCGTCCTCGCCGCTGCAGGCTTATTCCTATGCTTTCCAGTTCGATGCCAGCCTCTATGCCGCGTTTCTGGCGGAATATGCGACAGCGCGCGGGGTCGAAGGGATCGAAGGCAAGATCATCGCGGTCGCCAGCCAAGGCGAGAGCGGTTTCATCCGGTCGGTGACTCTGGAATCCGGACAGCAAATATCCGGTGAGCTGTTTGTCGACTGTTCCGGGTTCCGCGGGCTCCTGATCGAACAGGAACTGCAAACCGGCTTTGAAGACTGGAGTGACTATCTGCCCTGCAACCGTGCTTTTGCGGTACCATGCGCGATCACAGGCCCGATCGGACCGTTCACGCGATCTACCGCGCGGGCTGCGGGATGGCAGTGGCGGATTCCGTTGCAGCACCGCGTTGGTAACGGCTATGTTTATTGCGACCGCTATAACAACGATCAGGATGTGGTCGACCAGTTGATGAACAATCTCGAGGGCGAACCGATTGCCGATCCCAAGCAGCTTTTTTTCAAGACCGGCAAGCGCAAGAAGTTATGGAACAGGAACTGTGTGGCGATCGGTCTGTCTGGCGGGTTTCTCGAACCGCTGGAATCGACCAGCATCGATCTGATCCAGAGCGGCATATTGAACTTGATCGCGCTGTTCCCGGAGAAGCAATGCGCCCCTTCCGACGTTGATGAATATAACCGGTTGATGGATCTTGAATTTGATCGCGTGCGCGACTTTCTGATGCTGCATTATGTGCTCAACCAGCGCGAAGAGCCGTTCTGGCGGGATATGCGGGAGATGGCATGGCCGGACAGTCTGAGCGAGAAAGTCGAAGCGTTCAAACGGCGCGGCTTAGTCCCGCAATATGATCACGGCCTGTTTCAGCCGGCGAGCTGGCTGTCTGTTTTTATCGGCCAGAATCTCTTGCCTGAAACCTGTGATCCGCGGGTTGATGCGATGGCTGACGATGATCGCTCGGGCCGGTTGGAGCGTATCAGAACATCGATTGATAGCGGTGTCGGGCGAATGAGCGAGCATCTGGAGTTTATCGAGAAATATCGGGCTGTCTTTTCCGGTTCCAAAGGGGACGCGGCATGAATGGCGGTGAACAGCGGCTGCGGCGGATCGCCATTTTCGGTAAAAGCCACGAGCTTTGGCCGGTCGCGGCACTGTTGAGCAAAGACTTGCCCATGGATATGGAACTGATCGTCGTGGAAGACTGTCGCGCGGTCGATCCGGCGGCTGTCACGATCCGTCTGGATGATCCGTTTCTTGTCAGGCTCGGGATCGATGTAAATGAACTGCGCAAGGCGGACAGCGCTGTATTTTCTCTGGGTACCGAAATGCGGGACTGGCAGGGCGAAGGCAGCCACTTTTTTCTGACCGGTTCGGGAAGTCTGCCGGCCATTGATGATGTAGCCATCCACCAGATTATGCTGCGCGCCGCTTTGTCTTATGACCAGCCAGAGCGGCTAGCCTATCTGTATCAGCCGTTCCGATTGCCGGCCCGGGCAGCAGATGCCGGCAAATTTGCTTTTCAGGCCGCTGATCCGCGCTCGCCGCTGAGCATGTTGCGACCGACAGTCCAGATTGATCGCGCGCATTATGCCGAATTATTCAGAAACAGGCTCAGTTCAGGACGAACGGAGATTGTGGAAGCAAGGCCAAAGGCGGTGCAAACATCTGCAGATACCGGAGCAATCTATCGGATCGAACTCGACAATGACGATGTAATAGAAGCAGACTTTTATGCCGATGTTTCCGGAACAGTGGGCCGATTGACTGGCGGCTTCCCCCGCTCGGATTGGCATTCGATTGCCGCAGAGCTTCCTTTTGACCGCTTGCTCTCTGCCCGGAATCCCGAACCGCCACCAGGGAGGCAAAGAAATGTTGTTGCACAGGCGATCAAAGGCGGGTTGCTGATCACCACAGCGCTTCGTGACACGTCAGTCGCGCAGCTGCTCTATGCATCCAGTCATCTGACCGGCACGGAGGAGCAAAAGCTTGTCGGTGGCGAAGCGCAGGTGGCTTTATTTGAACCGGGATATGTCGGGCAGCCCTGGATTGGCAATCTGGTACGAATGGGCGGTGCGTCGAGTCGCTTCGGACCGTTTTTGTCGGCTGACATGATGATATTGCAGCATCAGGCGATCATATTGGTGGACCATCTGCCCACGCGCCGCAACATGACGGTCGAAGCAAGGGAATTTAACCGGCGGCACCTGATAGCGGCGGAGCAGGTGCGTGATTTTGCCCTGTTACCTTTCGCCCTCAACCGCCGGAGCGATGTGCCATGGTTCGGGATTCGGGAACGGAAGCTGCCCGAGAGTCTGATCAGAAGAATCGACCAGTTTCGCAGCAGAGGCCGGTTTGTCGCGTTCGAAGGTGAAATATTCGACGAGCAGAGCTGGATCGACCTGATGATCGGCTTTGGCGTCGTACCCGATCGCATTGATCCGATGGCGCGGTCGCTTGATATGACGACGATGCCCCGCCGGTTAAAAAATCTCACCAGTGCCTTTGATCAAGCTCTTGCGACGATGCCGTTATACGCGGATGCCTAAGCAATCCCGAAGTTAGCGCGGTCCGCTAGTCTAATCAGCCAGTTCAACCTGCCGGACATCATATCCAGCCTTGTCGAGGTCGGCGATCAAACCTTCCAGCTGTTCACGGTCTTTGGCCTCGCATTCAATATCGGTGATCAGACCTTTGGCGGGCAAGTTGGTGAACACGCGCTGGTGATAGACTTCGATGATATTGACTTCATGTTCGGCAAACTGTTTCACGACATTGTAGAGTGCGCCGGGCTGATCGCGCAAATGCAAGCGGAGACGCGCCAGACGGCCCGAACGGGCGAGATCGCGCAGGAGGACGTTTGCCAGCAGACGCGTATCGATATTGCCGCCACACAGCACGAGTCCGACTTTTTCGCCTTTGAATTTTTCCTTGTTGCCGAGCAAGGCCGCAAGACCGGCGGCTCCGGCACCTTCAACGACGGTTTTTTCAATCTGCAACAGCAAGCTTACCGCGCTTTCCAGTTGTGCTTCACTGACGAGCAGAATCTCGTCCACATATTTCCGGATGATCCCGGCGGTAAATTCGGAAGGATTCCGTACCGCTATGCCTTCGGCCAGCGTGTCGCCGCCGGCGGTCATGGTTTTACCGTTCAATTTCGCATACATGCTGGGGTAGAGCGCCGCTTGCACACCGGTCATCTTGATTCCCGGCTTGATCGCATCGGCTGCGGTTGCCATGCCGGAGAATAATCCGCCGCCACCGATCGGAACGATCATCCGGTCGAGATCGGGTACGGCTTCCAGCATCTCGATCGCGACGGTCCCCTGACCGGCCGCAACGTCCGGATCGTCAAAAGCATGGATATAGGTGAGCCCGCGCTGTTCGGCGAGCAATAGGGCTTGGGCATATGCTTCATCATAATTGGTGCCGAAAATGACGATTTCGGCGCCATGGCCGCGGGTCTGTTCAACCTTCACCATAGGCGTGGTACTGGGCATGACGATCGTCGCCGGGATATCCAGATTTCTGGCGTTATAAGCGAGACCCTGGGCATGATTGCCGGCTGAGGCCGCGATCACGCCTGCCTTGCGTTTGCTCTCGTCCATCAGCAACAGTGCATTGAGCGCACCGCGTTCCTTATAGGCGGCGGTAAACTGCAAATTCTCAAATTTGAGATAGACCTCTGCGCCGCTAAGCTGTGAAAGGGTGATGCTTTTCAGCGTCGGTGTGTGGACGACCCGGTCCTTGATCCGGTCGTGCGCCGCTTTCACATCTTCAAAATCGAAGGAGGGAAGGGCGGAGGTCTGGATATCATTCATATCGCAGAGGCCCTAACGCATCTGGTCATTGAGGGAAACAATGATTATGGCCCGGCAAGAGGTTAGGGAAATCTATGGCGAAAATTGCATTTATCGGGATCGGCGTGATGGGCGGGCCCATGGCGGGACATCTGGTCAAGGCGGGGCATGAGCTTACCGTGTACAACCGGACGAGAGCCAAGGGTGAAGCCTGGGTGGCCGAGCATGGCGGATCCCTGGCCGAAAATCCGGCAGCGGCGGCAAAAGACAATCAGGTCGTAATTACCTGTGTTGGAAATGACGATGATCTGTCCTCCGTAACCATGGGACGGGACGGCGCCTTTTCGACGATGGCACCGGGCGCACTGTTTATCGACCATACGACGGTGTCCGCACGGATCGCCCGTCAGCTGTCGGTTGAAGCCGAAGGGCGCGGTATAAATGTCGTCGACGCCCCGGTTTCCGGCGGTCAGGCAGGTGCGGAAAATGGTACATTGTCGGTTATGTGCGGTGGCAGCAAGCAAGCCTTTGCAGCAGCCGAGATGATTATGACGGCCTATGCCGGACGCATCGTCCATGTCGGGAGAACCGGAGCGGGGCAGAATACAAAAATGTGCAATCAAATTGCGATTGCAGGGATATTAGAAGGGCTGTCCGAAGCGTTGCGCTTTGCTCAGGCCAGCCAGCTTGATCTGGAGAAAGTCTATGAAGCGATCTCGGGCGGCGCTGCGCAGAGCTGGCAGATGGACAATCGCTGGGCAACCATGGCGCAGGACAAATTTGACTTTGGCTTTGCCGTCGACTGGATGCGCAAGGATCTGGGACTGGCGATCGAAGAAGCCCGGACCAATGGCGCGACCATTCCCGTAGCCGCGCTGGTTGACCAGTTTTACGCAGAAGTACAGGCCGCGGGCGGCGGACGCAATGATACGAGTTCATTGGTCTCCCGTCTTCCGAAAAGAAAATAGTCAAAGGGAAATGATATGGGCGGTTGGCTGAAAAATTGGTGCGTAGTATTGGGCGCGATGGCGGTGGCCGTTTTTCTCGCACCCGCTGCTGCCCGTGCCGACAGTCTTATAGAGAATGTCAACGGCATGACCCTGGACAGTCAGGGCCAGGTCATCCGCTTTGCCGCGATGGTTGTCGATGATGATGGCAAGGTCAAGCAACTGCTGGGTCGCCGTGACAAGCGGCCACGCGAGGTGGATTTTCAGTTTGATGGTGAAGGCAAGACCCTGATTCCGGGATTTTTCGACGCCCATGGCCATGTCATGGGAATGGGTTTTGGCGCCCTGACACTGGATCTATCGGAAACAAGGTCGCTTCCCGAAGCGCTTGCCAAGATCGCGCAATATGCAGCGGACAATCCTAACCGGCAGTGGATCATCGGTAACGGCTGGAACCAGGAAGCCTGGGGGCTGGGCCGCTTTCCCACCGCAGCGGAACTGGATGCAATAGTTCCCGACCGTCCGGTATATCTGTCCCGGGTTGACGGTCATGCCGTCTGGGTCAATGGCGCGGCGATGGCAGCGGCGGGAATCTCGGCGTCGACCAAGTCACCCAGTGGTGGCGCGATTGAAAAGACCGGCGGCAAGCCGACCGGTATTTTCGTCGATGCTGCTGCAGGTCTGTTTGACCAGGCGATACCTTCCCCGAGGCCGGTGGACCGCGATCTTGCGCTGATCAAGGCGCAGGACATATTGCTGGCCAGCGGGGTTACATCGATCGCCGATATGGGCACCACGATGCAGGATTGGCAGAGCTTTCGCAGGGCAGGGGATGCGGGGCAGCTGAAAATCCGGATCATATCCTATGCGGCCGGAATAGATGATATGACTGCCATTGGTGGTCCAGGGCCATCTCCGTGGTTGTACAACAATCACCTGCGACTGGCCGGAGTCAAATTATATATCGATGGCGCGCTGGGATCACGCGGTGCCTTGCTGAAGCAGCCTTATGCGGACAGGCCAGGGGAAAGCGGACTGGCCATGCTCACTTCTGCGCAGCTCAAAAACAAGATGAGCCGGGCTGCGATGGACGGCTTTCAGACCGCCGTCCATGCGATCGGCGACAAAGCCAATGACGAGATTTTGTCTGCTATTGAAGAATTGCAGGACACGTACAAAGGCGATCGTCGTTGGCGAGTAGAGCATGCACAGATTGTCGATCCAGCTGATATCAACCGTTTTGCAGCTTCCGGAACGATCGTCTCGATGCAGCCTGTGCACCAGACGTCGGACCGGTTGATGGCGGAAGCGCGCCTTGGGCCGGATCGCTTGCGTGGTGCATATGCCTGGAAGTCTTTGCTCGAATCGGGCGCAAAGCTGGCGCTTGGCACGGATGTTCCGGTGGAATCATCCAATCCCTTTCTCGGCCTGGCCGCTGCGATGACCCGCGAAGATGCTGCGGGTCAGCCTTTCGGTGGGTGGATGCCCGAGGAACGGCTGAATCGTGAACAAGCATGGCAAGCCTATACAAATGGTGCTGCTTATGCCGCTTTTGCCGAAGACCGCCTGGGCAATCTGGAACCGGGGAAAATGGCGGATTTCCTGATTATCGATCAAGACATTCTACTTGCAACGCCTGCACAAATCAGAACTTTGAGAGTTCTTCAAACCTGGATTGCAGGCAAGCCTGCATTTGTTCAGAATCGATGATGTCAGGTTAAGTGGCTTGTAAATAAGCTTACTTGAGAATTTAATTGAGTTTTGCAGTTGTGAAGAATCACGAATTGGGCTAATTAAGTTCTGTAGAAGGGATGGATACAATGAAAACCCTTCACAATACATTGGGGCGCAGGAAACTCAGATTTGAGCTTTCACTCTTTGTAAAATGATTTGATTGGAGCATAGTTATGAAATTCGGTAAATTGGCTGCTGGTATTGCAGCAGTATCTTTGGTTGCAGCTCCTGTTGCAGCCCAATCAGCTAACAGTGCTGCGCCTGCTGTTGAGCGCATTGGCGCAACCTCGTCAACTTCAGAAAAACTTGAAGGCGAAAATGGAATCCTGATTGCCCTTCTGGCAGCAGCAGCGGTAATCGCTGGTATCATCATCATCGCTGATGATAATGATCCAACAAGCCCTTGAGCTTTGGCAAAACTAATTTGAAAACGGGGCGATTTTCGCCCCGTTTTTTTTGAATCACGTTCGAGCGACCTAATATGGAAATACGTGGTAAATCGGCTTTTCATTTTGTTCGCCGCATTGCATATTGTCGATATCGATTCTGAACAATGTAACAAAAGGCTGGTTTTGTGACTGCACCCGTCCGCTTTCCGCGATTCTTTGTAACCAATCCCAGCCCGTGCCCCTATTTGCCTGGCAGAAGCGAACGTAAGGTTTTTACCGAACTCAACGGCCCCCATACCGAAGAATTGAACGATGCGCTTGGGCGGATCGGATTTCGCCGTAGCCAGAATGTGGCATATCGGCCCAGTTGTCTGGATTGCAAGGCTTGCGTTTCGGTTCGCGTGCTGGCGAATGAATTTCGTCCCAGCGGTACGCAAAGGAAACTAATCCGGCGCAATCGAGACCTGATTGTGGAAGCCTGCGAACCTTGGGCAACAGAAGAACAATATCAACTTTTGCAGAAATATCTCGCAAAACGCCATCCGGGTGGCGGCATGGCGGAAATGGACGAAATGGACTATTCTGACATGGTCGAGCAATCGCCGGTCAAGAGCTTCGTGATCGAATATCGCGAGCCAACGCAAGATGGCAGCAAGGGGCGTCTGGTCGGAGCCTGTCTGACCGATCAACAAGGGGATGGCCTGTCGATGATCTACAGTTTCTTCGATGCGGAGCACGGAGAGCGTGCCGGTCTTGGAAATTATATCATCATGGATCACATCCTGCGCGCCAAGGCAGCCGGATTGCCTTATGTCTATCTCGGCTACTGGGTCGATGGATCCCCGCAGATGGAATATAAAGTCAGATATCGGCCAATAGAACGGCTTGGTCCAGAGGGCTGGCACAGATTTGATCCAACCGCGCTACTCAAACGACAGGGCCAGAACTGATACTCTCATAATCAGCTATGCCAAAAAAAAGCCTGCCACCCGGACTGGATGAGCAGGCCTTTTTTATCCATCAGGCGATCAATCGTACATGCAGCGTGCCTGTTGGCATCCCTTTAGTGGCACTGCCTTTGTCGCTGGTTTCCACGTTTTCCTCGGTGCGGCTTTCCACCGCTTTTTATAGGCTGGCTTCGAATAGACGACTTCCTCTTCGATGTAGGTTGTCGTCGTCGTGGTCGTAACCGGCGCGGATTGCACGACGATCGTCGTCACCATCGGTTGCGCCTGTGGATAATAATAGCCCGCACCATAATATCCGTTCCAGCCGCTGGGATAGGTCGCCTGGCCCTGAGGCTGCTGCGGACGGTGATGCTGGACCGGTGGGTGGTCCGGATATCGCCCGGTATGTTGCCTGTCATAGCCATATTTCTTGAGCAGCTTGCGGCACCGATCGGTTCCCTGATCAATGGCAGCTCCGGCGACCGCGCCAAGACCGCCGCCGATCAATGATCCGCCCAGCCGGTTCCCCCGGCCCGCGATGCGGTTGCCCGCAATCGCGCCAATCGCACCGCCAACAACGGCACCGCCGATCCCACTGCTTTTCTTGCACCGTTCAAGATAGGCCAGTTCTTCCGAACGCTGGCTGTCGAAGCCCCGATCATCCGGATAAGGCGCATAATGATCGGATACGGATTCCCTTTCCGGGCGTGATCCCCAATGCGGAGCCATTTCGCCGTCACCAATGAAGGTGCCGGAATATTCGCCTTCGTAAACCCGACCGTCGGCATCACGATAGGTTCCTTGCCAGTCGCCCTGATAACTACCGTCTTCCTGATATGCGCCTTGCCAATCGCCCTGATAGGTCGGCTGATTGCTGTTATAGGAAGGCGGCGTAGCAACTACCCGATCATCTCCAGCGAAAACGCTAGGATCATAGGTTGCCTGGCCGGCGTGATAGCCGTCCTGATAGCCCTGATTATAGCGATCCCAATCGACATTGTAGCGCGCGTCCTGAACAACCCCACGGCGATCGGTGAGAACGGCATCATCATAATAGCGCGACCAGCCATAGCCGTAGTTAGGCTGGCTCAGTCCGTAATAACCGAAATTTCCGATAAAATAGCTGGGTTGCACGTAAGTCTGGGGCAGGCGGAAACCGCGGTGTGGTTTGCGATAACCCTGATCATAGCCCATGCGGCCACGGCGAACATAGCTGCCCCCCTGATGATGGTTCCTCATCTGGCGCATATTTCCTCTATGTTTCATAGAGCGCATATTGCCCCGATGTTTCATCTTTCGCATATTGCCACCTTTTTTCATGTGGCGCATGTTACCCATATTCTTCATCTGGCGCATATTGCCCCTGCGCGGCATGGTCTTGGCCCCTTCTGCCGGGTTGGCCAGTGCGGTTGACGAGGCAAAGGAAAGGTCAACCAACGCCTCCGCGGCATCATCTGACACCGAGTCGATAGCAGCATTGGCCGATCCTGGCGCCACCGCCAAAATACCGGCAAGGCCAGCAAGTAAAAGGGTCTTCATGGTTAACAACTCCCTAGTTTCGGACATGCAATCAGCATGTCCGAGAGAAAAATGGTTAACAATCATTTACCATTTTTCGGGGGCTTTGACCATTAGGGGCTTGTAAAATAGAGTAGATCTATCGGGTTGTCTCGAATTGGGGCATGCGGGTTACGGTGTGCTTAACCAAGACTGTTAGCAATTGCCCCAATCAGTTTGACCATTCCGGCCTCATCTTGCGGGCCAAAACGGTCGGGCAGGGGACTGTCGAGGTCGAGGACGGCGATGACCGATCCATTCCTCAATATCGGTATGACCAGTTCGCTGCGGCTTTCGGTATCGCAAGCAATATGGCCGGGGAACGCATCGACATCGGCTACCCGCTGCACAAGGCCGGAGGCTGCAGCAGTTCCGCAAACGCCTTCCCCGATAGCGATCCTGATACAGGCCACTTTGCCCTGAAAAGGACCGAGCACCAGCTCTCCGTCCATGATGCGATAGAATCCTGCCCAGTTGAGTTCCGGCATATATTGCCAGATCAGCGCCGCGACGTTAGCCATATTGGCGATCGTATCCGGCTCACTGTCCACCAAAGCGGCGGCGGCCGATGTCAGGTCAGCATAAAATTCTGCTGCCGGTTGATCTCTCTCGATGGCAATTTCTAACATGGGGTATTTCGCGCCTTTTGTATCAGTCTTCCGCTTCCTGTTTTTTCACCGGATCATATTTGGCAAACCAGCCCATGATATTGTCGACCTTGGCGATGAGCTGGCTTGGTCTCCGGGCAATAAGGTGGGAGGCGCCCGGAACCCTTACAAGCACGGTATCGACTTTCTGTACCTTCAGTGCGGTGTAGAATTGTTCCGCTTCCCAGGCCGGTGTGCGCCAGTCGGCTTCGCCGACCATGACCATCGTCGGTGTTGTCACATTATTGACGATGGAGAGTGGAGAACGACGCCAATATTCCTCCGGTTGTTCCCAGGGCTGGGCGCGAAACCAGTGACGGCTGACAAAACGGGCAATATCGCCGGCCAGCGCCATGCTGGTCCAGTTGATTACCGGCTTGACCGTTGCCGCTGCCGCGAAGCGATCGGTCTTTCCGACGGCCCAGGCGGTGAGTACCCCGCCACCCGATCCGCCGGTGATGAACAGCCGCTCTTTGCTGACATAGTTTTTGGCAAGCAGCGCATCGACGACGCTCATCAGATCATCATGGTCCTTGCCGGGATAATCAAGGTCAATCAGTTGCGCAAAGGCTTCACCATAGCCTGTCGACCCTCTCGGGTTGGCGTAGACCGTGACATAGCCTTGCGCCGCATAGCGCTGGATCTCAGCGGCAAAAAAAGGGCCATACATGGTGTTCGGTCCGCCATGGATTTCCAAGATCATCGGGAACGTCCCATCGGGCCGGAAATCCGGGGGCAGGGCAATCCAGGCTTCAATTTCTCTTCCATCATGGGTGGACGAGACCTTGATCTCCTCAATCCGGGCAAGGTCCAAATGACCCAGCGCGTCCTCGTTCAGCCGGGTCAGCTGGCGGCCATTGCCGCTGCCACGGGTCAGGGCAACTTCGGCGGGCCGGTTGGTGCTAGCCTTGGTATAGGCGATAATCGGGGAACTTCCGCCTGCCTTGCTGGCAACAGAAAAACTGCCGGCCGCATAGGGACGTCCGAGGGACGTGCCGCCAATATCTTTGACCAGATTGCGGACATTGCCGGCCAGATCAATGGAAACCAGCGTCAATATGCCATCGACTTCGGTTTGACCGACAATCGCCCGGCTGTCTGATCGCCAGGCAATGCCGTCGACCGACCGGCCGAAATTGGCAGTCAGGTTTTGCACGTCACTGCCGTCGGGCGCCATGAGGTAGACATCGGTCTGTTGATAGGATTTCAGCTTGTCGTCATAGCCGAGATAGGCGATCCGCGCGCCATCGGGTGCGACATTCGGAGCAAAATCGGGGCCGTCTCGCTGCGTCAATGCCGTTACCGCCTGGCTGGACAAGTCTACGCGATAAATTTCGCTCTCGATCGGATCAAGATAGGCATCCTCATCTTCGTTCCCGGTAACGAGCAGAGTCCCATTGCCAAGCCATTGCGGGGAATCAAAGCCATTTTTGCCGTGCGTCACCTGTCGCGGTGTGCCGCCCTGGGCACTCAACGTGAAAATCTGGGTTTTACCCTTTGGCAAATAACCCGCGCCGTCGAAGCGGAAGACGAGATCATCGACAATGCCGACCGGTTTGGCCCAGTCCGCTCCCTCGGGACTTTTGGGCGGCTTGGCAAAGGCCACTCGCTCATCGGGAACAAGCATGGAGAAAGCGATCATTTTTCCGTCGGGCGACCAGACCGGGGCGCCGGGACCATGTTCCAGCTGGGCCAGTGAAAAGCTGTCACCGCTGTCCTGATAGCGCAGACGAAGGTCCGGTTTCCCGTTCGTCGTGGTCAGATAGATCAGGCGATTGCCGTCCGGTGACCAGCGGACCGAGGAACTGGACCCTTGCCCGCTGACCAGCGGCCGGTGACGGCCGCTACGCGTGTCAATCGTCCACAGATCGCTCACGACCTCGTCGGCGAACTTGTCCATTGATTTGCGGGCATAGACGATGGTGCTGCCGTCCGGCGAGATTTGCGGATCATCGGCATATTCCAGATCGAACACACGTTCGGCGGTGAACCGGCGGCTGTCATCTCCGTCGCTGGCGAGGCCCGCGGTCGCAAAGGAGGGCAGGCAACATAGTGCGAGTAAATGGCGCGTTTTCATCGATATCCCCTTATCCGGTATAATTTCTTATGCGGAAAACCGGTGCTTTGCCAACAGGAAACAAATGACTTGGCAGGCTGCCAAAACATCGACCGGTTCCGGACGTTCAATCCAGGCCCGGTTTTCCCCGCATTTTCTTGACCGAAGACTTCTTTTTTTTCGTTTCGACGCGCCGGGCTTTGGCGGCTCTGCTCGGCCGGGTTTTAATCCTTCGGGCATCGCGCTGATATGCCTGTTCTACCATCTCGCCCACGCGCCGCCGCGCTTCGGCTCGATTGGCTTCGCGGGTTCGATAGGCGCGAACCGTGATTATCAGCTCGCCGCCGCTGGTCATTTTGCGTCCTGCCAGCGTTTTCAATTTTCGAAAAGCATATGGCTCGAGTCCCAGCGCATAGACATTGACCCGCATCTGGACCGCAGTGGCCACCTTGTTGACATTCTGGCCTCCCGGTCCGCTGGCGGCAAGAAATGTCTCGGTGATCGCGCTTTCGGGAATATCAACCATGGACGTTCTTAGCGTTTTGCCCCTCTTCGCAACAGGGGTTGTTAACGAAGCCCGCCATATGTCGTAAAAAGTGCGTCCTTTTTTGTCTATATGCGACGAAATTCGATCCGTTTGAGCAAATTTCCGACGTTCGCGAGCTAGAATTGGCAAAAAGTTAATTTTTTTTTCGCCCGACTCGGGAGTCCCGAAACGACTCATTCCTGCGGGTTTCAGAGTCATTGGACTCCCTGCGACTCCTGTTCAATCCTGCCTTAGGACAAAATTAACCTTTTACGTTCATTCATCTTATGGTTAATAAATGATCCATCGGGTCGGCACAGTTACCGATCCGGGGGGAGTAATTAAAAAAAGGGGCTGCCTGATGCGCGTGCTGCTGATTGAAGATGAACCGACGACCGCAAAAGCAATTGAGCTGATGCTGACGACCGAAGGTTTCAACGTTTACACCACGGATCTGGGCGAAGAGGGCCTCGATCTCGGCAAGCTCTATGATTATGACATCATATTGCTCGATCTTAACCTGCCGGACATGCACGGTTATGATGTGCTCAAGAAGCTGCGTGTTGCGAAGGTTCAAACACCCGTTCTCATTCTTTCCGGTATCAGCGAGATGGACAGCAAGGTCCGCTCCTTTGGTTTCGGTGCCGATGATTATGTTACCAAGCCGTTCCATCGGGACGAGCTGGTTGCCCGTATCCATGCGGTTGTGCGCCGGTCGAAAGGCCATTCGCAAAGCGTTATCCGGACCGGCAAGCTAGCCGTGAATCTGGATGCCAAGACGGTTGAAGTCGATGGCAATCGTGTCCATCTGACCGGCAAGGAATATGCGATGCTCGAGCTGCTTTCGCTGCGCAAGGGTACTACCCTGACCAAGGAAATGTTCCTCAACCATCTTTATGGTGGAATGGACGAGCCGGAACTCAAGATTATCGACGTGTTCATTTGCAAACTCCGCAAGAAGCTGGCTCTGGCCTGTGGCGGAGACAATTATATCGAGACGGTCTGGGGCCGCGGCTATGTCCTGCGCGATATCGAAGAGGAAACCGCACCAACCGCACAAGTCGCCTAAACGACAGATTATTCACTACCCAAAACTGGTCTGCGTATCGGACCAAAATACGGCGGGACCCGATGGTTCCGCCGTTTTTTTACGGGGCGGTGTCCAGATACCAGCGTTCCGATCCCTCCAGCACCAGCGCGGTCAGCTTCTCGGAATAATAGGCTCCCGTGTCGATGCCGATGCGGGTTCCGGTTTCCACGACATCATCGTTGATTGTATGGCCGTAGACGATGATTTTTTCATGGGCTTCCTGGGCCGAGAGAAATTCTTCCCGGATCCAGCGGAGGTCTTTCTGGCGCTGTTCGGACAGGGGCACCCCGGGACGTATTCCGGCATGTACAAAGGCATAGTCGCCGATAATGATCTGATCCTCAAAGCCAGCGATAAAATCAATATGGTGTTGAGGAAACAGCTCTGGAATGCGCTGCGCCAATTGGGTCATATCGAGTCCGATATATTCCTTCATGGTGATGTCGTAGCTCAAGATCGTCTCGCGTCCACCGATCCGGTTGAAGAACCGGACGGCCTTTTCATCACCTTTGGTAGCCGACAGATAGACTTCTTCATGATTGCCCATCAGGAAGCGGACATTGCCAAGATTTGCTTTGACCTGCATCACTGTGTCGATAACTCCGGCGCTATCCGGCCCGCGGTCCACCAGATCACCCAGAAAAATAATCTCGCTCTGGACAGTATCCCGCTCGGCATCGTCCTTGATGATCTTGTCCAGCAGCTGCTGCAAAAGGTCATTGCGGCCATGGATATCACCAATCGCGTAGACCCGGCGTCCGTCCGGGATGGACGCGCTATCTATCGGTCGAGAAGGCTTTTTTTTGCGTAAAAGACGATTCAACATGATGCTAAAAATTTTATCCTGAGAAACGGGGTTTCAAGGGTGGCGGATTATATTTCTGTTTCGGCTCGTAGTATAGCGCAAAGGGACCTGAATGGTTGCTGAGAACCGTCAGCTTTCCACAACAAAGCTGAGACCGGCTTTGTCTTCCAGGCGTTGAACCAGTTTTTTGCCCATCAGCGCACCCGGGGTCCAGACACCGCCGCCTTTTGTAACCTTGTCCTGGGCCAGGCAGAGTGCCGATTCCGCAATCATCTTGCTGGTCGAGCCATAGCCGGGGTCCTTGTCGCCTTTGACGCACAGGCTGGCTGTGTCGCCGTCTGCGGTCTCGCCGAGGAACAAGAGATCGTAATAGCCGTTTTCGCGCTGTTCCTTGGTCGGACCTTCTCCCGGTTTGGGAGCGTCACCAGCGCCGAACGGGTTGGCCTTGGCGAGCATCTCAGCCGCCTGTTTGCCGATGTCACCCGGGCTGGTTACAACCATCTCGTCATATTTGAAATCTTCGCCATAGGGAAAATCCAACAGCAAATTGGTCCGGTGGACGTTTTTTGTGTTGATCGGCGCCATGATGAACGGTGCGACCCAGCTGTCGATGGTCTTGTCATATTTGGGAATCAGCATATTGGGCTGATCGGCGCCTTTGAAACCCGGGGTGAGGCCAAAGCTGCTCGCCAAAACCTTCACCAGGGTCGGGTTTTTGGCCAGTGCTTTCATCGTCGCGCCCAGGCTGGCTGCCGTTCCTCCGGAAAAAGTCCCTTCCATGGCGCGGACTCTGCCGCGGACCCGGGTAGCGGGCTTGCCGAAACGCTTCTGCATTTCTTTCTGCAGCATCAGGACGCCGAGATCAAACGGGATTGAATCAAATCCGCAGGAAAAACAGATCTGTGCGCCGGATACTTCTGCTGCTTCCTGATGTTTGTCGATCATCTCGCGCATCCATCCGGGCTCGCCGCAAAGATCGACATAATGGGTACCATTTTTGACACAGGCGGCAACGACTTCGTCGCCGTATAATTGATAGGGGCCGACGGTGGTCAATACCACTTTGGTGCGACTGGCCATCATGTCGATCGACGCAGCATCATCGGAATCGGCGACGACCAGCGGCGTTTCCTTTGGCGCACCGACGAGATCGCGAACCTCTTCGAGCTTAGCCAGACTACGTCCCGCCATCGCCCATTTCGGAGCGTCTTTGGCTACACCATATTGCTGCGCCATATATTCCGCCACGAGACGACCAGTATAGCCGGTTGAACCATAGATGATGACATCAAATTCGCGTGTTTTGGACATTGCGAGCGCTCCTGCAGATAGTTTAACCGGTGGGTTAATTGTCCCGTCTATGGCCTAGAGCTTGGCCAAAGTCACACCTTTTTGCTTCATATATTTACCCGAACGGTCGGCATAGCTGGTCTCGCAAGGCTCATTGCCTTTGAGGAACAGGAACTGGCAAGCGCCTTCGTTCGCATAGATTTTGGCGGGCAGGGGGCTGGTGTTGGAAAACTCCAGTGTCACATGACCTTCCCATTCCGGCTCCAATGGTGTGACGTTCACGATGATGCCGCAGCGGGCATAGGTGGACTTGCCGAGACAAATTACCAGTACGTCGCGTGGTATCCGGAAATATTCTACCGTCCGGGCCAGCGCGAAGCTGTTCGGCGGTATGATGCAGCAGTCGGTCTTGCGGTCGACAAAACTATTGTCGGCAAAATTTTTGGGATCGACAATGGCGTTGTTAACATTGGTAAAAATCTTGAACTCATCCGATACTCTGGCGTCGTAGCCGTAGGAAGACAGGCCATAGCTGATGCAGCCCTCTCGCTTCTGGCCTTCGACAAAAGGCTCGATCATGCGGGAATGTTTCGCTTCATTGCGGATCCAGCGGTCGGATAATATGCTCATATCAAGTTCCTGTTGGTAATCATGGTCGCACTACGTTCCAGTTTATCGGGCCGTCAACCCCACTGATTCGGCGCATATCGGAAGCGCGCCACATCACCCAGGGCTTGGTGGCATAGTCGGGCGGGAAAAAATTCGCTTCGAGCCAGAAGGTCCGGTCGATGCCGCTGCTGATATTGTAAAGTTCCTCAAAATCCTTCGATACTGCAAGGATCGCGGGTTTTTCGCTATGGGCCTCGATCTGGTTGAGAAACATGTTGAGTTCACTCAGCACCAGCGCCCGGCCAGGGCGGTCTCCGCAACCATTGTCAAAGGCCAGGCGGACGGCGGGCGGAAGCATATTCTCTCCGCGCGGGACGGTGGTGACGAACATCGTCGCCTGATCCGTCGCCAGACGACAGAGCGAATAATTGTGGAGCGCGCCATAGCGTATTCCGGATTCCCGGGCTCCTTTGATATTGGTGGCAAATCGCGCATCGCGTTTTTCAGCACCGCTGGTCGCCTGAATATAGGCAAAATCGACGCCGGTCGCGCCGGCGACATGCCAGACGATTTCGCCGTGGCTCTGATCGACGGAAATACCCTGCACCGGATATTGGTCCCGGGCAGGCGCCCAGCTGACGGCAATATTGCGCAGGATGAAGGCGATAACCAGCAACACGATCACGATCGTGGCGAGGCTGATTGTTGTTTTTCTAATGTCTCGGTTGGCCACTCTGGTTCCCTGATACGCAGCGGAAGAATCACTTAATTCTTGATATGTAATACGCAGATCAATGTGAAGAGCCGCCGAGCGGTCTTGAAGTCAACCTCGATCTTCCCTTCCAGCCGCTCGACCAGCAGTTCCGCACCCTGATCATGCACGCCGCGCCGGGCCATGTCGATGGTTTCGATTTCGGCAGCGCTCGCTTTGCGGATCGCCTGATAATAGCTGTCGCAAATCGCAAAATAGTCCCGGATCGGCCGCCGAAACCGACCAAGCGCGAGGATCAGCGTCTCCAGTGGTTCGCCATTTTCGCGGCCAATGGAAATCACCAGTCGACCTTCCTGGACACTGAGGTGAAGTTGATAGGGTCCGGCATAGCCGTCGTCATGTGGTTTGAGCGGCTTGAAGAAATTCTCTTCGATCAGATCGAAGATCGCGATCCGTCGTTCCTGCTCGATATCGGCGTTGCGCCACAAAATCGTGGCTTCGTCGAGAGCGACAGATATGATGCGCGGATCGGACATTGCGCCCTGTTGCCGGAGCGCCGGTCTCAGGACAAGGGTTTTAGCAGTGCAGCATGACCGCAAAAGTCTTTTCCACAAAACTGTCCCCCGAACTTTACGAAATTTTTCGTTCGGCCTCTTGCTCTGAATCGATTCAGGGTCAATGAAGCGCCATGGCCGAATTGATGCGTTTTCAAAATGACGAGAGTGAAGCACAGCGCCTGCCGCGCAATGTCGAGGCAGAGGCGACTTTTCTGGGCGCGCTGCTGATCGACAACCGAGTCGCGGAAGATGTCCAGATCCGGCTGCGGCCGGAACATTTTTATGAAACATTGCACGGCCGAATTTACGAGCAGGCATTGAAACTGCTCGACAAGAATATGGTGGCCACTCCGGTGACGCTGAAGCCCTATTTTGAGTCGGACGAGGCAATGAAGGCGCTGGGCGGACCGTCCTATCTGGCGAAATTGACCGGAGATGGAGCCGGTCTGATCGGTGCCCGTGATTTTGCCAATCAGATCTATGATCTGGCCTTGCTGCGCGAACTGGTGAGCGTCGGGCGGACTCTAGTTGAAAGCGCGCTTGATACTAGCGAGACGGTCGACCCCAAAGAACAGATTGAGGAAGCGGAAACGGCGCTCTACCGGGTTTCCGAAGGCGAAGCACAGGAAGGTGGCGTCCGGTCGTTCCTCCAAGCATCGACCGAGGCATTGACCAATGTCGAGCGCGCCTTCAACAGCGGCGGCAAGGTTTCCGGCATTACCACCGGCCTGACCGATGTGAACGCCAAAATGGGTGGCCTGCACCGAAGCGATCTGCTCATTCTGGCAGGTCGCCCAGGTATGGGGAAAACATCGCTCGCTACCAATATCGCCTTCAATGCGGCACATCGCTATCTCCGTGATATGGAAGACGGGATCGCACCCGAAGACTCTCTGGGCGCGAAAACGGCGTTTTTCAGTCTGGAAATGTCGGCGGATCAGCTGGCAACCAGAATATTGTCCGAGCAGGCAGAGATCAGCTCGGAAAAATTGCGGATGGGCGCGATCAGCCGGGACGACATGCACCGGCTTGCGCTGGCTTCGCGCGAACTGCAGGATCTGCCGCTGTTCATCGACGATACGCCCGCGCTGACCATTGCGGCGCTGCGGACGCGCGCGCGGCGGTTGCAGCGGCGTCAGGATATAGGGTTGATCGTCGTCGACTATCTCCAGCTGCTGCAGGGCTCGGGCCGAGCCAATGACAATCGGGTCAACGAAATTTCGGAAATCAGTCGCGGGTTGAAGACGCTGGCGAAAGAATTGCAGGTACCGGTGATGGCGCTTTCCCAGCTGAGCCGTGCGGTGGAAAGCCGGGAAGACAAACGTCCGCAACTTTCCGATCTTCGTGAATCCGGTTCGATCGAGCAGGATGCGGATATCGTGATGTTCATTTTCCGCGATGAATATTATCATCTCGCGATCAAGCCGGATGAGCCTGATGGCAATTCGACGCCCGAACAGATTGCCAAATATTCCGCCTGGGAAACCGATCACCAGAGCAAGGTCAACAAGGCGACGGTCATCGTCGCCAAAAACCGCCAGGGTTCGACCGGCAATATCAACCTCAGCTTTATCAGCGAGTTCACGAAATTCGGTGATCTGGCTTATGGTGATGGGCCGGAGGAATATTAGAGCACGCCTGTTGCAATAAAATCCTGCGCCGCTGACCGGAATGTTCCAAGCCTAGCATGGGGGCGATGTGGTTATGAATATTTGGGTACGGATCGTTGCCTTGTCAGCTGTGTCGATTTTTCTCTTCGCCGGTATCTTTATCGGCGTGGATACTTGGCAATTCCGTCACAATAGCGAAGCCGGGACCGCCGAGATAGTATCGTTACGCGGAGAGAGGAATAGCACATCAGGCTCGGACGGTCCTTCCAGAGACTATATCTCTTACTACCCCACCGTCCGCTTCGTGACCCGTCAAGGCATGCAATATGAGATGGAGACGACACAGGCCCTCCAGGAACCGAATGCCGAAATTGGCGACCGGATTCCGGTCCGCTATTATATCAACGAAAACCAGGGGCAGGTTCGCCTTGAATATGGCGCCTGGTGGGATTGGCTTATCGCAGGCTCGATCACCTTCGTCAGTTTGGTCTCATTCGTAATCACGCTGATAGTCACCGGTCGCGAAATTCCGGAAATCTGACGAATAAAACAGCATCGCGAAGTCTTTGCCAAACAAAGCCAGCTTTAGAAAATCGGATCGTTAACACCGCCGTCATCCGCATCCGGCAACGGCGTCACGTCCTCGTGAATCCCGCATTCCGACTTGTCCCAGCCCCGCCAGCGTCCGGCGCGGGGATCCTCGCCCGGCAGCACTTTGGATGTGCAGGGCGCGCAGCCGACCGAGAGATAGCCTTCCGCTTCCAGCGGGTGGCGCGGCAGATCATGTTCTTCGAAATAGGCTTCAAGGTCGTCCTTGATCCAGTCGCCCAGCGGATTGATTTTCAGGCGGCCATCGTCAATCTCGAACCGCGGGATATTGTTGCGGGTCACCGACTGGAACGCCTTGCGTCCCGAAATCCAGCTGTTGAGGCCGGCTTTGGCGCGGGCCAAGGGTTCCACCTTGCGGATCTCGCAGCAACCATCGGGATCATAGGACCAGCGCAGGCCGTTGTCGTCTTTCTCGGCCAGCACAGCGGCTTCTGGTTCGACAACATTGCTGTTTTTGATGCCCAGCATCCTGACCAGCGTATCACGATAGGCCAACGTTTCCGGAAACATTTTGAGCGTATCGACGAATGTCACGGGGATGGTCGGATCGACCGCAGCAATCAGATGGAGCAGCACCGCGCTTTCGGTGCCGAAGGAGGAGACCACCGCGACTTCACCTAACTCGCGCTCGTCGAACAGAATTTTGAGCATCGCGGATGTGCCGACGCCTGCAAAACGCTGGTTCAGCGCATCCGCGTCGGCCTGTGTGAAATCCGGACGAACATCAATAGTGTCGATTTTGCGTGCCGCTTCACCCATGACGCAATTTCCAGATCGGAACAGCATCGTCGGCAGCGGATTGATAGACATATTCGTAGCGGTTCAGGGACTCTTCCACGACCTTCGGGTCAAGCGGGGTGTTGGGCGCAAAACTGTCGAAACCACAGCGGCGCATGTGCCAGATCTGATCGACGAGAACGTCACCGACAGCACGGATTTCACCCTGATAGCCAGCTTCCCGCAAAATGCGCGCAGAACTATACCCACGGCCATCACGAAAACGGGGAAAATCAATGACCGCCAGCGCCAGCCGATCGAAATGGGGAAGCAGTTCGCGGGCATCGTCACCGGCCTCGATAAGAACCGCGCTCGAATTGCCCTGGTCAGCGAAGGAAGAGATGGTCACGACCGGTTCCATCGGTGCATCATCATCCCGGTATCGCAATATATCAGTCATAAAGCGCCTCCTTGAACGGGGCCATCCCGACGCGGCGGTAGGTATCGAGAAAACGCTCTCCGTCTTCCCGCAATTCCTTATATTTGGAAACCGTGGTTTCGACGGCATCGACGATACCGTTCTCGTCAAAGCCAGGACCGGTTATTTTGCCGAGACTGGCATCCTCTGCTCCCGAGCCACCCAGCAGCAGTTGGTAGTTTTCGGTGCCTTTGCGATCCACCCCCAATATCCCGATATGCCCGGAATGATGATGACCGCAGGCGTTGATGCAGCCTGATATTTTCAGTTTCAATTCGCCCAGATCGCGCTGGCCTTCGCCATCTGCAAAGCGCTCCGCAATTTTCTGGGCTACCGGGATCGAGCGCGCGTTCGCCAGGCTGCAATAATCCAGGCCGGGGCAGGCGATGATATCGCTGATGAGATCAAGATTTGCCGGAGCGAGGCCGGCTGCGTCGAGCTTTTGCCAAAGCGCATACAGGTCCGTCCTTTTGACATGGGCGAACACAATATTCTGTGCATGAGTGACGCGCAATTCGTCAAAACTATATTGCTCCGCGAGATCGGCCATCAGATCAATTTGATCTGCAGAGGCGTCTCCGGGAATGCCTTTCGCAGGTTTCAGGCTGATATTCGCGATGGCATAGCCAGGATGCTTGTGCGGTCTGACATTCTGGTCCACCCAGATTTTGAAATCGGGATCGCTCAGATCGATTTCTTCCGCTGCGTTATCGTCAAACGCGGGTGCTTCGAAATAGGTGGCGATGCGTTCCAGTTCCTTGCGCGGAATATCCGATGCGCCGGGCAGGATTTCCTGCCATTCGGCTTCGATCCTGTCCCTCATTTTATCCGCGCCCCATTCGTGGACGAGAATTTTGATGCGTTGCTTGTGGATATTGTCGCGCCGTGCCCAGCGGTTCCATACCCGCAGCACAGCCTCGGTATAGCTGAACATATGATCGACCGGGAGGAAGTCTCGAATTAGGGGAGCGACAAAGGGAGTCCGGCCCATGCCGCCGCCGACATAGACTTCAAATCCCAGTTCGCCTTTGTCATTGCGTATCAGCTTGAAGCCGAGATCGTGAAGCCTCATTGCCGCGCGGTCTTCGTCGCTGGCGATGACCGCAATCTTGAATTTACGCGGCATATAGCTGAATTCCGGATGAAAGCTTGTGGCTTGCCGGATCAGTTCCGCATAGGGGCGCGGATCGATAATTTCATCAGCGGTCGCGCCGGCATATTGGTCCGAGGAAACATTACGGATACTTTCGCCGCTGGTCTGGATCGCATGCATTTCGACGGTAGCCAGATCGGCAAGAATATCAGCAGCCTGTTCAAGCTTGATCCAGTTATACTGGATGTTCTGCCGTGTAGTGAAATGGGCATATCCACGGTCATATTTCCGAGCGATTGTTGCCAGCATCCGCGTCTGGCGTGAATTGAGCGTGCCATAAGGTATCGCGACGCGCAGCATATAGGCGTGCAATTGTAGATAGAGGCCGTTCTTCAGCCGTAGCGGTTTGAACTGGTCTTCGGTCAGCTCGCCTGCGATCCGGCGGTCTGCCTGATCGCGAAACTCTGCAACCCGTGCGTCGACCATTTTCTGGTCGTATTTGTCATATTGATACATTTCAGATTACCCATTCGCCGGCGTCGGGTTCGGCCGGCTTTAATGTCAGGTCGGGACGAACGGTCGGGCCGAGTGCACGCACCCGGTCCTTTATATGACCCGGGCGCGGGCCATCATCTGTCAGCTCTGCCTCGATTATATATGGTGTGTTTACCCGCCGGGCCGCTTCTTCGCGGTGGAGTATCGCATCGCCGTGGTCGCCGACATCCGCAGCGTCCTTGACAAAGCGTGACCAATCGAGGCCGGTCCACCAGATAACGTCGCCGGTCTTGAGATCATTTCCGGTCAATATATTCATGCGACGACTCCCGCCATTTGAGCAAATTCCCGGAACTTGTCTTCGGCATCGCCATAGTTCGCGACGTCTCCCACCACGAGTAGCGCAGGGCTTTGAATATTTTCGCGCCGCACGAGATCGCCGAGGTCGGTCAGCAGAGTCCGGAGCGCGCGAAAATTGGTCCGCGTACCGTTTTCAAGCACCGCAACCGGAAGGTCGGGTGATGCCCCGTCGGCGATCAGCTTTTCGACAATCGCTTCGGCATTGGCTACGCCCATATAGATAACCAGCGTGCGGCCTTTTCCCGCCAGACCGGACCAGTTCTGGTCGGACAACCCCTTGCACTGGCCTGCGACAAACGAAACCGCACTGGAGGCATCGCGATGGGTGAGCGGCATTCTGGCCTGTGCGGCGCAGCCGAGCGCGGCGCTGATGCCAGGGACGACTTCCACGGATATTCCCGCAGCGATGCAATCGTCCGCCTCTTCGCCGCCACGGCCGAAAATGAAGGGATCGCCGCCCTTGAGGCGCACCACCAAATGACCTTTGGCTGCTTCGCTGATCAATATATTGTTGATCTGGTCCTGCGAAACGCTGTGCAGGGAGCGTTTCTTGGCCACCGAAATGCGGCGCGCCGCAGGCGATGCCATATCCAGAATTTCTCGGCTGACCAAGCCGTCATGAATGATAACATCAGCCAGTTCCAGCAGTTTCGCGGCTTTCAAAGTCAGCAGGTCGGCATCCCCGGGACCGGCGCCAACTAGATAGACTTTACCCGATCGGGTTGTCCTGTTTGAAGTTTTTTCCATGATTGGGATATGCGCGCATCGACGGGATTGTTCAAAACAGAAGTTTTTGGGGTTGCCTAAGCTCAGCTATTTGACGGCTGTGAGTTCCGCGTGATTCCGAACCTACTCGTCCTTCAGGCCGATACCGATAGAGGCTCTGAGATGTTCGGCCTCCAGCGAAACAACCGGATAGGCACAATAATCGGCAGCATAATAAGCGCTGGGTCGATGATTGCCCGATAATCCGATGCCGCCAAATGGGGCTTCTGACGAGGCGCCAACGGTCATTTTGTTCCAGTTGACGATACCGGCGCGGCTATTGGACCAATATTGGTCATATTGCTGGGCCGTCCCGCCGATCAGGGCAGAGGATAGTCCGTAGCGGGTGTTGTTTGCCTCTGCGATAGCTTCTTCGAAGTCATTGACGCGGATGACCTGCAGGATCGGTCCGAACAATTCGATGTCCGGGCGTTCCGCAAGATCGGTAACGTCGATTATACCCGGCGTGAGAAAAGGGCGCCCATCAACCGGTCTCGCCATATGTTTGATCGGCTTGCCACCATGGCTCATCAAGGCCAGAAAGCTTTCGGTCAGACCATCGGCGGTTTCATTGTCGATAACCGGGCCCATGAACGGCGCCGGGCTGGCAAAGGGTTCGTCGATGATCAGCCGATCGGCGATACGCTTCACTTCGCGGACGATACCGTCATACAGGGTGTCCTTGACAATCAGACGGCTCGCGGCCGAGCAACGCTGGCCCGAAGACAAAAAGGCCGACTGCACAATCAGAATGGCGGCGCTGTGTGTGTCCTGGGTATCCCACGCAATGATAGGATTGTTGCCGCCCATTTCCAAAGCCAGTATTTTTTCCGGTCGGGATGCAAACTGGCGGTTCAACGCAATGCCGGTCCGGGCGGAGCCGGTGAACAGGACGCCATCCAATCCGTCATTCGCGGTCAGTTGCTTGCCGGTTTCGGGGCCACCGTGCAATATGTTGACAACCCCGGGCGGCAGTCCAGCTTTCTTAAAAGCGTCTATCAGATATTGACCAACCGCAGGGGTCTTCTCCGACGGTTTGAACACAATCGTGTTGCCGGCAATCAGAGCGGGAACAATATGGCCATTGGGTAGATGAGCCGGGAAATTATAGGGGCCGAGGACGGCGAGAACACCATGCGGCTTGTGGCGCAAGGCGGTGCGCGTATTGGGCTGGCTCGACAATTGGCGTTGCGGTGTTCGTTCCGCAAAGGCACTCACCGAAATGTCGACTTTGTTCACGACGGAATCAACCTCCGTACGGGATTCCCACATCGGCTTGCCGGTTTCGCGGGAAATCAATTCGGCCAGTTCATCGGCATTGGAGCGAATGTGATTGGCATAGCGCCGGACCGCCTCGATGCGCTTGACCACCGCCATGGCAGCCCAGCCGGGCCATGCTTCGCGTGCGCTGGCGACCGCTGCGTCGGCGTCTCCGCTTGTACCGGTCCACAAGGTGGCCCCGGTTGCTGGTTCAATTGATATAAGGTCGCTCAAAATTGCCTCTGTTTTCTACGCTTATCTCGTTCAAAAGACGGGTATATGGACATCTCTCTCGATAGATCATAGTCCCAAAAGAACCGGAATCATCATGGTTAATGGTTTTTACATGCTCTTTGCTTGCAAGAATCTTGTCAGCCGTTACGCAGTGCTGCCCCCATATCACGGATATCGTTGATTTTTTTAGATAAAATGTCCCAGTTGTCATCATCTGCGATGGCGTCCCAGATTGATTCAACTTCCTCGATATGCATCGAACAGGGGCCAGTTTGCCGCCAGTAACTGCTGACCGGCTGTCGCGTAAGTGCGCGACCGGTGATCAAGCTACGAAATTCGGAAAATTCGGCTGAATTCTCCTCCGGTCTGGCCAGATTCTCGGCTTTGCCCCAATGGAAGAAAAACTCGTCGATCTGCATCGTTTTTTCCGCCAGTCCCTTTTCCGCAGCGACGACGAGATCGCGATCCTTGTCGAAGCCTGCGGACTCAACGCCGAGCCGCCAGCAGAAATGCTCGGTGAAGGCGGTACCATAAGCTTTGGGGAATCCGTCCAATATGGCAACCAAGGGATCGCTGTCGGCAATCAGGCGGAGGGTGCTGGCAAATTGGGCGAGATTCCAGTGCAGCGCTTCCGGTTGCCGGGCAAAGCAGTATAATCCTTCATGGTCGAAATAGGCCGCGGTAAAGCCGGGTTCCCAATAAGGCGTGAAGCGCCAGGGGCCGTAATCGAAGCTTTCGCCGGTAATATTGATATTGTCGGTATTGAGCACGCCGTGGACAAAGCCGGCGGTCATATAGGCTCCGGCCAGTTTCGCGACTTCCTGCGCAACCTTGGCGAATAATTCAGTCACCGGGTCATCGGTCTGCGCGCCGCCATAATAATGTTCGAGGCAATATTCGACGAGTTGGCGCATGAGCGCTTCGTTCTTCTCATAGGCAATGCGCTGGAAAGTACCGATCCGGATATGGCTGTGACTCAACCTGGTCATCACCGCAGACCGTGTAGGCGAGGGCTCGTCGCCGCGCGACAATTGCTCGCCGGTTTCGACGACCGAAAATGTTTTCGACGTGTTGACGCCGAGTGCCTCGAGCATTTCCGTCGCCAGAATTTCGCGGACCGCACCCTTCAGGGTTAGCCGGCCATCGCCGGTCCTGCTCCACGGCGTCGTGCCCGAACCCTTGGTCGCAAGATCCATCAGCCGCTTTTCATGATCGCGTAGTTGAGCGAACAGAAAACCCCGGCCATCGCCAATTTCGGGATTATAATTGCGGAATTGATGGCCATGATAGCGCAGCGCCAACGGCGGGTTCAGGTTGTCGGCCAGTGGTTTGAATTTTCCGAAATGGGATAGCCAGTCTTCCTCATTCAGGTTGTGCAGCCCGACGCTCTGGTCCCAGCGGTCATTTCTAAACCGCAGAATATGGTCGGGAAAGTCGGCAGGAGAGACCGGATCTCCAATTTTTTCTCCCAATCGGGTGATCTGGACGTCTGGCTGATACAAGCTTTCGCTAGGTTCGGATTGCGGTTTATATGGCATTTTCAGACAGTGGCGGCTAATCGGTTGCGCAGCAAGAGGGAAGACGGAGCCAAACGCAGCATGAGCGAAGAAAAATCTTATCAGGACATTTATTGGGAATCCGATGACGGACTGAAATTGCACGCATATGACTATCCTTCGGACAGCGGTAAAACGCCGGTCATCTGCGTGCCTGGATTGACCCGGAATGCCCGCGATTTTAGGCATCTTGGCACTGGCTTTCATGGTGGGCGCCGGATCATCATGCTCGATCTGCGTGGCCGCGGCATGAGTGAATATGCCAAGGACAGCAGTACTTATAATCCCAAACAATATGTCTCGGATATCATCATGCTGATGGACGAGTTGAATATACAGAAAGCGATATTTTTCGGTACCTCGCTGGGCGGTGTAGTCACAATGCTAATGGCCAAGATGCATCCCGCGCGCATCGCCGGTGCGTTGTTAAACGACATCGGCCCGGAACTCGATCAGAAAGGTCTGGACCGGATCGCCTCCCATGTCGGGCAGGGGCGGAGTTTCGACACATGGGCGCACGCCGGTCGCGATATGGCAGAGGATAGCAGGGATATTTTCCCGGATTTCTCGCTGAAAGACTGGATTGCCTTCGCCAAGAAAGTTTACCGGATGAACAGCTCTGGCCGGATCAAGCTGGACTATGACATGAAGATTGCAGAGCCGTTCGACAGCAAAGGCGGTGGCAGCGGGGCATTGTGGAACGCGCTGGAGGCCATGAAGGACATTCCCACTCTCATCCTGCGCGGCGAGCTGTCAGATCTGTTCAGCGAGCAGGTCGCCAGGCAGATGCTCGAAAAGCTGAGCAAGGCCGAGCTGGTCATCGTCCCGCGCGTGGGCCATGCCCCGACACTGGAGGAACCGGCCTCGCTTGACGCGATCAGCCAATTGCTCCACCGCATTGACTGAATTTTTTCAGACAGCCAAGCATGAAGACCAGATGAAACCAGTAAAGATCCTGCATCTCCACAGCACGTTCAATCTGGGCGGGAAGGAAGCACGCGCGGTCAGATTGATGAATCATTTCGGGGATGCTGCGGACCATGTCATCTTGTCTGCGCAACCCGATAGCCTGTCCGCGCGTGAAGCTATTGATCCCAGGATCAAGGTGGCGTTTCCGACCGACGCGCCCTCGCTCGCGGGAAAGCCATCGCTGAAACGCTATCGCGAGTTCATTGCCTATTTCCGTCAGTTTGATCTGATCCTGTCCTATAATTGGGGCTCGATGGACGGCGTGATGGCGCGGACTTTGTTCTCCCGCGCCGGAGGCCTGCCGCCGCTGATCCACCATGAAGACGGATTTAACGAGGACGAGCAGAAAAAGCTCAACTGGAAGAGAAACTGGTTCCGCAAATTTGCTCTTGGCGATGCGCGGGCACTGGTTGTGCCGTCTGAACGATTGACCCGGATTGCCAGGGATGTCTGGAAGCAGCCGGAGCAGAAAGTCCACCGCATCCCCAATGGCATTGATGTGAAGCGTTTCGAGAAAAAACCGCAACGCGGCGCGCTTCCCGGCTTCACCCGGCGAGAAGGCGAGGTCATCGTCGGAACGGTCGCTGGGCTGCGGGCGATCAAGAATCTCCCTCGCCTGGTGCGGGCCTGCGCAGCGGCAGGCGAAAATGTCCGGTTGGTGATTGTTGGCGAAGGGCCGGAAAAAGAAACGATATTGGCAGGAGCAAAGCGCACGGGTCTCGGTGATCGCCTGCTGATGCCGGGCTTCCTGGCGGATCCAGCGCGCTATATCGGCTTGTTTGACATATTTGCCCTGTCATCCGACAGCGAGCAATTCCCGATTTCCCTGATCGAAGCGATGGCCGCTGGCTTGCCGGTCGCGGCGACGGACGTCGGTGATATTAAATCAATGGTATCGCAGGCCAATCAGGGCTTTATCAAACCGCTTGCCGACGAAGCCAAATTTTACGAGTCCCTGACGACCTTGGTCCAGCATAAACAATTGAGAGAAGATCTGGGCATGCAGAACCGGCTGAAGGCGCAAGCGGAATATAATGAGAGCAAGATGCTGGGCCGTTATTCATTGCTTTATGGTCATGCGCTGGGACGGGCCGATTTCGGAATCGCTAAATAACGCATTTCATAACAGAGTTTTTTGGAGCATTTTTATCTGCCGCCGTCTATATCGGCTTTTGGGGAAAATAGGAGATTTCATTGTTTAAGGGCTTAAAACCCATCCAGTATAATGGTCAGGAAGTTTGGCCGTTGATCGAGGGTGGAAAAGGCGTTGCAGCCACCAATCACGCAAGTTCGGGAGCTTGGGCTGCCGCTGGCGGCATTGGAACAGTGTCCGCGGTCAATGCGGACAGCTATGACGAACATGGCAATGTCATTCCGCAAATCTATCACGGCCGCAAGCGTGAAGAGCGTCATCAGGAGCTGATTCAATATGCGATCGACGGTGCGGTCGCGCAGGTCACCAAGGCGTATGAAATCTCCAACGGCAAGGGTGCGATCAATATCAATGTCCTGTGGGAAATGGGCGGCGCGCAACAGGTGCTTGAAGGCGTGCTTGAACAAACCAAAGGCATGGTTGCGGGCGTCACTTGCGGTGCGGGCATGCCCTACAAGCTGTCCGAAATAGCCCAGCAATATGGTGTGAACTATCTGCCGATCATCAGCTCTGCCCGGGCGTTCCGGGCGCTTTGGAAGCGGGCCTATAAAAAGGTCCCCGACTTGATGGCGGCGGTGGTCTACGAAGATCCGTGGCTGGCGGGCGGTCACAACGGCCTGTCCAATGCGGAAGATCCAAGAAAACCGGAGGATCCCTATCCACGGGTTAAGGATTTGCGCGAGACGATGCGCGGAGAGGGCATAGCCGACAGCGTGCCGATCATCATGGCGGGCGGTGTATGGTATTTGCGCGACTGGCAAGACTGGATCGACAGTGAGGAACTCGGGCAGATTGCCTTCCAGTTCGGTACCAGGCCCTTGCTGACCAAAGAAAGTCCGATTCCGCAGAGCTGGAAGAGCGAACTGACAAAGATCAAGGAAGGCGATATTCTTCTGCACAAATTCTCGCCAACCGGTTTCTACAGTTCCGCGGTCCGCAACGAATTTCTCCGCAGTCTGGAGGCGCGATCGGAACGCCAGATTCCCTATTCGACAGAAAAAGCGGGTGAGCATACCCATCAGCTGGACGTCGGCATCCGGGGCAAGAATTTCTGGGTGACCCGCAATGACCTGCTCCGTGCCCGCGAGTGGGACGGCCTCGGTTTCACCATGGCGATGAAGACGCCCGACAACACGCTGGTGTTTGCCACTCCAGAAGAGTCCAAGATGATCCGGAAGGATCAGGCGGATTGTATGGGATGCCTGTCACATTGCGGTTTTTCAGCATGGAAAGATCATGACAATCATAGCACCGGGCGGCTTGCCGATCCGCGCAGCTTCTGTATTCAGAAAAGCCTGCAGGAAATTGTTCATGGTGCGCCGGTCGAGGAACATCTGATGTTCGCCGGTCATGGCGCGTTTAATTTCGGCACCGATCCCTTTTATTCCAACGGATTCGTGCCGACGGTGAAGCAGCTGGTGGATCGGATTTTGACCGGGGATTAAGGTGAGGGTCCGGCTCGCTGCGCGGCGGCCCGGTTCTCGCTGCGTAATCCTTCTCCCTTGAGGGAGAGGAAATCGTTTGCTCAATCCAGATCCCACGCCCTTTCGCCATGGTTGGAAATATCCAGACCATCCCGTTCGTCGTCCTCGCTGACCCGCATCGGCAGGATGAAGCTGATACCAAAGCCGATGATCGCCGTAGCGACCGCCGACCAGATGGCGACCGCGCCGACACCGATGAGCTGGGCGACAAACTGGCTGCCAAAGACCATGCCGTCATTGTAGCCGGTGCCGCCAAAATCTGTGGATATGAAGAGGGCTAGCATAAGCGTTCCAAGCATGCCGCCGACACCGTGGACCGCGAAAACATCCAGACTATCGTCTATCTTGAAGCCGTTTTTCACCAGACCGACCGCCATGAAACACGCTGCAGACGCCACGGCGCCAATGATGATCGACGCGCCCGGGCCGACAAAGCCAGCCGCAGGGGTGATCGTGGCGAGTCCGGCAATTGCGCCAGTGGCAACGCCGACGGCAGTTGATTTTCCAACCTTGAATTTCTCGATCAATATCCAGACCAATGCGGCCGTGGATGCGGCTATGTGGGTGTTGATGATTGCCGCTGATGCGTTGTCGTTCGCCGTAAACGCGGAGCCGCCATTAAATCCGAACCAGCCAACCCAGAGCATTGCGGCACCGGCGACGGTCAGGGCAGGGCTGTGCGGCAGCATCAAGGTTTTGGGCCAGCCCATGCGCTTGCCGAGCATGATTGCGACGACCAGCGCGGAAACGCCTGCTGTGGTGTGAACAACAATACCGCCGGCAAAATCAAGCACGCCGAGATTGCTGAGCCAACCGCCGCCCCAGACCCAATGGGCGACCGGGGCGTAGACGACGAGCAGCCAGAGAGCGGAAAAAGCAATCACCCAGCCGAAGCGCGCGCGTTCGACCCACGCGCCGATCATTAGCGCGGGGGTGACCACGGCAAAGGTCATCTGGAACAAGGCAAAAGTGGATTCGGGGATGGCCGTCCCTTCCCGAACGTTACCCAGATTGGCGAACATCCAGTTGAGACCATTGCCCAGAAACCCGTTGGTCACGCCGCCAAAAGCCAGCGTGTAGCCGACGACAATCCAGAGAACCGAACAAATCCCCGCCACCGCCAAGCACTGGATCAGCACCGACAGGAAATTCTTGGAACGCACAAGGCCACCATAAAATAGCGCCAGTCCGGGTAGCGTCATCAGCAGGACCAGCGCACTGGAGGTCAATATCCAGGCGGTGTCACCGCTGTTGGCAACATCGGTGATGGCGGGATCCATTGCCAGTTGCGCATTGAGTGGGGAAACAGCCCAGCCGGCAGCCAACAAAACGCCCAAGGATTTGACCGGATATTTCATGATGTTCCCCGCAGCGATAATCTTATTATGTCTGTTCGCTCATGCGAATCAGATTGCACCAAATTTCTAGTCGAGACCATGAGGGGACTCAACGGAAAGCTTAAACCCAGCCGTCGAGAACCTGATCCGGGGGGCGATGACCGTCGGCCCACACGCGGATATTGGTAATCACCTTTTCGCCCGATGCCTCGCGGCCTTCGAAGGTCGCACTGCCCATGTGGGGAAGTAGCACCGTGTTCTTGAGTTTCAGAAAGCGGGGGTCGATATCCGGTTCTCCTTGATATACGTCGAGCCCGGCACCGCCGATTGTTTCGTTTTGCAGGGCTTCGATCAACGCATCCTCATCCACCAGATCACCGCGCGCGGTATTGATCAGATAGGTGGAAGATTTCATCTTGCCGATCCGGCGGGCGTTTATCATTTCGTGGGTTTCTGCTGTATGCGGGCAATGTAGAGTGATGATGTCGCACTCGCTGATCAAATCCTCGAGATCGGCCACAAAGCTGGCGCGCAGCGTTTCTTCTAAAGCCGGCGGCAGCTGGCGGCGGTTATGATAGAAAATGGACATGCCAAAACCCGAAGCACGGCGGGCCACGGCCTGACCGATACGGCCCATGCCGATGATGCCGAGCTTCTTGCCGCCGATGCAATGGCCGAGCATGCCGGATGGCTTCCAGCCTTCCCACTCTCCGGAACGCATCAGCTTCTGGCCCTCTGAAAGGCGTCGCGGCACGGACAAGATCAGCGCCATGGTCATATCCGCGGTATCTTCGGTGAACACGCCCGGCGTGTTGGTGACCAGAATCTTTTTCGCGCGTGCGGCGGCCAGATCAATATGATCGACACCAGCACCAAAGCTGGCAATCAGGCGCAGCCGGTCGGGCGCATTTGCAATCATTTCCGCATCGATATGGTCGGTCACGGTGGGCACGAGCACATCACAATCCGCCATCGCGGCAATCAGGTCTTCCCGGGAAAAGGGGGTGTCAGTGTAATTCGGGACCGCATCGAATAGTTCGCACATGCGGTCCTGATTGGCGTCCGCCAATTCACGGGTAATGATGACACGGGGATTAGCGGGGCGCGGTGAGTCTGGCATAGGCCATCGCTATGCCTGAAATTTGGTTCAGGTCAAGCAGGCGGCGCTTGAAGCGGACCTGGCTTTCAGGCTATGCTTGGACCAATCGGGGAATGAGTAACCAATCATTATGCGTATTCTGGCTTTCATGCTCATTGCGATTACGGGTTTGTCCCTGTCGGCGCCCGCTGCGGCGCAGCAAGAGCCGCCCTATTGGGCATCGATCGACGAGCCCGAGGCCCGGATGCGTACCGGTCCCAGCACCGAATATCCGACGATGTGGATATATAAACGCGAGAAACTGCCGGTGAAAATTCTGGCCCGCTACAAGGCATGGCGGAAAGTCGAAGATCATGACGGAACGCAGGGGTGGATGCACGCGCGTTTGCTCAGCGCATCCAGAACCGGTCTGGTACTTACTGCCAGCGGAAAGCCGGTCGCGATGCGCGCCTTGCCCGATGCCAGTGCCAAGATTATCTGGCTCGCCGAACCGGGCGTCGTCGGAAGCCTGACTCTGTGCGAAAAAAACTGGTGTCTGTTCGATGTTACCGGTCGCCGGGGTTACATCAACGTCGCAGACGTCTGGGGCGATGAACCGCTGAAATAGTTCAGTCGGTCAATTCCAGTGCCACCGCCGTGGCTTCCCCGCCGCCGATACACAGCGCCGCGACGCCCTTTTTCAGGCCACGCTTTTTCAATGCTGCGATCAATGTAACCATGATCCGCGCACCGCTGGCGCCAATCGGGTGACCGAGAGCCGTAGCGCCGCCATTGACGTTCAACTTGTCCCGGCTGATACCGATATCCTGCATCGCGAACATGGCGACACAGGCGAAGGCTTCGTTGACTTCCCAAAGATCGACATCGGCAACCGACCAGCCGGCTTTATCGAGCACCTTTTGAATGGCGCGGACCGGCGCCGTCGTAAATTTGGCCGGTGCGTGGGCATGGGCGGCATGAGCCACGATCCGAGCGACGGGTGTCAGGCCTTTTTCTTTCGCTACGCTGGCGCGCGTGAGCACCATGGCCGCCGCGCCGTCCGAGATAGAGGACGCGTTGGCGGCCGTGATCGTTCCGTTTTTGGCAAAGGCCGGGCGAAGCTGGGGGATTTTGTCCGGATTGCCCTTGAGCGGCTGCTCGTCCTTGTCGACGGTGACACTGCCCTTGCGGGATTTGACTTCGACCGCAACGACCTCGTCATCAAAACCGTCGCCTTCAACAGCGGCCTTGGCGCGGGCAAGGGACTCAATCGAATATTCGTCCTGCGCTTCCCGGGTCAGCTGATATTCGCCAACGGTTTCTTCCGCAAAACTGCCCATCGCCCGACCCGGCTCATAGGCGTCTTCCAGGCCGTCGAGAAACATATGGTCCTTGGCCTCGGCGTGGCCGAGGCGCGCACCGCTGCGCATCTTGGGCAGCAGATAGGGCGCGTTGGTCATGCTTTCCATACCGCCTGTCACGATGATGTCGATCGAACCAGCTGCGAGGGCCTCTGCCCCCATGATCGCGGCCTGCATGCCGGAGCCGCACATCTTGTTGACCGTGGTGGCCTCGACCGATTGCGGCAGGCCTGCGTAAATGGCTGCCTGGCGGGCAGGGGCCTGACCCTGGCCTGCGGACAGGACATTTCCCATATAGATGCGCTCGACATCCGCGCCTGCCACTCCGGCGCGTTCGACGGCCGCCTTGACCGCGACAGCACCCAGATGAGGCGCGCTGACGTCTCCGAGCGCACCTTGCATGCCGCCCATGGGCGTGCGGGCATATGAGAGAATGACGATCGGATCGGAGTTGGACATGGCTTGGCCTTTCTGTGTCTGTTGCGCCGCTGCGGGCAAACGCGAATCTTGAAGAGCACATAGGCGCGGCTCGTGGTTTTTTCAATTGCGCCATTGAATGCCAGGGCCGGTCGTGCCAATCGATTCGGGGAATCTACTTTGGAGCGCCAGTTGCCAGCTTTTCTCTTGCCGATTGCCGGCGTCCTTCTTGGCCTGATCATCGGGAGTTTTCTGGCGACACTGATTCTGAGATGGCCGGAAGGCCGTTCGGTCATAGCAGGTCGTTCCTCCTGCGATGATTGCGGGCATAAGCTGCGCGTCCGGGAGCTGATCCCGGCAGTGAGCTTTATTCTCCAATCCGGGAAATGTCGACAATGCGGCGCAACGATTGCCCATGATCATGTTTCGATAGAGCTTGCTGCGGCGCTGATTGGCGGTCTTTCCCTGTTTGTTTCACCCGGGGTTCAAGGGCTGGCGGGGGCGGTTTTCGGGTGGCTTTTGCTGACGCTTGCGGCCCTCGACGTGAAGCATCACTGGCTGCCCGACCGGTTGACCGCGATTCTCGCCGTGTCGGGATTGATCGCTTGGTTTCTCGTCGTTCCTCCCCTGTTATTCGACAGATTGATCGGCGGGCTGGCAGGATTTGTGTCACTGACCATCGTGGCTGGGTTATATAAGATCATCAAGGGCAGAGACGGTCTTGGCGGCGGCGATCCCAAGATGCTGGGCGGGATCGGCTGCTGGCTGGGCTGGATGAGCCTGCCGCTCGTCATCCTCGGTGCCAGTCTGATCGGTATCCTGATTGCGATATCCTGGCGACTGCGGAGCAAAGAGGTCATGGCTGACACCGTCCTGCCGTTCGGCAGTCTGATGGCCGTAGCAGCTTTTCCACTCTGGCTTTATCAGACAGCGGGCGGTAGCTTGCCTTATTGATTTGCCGATGCTGGCATCGTCGCTGGAAAAAGCCGTTGCCAGCGGATTGCCTGTTCGCTAACAGAGCGTCGATTTCGCTGATCGTCAGTTGACGCAGCCAAAGAGCCCCTGTGGTGGAATTGGTAGACGCGCTGCACTCAAAACGTTGAGTATATTGGAAGGAACGAGACAGACTGCTTTTGCAATAGCATTTAAAAACAATCACTTCATAAAATATGTTTGGCGATTTGGCTTAGCCGCGCCCAACTATGTGTAAGTGAAAGTTGAGCGCGGCTAAAATTGCCGCGCCAAGGTGCGCGGGCGTGGTGGAATTGGTAGACGCGCGGGATTCAAAATCCCGTTCCGCAAGGAGTGTGGGTTCGATTCCCACCGCCCGCACCAACAAAAGTGAGATCGACCCAATTTGGAGCTTAAGCTGACATTCGCAGGGACACTGTTTGATGTCTGCTTTGCAAAGACTTGCCGATGTTGCCAAAATCGAACCGGCCCGCTGATCGAGGATATTGGCGTTCTATGCCGCTCGCAATTTCGCAGCGACTACATCTTAGGGTGCCGGGCACCTCATGTGCCGCTGTAAATATTCGGCAATCATGCGCCGCGCCGCTTGGGCCTGGTCCAGCACACCAAAGGATGCGAAGGCGTGAATGGTCTCTGCGAAACAATGATAGGTCGACTGAGTCCCCGCTGCACCTAACATCTCGTGATAGGCCGCAGCTTCGTCCCGCAGCGGATCATGCCCTGCGGTCAGGATCAGCGCGGGTGCAAGGCCGCCCGGAACGGATGCCAGCAACGGCGAAACGCGCGGGTCGTCGGCGCTCGCATCGGTGCCCTCCAGATAGCCGTCACGGGCAATTTCAATCGCGGCCTCCACCAAAAAGAAGCTGCCATCGCCGAACAGGCCACGCGACGGGAATTCACTATGCGGGCGGGCGACATCGGTCATCGGATAGATCAAGATTTGGCAGGCAGGTTGCACCCCGCCGCCCAGCGCCGCCTCGCGCGCCAGCACCGCTGCAAGATTGCCGCCAGCGCTATCGCCAATTACCGCTATCCGGTCCGGATCGCCGCCAAATTTCGCGCCTGACCGGTGCAGCCAATCGAGCCCGGCGCGTGCATCATCCAATCCTGCGGGGAACGGATATTCGGGCGCGAGCCGGTACTCGAGGCTGAGTATCGCCGTCCCGCTCAATGCGGCGAGCGATCCGACCAATCCGTCATAGGCCTCAATGCCCCCCAGCGACCAACCGCCGCCATGCAGGAACAAGGCCTGCGGGAAAGGCGCGCCTTCTGATGCAGCCTCGGGCAGATATAGCCGTGCAGGGCGCTCGCCATCTCCGCCGGACACGGTCAAATCGATTGACCGTGCCGGCACAACATCGCGTTCGGGACAGCGAAACCGGGCGAACACCGCATCGGCGAAGTCCCGTGATGCCGCCATTCCGCCCGCTTCGAACCGGTCCGCCCACTCATTGCGCATCACATCATATGCACGGAGCAGCGCAAGGGTCTGACTGTCCAGCGACAGCCGTCTCGCGGCAATATCTCCGGTCATTAGAAGCGCAGGATAAGGCGGAGATCGTAAGTTGCGGGCGCTCCGTAAAATCCGAGCTGCACGCCGGGGAACTCCGCCAAATTGAACGCTTGAACGCGAACCGCTTGATCGGTTAGGTTTTGCACTCCGGCGCGGATTTCCCATTGGTCGTCGTGGTCGCCCAGCGCCACAAAGGCGTTGATCCGTTCATAGCCCGATTGGCGCAGAATCGGAGAATCGCTAATCTCCGTCGCCACTTCGGATCGGTATGATCCGTCGAGATGGAGCGTCAGCGCGAGCGAGTCGGTAATCGGCTTCGTCCATGTCGCGCCAAGGCTGGCGTTGAAATCGGGCGCGTTCACCGGACGCCTGCTGCTGACATCGGTAACCACGCCGCCCACCAGAATATCGAACTCGCGATATTTGGCGTCGAGCAGCCCGAGCGACCCGGTCAGCGTCAGCTCGTCCGTCGGCTGTGCGAGCAATTCGAGCTCTGCGCCATAGGCCCGCGAGGATGCGGCGTTGGTGAACAGGCTGACGAATACGCCGGTGACCGGATCGGAGCCGAATGATGTGACCTGCACATCTGTATAATCATTGTAAAACAACGCGCCATTGAGAACGAGGCGGCCATCTAGCCAGCTCGTCTTCGCACCGGCTTCGTAGCTCCAGACATATTCGGGACGGAATGCGCGGAAGCCGAAAACATTATTCGCGCGGCCATCAAAGCCGCCGCTCTTGAACCCGCGAGAGGCGGAGAGATACACCAACGCATCGTCCGACACTTCATAGCTGAGCGAGGCGCGCGGCGTGAACGCCTTGAAGCTCGCTTCGCCGGAAATCGGTGTTCCGGCCACGCCCACACCCGCCAGGAATTCGGGCGTATTGTTGATCACCGAAACGGTCGGATCGAAGAAATTCTCGAAACGCCGCGCGGAACTGCGGTCCTCCCAAGTATGGCGCGCACCAAGCGACAGATCGAGCTGCGGGGTCAGCGCATAGGTAACATCGGCGAAGATCGCATAGCTATCCGTCTTTTGGGTCGTGTCGGCCAAGCTGGATGTTTGAAATCCAAAGGCGGTGACAGGAAAGCCAAACAGAGTGGCCGCGCCATTATCTGTCCGTCGTCAGAACATTTGGCACAGATGGCTGCGTAAATTAGCGGAGCATC
>CBETBW010000007.1:0-152960 GCA_965534715.1 uncultured Parasphingorhabdus sp.
TGGTTCCGGCCCGGCGGCGTCCATCAGGATGTGCCGCTGAAGCTGCTCACCGATATGGCCGACTGGCTGGATGAATTTCCGACCCTTTTCAACGATGCGATGAGCCTTGTTGTCGACAACCGTATCTTCAAGCAGCGCAATGTTGATATCGCGGTCGTGTCCAAAGACGATGCTGTGCGCTGGGGCTTTTCCGGCCCTGTATTGCGCGGCAGCGGCGTTGCCTGGGACCTGCGCAAGTCGCAGCCTTATGATGTCTATGACCGGATGGAATTTGATGTTCCTGTCGGCACCAAGGGCGATTGCTATGACCGGTTCATGGTGCGGGTCGAGGAAGTGAAGCAAAGCGCGCGGATCATGCGCCAGTGCCTCAATGAAATGCCCGATGGTCCGGTGGCGTCCAACGACCGCAAGATCGTCCCACCCAAGCGCGCCGAGATGAAACAGTCGATGGAAGCGCTGATTCACCATTTCAAACTCTACACCGAGGGCTTCCACGTCCCCGCCGGCGAAGTCTATGTCGCGACCGAAAGCCCAAAGGGTGAATTCGGCGTCTATTTGGTCAGCGACGGCACGAACAAACCCTATCGATGCAAAATCCGGCCGACCGCTTTCTCGCATTTGCAGGCGATGGATTTCATGACCAAAGGCCATATGCTGCCCGATGCCACCGCCATTTTGGGCGCGATTGATATCGTGTTCGGGGAGTGTGACCGGTGAGAGAAGCGGTTAATCCTTGGGATTTATTGATGGGTGCACTAATTGGCATGGCCGTTTCGATGATGGCTTTGGGATTGGGCGGTTTTGTCGATCAAAAGGTTGTGATTGGAGGGCATGTGCTCGGCATTATTTCGAGTGTGCTTGTTGTAATTCGACTGTTCAGTCTTCCTCCCTTTCGTGTTGCAAAGGCTGGAGAAGATTTGACTGGAAATAAGAATGGCTGACGCACCAAACATCCCAGATGAAATCGAAACCCGCGCTAAATGGGGCGATTTTACGTTCACGCCGGCGAATGAGAAGCTCGCCAAGTGGCAGATCGCGAAATATCCTGCTGGCCGCCAGAAATCGGCGGTTATGGCTCTGCTTGACCTTGCCCAGCGGCAGATTGGGGAAGACACGAAGACGCAAGGCTGGCTGCCGGTTCCGGTGATCGAATATGTCGCCGCCTATCTGGATATGCCCTATATGCGGGCCTATGAAGTCGCGACCTTCTACACGATGTATAATCTTGCGCCGGTTGGCCGCTATCATGTCCAGGTGTGCGGCACGACGCCGTGCATGTTGCGCGGCAGCGACGATGTGCTGGCGGCGTGCAAGAACAAGGGCCTCAACAAGGGTAAGACCACGCCCGACGGCCTGTTCACGCTGACCGAGGTCGAGTGTTTGGGCAATTGCGCCAACGCGCCGATGGTTCAGGTCAACGACGATAATTACGAAGACCTCGATTATGACATCATGACACGGATCCTTGAGGATCTGGCGGCGGGCAAGGAAATCCCTGTGGGTTCGCAAATCGGTCGCAAGACCAGCGAAGCCGCGGGTGGTCCGACGAATTTGAAAGAGATGGTTAAGGCTAATCACGATTACCGGGGGGAATGGTGATGGGTATTTCGGCGCGCGCATTGGCCAATTCCGTTCGTCCTGAGCCTGTCGAAGGACATCCATCGGAAGTGCGGTGCATCGAAGCTCGAGGTGCTTCGACAGGCTCAGCACGAACGGGTTCTTTTCCGTTGATACGGAAGGAGCGCTAATGCCATGCAACTGGACGGATATGCAGGCTGGATCGGACTCGCCGTTGTCATCATCGGCATCGCTGGCGGCCTCTGGGGCAGAAGGAGGAAAAAGTAATGGGCTTTGACTTTCTTCAGGACAAGGACCGTATCTTCACCAATGTCTATGGCTTCCAGTCATGGGACCTGAAGGCGTCGCAAAAGCGCGGTGACTGGGACAATACCGCCGATATTATCAAGCGCGGCAATGACAAGATTATCGAGGAGATGAAGGCCAGCGGTCTGCGCGGTCGCGGCGGGGCGGGATTCCCGACCGGTCTCAAATGGTCGTTCATGCCCAAGGAAGCGCCCAAGGATAGCCAGGGCAATCCGCGACCGAGCTTCCTTGTCGTCAACGCCGATGAATCCGAGCCGGGCAGCTGCAAGGACCGCGAAATATTGCGCAACGATCCGCACAAATTGATCGAGGGCGCGCTGATCGCCGGTTTCGCGATGCGCGCGCGGGCTGCGTACATCTACATTCGCGGCGAATATATCGTCGAAGCCAAGGTTATGGAGGCCGCCGTCAAGGAAGCCTATGACGCCGGCCTGATCGGCAAGAATGCTTCCAAATCGGGCTATGATTTCGACGTCTTCGTCCACCGCGGCGCCGGCGCCTATATCTGCGGTGAAGAAACCGCGATGCTCGAAAGTCTTGAAGGCAAAAAGGGCCAGCCACGGCTGAAACCACCATTTCCTGCCGGTGCTGGCCTTTATGGTTGCCCGACCACGGTGAACAATGTCGAGTCTATCGCTGTTGTTCCGACGATCATGCGGCGCGGGGCTGCCTGGTTCGCCAGCTTTGGCCGCGAGAATAATCACGGCACGAAACTCTTCCAGGTCTCGGGCCATGTCGAAAAACCGGCGGTGTTCGAAGAAGCGATGTCGATCCCGTTCAAGGATATGATCGAGAAACATTGCGGCGGGATCACCGGCGGCTGGGACAACCTGCTTGCGGTCATTCCGGGTGGATCGTCGGTTCCGCTGGTGCCGGCGCACGAGATTATGGATGCGCCGATGGACTTTGACGGTCTCAAGGATCTGGGATCGGGGCTCGGAACGGCGGCGGTGATCGTGATGGACAAGTCCACTGATATCGTCCGCGCGATTTCGCGGATCAGTTATTTCTACAAGCATGAAAGCTGTGGTCAGTGCACGCCGTGCCGCGAAGGCACCGGCTGGATGTGGCGCGTGATGGAAAAGATGCGCGATGGCGACGCCGAAATTGCTGATATCGACACGCTTTATGAAGTCACCAAACAAGTAGAAGGCCACACCATTTGCGCCTTTGGCGATGCAGCGGCCTGGCCGATTCAGGGCCTGATCCGCCATTTCCGTCCGGAGATGGAACGCCGCATTCGCGAGCATAAAGGCGAAGAAATGTTGGAGGCGGCGGAATGAACAAGACATCCAGTCTTTTGCTGTCATTCGTGGTCTCGCTTGCGGCTATACCCGCAATCGCATCCGCCCAGCCGGAAATCGGCTCGCGCATTGATCGCAGCGGAGAAGGCATGACCGGCTTTCATGATCCGTTGGTTCAGAAATCTGCCAGGGCAGGCATAAATGCGATCGGTCGGTGCAAGGCGGAAAATAATCGGTTCAGAGCGACAAAAACACTGGATTACCTGTATTTGGGTAAAGAACAGGCCAAGTCTCTCAACTATATTTACAAAAAAGTGGATTATGATGATCCGTGTTATATCGCAAAAAACATGCGATATGGTTTTTCCACCGCACCAGCGGTAGGGGCCTTTGCCGAGTTTTTTCTGCTACGGAAATATGGTGAGCAGGACGTGGCATCGCTGGCATCCTTGACCGATCTGGATTGGCAGCAGGATATAATGAAGCCGCGCAATGCTGAAGAATTTTTCGGTTTCTGTGTCGTTCAATCCGGGCGTGATAAAATTTACGACCTGATTAACACCATTCCGGACACCGAACAGGAAGGACTGGCGATCGGGGCAATTGTTCCGTTACTTGGTCCTTGTGTAAGAGAGGGTGCGGAAATTTCGTTTGATAAGACTTCCTTGCGGGCCATGCTTGCGTTCAGCTTATATCGGGCGATTCACCAGCGTGCGGAAATGTTGGAGGCAGCGGAGTGAACTATTCACTTTCACCTCGTCACCCTGTGCTTGTTTCTGGGTCCATTTCTCTTCCCGACGCGGGCGCTGCGAAGGCGCATTGGATGCTGAACCAAGTTCGGCATGACGAAACTTGTTCGGAGACTATCAATGCCTAAAGTCACCGTAGATGGCATCGAGATAGAGGTTCCGCAGGGCGCGACTGTGCTGCAGGCGGCCGGGCTTGCGGGCAAGGAAATCCCGCGTTTCTGCTATCATGAGCGGTTGTCCATCGCGGGCAATTGCCGGATGTGTCTGGTTGAAGTGAAACCGGGGCCACCGAAGCCGCAGGCGAGCTGTGCTTTGCCCGCTGCCGACGGTCAGGAAATCCGCACCGACAGCGAAATGGTCAAGAAGGCGCGCGAAGGGGTGATGGAATTCCTTCTGATCAATCATCCGCTCGATTGCCCGATTTGCGATCAGGGCGGCGAATGCGATCTGCAGGATCAGGCGATGGTCTATGGCAAGGGCAGTTCGCGATTCGAAGAGAATAAACGCGCGGTCACCGAGAAATATATGGGCCCGATCGTCAAGACGGTGATGACCCGCTGTATCCACTGCACCCGCTGTGTGCGCTTTGCCGAGGAAGTGGCCGGCGTCGAGGAAATTGGCGCGATTGGCCGCGGCGAGAATATGGAGATCACCTCCTATCTCGAAGGCGCTGTGCACAGTGAATTGTCCGGCAATGTCGTCGATCTCTGTCCGGTCGGCGCGCTGACCAGCAAACCTTATGCGTTTGAAGCGCGTCCGTGGGAATTGACCAAGACGCTCGGCATCGATGTGATGGACGGGGTTGGCACCAATATCCGGATCGATAGCCGTGGCCGCGAAGTGCTGCGCGCATTGCCCCGCGTCAATGATGACGTGAACGAGGAATGGGCGACCGACAAGACCCGCCACGCGATTGACGGCCTGATGAAACGCCGTCTCGACAAGCCTTATGTGCGCAAGAACGGCAAGCTGGAAGAAGCCAGCTGGAATGAGGCTTTTCAGGCGATTACCGATGTGAACGCAGGAAGCTCGGTTGCCGCGATCGCCGGTGATCTGGTCGATTGCGAGACGATGTACGCGGCCAAAAAGCTGCTGAAATCGATGAAATCCGACATGCTGGAAGGCCGCCAGACCGGGCTTTCCTATGATGTGTCCAATCTCGCTGCGGTGAATTTCAACTCTACTATCGCCGGTATCGAGGAAACGGACGTCATCCTGCTGGTCTCGACCAACCCGCGCTGGGAAGCCTCGCTGGTCAACACCCGCATCCGCAAGGCTGTGCGGAAGAACAATGCGAAGGTTTTCGGAATCGGGCCGGAAGCAGACCAGACCTATCCAGTGGAATGGCTTGGTGATGATATGGGCCTGCTGGCGAAACTGCCCAAGGCACTAGCCGATGCGTTGAAAGACGCGGAACGACCAGCGATCATCCTTGGCGGTGGCGCTCTCAGCATTGAAGGTGCGCATGGCGCGGCTCTCAAGCTGGCGACAAAGTACAAGCTGGTACGGGAAGGCTGGAACGGCTTCAATGTTCTCCATATCGGTGCCTCGCGCACCGGCGGGTTGATGCTCGGCTATGGCTATAACGGCGGGATCAACGCGATTGCGGCGAAGAAGCCGAAATTGCTGTTCGCGCTTGGCGCAGACGAAATGAATTACGAAGCGTTCAAGGACAGCTTCAAGATATTTATCGGCCATCATGGTGATGCGGGCGCCCATGCGGCGGACGTGATCCTGCCCGGCGCTGCCTATACCGAGAAAAACGGCACTTATGTCAATCTGGAAGGGCGCGTACAGCGTTCGCACAAGGCGATTTTCGCGCCCGGCGATGCGCGCGAAGACTGGAGCATATTGCGGGCCTTGTCCGACGTGATGGGCAAGACCCTGCCGTTTGACAGTTTCGAGGAACTGCGCGCCAAAATGGCCAAGGATCATCCCGAACTGGACGCAGAAGGTCTGGTCGCATTTGACTGGAACCCGCCATCCGGGTTGACGTCCACGCCAAAAGGGCAGGGCGTTCATCCGATCAAGGATTTCTACCTGACCAACAGCATCGCCCGCGCCAGCGCGACGATGCAGCGCTGTTCCGCAGAATTGCTGCATGCCGATGACGAATTGATGGAGGCGGCGGAATGATGGAGCGATTCTTTGCTTGGTCGATGAGGGCGGGTTCAAAAATCATGTTCTGGGCCGCAATTGTTACCTTTGTCACCATGATGGCAGGGCAGTTTACGGTAATGATGAGCAGCATACGTACGATGACACAAGACCACTATTCAGGAGCTTTACCTCGAATGGAAGTCGAACAGTTCGTGTTCGCATTTGCCACGGCGTTGTCCAGCGCGGCCTTCCTGTTCTTCGGTGCTTTGGTGATTGATCGTATGGACCGTTGGCATCATGCGCGGGAGGGGGGCGAATGACCGCATATCTCCAGACTCTCCTCGGCTATGAAGCCGGCTGGTTGGTAGGCACCCTTACGCTGGTCTTGCTGATCGCATTCCCGCTGATGCTCGCGGTGGCGATGATCATCTATGTCGACCGGAAAATCTGGGCGGCGATGGCGATGCGGCGCGGCCCCAATGTCGTCGGTCCGTTCGGACTTTTGCAAAGTTTTGCCGATGGCATCAAGGTGTTCCTGCAGGAAACGATCATCCCGTCGGGGGCCAACAAGGTCCTGTTCCTGCTGGCGCCGATCATTACTTTTACCGTGGCTTTGCTTGCCTGGGCGGTGATCCCGTTTGGCGAAAATATGGTGCTGGCCAATATCAATATCGGCCTGCTCTACATTTTCGCGATCAGTTCGCTGGGCGTTTACGGCGTGGTCATTGCCGGTTGGGCGAGTAACTCGAAATATCCGTTCTTCTCCGCGATGCGCGCTGCGGCCCAGATGATCAGCTACGAAGTCTCGATTGGCTTTGTGATCATTTCGGTGGTGCTGTTTGCCGGCAGTTTCAATCTGCAGGATATCATCATCGACCAGAAATCCCATCTGCTGGGGATCAATGCTTATGGCGTCAATCCGCTGCTGTTCCCGATGGCCGTGGTGTTCCTGATCTCGTCGCTCGCCGAAACCGCGCGGACACCGTTTGATCTGACCGAAGCGGAAAGCGAGCTGGTTGCCGGCTATCAGACCGAATATTCATCGATGTCCTTCGCTCTATTCTGGCTCGGCGAATATGCCAATGTGCTCTTGATGTGCACGCTTAACGCGATCCTGTTCTGGGGTGGCTGGTTGCCGCCGATAGACTGGGCACCGCTTTACGCCGTGCCGGGCATCTTCTGGCTGTTCGCCAAGATATTCTTTTTTTTCTTCATCTTCAGCTGGGTCAAGGCGACCGTCCCGCGCTACCGTTATGACCAGCTGATGCGTCTGGGCTGGAAGATATTCCTGCCGCTGAGCCTGTTCTGGGTGGTGCTGGTGAGTGGATATCAGATGATCGATAAATTTGGATTGCCGCTATGAGTATCGCACAAACTATCAAAGCCTTCACCCTGTACGAATTTATCGGCGCGCATATGCTGACGCTGAAATATTTTTTCAAGGCGAAGAAGACGATCAACTATCCCTATGAGAAGAACCCGATTTCACCGCGGTTCCGGGGGGAGCATGCGCTGCGCCGCTATCCCAATGGCGAGGAACGCTGCATTGCCTGCAAGCTGTGCGAAGCGGTTTGTCCGGCGCTGGCAATCACGATCGAGGCCGAACCCCGCGAGGATGGCTCGCGCCGCACCACGCGCTATGACATTGACATGACCAAATGCATCTATTGCGGTTTTTGTCAGGAGGCCTGTCCGGTGGATGCCATCGTCGAAGGGCCGAATTTCGAATATGCGACGGAAACGCGCGAGGAACTGATTTACGACAAATCCAAGCTGCTCGAAAATGGCGATAAATGGGAGCGGGCAATCGCGGCAAACCTTGCCGCCGATGCGCCTTATCGGTAATGGGCGTGCGGATTGACAATCAAAATCCGACTCCGTTCGTGTCGAGCGAAGTCGAGATACAGGGAAAGTCCGCAAGCGTCTCTCGACTTCGCTCGAGACGAACGGGAAATGTGGACAGGGGCTAAGACGGAATAATATGCAAATATTTGCTTTCTATCTATTCGCGTCCATCGTGCTTGCCAGCGGTGCTTTCTGCATCTTTGCCCGCAATCCGGTGCATAGTGTCCTGTGGTTGATTCTGGCGTTTTTCAACGCCGCTGGGCTGATGCTATTGGTCGGCGCAGAGTTTATCGCGGCGCTGCTGGTGATCGTCTATGTCGGCGCGGTCGCCGTATTGTTCCTGTTCGTGGTCATGATGCTCGACATTGATTTCGCCGAATTGCGGGCGGGTTTCATGAAGAACCTGCCGCTCGGGCTGCTGCTGGCCATCATATTGGCTGCCGAGATCATCATTTTTGGCGTCATGTCGTGGTCAACCGCCGGTATGGGTGATGCCAATGCCGTTGTCGGACCTCCGGCAGGAGCGCCTTCCAATATCGAACAGCTGGGCGCGCTGCTCTACACCAAATATGTCTTCTTGTTTGAGGCTGCGGGTATGATCCTGCTGGTCGCCATGGTTGGCGCAATCGTGCTGACCCACCGCCAGCGCGGCGGCGTGAGGAAGCAGAATGTTGGCGATCAGATTGCTCGCCGTCCCGAAGATGCAACCCGCAACACGCAACCCGAAGTCGGCAAGGGAGTGGAATTGTGATTCGAAATTCATTCACTCCAGTCACCGTTCGTCCTGAGCCTGTCGAAGGATCTGTTCAGTCAGTAAGCTGTCAGTCCGATGGATGTGCTTCGACAGGCTCAGCACTAACGGATGGTCTCTCTTCAATTTATGTAAAAGCCGGGGATGTGTCATGATCGGCATTGAACATTATCTCGTTGTCAGCTCAATCCTGTTCGTGATGGGCATGCTCGGTATATTTCTCAACCGCAAGAATATCATCATCATCCTGATGGCGATAGAATTGATCTTGCTAGCGGTGAACCTTAATTTCGTCGCGTTCAGTGCCTTTCTCGGCGACATGACGGGACAGGTGTTTGCGATGTTCATCCTGACCGTGGCCGCCGCAGAGGCCGCGATCGGGCTGGCCATTCTCGTGATTTACTTCCGTCAACGCGGCACGATTGCCGTTGATGATGTCAACCGGATGAAGGGGTGAATATGGAATTGTCCAAAGCTGCCGTTCGCCCTGAGCCTGTCGAAGGACAGGTCGTGCGCACGCCATCCATACTTCGACGAGCTCAGCACGAACGGCTTCGGGGGTAAGCGTGGATTCCATTGTTCTCATAGTATTCCTGCCCCTGCTGGCAGCGATTGTCGCCGGGTTCGGCAACCGTGTCATCGGCAATGTGCCGGCGAAGGTGATCACCACCGGCGCGCTGTTCGCCGCCTGCGCGCTCAGCTGGCCGGTGTTTATCGGCTTTTTGAACGGAACCAGCACCGCCGAAGTCGTTCCGGTTCTGACCTGGATCATCTCCGGGGACCTCAATTTCGACTGGGCCTTGCGCGTCGATGCTCTGACCGCAGTGATGCTGGTCGTGGTGACCACCGTGTCCGCGCTCGTCCATCTCTACAGCTGGGGCTATATGGACGAAGATCCGGACCAGCCTCGCTTCTTTGCTTATCTGTCGCTGTTCACCTTCGCCATGCTGATGCTGGTGACCGCGAATAATCTCGTCCAGATGTTCTTCGGCTGGGAAGGCGTCGGTCTGGCATCCTATCTCCTCATCGGTTTCTGGTTCAAGAAACCCAGCGCCAATGCCGCCGCGATAAAGGCCTTTGTCGTCAACCGGGTTGGTGATCTCGGTTTCATGCTCGGTATATTCGGGACGTTCCTGGTCTTCGGCACGGTGTCGATTCCCGAAATTCTCGAAGCTGCCCCTGCGATGGCGGGATCTAGCATCACCTTTGCCGGGATGCGTCTCGATACAATGACCATAATCTGCCTGCTGCTGTTCATCGGAGCGATGGGCAAGTCGGCGCAATTGGGTCTGCACACCTGGCTGCCGGATGCGATGGAAGGACCGACACCGGTTTCCGCGCTGATCCACGCTGCGACTATGGTTACTGCAGGCGTGTTCATGGTCTGCCGTCTTTCGCCGATGTTCGAAACCAGTCCCGTCGCTTTGGCCGTCGTGACCATCGTTGGCGCTTCCACCGCGATATTCGCTGCGACCGTTGGTCTGGTCCAGCACGACATCAAACGCGTGATCGCCTATTCGACCTGTTCGCAGCTTGGCTATATGTTCTTTGCCGCTGGCGTTGGTGCCTATAGCGCGGCGATGTTCCACCTGTTCACCCACGCTTTCTTCAAAGCGCTTTTGTTCCTTGGGGCCGGTTCGGTGATCCATGCGATGCATCATGAGCAGGACATGCGCTTTTATGGCGGCCTGCGGAAAGAAATCCCGTTGACCTTCTGGGCAATGATGGCTGGAACGCTGGCGATTACCGGCGTCGGTATCGTCGGGCTCGGCGGCTTTGCCGGCTTCTATTCCAAGGACGCGATTATCGAGGTTGCCTTTGCCAGCGGCACCGAGGTCGGCCAGTTCGCCTTCTTCATCGGGGTGCTCGCGGCACTGCTCACCAGCTTCTACAGCTGGCGGCTGATGTTCCTGACTTTCTGGGGGACGCCACGCTGGATCCAGTCCGAACATATCCAGCATAGCGTGCACAAGACACCACAAGAAGCAGGAACCGATCAGACCGGCGGCTATCATCCGCATGAAAGCCCTCTTTCAATGCTCATTCCGCTCGGCGTATTGGCGACGGGCGCCGTTTTCGCAGGCTTCCTGTTCCATAACCAGTTTGTCGAAGCCGCCGAAGGCGCAGCCTTCTGGGCCGGAAGTCTATCCTTTGACGAGCATCTGATGCACGAAATTCACGAAGTGCCTTTGTGGGTGAAGCTGTCCTCGACGGCCGCGATGCTGACTGGTCTCGGCACCGCCATCTTCATGTATTTCTTTGGTAAGGACCGCCCGGCGCGCCTCGCTGCGACATTCAGGCCGCTCTACCTGTTCTTCTTCAACAAATGGTATTTCGACGAGCTCTATGACCGGATATTCATCCGCCCGGCTTTCTGGCTGGGACGGCTGTTCTGGAAAGGCGGCGATGAAGGCACGATTGACCGCTTTGGCCCCAATGGTGTTGCTGCGGCCATCGCCAGCGGGACCGGTGTGATGAAACGTTTGCAGAGCGGTTATCTCTATACTTATGCTCTTGTCATGCTGCTTGGCCTCGCCGCTGCGATGACCTGGATTATCGTGCAGGGAGCCAGCTAATGAACCAGCTTGATTTCCCGATCCTGTCGCTGATGATGGGGCTGCCGATGCTGGCAGCGATCATCTGTCTGTTCCTCAACGCGCAGGCCGCACGCTGGCTGGCGCTTGTTACAACGCTCGTGCTGTTCGTGCTCGGTGTGGTCCTCTGGGCCAATTATGATATCGGTGGTCCGCAGTGGCAATTTGTCGAGCGGGCAGAACCGTTCGGCAGCTTTGCCTGGGCGCTAGGTATCGACGGCATTTCGATGATGCTGATCATGCTCACCGTCTTCCTGATGCCGATCTGTATCGGTGCCAGCTGGGAAGCGATCCAGACCCGGGTCGGTGAATATATGGCGGTCTTCCTGTTCATGGAAGTGCTGATGATCGGCGTGTTTGCCGCGCAGGATATCTTCCTCTTTTACATCCTGTTCGAAGCAGGACTGATCCCGATGTATCTGATCATCGGTATCTGGGGCGGCGCCAACCGGATTTACGCCAGCTACAAATTCTTTCTCTACACCTTGCTTGGTTCGGTGGTGATGCTGATCGCGATGCTGTGGATGGTGCAGGATGCCGGAACCAGCGATATCCCGACCTTGCTCAACTATGATTTCGCACCCGAGGCGCAGACGTGGCTCTGGCTGGCTTTCTTCGCCAGCTTTGCGGTCAAAATGCCGATGTGGCCGCTACACACCTGGCTGCCGGATGCCCATGTGCAGGCGCCAACCGCTGGTTCGGTGATCCTGGCCGGGGTGCTGCTGAAAATGGGTGGCTACGGCTTCCTGCGCTTCTCGCTGCCAATGTTCCCGGAAGCTTCCGAACAATTTATTTGGCTGATCTACGGCCTGTCGATCGTCGCGGTGGTTTACACGTCGCTGGTGGCGCTGGTGCAGCACGATATGAAGAAACTGATCGCTTATAGCTCGGTTGCCCATATGGCGATTGTGACGCTTGGGCTGTTTGCGTTTAACCGTCAGGGCATCGAAGGCGCGGTTATCGTGATGCTGAGCCACGGTCTGGTATCCGGTGCACTCTTCCTCTGCGTCGGGGTGATCTATGACCGGCTGCACACGCGCGAGATCGACCGCTATGGTGGGCTGGCGATCAACATGCCTAAATACGCCATGCTGTTCATGCTGTTCACCATGGCCTCAATAGGTCTGCCGGGCACCAGCGGCTTCGTTGGCGAATTTCTCTCTCTGATCGGTCTCTACAAGGTCAACAGCTGGGTTACGCTGGTTGCCGCAACGGGAATCATCCTGAGTGCCTGCTATATGCTTTATCTCTATCGCCGGGTTGCTTTCGGTGAGCTGGTTCACGAGGATGTCAAAGCCATGCCGGATCTGTCTGCCCGGGAAATGGCACTGCTCGCGCCGATAGCTGCGGCTGTTATGTGGATGGGTGTCTATCCGGAAAGCTTCATGGCCCCGATCCGGGGCGACGTCGGGACGCTGGTTGCGCGCATCGACCGCGCGGCACCTGCTGGCGATGCCAATCTTAAAATGGGTGAGGCGAAAGTCGTCGCCAAAGACCATGCCCAAGGGGAGGCACACTGATGGCAATCGGAAATTCCCTTTGGCTGGTGTCACCGGAAATCTTTCTCTCGGTTTCAAGCCTGATCCTGTTGATGTTTGCCGCCTGGGGCGGTGAAAAATCGGCGCGGTTGGTCACGATATTGTCCGCAGCCGCGCTTTTCGGCGCATCGATTCTGTTGATGGTGCTCGCTCATATGCCCGAATTCAAGGATGGAGCATATGCATTCAGCGGCCAGTACCGCATGGATGCTTTCGGCAGTTCAGCGAAATTCCTGATCTATCTTGCAGCGATTATTTCATTGATGATTGCACCGCGTTTCTTCCAGAGCGGCGGCAGATATCGCCCAGAATATCCGATCTTGATCCTGTTTGCTTGCGTCGGCATGGGGATGATGGTGTCGGCGACCGACATGATGACGCTTTATATCGGTTTGGAACTGAACAGCTTGTCCGCCTATGTTCTGGCGAGCTTCATTCGCACTGATGTCCGGTCGTCGGAGGCCGGCCTGAAATATTTTGTTCTCGGAGCGCTGGCCAGCGGGATGCTGCTGTTCGGTATATCCTTGGTCTATGGTTTTGCGGGTTCGACCAGTTTCGACGTGATTGGCGACGCTCTGACCGGCGATATTGCCACCGGCCCGTTGATCGGACTGGTGCTTGTCCTGGCTGGTCTGGCTTTCAAGATCAGCGCCGTGCCGTTCCATATGTGGACACCGGATGTTTATGAAGGCGCGCCCACGCCGGTCAGCGCCTTTTTTGCCAGCGCGCCGAAAGTGGCCGCTGTCGCCTTGACCGCGCGGGTTATCATTGACGCCTTTGGCGGTCAGACATCGGCCTGGCAGCAAATCATCGTGTTTGTCGCGCTGGCTTCGATCATTCTTGGTGCGGTCGCCGCGATCGGACAACAGAATATCAAGCGGCTGCTTGCCTATAGTTCGATCAACAACGTCGGCTTCATGCTCATCGGCCTTGCCACCGGCACCGCCCAAGGCATTTCGGCGATGATGTTCTATCTCGCCATCTATGTCGCCATGACATTGGGCAGCTTTATCTGTGTGATCGAGATGCGTGACAAGGACGGGAAACCCCTGGAAAGCCTGTCGAGCCTCGCCGGCTTGTCGCAAACGCGCCCGGGCCTTGCCGCAGCTTTCGCGGTCTTCATGTTCTCGCTAGCCGGTATCCCGCCGCTCTTCGGTTTCTGGGGCAAGTTTCTGGTGTTTGATGCCGCCGTGGCAGCGGGCATGTTTCCGCTCGCGGTTATCGGTATTGCCGCTTCGGTGATCGGCGCCTTCTACTATATCAAGGTCGTCAAGATCATCTATTTCGATGATCCTGCCGATCAGATTGCGGCTACGGGCCACAAGACCGAAAACGGACTGATTGCGGTTCTGGCATTGTTCGTATCGCCGCTGGGCTATCTGGCGATACCGTTCATGGCCCCCGTAACCACCGCAGCTGCAGCGTCGCTTTTCTGAACATTCGTATAGAAACCGTCGATCAAACCGCATCAACCAATGCGGACCTGAAGGCGCTGGCGGAGCAAGGTAGCGCCGCCGAAGGCTTTTGGCTGAGGGCGGAGAAACAGTCCGGCGGTGTCGGACGTCTGGGACGACGATGGAATAGCCCGGCGGGCAATCTGTATTGCAGCACCGTCGTCGACATCCGTACCGACGATCCAGCGCCTTCGTCCCTGTCGTTTGTTGCCGGACTCGCGGTTTATTCGGCTATCCGCTCATTCCTTCCGGGCGCCGAAATGATTCTGAAATGGCCCAATGATATTTTGGTATCCCAAGCAAAAATCTGTGGCATATTGCTCGAGCGCGTGAAAAATCAGGTGGTTGTTGGCATTGGTGTGAATATCGCCGTCACGCCAGAGGTTGAGGGCAGGGCGGTGACCAGTCTCGCGGCTCAGGGAGTCACGATTGACGCTGCCGGTTTTCTGGTTCGTTTATCCGATACATTTGCCGATTTCGTCAATGTCTGGCGCGATCAGGGATTTCCACATATTTTGACAGAATGGCAGAAACTGGCCCATCCTGTCGGCAGCACAATCACGACAAGCGATGAACGCGGCGAGAAAACAACCGGCGAATTTGCAGGCCTCACTGCGGATGGTGCACTTTGCTTGAGAAAAGCCGATGGAACGCTTATCGAAATACGCGCCGGTGATATTTCCATCGGATAGAAAGAAGAATCGCTCATGCTATTGGCCATCGACGCCGGGAATACCAATATTGTGTTTGCCCTCTTTGACGGTGATGACATCCGTGCGCGCTGGCGGATCGCAACCGATGCGCGCCGCACGGCTGATGAATATGTCGTCTGGCTCAGGCAGCTGCTGGAGCTGGAAGGCTTGGAAATTAGCTCGGTCGACGCGGTTATCATCAGTACCGTTGTTCCGCGCGCCCTCCATAATCTGACGGTTCTATCAGAAAAATATTTTAGTGTTTCGCCGATGATCGCAGGCCGTGGCGCAGCGGAATGGGGCATCGCGCTGGACGTCGAACAACCCGATAGCGTGGGGGCCGACCGCGTGCTCAATGTGATCGCTGCGCATCAGAAATATAAGCAGGATATCGTGATCATCGATTTTGGCACCGCGACCACTTTCGATGTCGCCGACTATGAAGGCGCATATAAAGGCGGTGTCATCGCTCCGGGAATCAATCTTTCGCTGGATGCACTCGTCGGTAAAACGGCGCAGCTTCCTCGTATCGCACTGGAATCGCCCGAAACTGACAATGTCATCGGGACCACAACGGAAAGTCAGATGCTGATCGGTATTTTCTGGGGTTATGTTGCGATGCTCGAAGGGCTAGTAGCGCGGACCAAGGCCCAAATTGGCCGACCGACCAAGATCATTGCCACCGGTGGATTAGCCGTACTTTTTGACGAACATACCGACGTCTTTGATCATCTAGAACTGGACCTGACTCTCCAGGGCCTGCATTTCCTCTATCAGCGAGCAACACACGCTTCATGACAAAACCAAAAAAAGAACTTCTTTTCCTGGCCCTCGGCGGGTCGGGCGAAATCGGCATGAATGTCAATCTATACGGCTGTGACGGCAAATGGGTGATGGTCGATCTCGGCATGACATTTGCTGACCCCAGCTATCCGGGGATTGACCTGATCCTGCCCGATCTCGAATTTATCGAGAAACACCGGAAAGATCTTCTGGGTATCGTGCTGACCCATGGTCATGAAGATCATATCGGCGCGGTTCCCTATTTCGCGGCCGACCTCGATGTTCCCCTGTTCGCGACTCCGTTCACGGCCGGCCTGATCCGTCGCAAACTGGAAGAAGTTGGCCTGGAACGGGAGGTTAAGCTAAATATCATTCCCAATGAAGGCAGTTTTGATCTCGGGCCATTCGGGTTCCGCTACCTGCCGATCGCCCATAGTATTGCCGAAGGCAATGCGATGCTGATCGACACGCCTTATGGACGAATTTTCCATACCGGTGACTGGAAACTTGATGATGAGCCTGTGCTCGGTACGCCATCATCACCGGAAACCCTTAAGCAGATTGGTGATGACGGTATCCTCGCCATGGTTTGCGATTCGACAAATGTTTTCAACGAAAATGCGTCCGGATCGGAAGGCGAAGTCCGCCGCAACCTGATGCGGGTTGTGGAAGAGATCGACACACGCATTGTGGTGACGACCTTTGCTTCCAATGCCGCCAGGCTCCAGACTTTAGGTGAGGTTGCCATCCATGCTGGACGCAAGCTCTGTGTGGCTGGCCGTTCGCTCGACCGGATTATCGAAAATTGCCGCGAAAATGGCTATCTCAAGGATTTTCCACCGACCGTGGACTTTCAGGAAGCGATGAGCCTGCCGCGCGACAAGGTGATGATCATTGCTACCGGCGGTCAGGGTGAGGCGAGAGCTGCTCTGGGCCGGATTGCAGGCGATAGTCACCAGATCAAACTCTCCGAGGGTGATCATGTGCTCTTTTCGTCCAAGCAGATTCCCGGCAATGAAATTGCCATAGGTCGAATCCAGAACCAGCTCGCGTCCAAAGGTGTCGTGATGATTACCGAACGTCAGGAACATATCCATGTTTCCGGTCACCCCGGGCAACCCGAACTCGCCCAGATGTATGACTGGATCAGACCGGAAATATTGGTCCCGGTTCACGGCGAGATCCGCCACATGAAAACCCAGGTTCGCTTTGGTCTCCAGCACGGCGTCCCGAAAGCCATTTTCCAGCAGAATGGCGATGTCGTGCGACTGGCTCCCAACGGACCGAAAATCTTGGGGCAAGAACGCACAGGACGGCTTGTCGTTGATGGAGATGTGATCATTCCGGCAGACGGAAAAACACTGAACGATCGTCGCAAAACAGCGCATAATGGAATGATTTCGGTCGCTATTGGTCTGGACCACAAGGGAAAAATCTTCGGGCAGCCGGTCCTGAAAATGCACGGCGTTCCGCTCGAGGAAGACGAAGAGGATTTTCTCGATGAAGTGGTCGACAAGATTACTGCCAAATACTCCAAACCGGTTGGCGATATTGACAAGTTCAACGAGGCAATCCGGCTGCTCGTCCGTCGTAGCGCGACCGAGTGGACGGGCAAGAAGCCCATTGTTTCGGTGCTCACTGTGGAGGCTTAGCGAGCCATGGAAATTACATCCGTCATTGCCATTTACGTTTTATTCTGGGTGATGTCTGCGTTCATTGTCCTGCCAATCGGAATTCGTAATCATCACGAATCGGGAATTAAAATGGTGGCAGGGCAGGCGGACGGGGCGCCGGTCAATTTCCGGCCATTGCGGGTGTTGCTGTTGACAACGCTGCTCGCGACGGCGGCTTTTGGCCTATTCTATCTCAACTATGCCTATGGGTGGATCACTCTGGATGATATTGATTTCTTCAACAGCCGGGAACGGATGAGCTAGCTGCGCAGCCGTTCGATGGCCTGAGCCAGTGCGACATAAAGCTTGCCGACGTCCGACGACAGCAGGGTCACGCTGATTGCGCTGCCGTCGCGGGTGGCCAGAACACCGCGCAGCATTGCTTCGAAATCATGGATGTAGCGGTTTACATGCTCGCGGAACTCGTCATTGGCTGAATATTGCGCAAGAATTTCGCGAACTTCTCGATTGTCGAGCAAGCGAACGGCCCGCCTTGTAAAGATTCCGCGATCGCCTTTCAGATAGGCTGCCCATTCGGTGTCGGTGACATCGTTTGACAGAATTTTGCCGACATCAATCGAGATTGAATTGAGCGACTCTGTCAGCTGTGCAACCCGCCGGGTGAAATTCTCGTCACTGCTTTGTTCCGCCTTTTCTTTTGCAAACAGGATGCGCTGCTCGAGATTTGTTGTCATGTCCTCGATTGCCGTCAATTGATCGGTGAGATGCGCAGCGGTTGACTGGGTCGTCGCAACGGCGCTTGATACTGCCTTTTCCAGCTTCGGCGCTATTGAAGCGATTTTATCATCGATAATCCGGTTCAACGCTTCTTCGCTTACTCTTTCAAAAGCCTCGGTCGAGCCGGCGATGGAATTCTCAAGCACTTCTCGCGAATGTTCGGAAGCCTGTTTGGCCGTGTCTTTCACCCGCAACAGCGCGCTGATCAATTTTTCGCCGGCGCTTTCGGCCAGGGATTCGTTCTGTTGGCGGACCTCCTCGAGCGATTTGGAAATTTCGCCAATCTGTTCGACGATGGACTTGCTGGCAACGTCTCCATCTTCCCGCAATTTCCGTAGCTGTTGTTGCTGTTCGCTGATCGACTGGTCTGCCTCAGCGATTTGTTGCGTGACTTTGCCGGCATCTTCCTGCGCCTTGGTCGCCTCGCTGGCGATCTGACCGTATAATGCCAGGCTTTCTCTGGATTTCTCCGACACCCGCTCGAAAGCATGGGGCAGGGTTTCATCCATTTCCCGCGCGCTGCTGTCGAGCGCAACGAGCAATTTCTCCATCCGCTCGATCATGCCATCGGCGATGCCATGACCATTTTCCAGTGATAGCTGCAAAGCGGTGCTATTCTGCTCCATCGCCGTCATGGCAAAGGCCAGCTTCGCCGTTTTTTCACCGCTTTCATTGTCGAGATTTTTGAGGTTCTCTACGATTTCGGAGATAGTAAGATTAAGCGTCGAGGCCAGCGCTTTCAAGCGAACTTCTTCCTGATCCGCAACTTTTCCGGCGGCAGCCAGACTTGCTTCCAGGGCATCCAGATCTGCGCGCATTGCCAAAGCCGATTCCGAAGTTTCAATTGCCAGATCGGCCCGTGTTTTGCGGATTGCTTCGATTGTTTCCGCAGTCGTTTTTGTCAACAATGTCGCCAGTTGGGTCGATCCGGATTCTGCGTCCTCCAGCTGTTTCGTCAAACTAGCCTGGATTCTTTCGGCTTCGACTGCGAGACTCTCTACGGACTGGGCTGACTTGTCCGTCAGTTCATCGAGGCTCTTTTTGGCCGCGGCACCGACTTCCCCGATTTTTTTGAGAGTGGAAACCATGCCTGCCATTTCGGTCTGGGCGGTGCGCCCGGAATTGCCGATCTGATTGGTGACATCCTTGGCGGTGTTGATGACCACCGGCAAATGCTCGCGGAGCTGCTCAAGATTTTTATATGCGGCATCACCGACTTTATCGAGCTTCTGCATTTTGCCAAGACCATCTTCCAAAGATTGCCTGATCATTTCGGCAGCGGCGGTCAGCTTCACGGAAGACTGATCTCCCAAAAATTCGAGTTCACGGCTTTCCTGACCCAGAAATTCGCGAGCGACACTGAGTTCGTTGTTGACCGTCTTCAACCGTATTCCCAATAACTCGGACTCAGCGCGCAAAGAAGAGGAGACATCGGCGAAGCGATTCGCTTCTCTGGTGCTGTTGCGCATGTAGAGCAGATAGCCAACGCCAAGCGTTGCGATCGGCAAACACCATTGGGTCAGCAGGGCAATTCCATCCTTGGGCGTTGGTATTGTTGAAAAAATGTCGCGGTAAGCCCAGAAGAAAAATCCGGTCCAGCCGACCACGGAAACGGCAAGTAACAGCACCGGTATATATCGGGATCGGGCAGATGCAGTTGTTACATCGTCGGCATAGTGGCTCCAGCTGTTTTCCGAAGAGCTATCGCTATTTTCCTGATCTTCCTCAGGAAAATCTTTGTGTTCTGTTTCCGGACCATGCGCTTCACTTTCCACGCTTGCGGTTGTTTCTGTCTGGTCGCCATCGGGACTTCCATCCCGATCGCGCCACATCCCGATAATTTTAGATTCACCTACCATGAAGTCTGTTTAACACAATAATGGATCATAGAAACCATAAGTTAACCATATCCGGTGTAGTCGGCAGAAATGTCATTTGATTATGGGGCTTTGGATGCCGCTTTGACGGCTGCAGTGGGGGACGATCAGTCCCTTATAGCGGAATTGCGTGCGGCATTTCTGGAAAGTGCGAAGCGGCAAGTTGACCTGTTGGGCAGAGCGCGCTGCGATGCCAATTGGGAATATGCCGCATGGCGTCTCAAGGGACTGGCCGCCAGTTTTTCGGCGACCAAAATCCTGCAACTGGCCGATGAAGCCGCTCATTCGGCACCGGGCGATCCGGTAATATTGCGAAAACTGCAACTTGCTGTATCGGCGGTTGAGGTTCATCGGGACTGACTTCCCGCTTCCGGCGCACAGATAGCGCCTTCTTCACGAGAATATCGGTTGGCATGTTTGGGCGCCACCATCTATGGATAGGAACGACCTTCCCATTCATCGATCAGGACCCAAATATTCGTGAAACTGGCACTGATTTCTCTGGCAAAAGACGATCTTGACGGAAAAGGGCCGATTGCCCTGCTGCCTTTGTTTGCCGGGACTCTGCTCGACTTGCAGATTAGTGCCGCGCAACGGTTTGGCTGCGAAAAATTCATATTCCTGTGCCCCGTGACCCATGGCGCTCTCTTGCAGAAAATCGATGTGATGAAAGAGCAGGGGCTGGATGCGGAATATGTCCGAACTCCCAGCGACCTGGTGCAATATGCCAGCGATCAGGACCACTTAATCTATATCGCCGACGGCATATTGCCCGATGAAGAGATAGTCGATCAGCTGAGCGGATCACCGCAGGAATTGCTTTTTACCGTGTTGCATGGGGAGGAATATCAGGAATTCGAGCGCATAGACCTTAACCAGCGCTGGCTTGGCATCGTCTCGCTCAACGCATCCCGCTTGAGCGCGTTGATCGATATTCCCGATGACTGGGAAGTCGGCTCCGCGCTGCTTAGAACGGCGGTTCAGGCCGATTGTCCGCGCGCGATTATCTCTGATCGCAGAATGGGTTCGGGAGTGATCGCTCATGTGCAGAGTGAACTCAGCGCGGAGCAATTCACCCGGCGCAAGTTGAAAGAAATGCCTGCGAAAGCGGACAACTTTCTGAACCGCTTGCTGTTGCACCCTTTGACCAAACGAAGCCTCCCTCGGCTCTGGAAAAAAAAGGCTGCACCACAATATCTCGGAATTTTTACGCTGACTGCTGGCATTGCGGCGATTCTTACGGCAGTTCTCGGCTATCCTGTTGCATCGCTGTCCCTGCTATTTTTCGGCAGCGTGGCGCAATATATCCGGGCAGCAATGGCGCAATTTGGGAGTGCCGTGGCCATAGGCGACTGGACCCGTTTGACGCTGGATTTGATTGCTGCAACCGGAGTGGGAATTCTTTTGTTCCAGGCGTCTGATGCGACGACATTGGCGCCAAATCTTGTGATTGCCGTGTTGCTGGTCGCCCACCTGCTACTTTCGAGGACCGGACCAGTGAACAGGCGTCTGGCGCTGGCCAAGCCGGATTTGCGATTGGTTCTGATTATCTTGTTCTTGGCGACCGTTTTTGGGCAATTTGCTTACGGGCTCTATGGCGCAGCGCTTTATTCCGGCCTGTTTCTCGTTCTCGATCGCTTTGTGAGGAAAAATCCGCCGGATACGCCTGCCTTGCAGGACCAATAGCCCACTATCGCGTTTAGCGGCTTGTTAACCACATTAGGGTACGGCCAAGCTATGGCACAGCGAGTTTTTTCGATGAACGAAACGATGCATAACGATATCATCCGGCACGCCTCGGCAATGGCCGATAAAGCCTCGTTCATTGCGGATGATTTTGCTAACGCCCTGTTTCCTAAAACCGATGTGGTTTTCAACGACCGCATGCGGTCCAATGCGCGGCAATATCTGCGCAGCATGATCTGTCAGATCGAAGAACGTATTTGCTTGATTGCGACTCAGGAGCTTGGCGTTACGCATGAAACACTCCTGAAGATCGGGAAGGGCGGAGAAGGCCAGAGCTTTTATTTGCTGGAGGATTCGGGCTTGCTCAAGACTGATGAGATCGTCCAGCATCTTTTTGTCAAAACACAGCAAAGCGAATTGGCGACAAGATTGTTGCAGAAGATTTCGCAGGAAGATCTCGAAGCGACGCTGACCCGTCACCTGGATCATGACGACCCTGTCGTCGCTGAGGCAGCCATGGGTCTGCTGGTAGCGCAATCCAAGACCACCGGTGCGGTGGGCGAAATATCCGCCAGCCTCGCAGACCTGCCCGCTGAAATAGCTTATGCTTTAGCCTGGCCAGTCACGGCCTCGCTTGCCAGGCTTTCCGGTCTCCCCGGTTTGCAATTGCAGAAGGCAACCGAGCGCCTGCTTTCCTCGCATGACGAGAGCGCTGGTGTGGCGCGCAAGGCCGACCGCCTCGCCCAATTGCTCGAGCAATTCAAGACCGCCGAGGATCGCATCCCCCATCCGATGAGAGATGGCCTGTCACTGTTCGTTGCGCGCCTGGCCAGACAATCCGGCTTGAGCGGTAATCAGATTGTTACCTTCACGGCCGAGCCGAATATGGCACGTTTCGTCGTTGCCATGCGTGCGGCAGATTTTCCTTCGCAGGACGCGCTTTCGGTGTTCGCCGCCCTCGATGGCGGTGACCATATTCTGACCGCGGCAACCTATGGAGAAACCGACCGGGACCGGTCATTGGCGTTAATATCGAGCTGGGCAGCACCCAGTGCTTACCAGAATGCCGAACGGATTCTTGCCGACGACAGCTTGGGTGATCGAGGAAAATGACGGCATCGGGCAAACTGGCCGAACCGGTGCGTGGACGGGTGGATGCCGATGGAATGCTTTTGTCGGCTGATCCGCTGCTGATGCGGCTCCACTTGCGCAGCGGCGGCTCAGAAGGCGGATCATTGGCGGTGCCAGAATTGGCAGAATTGTGCCGGCTTAGTAGACGATTGGGTATGAACCTGTCGCGTCCTGCACAGGCGTCCGATGATCATTGTCGAATCGATATGTGGGTCGAAACGCGGTTTGTTCCGTCGGAAAAAGAACAGCAGCTCAGCCTTGCCATCATCGACTGGAAAGAGCGCCCTCACGATGACACGGACAAAATGGATCCGGCTCGGGCACGTGATTTTGACGGGCTGGAAGGCCGGGGGGCGATCAGGACCGATGCGGCATTGCGGATCATTGCTCGGCAAATGCCGGGAGAGGCTGCGAAGAGTTCCGATGCGGTCGGTCAATCGCTGCTCGATATATATGATGTCATCCCGCCATCGGCTCACGCAAGATTGCTTGAGGCAGTGGCCGAGCGGCAACCCATCCGGAATCAACGGATTCGCGAGAAAAACGGAAATCAACGGTTGTTCATGCTTCAAGGCCACCCACTGATAGACAAGGCGGGCGTTTTCGCCGGCTACCGGTTTGCAGTTACGCCAGATGATCTGGAGACGATTGACAAGGACGCGAAGGCCGTGGCTGGAAAACTGATCAGCGACAATCTGTTCGGTTTCCAGCTAGGGCCGGCCCTGCGCCAGCCGCTCGGCAAGATCATCGCCAATGCCGAAACAATCAGCAGCAAGTTGGAGGGTCCTCTACGCGGCGACTATGCCAGCTACGCCAAGGATATCGCTTCAGCCGGGCGCCATCTGCTGGATCTGGTCAACGATCTTTCCGATCTGGAAGCGATTGAACGACCGGAATTCACCGTTGCTGCAGATGACATCGATCTTGTCGATCTGGCTCACCGCGCCGCTGGCTTGCTAGCAGTCAAAGCGTCCGATCATCAGATACGGATCGATCTTCCCAAGGAAGGTAACAAACTTCCGGCGCGCGGCGAATTTCGCCGGTCGCTGCAAATCCTCGTCAATCTGATTGGCAACGCGATCCGCTATTCGCCAGACGGTTCGGTGATCAAGGTGCGTGTTTCTGCTGATCAGGAATTTGCCCGGATTTCGGTGACCGATCAAGGCGACGGCATCGCTGTGGAAGATCAGGATCGGATTTTCGAGAAATTCGAGCGGCTGGGTCGATCAGGCGATGGCGGCAGCGGATTGGGCCTGTTTATCTCTCGCCGGCTGGCCCATGCAATGGGCGGCAGTCTGACCGTAGAGAGCATGGCCGGCATAGGCTCGACCTTCACGCTGTCCCTTCCTGACCGAAAATAATCATAAAAAAGGGAGCCCGGAGGCTCCCCTTTTCTGCAATATCCAAGATGTCTACCGCTTGTCGATCGACACATAGTCGCGCTTGGCCGGACCTGTGTACAACTGACGCGGACGACCGATACGTTGGCCGGGATCGGAAATCATTTCGTTCCATTGCGCGACCCAGCCGACGGTGCGGGCCAGGGCGAATAGAACCGTGAACATCGAGGTCGGGAAGCCGATCGCCGACAGGATGATACCGGAATAGAAATCGACATTCGGGAATAATTTTTTCTCGATGAAATAGGGATCGTTCAACGCCATTTCTTCCAGTTTCAAGGCGACATCGAACACCGGATCCTTGACCTTCAGCGTTTCAAAAACTTCGCGAACCGTTTCCTGCATCACCGATGCACGCGGGTCGTAGTTTTTGTAAACGCGGTGGCCAAAGCCCATCAGGCGGAACGGATCATCCTTGTCCTTCGCCCGTTTGATATACTCGGGGATACGGTCCGGGTGACCGATTTCATGGAGCATGTTGAGCGCAGCTTCATTGGCACCGCCATGCGCCGGGCCCCACAGACAGGCAATGCCGGCTGCAACGCAGGCAAACGGGTTGGCACCCGAGGAACCGGCCAGCCGGACGGTAGAAGTCGATGCGTTCTGTTCATGGTCGGCATGGAGGATGAAAATCCGGTCCATCGCTTTCTCAATCGCCGGGTGTACCTCATATTCCTCTGCAGGAACGCCGAATGTCATGCGCAGAAAATTGCCGGTGTAGGACAGATTATTATCCGGATAGACGAACGGCTGACCGATGGAATATTTATAGGCCATGGCCGCAATCGTCGGCATCTTGGCAACCAGGCGGTGGCTGGCAATCCTGCGCTGCACGGGATCGTTGATGTCGCTGCTGTCATGATAAAATGCCGACAGCGCGCCGACCACGCCGCACATGATGGCCATGGGGTGTGCGTCACGGCGGAAGCCCTGATAAAAACCGCGCAACTGTTCGTGCACCATCGTGTGGCGGGTGATCGTGTCATTGAATTCGGCAAACTCGTCCGATGACGGTAATTCACCTCGGAGCAAGAGATGGGCGACTTCCATGAAGCTGCTTTGCTCTGCCAGCTGTTCGATGGGATAGCCGCGGTGCAGCAAAACCCCTTCGCCGCCGTCGATGAAGGTTAGCTCGGACTCGCAGCTGGCGGTTGATGTAAAACCGGGGTCATAGGTGAAAGCGCCGGTCTGGCCATATAATTTGCGAATATCGACGACATCGGGGCCTACTGTGCCCGTCAGAACCGGATATTCGTGATCTTCGCCGTTGATGCTGAATTTTGCGTTATCGCCCACGATATTGTCCTTTCTGCTCCTGAAAAATCAGGTTTTTTCTATTTGATCTGCAAGACGGCCTAGTGATTCTTCTTTACCAAGAAGTATCAGGACGTCAAAAATTCCGGGTGAACTGGTACTTCCTGTCAAGGCGGCACGCATAGGTTGTGCGAGCTTCCCCAATCCCAGTTCGGCAGACTCCGCGATCGCTTTTATGACTTCTTCCGTTGCCTCGAGTGTCCAGTCTTCCAGATCAGTCAAGCCAAGGTGAATCGATTTAAGCAGCGTCCTTGCGTTATCGTCTAGCAGGTTTTCTGCCCGTTCGTCGAGGCCAAGTGGGCGTTTTTTAAAGAGAAAAAGACTGCTTTCGGCCAATTCAATCAGATTTTTTGCCCGGCTTTTCAAAACCGGCATGGCTTGACCCAGCAATTCGCTATCCGAAGAGGATAGTGGCGCGCTCAAATCCTGCTCTATCCAGGGGGTCGCGAGGCGCACCAGATCCGCATCCGCGGCATCGCGCATGTAATGGCCGTTCAGGTTTTGCAGCTTCTTGGTATCAAAACGCGAAGGAGATTTGCCAACTCCGGAAAGGTCGAACCACTCAATCGCCTGCTTGCGGGAGATGATCTCATCGTCGCCATGTCCCCAGCCTAAACGCAACAAATAGTTGAACATCGCGTCTGACAATATGCCCATATCGCGATAGGCTTCGACGCCCAGCGCCCCGTGCCGCTTGGACAATTTGGCGCCGTCATTGCCGTGGATCAGCGGAATATGGGCATATACCGGTTCGGACCATCCCATTGCACGGATCAGCGCGAGCTGCCGGAAGGCGTTGTTCAGATGATCATCACCGCGGATGAGGTGGGTGACGCCCATATCATGGTCATCGACAACGACAGCAAGCATATAGGTCGGTGTTCCGTCGGACCGCAGCAAGACAAAGTCGTCAATCTCGCTATTCTGGACCGAAACATCGCCTTGCACCATATCGGCGATGGTCACCTTCCCCGAAGTCTCCGTCTTTAGCCGAATGGCGAACGGCGCGCCTTCCGGTGCTTCGGACGGATCGCGATCGCGCCAACGGCCATCATAACGCATCGGCTTTTTCTCGGCCCGCTGCTTTTCCCGCATTTCGGTCAGTTCGTCGGGGGTTGCGAAGCATTTATAGGCATTGCCCGATGCCAGCAATTCATTTGCGACTTCCGCATGGCGCGCGGCGCGTTTGGACTGGAAAACCGGTTCATCGTCCCAGTCGAGACCGAGCCAGTCCAGGCCTTCAATAATCGCATCAATGGCTTCCTGCGTGGATCGCGCCTGATCGGTATCTTCGATACGCAGCAGCGCCTTTCCACCATGATGGCGGGCGAACAGCCAGTTGAACATGGCGGTACGGGCGCCGCCAATATGCAGAAATCCGGTCGGGGAGGGCGCAAAGCGGGTTACGACCATATTTGTCTGTTTCGGCTGATTATCATCTTTTGAATTCACGCTTGCTTGGCCCCTGTGATAGATTTGCGAAATGCGGGATGGAATAAGCCTGAATGGCACCATGAGCACCGGTTCCGGTTCGATTGGCTTTGCCCTTAGCATGCTGTTTCATCCGCGACAATTGCTTGAATTTTTGCGGCAGAAAAGGCCTCTGGAAAAGCTCGAACGGCAGCTGGAAAGGGAGCGTGATCAGTTGCCACTCTGGTTGCCGGTGGCGCTGGGTTGCGGGATTGCCGCCTGGTTCAATCTTGCTTCTCCCGTACGGTGGCTCGCTTTCATGAGTATTTGTGGCTCGGTCAGCCTGTTCGCCATCATGCGGGGACGAGAGCATCGAATAGCGAGTGCGCTCTTCTGGTTCTGTCTATTCGCGGCAATCGGCTGCGGTCTCATCTGGTTTCGTTCCTGGCAGGTCGCCGCACCAGTACTGGAGCGGCCTGTCGTCGCCATGTTCAATGCCGAGATCGAACGGGTCGAGCCGGTATTAGCGCGAGATATTGTGCGGCTAACGCTGCAGACCGGAGATGATTCTGGGCTACCACCGCGTGTCCGCGTGAATGTGCCGCTCGACCATGCCAATTCCGAACTGCAAAACGGCGCGCTGATCCAGTTGCGCGCGCGCTTGATGCCACCGGCCATGCCCGCGCTTCCCGGGGCTTATGACTTTTCCGAACGCGCCTGGTTTCAGGGGCTCGGTGCTACCGGTCAGGCGCTGGGTGAAATTACAATATTGCGCCCTGCCGATCCTTTATTCGCTCTCTCCCGATATCGGCAGCGGCTATCGGCGCATGTCCAGTCGCAAATGTCCGGCGCAGCCGGTGCGATTGGAGCAACGCTGGCCACCGGGGATCGCGGGGCGATCAGCGAGGCGGACGCCGAAGCGATGCGGCGCAGCGGTCTGGCGCATCTGCTCTCGATCAGCGGCCTTCATGTCACCGCTGTCGTCGGCGCCATCTATCTGCTGGTGCTCAAGCTGCTCGCCCTGTTTCCGCCGCTGGCCCTGAGATTCCGGTTGCCGATCGTGGCGGCCGGGTGCGCCGCGCTTGCGGCCGTCGCTTATACGCTGATGACCGGCGCACAAGTGCCGACCATCAGAGCGTGCGTGGCCGCTTTGCTGGTGCTGGTTGCATTGATGATGGGGCGCAGCGCGATCACCTTGCGCATGGTCGCGGCGGGCGCGCTGTTCGTGCTGATCTTCTGGCCCGAATCGCTTGTAGGACCAAGCTTTCAGCTCAGTTTTGCTGCAGTCACCGCGATTATCGCGTTACACGAACATCCCCGGATCAAGCCATTATTTGCGCTGCGCGAGGAAATTTGGGTGCGTCGGATCGGGCGCATCATATTTTCCCTGTTCCTGACCGGTCTGGTTGTTGAAATTGCCCTGATGCCGATTGCGCTGTTCCATTTTCACAAGGCCGGGCTTTACGGCGCGCTCGCCAATATCATAGCGATTCCCCTGACGACGTTCGTGATCATGCCGCTGGAAGCGCTGGCCTTGTTGCTGGATGGCGCCGGTTTGGGCGCACCCGTCTGGTGGCTGTGTGACAAGGCCTTGACCAGTCTGATCGCTCTCGCCCATTTTGTATCCAGCCGCCCCGGCGCTGTAACCATGTTGCCGTCGATGCCGGTCATCGCGTTCGGATTGGTGATACTGGCGGGGCTTTGGATATGCCTGTGGCGGGAGCGGTGGCGCTATCTGGGCCTGATCCCTGCCTTCTTCGGGGCCTTGATGATTGCCACAAATCGCGCGCCGGATATTTATATCACCGGTGACGGGCGGCATGTCGGCATCCGCAATCATCAGGGAGAACTGGCCATGCTCCGCACCCGCAGCGGCGATTTCATCCGCGACATGATCCTTGAAAATGCCGGAGTGGAAGGACAGGCGCAGCCGCTCGAAGACTGGCCGAATGCGGATTGCAATGCCGATTCTTGCCTTGTTAGCCTGACCAGGAATGGCCGCAAATGGGTGCTGCTGGCTACCCGCAGCTCCCACTATATTTCCGCGCTGGCTTTGGCCGCTGCCTGTCGTCGGACCGATATTGTAGTAAGCGACCGGTACCTGCCGGCAAGCTGTCAGCCGCGCTGGATAAAGGCGGACCGGGACCTGTTGTCACGGGTTGGCGGCATGACCATAGATCTGGAAAAAAAGAAAATATCAACCGCACTCGCGTGGACCGGCAGGCATGAATGGACCCGCTATCGGTCCGGTGAAGATAATCCGGAGCGCAAGGCACCCCGTCCCGCGAACTAGTAGCGCCGCAACAATCCGGCCATCTTGCCCTGAATGCGCACTTCGCCCGGGTTATATAGCTGTGGTTCATAGGCCGCGTTGGCAGGATCAAGCCGCAATCGCCCACCGTCCTTACGCAGATATTTCAAAGTGGCTTCTTCTTCGTTGATCAGAGCCACGACAATCTCGCCATCGCGCGCCACTTCTGTTTTCTGGATCAGCGCGTAATCACCATCGAGGATGCCTGCGTCAATCATCGAGTCGCCCGATACTTCCAGCGCGTAATGTTCACCAGGGCCGAGCAGCGCCGCAGGAACGCTGAGTGCGGACTGGCCTTCCATTGCTTCGATCGGGGCGCCAGCGGCGATCCGGCCATGCAACGGAATTTCCAGAACGTCATTATTTGCGGCGTGGGCAGGATTGGAAACCACTTCGCGAACCGGAGTTTCGGGTCGCAGCGTAACCACATTCGATGGCGCAGTTTCGTGCAAGCCGCCTTCGGGCAATTTCAATACTTCCAGCGCCCGCGCCCGGTTGGGCAGGCGGCGGATGAAGTCCCGTTCCTCGAGCGCACTGATCAACCGGTGAATGCCGGATTTTGATTTCAGACCGAGCGCTTCTTTCATTTCCTCGAACGAGGGGGAAACGCCGCTATCCTTGAGCCGGTCATCAATGAAACAAAGAAGTTCATGTTGCTTTTGCGTGAGCATGTCCAGTTTCCTGTTCTGGGAACGAATAAGGAACAATTATGAAACAAAACGGGGGAAGTCAAGCGGGAAGTGATTAAGCTATCGGCAGAAGGGTAGGGGTCATGGATAAGTTGAACCGCTGCCTCGATGGTGGCTATTCGCGTTCTCCATTAAAAACCGTCGTTCCGGACATTCCCCATTTGCGGTCGTAGCCGTTGGTCGGATACCAGATCGGCTTCGCGCCCGATTGTCGTCATTGTCTCGATCGAAGATTGCTCCCAAAAAGCAGCCGTTCAGAGCGCACTAACTATTCTCGCTTGGGCGGCAATATCTGGGTGGGAAGGGGACATTGGCTTCTAGGGCCAGGAGACTGGGCTGGATGGATCTACTTCTTCATCATCCTCTGAGAACCTTCCCCGTGCGAGCATTAGGTCCAATGCCTGCTTGGCAACGGGAGCGATGCGCTCAGGCCAGCCCGTTTGAGTTATTTCGTCGACTGTAGGATTTTTAGGAATATCGCTGTCCGAGATAGCTTGCTGCATAAGAATGCAGACCTGTTTAACGGCAGTAGCCTCTTTGGCCGTCATTGCCGGATACCAGTCCGGTTCGCCATCATAGGGAAACCAATCGAAAAAGCTTTCAAACCATTCACTTGGCCCTGACGCGGCTACGCTGATGTCCCCTTTTGAGAGACCCCAAATCTCTTCCATGATGCGGTTCCGCACCCGTTGCTCTACAATCCGCTCGGAGGGCTTTTCTTCACTCATCCAAATAATCCTATCCGCAATCAAGAGCGACCGAAACTGGTGCAGAAGCGGAAGTTTCTGAAGCGCCAGCCACAACGTCTGCTTGGTCGCTATTGCAAATTGACCGCAACATTCCGCTATCGGGATGTTGCGGTCAATCAAAGCTTCTTTCACCGGAACCCTATACCTTAACCAGCATCTTGCCGGTGTTCGCGCCGGTAAACAGCCCGATGAACGCGTCCGGTGCTTTTTCCAGCCCCTCCATCACCGTCTCACGGCCCTTGACAGCGCCCGAAGCAATCAGTTCCGCCATACCGGCGTTGAATTCGGGCACTTGTGCGGCGAAATCGGGATAGAGGAAGCCCTCGATTTTTATTCGCAGGCCAATGATCATGGTCAGATATTGCATCGATTGCGGCTGTTGATCGTTGTAAACGTCAATCATCCCGCAAATTGCCATACGGGCGCGTTCGTTGGAGCAGGCGAGCGCCGCATCGAGATGTTCACCGCCGACATTGTCAAAATAGACATCAACGCCGGATTTGCCGATCTCCTTCAGTGCTGCGCGCAGTTGCGGCAATACCGGACCGGACTTGTAATCGATGCAGGCATCCGCGCCGATTTCCTTAACCCATGCACATTTGTCAGCGCCACCGGCTGACCCGATTACGGTCATGCCCTTGGCCTTGGCTATCTGGGTCACGGTTGATCCAACCGCGCCGGCCGCCGCCGAAACAAAGACAGTTTCGCCTTCCTTGGCAGCACCGACATTCAGCAAGCCAAACCAGGCGGTGCCTCCGGGCATTCCGATGATCGACAACCAATGTTGATCGGCAACATCAAGATCGGGAAGCTTCACCGGTGGCATTCCGCCTTCGGGAGGATTGCTGCCGCCAGCGACAGCAGTGTCCCGCCAACCCGCCATATGCAGCACTTTGCATCCGACTGGATAATCGGCGTTATTGCTTTCGGTCACCGTGCCGACCGCGCCGCCGGTCATCGCTTCACCGATACCGAATGGGGGCGCATAGCTTTTCACGTCATTCATCCGTCCACGCATATAGGGGTCGACCGACAGCCAGCTATTTGCGATGCGAAATTCGCCTTCGCCAAGCGGGGCATCCGCCGCCTCTACCATCTGGAAATTATCAGCCACCGGGGTACCGGCGGGACGACTCTTCAGGGCCCATGCACGCATATCAAAATCCTTTTTCGGTTTGTTTAACCGTTGTTGTAGCGGGTATTTTTGAAATGCACTAACTTCTCGCGCGTTCATTTTCACGCCAGCCAATATCGCGGCGACAAAAGCCGCCTTTGGAAATCCAAGCTGTTAACGTCAGCCAATCACCCGGCTTCAGCCTTTCAGCGCCTATATCGCAATGTACGGCACCATCTCACCGACATCAGCCGCACCCGCATGGGCTGGCCGGCAGAGCAGGGCGTTGGAGGCCGCGAGTACCGAGAGTTTTGCGCTGTCCTGGCTGTCATAGGGGGTGATTCCGTCCGGGCCGACTTTCGCGCGCAGAAATTTCGCGCGTGACCCGTTTTCCGGCAGCGCTACGGTCGCTGCAGCGCTTTGTTTCTCGGGCAGATATTGTGCCGCGCCCGCCATATAGCGGACCAGTGGCAACATGAGTAAGGTCGCTGTGACAAAGGCCGAAGCCGGGTTGCCCGGCAACGCCAATATGACGGTCGAGCCGATTCTTCCTGCCATTACCGGCTTGCCCGGTTGCATGGCAATTTTGTAAAAGTCGATCTCCGCGCCGAGCTTGCGAAACGCCGGACCCACGAGATCATGATCGCCGACCGATGCGCCGCCAATGGTGACGACGATATCGCAATCTTTTGCTGTTTCCAGCGCCTTGCACAATATCTCCATATCATCGGGAATTCGGCTCAGGCTGCGGGTCTCGGCGGTCAGCCCTGACAGCATGGTTGCCACCATGACGTCATTGCTGGCGGGGATCTGGTGGGGCAGGGTTTCGTGACCCGGAGCGACCAGTTCATCGCCGGTTGACACCACCGCGACTCTTGGCTGTTTTCCGACCAGAAGCTCGCCATAGCCCGCAATTACAGCCTGACCCAACGCGGCTGCGCTGAGCAAGCTGCCAGCGGGCAAGCCATGGTCGCCGCGTTCGAAATCGCCGCCCTTGTGGCGGACGTGACGCCCCCGGCTCGGTGATGGTTCTGCGGTCAGGCGAATAACATTGCCGTCGGCCGCGACATTCTCCTGCATCACGACGGTATCTGCGCCCTCGGGCAGCAAGGATCCGGTAAAAATACGGGCAGTCTCTCCAGTTTTCAGCGCCGGGCAGGGCTGACTTCCGGCCTTGCACTCGCCGACCAGTGTCCACGGCCCGTCGCGATCCTCGAAGCGGATGGCATAGCCATCCATGGCGGACATGTCCGCAGCCGGCTGGTCGCGTTTTGCGATCATGTCCTCGGCAAGATAGCGGTTCCACGCGTCCTGCACGGAAAGCGTTTCGGACGGCAGGCGCGGAGCTAGGGCGATCAGCCGCTCCTGCGCTTGGTCCAGAGGCAAAAGGCTGCTCATGACGCTACCCAGTCTCCGGATTTTCCGCCGGTTTTGGACAGCAGCCGAAGATCGCCGATCACCATGTCTTTCTGCATCGCCTTTGCCATATCATAGATTGTCAAGAGTGCGATTGAACATGCTGTTAACGCTTCCATTTCTACGCCCGTTTTTGCGGTGAGCCTCGCCATGGACCGGACCATGATGCCGTTATCCAGAAATTCGAAATCGACCGCGATCTTGCTCAGCGCAAGCGGGTGGCACAAGGGTATCAGGTCGCTGGTCTTCTTGGCCGCCATGATTCCGGCGATCCGCGCGGTCGCCAGCACATCGCCCTTCTTCATTGCATTGGCCTTTATTGCTTCCAATACTTCCATTTTCATCGCGATCCGGCCCTCGGCACGGGCTTCGCGGACGGTGTCGGCCTTGTCGCAGACATCGACCATATGGGCCGCGCCGTCGCCGTCGATATGGGTCAGTTTGCTCATGCTTTCCCCGTCAATAATTGCCGTGTAGCCGCTTCCACATCATCTTGTCGCATCAGCGATTCACCTACCAAAAACGCGCGCGCCCCCGATTGTGACAAGCGCTGGCAATCCTCGTGGGTGAAAATGCCGCTCTCGGATACCATGATTCGATCTTCCGGCACCAGCTTTGACAGGCGTTCGGTCTGCCCAAGGCTGGTCTCGAAGGTCTTGAGATTGCGGTTGTTGATACCCAGCAAGGGTGATTGCAGCGTCAGCGCCCGTTCCAGCTCGTCTTCGTCATGCACCTCGATCAGCGCATCCATGCTGAGAGACAGGGCTTCCGCTTCTATCTCCGCTGCCAGATTATCGTCCAGCGCCGCCATGATGATCAATATGGCATCGGCCCCGAGCGCCCGTGATTCCGCAACCTGCCAGGGATCGACCATGAAATCCTTGCGCAGGCAGGGCAGGCCCACGGCTGCACGCGCGGCCACCAGATATTCGTCCGCACCCTGAAAATAGGGCATGTCCGTCAAAACCGACAGGCAGGCGGCGCCACCGGCGGCATAGGCCCGCGCATGGGCGGGGGGATCAAAATCCTCCCGGATCAGCCCCTTGGAAGGGCTGGCTTTCTTGATTTCGGCGATCAGCGCGAAGCCATCTGCCGATTTGTCCCTGATAGCGGAAATAAAACCACGCGGCGCGTCTTGACGCTTGATCGCATCGAGCAGCGAGGATGCCGGGGTAACGGCCCGCCGCCTCCGGACATGGTCTCTTTTGGCCGCACATATTTCGTTGAGTATGTTCATTGGTTGGCAATCCAGCAGCCCAGCAAGGCGTTGGCAAGGCCCTTGTCGAGCGCTTCTGCCGCTTCTTCAACACCGGCTTCCCAGCTGTCCACTTCTCCGGCGACCATCAGGGCGGCTGCGCTATTGAGCAGCACGGCATCACGATAGGCGGATTTTTCACCTTGCAACAGCGCCCGCAAGGCTGCCGCATTATATTCGGCATCTCCGCCCAGGATCGCTTCGGCAGGATGGCGGGTCAGGCCAGCATCTTCCGGAGTAATCCGGCTCAGGGTGACCGCTCCATTGTCGATGATCGCCACCCGGCTGGGTCCCGAGATGCTGAGTTCGTCGAGCCCTTCCTCGCCCGAGACAATCATCGCCTTCTCATATCCCAGTTGCCCCGCCGCTTGGGCATAGGTTTCCACCAGACCGGGCGACGCAACGCCGATCAGCTGGCGTTTGACGCGCGCCGGATTGCACAGAGGGCCCAGCAGATTGAAAATCGTCCGCTGCCCGATATCCTTGCGGATCGGGGCCAGCGGGCCGAGAGCGGGATGATGATTGGGCGCGAAGAAAAATGCGATGCCGATTTCGCGCAGGCTTTGCTCGCTTATGCTCGCTGCTTTGGCGAGATCCAGCCCGAGCGCCTCCAGCGTATCTGCTGCGCCCGACTTGCTCGATGCCGCCCGATTGCCGTGTTTCGCCATCGGTACGTCGCAAGCCGCGACGATCAGCGCGGTGGCGGTGGAAATATTCAGGCTGTGGCTGCCGTCGCCGCCGGTGCCGCAGACATCTATCGCATTTTCGGGCGCATCGACGCCGATCATCCGGGCGCGCATTTCCGATGCCGCAGCGGCAATCTCGACCGCCGTCTCGCCGCGCTTAGCGATGCCGACCAGAAAGGCCTTGATATCATCGGCCGAACAGTCACCGTCCAGAATCGCGGCAAATGTCTCACGGGCCTCTGCTTCGGCCAAAGGATGGACGGGGTCGGGAAGTCTCATGCCAGTGCCCTGGTTTCCATCCCGGCAATTGCCATGAAGTTCGCCAGCAAGGCATGGCCATGTTCCGTGGCGATGCTTTCCGGGTGAAACTGGACACCGTGGATCGGCAGGCTTTCGTGACGGAACCCCATGACCGAGCCATCTTCGGCTGTGGCGTTGACCGGCAGGCAGGCGGGAATATCCTCGACGATCAGTGAGTGATAGCGGGTTGCGGTATAGGGCGAGGGCAGGCCGGCGAAAACCCCGCTGCCGTCGTGGAGGACCGCCGATGTCTTGCCATGCATCAACCCGCCGCGCACGACCTTGCCACCGAAATGCTGGCCGATGCTCTGATGGCCGAGGCACACGCCAAGCAAGGGTTTCTCGGCATCCGCGCAGGCGGCGACCAGATCGAGCGATATGCCCGCTTGATCGGGTGTGCGGGGACCCGGCGAAATCAGGAAAGCCTGCGCGTTGGTTCTGAGCGCCTCTCCGGCGGTCAGCGCGTCATTGCGCTCCACCCGTACCTCTGCGCCCAGTTCCATCAGATAATGGACCAGATTGAAGGTGAAACTGTCGTAATTGTCGATGACGAGGATCATGCGACGCTGCCTAATCGGAAATTGCCGGAAGGCCAAGTGTTTCCGCGAATGCTTTGACCTGCACGCGTGCGGTGATAGGGAAAGCGCTAACCAAAGACCGTTAGTCCTGAGCTTGTCGAAGGACGCTTCCAGTCCAGAGCCGCACTTCGACAGGCTCAGCGCTAACGGATTGAACAAAAAATTTGATTGGAAAAACATCATGGGCGAGCCCGTAACCATCAATATTCCGCACAAACTGGGCCTGGACGAAGCCAAGAACCGGATCGGCAGCGGCATTCATACCCTGAGCGATATCATCCCGGGCACCAGCCTTACCGACCATCACTGGGAAGGCGACCATCTCCACTTCACTCTCGAGGCCGTTGGCCAGCGGATCGGCAGCGAAATGCAGGTCCGCGAGGATGAAGTCTACGCCATTTTCGACCTGCCGCCGATGCTGGCGATGTTCGCGAACAAGATCAAGGCGAAGCTCCAGAAGGAAGCGCCGAAGATGTTGGAGTGAGGTTGATCGCTCAAGGTTCATTTTGGCCCAAGGCCGGCTTCTAGCATTTACAGCTCTGGTGGAGTTACCTTTGCATAGCTTGTATTATGTCGGCCTTGATCAGATCAATCGCTTGGTGCTTGCTGCAATCCGTTTTCAACAAAGGGATATGTAGCTCTTTTTCATTTCCAAATCGAGGAACGACGACAATATTTTTGAAGCGGCCCACAAATGTTATTTGATCGATATTGATGTCCGCCAACGGTATCCGCTTTCTCCCAAGATAAATTAGATCACTATCCGATATTCCCAGAAAACAGGGTTTGGACAATGCGAGATCAATTGACGAGAACAAGCAAATTATGAACATCGCAACGATTATCAATATCGAAACGACCGGATTGAACAGAAGTTCTCTGCCATCCAGCAGAAAGCTGAGACTGAAAAAAATCGTGGCCAAAATTGTAATAGCCGATCCCCAAAAATATCACAAAAGGGAGCCAGCATATAACCAAAAATGGCAACAGCCGAGTTCGAACAACAATGTTCTCGCATCTGATCCGATTGAAAAACATTACTCTTGGATAACTCATCGCTGGCTCGCCGCAACATAAATAAAGCAGAGCTTGTACGCTTTAAGCAACGCCTTCTAACTCACTGCCCAAACCCGACATCCCGCGCCCGCTTCACGGCCTCTTTCGCCGCCGCCAGCAACGCGCCGGCCTTCGCCCGGCATTCCGCCAACTCATAGGCAGGATCGCTGTCCGCCACGATCCCCGCGCCCGCCTGCACATGCAGCATGCCGTCCTTCACAATCCCGGTCCTCAGAACGATACAGCTGTCCATGCTACCGTCGGGAGAGAAATAGCCGACGCCGCCGGCATAGGCGCCGCGGGTTTCGGGTTCGAGTTCGGCGATAATCTCGCAGGCGCGGACCTTGGGCGCGCCGCTGACCGTGCCGGCGGGGAAGCCGGCGAACAGGGCGTCGAGCGCATCTTTGTCGGGGGCCAGCTGGCCGACCACGTTGGAGACGATATGCATGACATGGCTGTAGAACTCGACCGTATAGCTGTCGGTGACCTCGACGCTGTTCGCGGTCGCCACCCGGCCGACATCGTTGCGGCCGAGATCGAGCAGCATCAGATGTTCGGCCCGTTCCTTGGGATCGGCGAGCAGGCTTTCCTTGTTCGCCTTGTCCTCGGCGGCATTCCTGCCGCGCGGGCGGGTGCCGGCGATCGGGCGAATGGTCACTTCGCCATCGCGCGCGCGAACGAGGATTTCCGGGCTGGAGCCGGTTAGCGCAAAGCCCGGCAGGTCGAGGAAAAACAGGAAGGGCGAGGGATTGATCCGGCGAAGCGCGCGATATAGCTCTATCGGCGGCAGGGTAAAGGGCGTGGTGAAGCGCTGCGCCAGCACCACCTGGAAGATATCACCGGCCTCGATATAGTCTTTGGCACGCAGCACCATCTGCACGTATTTTTCAGCGGGAATCTGCGGAGTGAACTCCGGTCTGTTCGGGCTGAGCCTGTCGAAGCCAGTCTCCTGACTGTCCGACAACCGTCCTTCGACAAGCTCAGGGCGAACGGGATTGGATAGCCCTCGTTCGACCTCATCCAATCGCTCCTCTGCCGAAGCAATCTTGCCTTCGCTATCACCATCCGTCTCGGGCCATACCGGTGCCACCAGAAACAGTTCGTCTGCCAACCGGTCAAAAATCAGGATCACCGTCGGCCGGACAAACAGCATGTCGGGCAGATCGAGCTCGGACTGCGGCGCGCGGGGCAATTTCTCGACCAGTCCGATCGTTTCATAGCCAAAATAGCCGACCAGACAGGCGAGGGCGCGGGGCAGTTCCTCCGGCACATCCATCTGGCAGTATTTGACCAGATTGCGGAGGGCGGCAAGGCTGTCGCCGCTTTCGGGAGCAAAAGCCTCGCGGTCCTGAAGCCATATCCGGTTGATCGCCGCTTGCGCACCATCCGCCCGGAACACCAGATCGGGTGCGAGGCCGATCATGCTGTGACGGCCTCTGGTCTCACCGCCTTCAACCGATTCGAGCAGGTAATCGCCGCGGCCATCTTCCATCAGTTTCAGCGCAGCAGACACCGGCGTTTCGGTGTCCGCGACCTGCCGTCGCCAGATCAGGGCCGGTTTGCCGCTCCCCAGTGCTGCGCGCGCCGCTTCTGTGCCGAAACTGCCCGCCACGAATGCGTCAATTACCGCCGAGCAGCTGTTTTTTCAGCGCGGTGAGCGTGGCATTATTACGTTCCACACCAACATCGGCCTTCATCGCGTTGATGAACTGGGCGGTATATTCATTGCCGAACACCTGCTTGAATTGCACCCGCGTGGCTTGCAACAAATCATCCCGCTTCGACGCATCGCCGCGAATGAGCTTGTCGAGAACAACCACGAACCAGCCTTGATCGCGTGGCGCTTGCAGGGATTTTGCGGTGCCTTGCGCCATGCTGAACATCAGGCTGAGCGGAGCAGGGACCTGTCCCTGCTGGCTTTGGCGGGCGAGATCAGCCCTGGACGAACTGATCCGTTCGGGGCGGGGCAGCTGTACGCCGGCATCGGCGACCGCTTTGGACAAAGCCGTGCCGCCGCTGACCGCTTTTGCAATCTTGTCTGCGACGAGCTTGGCTTTTTGCGATCCCTGGTTGAGCATATAGTCGCGGGTTACCAGCTGCTCGATCTGCGCCAGAGGTGGCGGAGCGGCTTGGGTTATATCGGTCACGTCGATCGCGGCATATTGCTGGCCGGGAATGATTTCGACGATCTGGGGATCGGAATCCTGATCCAGCGCAAAGGCGATCGGCAATATACGCTGCATCTCCGGGATCGGCCGGTAATTCTGGTCATTGGGATTTTGGCCATTGGCGAGGAGAGCAGGGGTAGACTCCACTTTCAGCTCTTCTGCTTTGGCGATGTCGCCCAGCGTCGCTCCATCAGCAAATTCATCCTCCAGCCGGACGGTCAGTTCGGCCATGGCTTCTTCAATTTTTACCCGAGTCAGTTCGTTGACAATCTCGGTACGCACTTGTGCCAGTGGACGGGCAGGGACCTGCTTGATATCCTTGACCTTCACGATGTGCCAGCCGAGCGCGCTTTGCGCCGGTCCGGCGATAGCGCCCGAACGCACGGCGAACGCGGCATTGGCAACGGATTGCGATGAGGTGTTTGCGAAGTCGGTTTTGTTGACCGACCCCACTTTGGCGGCGGATAGGCCAACCGATTGCGCTGCTTCCTCTAGCGAGATACCGCCGTTGATCTTGGCGGCCAATGCCTTGGCAGCGGCTTCGGTCGGGACAATAACCTGATTCAGATCGCGGGTCTCGCTGGCTGAATATCGTATCTTGTTGAGATTGTAATAGCCCGCGATTTCCTTTTCGGTGGGTTTGATCTTGTCGTTGAACCGCGATTTTTCAAATAATGCGTAACGGATCGTCCGGCGCTCAGGAATCGTGTAGCGGGATGCATTCTTGGCATAAAATGCCGCAACCGCTGCTTTTGCGGGCTTGCTGTTTTCGATGAAGGCAACCGACGGAATTGTTGCAATCTGGCCTTCTCGCGATTCCAGCAGCAGTGAGGCATAGGGCACGACGAGCTTCTGCGGCACCGCTGCTCCGAATCCGGCTGCGGTCAATAGCTGGTCAGCCAGCAGATTGCGGGTAAAATCGCTGCGCAATTGGCTTTCGTTTATGCCCTGCTGCTGCATGGCGCGCCGGAAATTCTCTTCGCTAAACTGCCCGTCTGCGCCTTGAAAGGTCGGAATGCTTGCGATTTCGCCGTCTACCAGGCGTTTGCCCGCTGCCAGACCATATTTGGTGCCGAAATCTGCAATGGCAAAGCTGTTGATCAGACGCTCCAAAACATCGTCGAAGCCGCCGCCGTTGATGTAGGTTTTGAGATCGAGTGCTGTATTCTCTCGCTGCTCGCCGCGAAAGGCATTGGTGACGGATTGGCTGAGTTCCGCAGAGCTGATTTTGCTATCACCAACTTTGGCGGCCGTTCCCGAGCCCGTAACTCCTCCAAACGTACCGCTGCTCGACACATCGGCCGTCGCGAAGGCAATGGCGATCAGACCGACGAAACAAAAGGTCAGGAAAAGGCCGAGCTTCGAGGAAAAAATGCGGCGGAAAAAACTGATCATAAAAGAGATGTTCCATTGCGGGAGTGGGATTTGCGCTTGCTTTAGGCGGCTTGGCTTTGTGGTTCAAGCAAAAGACTGCGGAAGAAAATTGGCAAGTTGAAGTATATTTGATAGCGGATGAACATCACGAAAATAGAAAAGGCAGAGGGCATCATGGCAAACCGCAAATATATTGTCGGCAACTGGAAAATGAACGGACTGCGCGCGCAGCTTGCGGATATTGCAGCCATTGCTGCCATTGCAGCCAATCATGAGGGCGCAGATGTCGGTATCTGTCCTCCGGCAACGCTAATCGCCGCCGCTGTGCAGGCCAACCCGGGTTTTGCGATTGGCGCGCAGGATTGCCATTTTGCCGAAAATGGCGCGCATACCGGTTGTCTTTCGGCTGCGATGCTCAAGGAAGCGGGGGCAAGCTATTCAATCCTCGGTCACAGCGAGCGCCGCGCAGATCAGCAGGAAGGCGATGCCGAAGTGAAGGCCAAGGCTGAGGCGGTCCACGCAGCCGCTATGGGTGCGATTATCTGCATTGGTGAAACCGAAGAGGAACGCGATGCCGGACAGGCAATCGAAATTGTCACGACTCAGTTGGCGCGCTCCTTCCCTGCCGGGGCCACTGCAGACTGGCTGACCATCGCTTATGAACCGGTATGGGCGATCGGCACCGGTCGGGTGCCCGAGGCCAGCGATGTCGCAGAAATGCATGCAGCGATTCGGGAAAGGCTCGGACAGTTGATGGGGCAGGGCAGCGACGCCGTGCGTATTCTTTATGGCGGGTCGATGAATGGCGGCAATGCGGCAGAATTGCTGGCGATACCCAATGTCGATGGCGGACTGGTCGGCGGCGCAAGTTTGAATGCAGCAAAATTCGGACCGATTATCGAGGCTGCCTCGGCAGCCTGAATCGCCTTGGGTCCTGACTCTGAATATTTTCATCGGAGATAAGGATTCCTGCATGGCTGGGGCAAACCAAATGATCGAGCTGTGGGAAACATAATTTCCAACTTTTGGTATAATCTATCCAACATTACCTGTTTCCAAGCTTCCTTGGCCCAAACTTTGACAAACTTTGGCTGTTGGAGAGTAGTGGATCATTGCTTGAACTCGGACGGCCCAATCGCTATGTGCGCTGCACGTTGGAGCGGATGCTCACCCTAATTTGTTCGGAAAATCCATGTTTCTTTTTCTCACCGTCCTCCAAGCCATTGTCGCCGCCATGCTGGTAGGCGTCATATTGATGCAGAAATCCGAAGGCGGCGGACTGGGTGTCGGTGGCTCGCCGTCCGGCATGATGACGGCGCGCGGCGCAGGGGATTTGCTCACCCGGACGACAGCAACATTGGCCGTATTATTCGTAGCGTTGTCCATCACGCTGGCGGTTCTGGCTGCTGCAGAAGGCAAGGTCGAATCAATTGACCAGAGCCTGCAACGCGACACCAGTGCCCCGGCGTCTGCCCCTGCGGATGATGTGCCGTTGGTAGGTGATGATCCGCTCGCGGCCGCCGCTGCAGCAACATCGGATGATCCGGCACCTGCGACCAATTCGGATGGTTCCATTCCGCTCGATCAATAGACTGTATCGTCCGCATCAACTGGTTTTGATTTCGAACGTCACGACATGTGCGCATGCGTGCCGGCTCGATAATCGCTCGATGAGCGACAGCTGACCAAAGCAAAATAATATTTATTTCACTTTTCCGGATTCGCGGGATTGCCATATGTGGGGTTAACGGCTTAAGCCTCTCCTCCCATGGCGCGATATATTTTCATTACCGGCGGTGTGGTTTCCTCTCTTGGCAAAGGTCTGATGGCGGCGAGCCTCGGTGCTCTTCTGCAGGCCCGCGGATATTCCGTACGAATCCGGAAACTCGACCCCTATCTCAATGTCGATCCGGGGACGATGTCGCCTTATCAGCACGGGGAGGTCTACGTCACCGACGACGGCGCAGAGACCGACCTGGATCTGGGCCATTATGAGCGGTTCACCGGCGTTCCGTCGCTGCAATCCGACAATGTAACTTCGGGTAGAATCTATCAATCGATCATCACCAAAGAACGCCGCGGGGACTATCTCGGCGCCACCGTGCAAGTTATCCCGCACGTGACTGATGCAATTCAGGCCTTTGCTGAAGACAAGCTCGATGGCATTGATTTTGTGCTCTGCGAAATCGGCGGAACGGTTGGCGATATCGAGAGTCTGCCATTCATCGAAGCGATTCGGCAGTTGCGAAACAAGGTCGGCCGGGAAAACGCGATTTCCGTGCACGTCACTCTGGTGCCCTATATTGCCGCTGCCGGTGAACTAAAAACCAAGCCAACCCAGCATAGCGTCAGGGAATTGACCTCGCTGGGAATCCAGCCGGATATATTGCTCTGCCGCTGTGAACATCCGCTGCCCGATGGTGAACGCGCCAAAATCGCCCAATTCTGCAATGTCCGCAAAGAATCGGTGATCCCGGCGCTCGATGCGAGCAATATCTACAACGTGCCCCTGCAATATCATAATGAAGGTCTGGACACCGAAGTGCTGCGCGCTTTCGGCATCGACGACGCGCCGGCGCCTGACTTGTCGCGCTGGTACGATGTCATGGAACGGATCGAAAACCCGGAAGGGGAAGTCATTGTCGGCGTGGTCGGTAAATATATCGGCCTGCAGGATGCCTATAAATCGCTTCAGGAAGCCCTGTTTCACGGTGGCCTGGCCAATCGGGTGAAGGTGCAGGTCCGATGGCTGGATGCGGAACTGTTCGAAAATGAAGAGGATCTTGCTGCGAAACTGGAACCACTCCACGCCATATTGGTGCCCGGCGGTTTTGGCGAGCGCGGTAGCGACGGCAAGATCGGATCGGTCAAATTCGCCCGCGAAAATGATATCCCGTTTTTTGGTATCTGCTTGGGCATGCAAATGGCCTGCGTTGAAGCAGCCCGAAATCTGGCAGGGATTGACACCGCATCGACCACCGAATTTGGTGAAACTGAGGAACCTGTCGTTGGCCTGATCACCGAATGGATGACCGAAGAAGGTCTGCAGAAACGCGAAGCCGGCGGCGACATGGGTGGCACGATGCGACTCGGTGCCTATGACGCCGTATTGAAGGAAGGGTCGAAGATCAGCGAGATTTACGGCAGTCGGGAAATCAGCGAACGTCACCGTCACCGCTATGAGGTGAACAAGGGCTATGTCCAACGGCTGGAGGAAACTGGCCTTATCTTCTCCGGCATGTCACCTGATGGGGAGCTTCCGGAAACAGTGGAAAGACCCGACCACAGCTGGTTTATCGGTGTACAATTTCACCCCGAACTCAAGAGCAAACCATTCGACCCGCATCCGCTCTTTGCATCTTTCATTGCCGCAGCTTTGCAGCAGAGCCGTCTCGTTTGAACGCTAAAGTTCATTAATTTCAATAGCTTTGGGCGGATGTCGAATTTATCCAATCCATTTTACCAAATGTGACTATTGTCACAGACATGCCGCAAAAGAGAGCTAGTTAAAGCTTCTGAACAGGGCTGAGGGATTAGAACAGTGAAAGCCGAGGAACTGGCAAATATACTGGCGGAGCACAGCCTTTTTGCCGATTGTGACGAAGCCGAACTGGCTGACTTGATATTGCGCGGGCATTTTGTGCAATATAAAAAGGGAGATGAACTGATCATGCAAGGCGACCCCGGGAACTCGCTACTGATTTTATTGTCGGGCAACGCGCGTACCAGTATGATCGCCAGCAATGGTCATGAAGTTGTGCTCGACTATGCGGAAGCAGGACAGGTTCTGGGCGAAATCGCGTTGCTGGACGGCGGTGAACGGACCGCCAGCGTGACGGCCATCGAGCCGACGTCGGCGCTTTCGATCACCCGCGAAGCTTTTGAAGAGATTCTTGCCAGACACAAGAATATGGCGCTGCGATTACTGAAAGTCATGGCCAGCCGCATCCGGATGGCGAACAGTATGATCGAAGGTGATCGCGCTTATACATCAGGGCCACGTCTGGCGCGCTACCTGTTAAGACTTTCTGTCGTCGGAGCAGAAGAAGGGCGACTGAAATTGGACTTGAGCCAGAGCGAACTCGGAAACTTTGCCGGGATGTCGCGCGAACATATTAATCGGCAACTGTCCGCCTGGTCGGAAGGCGAGATCGTGGCAGTGGAGAGCGGGAAGGTGCGGATATTGGACCACGCGATGCTTTCTCATATTGCCGAAGCAGATTCTTGACGAAAATTGGCCATTTGCGACCCGGGCTAATTATCGTCAAGAGTGACACCAAGCGGGTGTCAGGGGCAGTCGGATCCTCATCCGGCTGCCCCATTTCATTCTATCGTTGATCAAAAAAAAGGCAGCCAAATCGCTCTGGCTGCCCGATTTTAACAGAAGAGAAACGGCTTAAGCTGCCCTGTCTTCTTTCTTTTTCTGCTTGTGCGCGATTTTGGTGACATTATCGGCCTTGTTGATGGTGATCTTCTGCGGCCTCATCGCTTCCGGGATTTCGCGGACCAGATCGATGGACAGAAGGCCATCTGCAAGCGCTGCGTTATCAACCCGGACGAAGTCGGCAAGTTCAAACCGCCGTTCAAAACTGCGGTTGGCGATGCCCATGTGCAGGAATTGCTTACCATCATTCTCGTCGACAATTTTGTTGCCCGTAACGAGCAAAAGATTCTGCTGGGCGGTAATGTCGATTTCTTCATTCTTGAACCCGGCGACGGCTAGCGTGATCCGGTAATGATCTTCGCCGCTGCGTTCGATATTGAACGGCGGGTAATTCTCGGACTGCTGCGCGCGGGCGTTATTTTCAAGAAGGTCGAACAGCCGGTCAAACCCGACGGTCGAGCGGCGATAGGGGGTAAAGTCAAAACGATTCATATCTATATCCTCTTAAACTGAGCAATGTAAATCTGGACCCGCATCTGCGGCATCCGGTTCGTTGGTGTGAAACCCTAATGGCGTTCCACACCAGTTAAGATATGATCAAGTTGCTAAATTTCAAGAGCAGGAAAAGGCGCGATTTCCAATGACTTGGAAATTTTTTAGGGGCAAAAAAACGCCCGGATGCCAATGAGCACCCGGGCGAAAATGGTGACGAATTAAATCGCCCCCTGTTTTCCCGTCCTATTCAACGCCGCATGTCCCCCAACATTTGGCGGAACCGGAAAGGATCCCTGAACCATGACCCGTTAACCGAGATGTTTGATTCTGTTACTATCTCTGATCGACTGACATAAATTTGTCATGGTAAATTTGGGAGTTTCGAAAGATTGACGACCGCTTGTGTCATATAGGCAACAGCAAATTGTCAACCATGCCACTTGCTTGCCCCGACCGGCGACCGTAAAGGCATGGGAACCTGATCCATGGAAGTCGTCGTAAATCATGCTCCTATCCCGTTATGAATGGGTAATCGCAAAACGCTATTTGTTACCCGGCAAGGGGGAGGGATTTATTTTCCTCGTTGCCAGTATCAGTCTGGTAGCGGTCATGCTCGGCGTTGCCGCGTTGATCGTGGTGATGAGTGTCATGAACGGCTTCCGGGCGGAGCTGTTTGACAAAATCGTCGGGCTCAATGGCCATGCCGTGATCCAGGGTTATGGCGGTCGTCTGCCTGATTGGCGAGAATTGCTGGAGGAAACCCGGGAGACCAAGGGTGTGGTCTCCGCGTCGCCATTGATCGAGCAGCCGTTGCTGACCACGTTCAACGGGCGGGTCGAAGCCGTACTGGTCCGGGGGATGCTGGTTCCGGACATTTTGAACAACGAAACGCTGGATGGAAAAACCGTTGCCGGTGATTTGTCGCGTCTCGAGCCAGGTTCAAGCCGTGTCGGGATCGGCAGTCGTCTGGCGACAACGTTGGGCGCGCAGGTGGGAAGCCGGATTACCGTGATCAATCCGCAAGGGCGCTCGACACCGTTCGGAACGGTACCTCGAGAGATTGCCTATGAGGTGGCCGCGATTTTTGAAGTCGGTGTCTATGATTATGACAAGGCCTTTGTCATCATGCCGATGGAAGATGCACAGACATTGCTTTTGCTGGGCGACCAGATCGGGATGATCGAAATCAAAACGAATGACGCCGATAATGTCGGCAACATTATAGCGCCTCTCCTTCCAAAGGTTGCTGATCGCGGCGTCATCACCGACTGGCAGACAATGAATGCTTCTTTATTCGAAACGCTGCAGGTCGAACGAGTGGTAATGTTCGTGATCCTGTCGATCATCATTCTGGTAGCCGTTTTCAATATATTGTCGTCGCTTATCATGTTGGTACGGGCAAAAACGCGGGACATAGCAATTTTGCGCACAATGGGCGCCTCGCGCGCGTCGCTGTTGCGGATTTTCGTTACCGTCGGGACTTCCATCGGGATGCTCGGCATAGCTGCCGGCATCGCTCTCGGCTTGATTGCGATCTATTTCCGCCAAAATGTAATCAATTTTGTCCAGTTGATTACCGGACAAAATCTGTGGGATCCGTCGATCCGCTTTCTAACCGAGCTGCCGGCGCGAACCGATCCGATGGAAGTCGTCGGCATTGCCGGGCTGGCACTGCTGTTCAGTTTTCTGGCCACGCTCTATCCCGCCTATAAGGCGGCCAGTACCGATCCGGTTCAGGTGCTTCGCTATGAATGATCAGGCCATCGGAAAAACGGTTGAATTGCGCAATGTCCGGCGTAGTTTTGTGCAGGGGGACGTCGTGATTGAGGTGCTCAAGGGCATAAACCTCGACATAAACGCGAATGAAATTGTTGCGCTTGTCGGTCCGTCCGGTTCGGGAAAGTCCACGCTGTTGCAGGCAGTCGGATTGCTCGAAGGCGGGTTTGAAGGATCGATCAAGCTGAACGGCGAAGAAACCGCACAATTGCCTGCCAGCGGTCATACGCGGATCCGGCGCGACTTGTTGGGTTTCGTTTACCAGTTCCACCATTTGCTGCCTGACTTTTCCGCGTTGGAAAATGTGGTTATGCCCCAACTGATCGCAGGCGTGACCCAGAATGCGGCTGAACAAAGAGCCGAGACACTCTTGCGCAGTCTCGGGCTGGGCGAGCGGTTGAATCACACGCCGAGCAAATTGTCGGGCGGTGAACAACAACGGGTAGCTGTGGCTCGCGCGTTGGCCAATGCGCCGAAATTGGTGCTGGCGGATGAACCGACCGGCAATCTTGACGAAGCAACAGCCGATCTGGTTCTCGCCGAATTTATCGGTCTGGTACGGCAGGAAGGCAGTGCCGCATTGATTGCGACGCACAACGAACGCCTGGCAGCCAAAATGGATCGGGTCGTCCGGCTCCATGAAGGAGTTTTAAACTAGTCTTTTCAATTCGAAACGAGAATGGCTTTGACTTTTTTGGCGCGAGTATCAATCTGAAGGCTAGGCCAAGTCATTAAAATCAAACAATGCGGGGCGCATATGACGGTTACTAAATTTCAGGTGAAACAAGCGGATGGATCCATTCAGGATTTATCCGCTCATAAGGGCAAGGTGCTATTGATTGTAAACACCGCCTCGAAATGCGGTTTTACGCCACAATATGAGGGGCTCGAAAAGCTGCATCAGGAATTTAAGGACAAAGGCCTTGAAATACTGGCCTTTCCCTGCAATCAATTCGGCCATCAGGAACCCGGAGACGCCGACGAAATCAAGAATTTCTGCTCGCTTAACTATGATGTGAGTTTTCCGTTGATGGAGAAAATCGACGTCAATGGCGATGATGCCGATCCGCTGTGGAAATTTTTGAAGTCTAAAAAATCAGGACTTCTGGGTTCCCGGATCAAGTGGAACTTCACCAAATTTCTGGTCGACCGCGAAGGAAATGTCGTCGCGCGTTACGGTCCGGCGGTCAAGCCGGAGCAGCTGAAAAGCGAGATTGAAGCGCTTCTGTAAGGACCGGCTTTCGATGTGGTTCGCTTCACCGGTTGACGACTTATGCGTTTCGCCGACCGTTCGGGACAGGTGATGGAGATTCAGTCAGGGTCTGAAAGCCTCCAAATAGCTGTGGACAAATGGTCGATAGTTCAGATCCTCGCGGTCGTCACCATATGCAAGATCAATTTGCCGCGTTAGTCTGACATCATGGCCCTTATTCCCTTCGTCCACCTTCGCGCCTTTTCGGCTTACACGATATTGGACGGTGCCATGGAGCCGGCATCCATAGGCGAGGCTGCCAAAGAGCGCGGATTCCCTGCGGTTGCACTGTGCGACCGTATTGGCTTGTTCGCTTCGATGGCCTTTGATGACGGTTGTCGAGCTCAGGGTGTCCAGCCGATCACCGGCTGTTTCCTGAGGGTGGCGCGTCCCGGCAGCCCGGAAAAGGACAAGCCGGTACTGGACTGGCTCGCGCTCTATGCACAGGACGCCCAGGGATATGAAAATCTCTGCAAGCTGGTTTCCGCGTCCCATCTCGACCGGCCCAGCGAGCTTGAAGCACATGTCGCGATGGATATGCTGGCCAATCACAGCGCCGGTTTGCTTGCTCTGACCGGCGGCGGCCAAGGCGCACTGGCGAGATTGATTGCAGAAGAACAGCAAAGCGAAGCCGAAGCATATTTGGCATCGTTGCAAGAATATTTTACGGGACGGCTCTATATCGAACTCTCCCGCCGTGATGACGCAGTAGAAATGTCCGCCGAAGCCGGGTTGATCACGCTGGCTATGGATCGCGACATTCCGCTGGTGGCGACCAATCCGAGCTGTTTTTCCGAACCTGACTTTCACGAGGCGCATGACGCGATGAAATGTATCGCTCAATCCGCTTATGTCGAAAATGATGAGCGCGAAAAGCCATCCAAACATCTGTGGATGAAAAGCGCGCTGGTGATGGAAGAACTATTTTCTGATATCCCGGAAGCCTTGGAAAACACGTTGGTTGTTGCAAAACGATGTGCGTTTTCTCCGCCCAAAAGGGATCCGATCCTGCCAAGCTTGGCAGGCGATCTGGCCGGGGAAATAGAGCAATTGCGTCGTGATTCAACGGTCGGTCTAGAAAAACGGTTGTCGGTTCTCGACCTTGCGGATGATGCCGAGCGAAAAACCTATTTCGACCGACTGGATTTCGAACTTGATGTGATCGTCAACATGGGATTCCCCGGCTATTTCCTGATCGTTGCCGACTTTATCAAATGGGCGAAGGACCAGGATATTCCGGTCGGTCCGGGTCGTGGTTCGGGCGCCGGCTCGGTCGTCGCCTGGGCGTTGACCATCACCGACCTCGATCCGATCAAACTGGGATTGCTGTTCGAACGTTTCCTTAATCCGGAACGGGTTTCGATGCCGGATTTCGACATCGATTTTTGCGAAACTCGGCGAGGCGAGGTCATTCGCTATGTTCAGGAAAAATACGGCGACCGGCAAGTCGCCCAGATCATCACCTTCGGGAAATTGAAAGCCCGCGCCGTGCTCCGCGATGTCGGTCGGGTACTGCAAATGCCTTATGGGCAGGTCGACCGGTTGACCAAATTGATCCCCAATCATCCCACTGATCCATGGGATTTGAAACGCTCCCTCAACGGTATTTCAGAACTGGCGCAAGAATATAAGCAGGCGGATGTAAAGCGACTGTTTGATCTGGCAATGAAGCTCGAAGGCCTTCCTCGTCACAGTTCCACCCATGCAGCGGGTGTCGTGATTGGCGATCGCCCGCTCGATCAACTCGTACCCCTTTACCGCGATCCGCGATCGGATTTGCCGGTGACCCAGTTTGACATGAAATATGTCGAAAAAGCAGGCCTGGTGAAATTCGACTTTTTGGGACTCAAGACGCTGTCAGTGCTCAAGAAAGCGGTCCAGCTGCTCGCTGAGCGCGGGATAGAAGTCGATCTCGATGGTCTCAGTTGGGAAGACGAGAAGGTATTCGAGCTGCTCCAGCGCGGCGACACCGTCGGTGTGTTCCAGCTGGAATCAGAAGGTATGCGGCGCACGCTGGCCGCCGTGAAGCCGACAAATTTCGGCGATATTATTGCGCTGGTGTCGCTCTATCGACCGGGTCCGATGGACAATATTCCATTATTCGGTGACCGCAAAAATGGTCGCGCCGAGATCGCCTATCCGCACCCTTTGCTCCAGGATATCCTGAAGGAAACCTACGGAATTTTTGTTTATCAGGAACAGGTGATGCAGGCCGCGCAGATCATCGCCGGCTATTCGCTTGGCGAAGCAGATTTGCTGCGCCGGGCTATGGGCAAGAAGATCCAGGCCGAAATGGATACCCAGCGCACGATCTTTGTCGAGGGTGCGGCAAAGAATGATCTGAACAGCGAGCAAGCCAACGAGCTGTTCGACTTGATCGATAAATTTGCCGGCTATGGTTTCAACAAAAGTCACGCCGCCGCCTATGCGCTGCTGGCCTATCAAACCGCCTGGCTGAAAGCGCATCATCCGCATGAATTTTACGCGGCCTCGATGTGTTTCGATATGCATCAGTCCGACAAGCTCAGCATTTTTGTCGATGACATGAAGCGGCTGGGAGTGACCGTGTTGCAGCCCGCGATCAACAAAAGCCGACCCAATTTTTCTGTCGAGGAACAGCCAGAGGCTCTGCTCGCCGTCCGATATGCGCTCGCGGGCCTGAAAAATGTCGGTGAAAAGGCGATGCAATCCTTAGTCGCCGAGCGCGCCGCAGAAGGTCCGTTCTCGTCGATCGAGGACTTTGCCAACCGGATTGATCCGCACGGTCTCAACAAGCGGCAACTTGAAAGTCTCGCGTCGGCCGGCGCGTTTGACGAACTGGAGCCCAACCGCCCGGCAGTTTATGACGGCGCAGACATGATCTTGTCGGTCGCCAATAGCGCCGCCGATGCGCGCGAAAGCGGGCAAGGTGGCCTGTTCGGCGAGGGCAGCGCCGGTGGTGAAATGCAGGCCATAAGATTGCCGGAGGAAAGCAATTGGTCGCTCAACCAAATCATGACCCATGAGCGGGATGCGTTCGGTTTTTATTTTTCTGCTCATCCGGTTTCCCAGTTTCAAGCTGTCACGTCTTCGCTTGGTGCGCTGACTTATGCGGCCTTGTGCAGCGAAGGTCCGATCGGCGAAGGGGTGCGCAAGCCGGCGGTCATGGCTGCGCTGATAGAGAAAGTCCGTTGGCGTGACAGCCGCAGGGGCAAACGGTTCGCACTTGCCGACCTGTCGGACAGCAGCGGGCAGTTTTCCGGAAGCTGCTTCGACGAGGACCAGTGCAAGATCCTGGCCGAGCTCGCGGATCAGGGCGGCTGTGCCTTGCTCAATGTCGAGCTTGATCAGCAATCCGACGACGAGAATCCACGCGTCGCGATCAGGCGGGCCCAGCCGCTCGACGGGCTCGAAAAAACCACCAGAACATGCATGGAACTGGAAGTGCACGATATCGCGGCATTGCACGAATTGACCAATTTGGTGGCGCCACTGGTTGGTGGCCATAGTGAATTGGTGGCAACCATGGCCGGACCCGACGGGGATCCGGTGAAAGTCTGTCTGGGCCGATCCTTTCGTCTGGATGCGGAAACCGTGGATATGCTGGAACGGGTTAACGGGATCGCCGACGTCCGGTTAGGCCCTGCTCGACCCATGCGGGTTGCGAAACCCAAATTAAGGCTTGTCAGCTAGCGCTAAACATACCAGAAACCGGCCAAATATAACTTGTTTGGAGAGATAATATGGCCGGTGCAATGCAAGCGAGTTCGCTTAAGATCACCAATCTGATCGATCATGCTGCGAGGGAGCATGGCACTCGCGAGATTGTCAGCTATTGGGCGGACGGAAATATCACGCGCAGCAATTGGGCCGAGATCGGGCGCGACTCGCGCAAATTTTCTCAGGCATTGCAGCGCCTTGGCATGAAGAAAGGCGACCGGATCGCCACCATCGCCATGAACCATGCGCATCATCTGATCAGCTGGTATGGTTCTGCCGGTATCGGTGGCATTCTCCATACGGTCAATCCGCGTCTGTTCGAGGAACAGCTGGTCTACATCATCAACCATGCCGAAGACCGTGTGCTCCTGTTCGACAAAATGTTCACTCCGATCGTCGAAAAACTCAAACCGCAGCTCAAGACGATTGAACATTATATCCAGTTCGACGGTGAGAAGGGTGACTATCCGACCTTCCGCAAATTGCTGGATGCGGAAGACGGGGATTTTGAATGGCTTGATGTGGATGAAAACGATCCCTGCGGTCTTTGCTACACCAGCGGTACCACCGGCAACCCGAAAGGCGTGCTGTACGAGCATCGCTCGAACGTGCTTCACGCGATCACCGAGGTCCAGCCTGACGTGATGGATCTGGCGACCCGTTCGGTGATGTTGCCGGTTGTTCCGATGTTCCATGCCAATGCCTGGGGATTGCCTTTCGCCTGTGCCGCGGTCGGGGCAAAAATGGTTTTTTCAGCTAGCAATGAAGCATCTGTTTTGTGGAAATTGATCCGCGAAGAAGGCGTGACCCATAGCGCCGGTGTGCCGACGGTCTGGCTATCGATGTTTGCCGATTTGGATAGCAACGGCGGTGATTATGGCAAATTGGGCGTTGTCGTGATCGGCGGCTCTGCCTGTCCGCGGTCGATGATCGAGCGACTGATGAAAAACGGAATCCGTGTCGCCCATGCCTGGGGCATGACCGAGACATCTCCGATCGGCACGACCGGCGCGCTTCCCGCCAACTGGGATGAACTCTCCTTTGACGAGCAGGTTGATATTACCTGCAAGCAGGGCAGGCCGCCCTTTGGCGTGGAACTGCGCGTGATCGATGAAGAAGGCAATATCGCGCCCCGCGACGGTAAAACCAGCGGGACGCTCGAAATCCGCGGGCCATGGATCATCAAGCGCTATTATCGTGCGGACGAGGATGCCGTGGAGGATGATGGCTGGTTTGATACCGGTGATGTGTCCGTGTTGCATCCCGATGGCACGATGCAGATCACCGACCGGGCTAAGGATGTGATCAAGTCAGGCGGTGAATGGATCAGTTCGATAGAACTGGAAAATGCTGCTGTCGGTTGTTCCGGTGTCGCTGAAGCGGCGGCGGTGGCCGTATATCATCCCAAATGGGACGAGCGGCCCTTGCTCCTGGTTGTACGCAAACCGGACAGCGCGGTTTCGGAAGCCGACATAATCGCATATCTGGGGGACAAGGTCGCCAAATGGTGGCTGCCCGATGAAGTGAAATTTGTCGACGAACTGCCGCACACCGCGACCGGCAAAATCCTGAAACGATCGCTCCGCGAGGAATATAAGGAATATAAGCTGAAGAGCCTGGCTGAAGCTTAAAAGAGCTCCAGCTGGCCGCCCTTGATCACCGGTGGTCGGAACAGATCGGTTCTGAGGTCGATTTTGGCCTTGCTCAACCCGGCTTTGCGTGAAGCGATCAGGAGCCGGGTGCGGATGAGGTCCGCCCACGGCCCCCGACCGCGCAACCGGCTGTGGAAATCCGGGTCGTTGCGTTTACCGCCGCGCATTTGCCTGACGATGCTCATCACCTTGGATTTGCGGTCCGGATAATATGTTTCGAGCCATTGTTCGAATAATGGGGCTACTTCGTGCGGCAAGCGCATGGCTATGAGGGAAATGCTTTTGGCACCGCAATCCGCCGCCGCCGAAACAATCGACTCGATTTCATGATCGGTAATCCCGGGGACAACCGGCGCGATATTGACGTGCACATAGATGCCCGCTTCGCTGAGTTTCTGCACGGCTTCCAGTCGCCGCGCGGGAGTGGGGGCTCTGGGTTCCAGCAAGCGGGCGGTCTTTGAGTCGAGTGTGGTGACCGAAATCGTGACCGCAGTGAGTTGCCGAACCGCCAGTTGCACCAGCAGATCGATATCTTCGACCACGCGATTCGATTTTGTGGTGATCACCACCGGATGCAGCGTTTCCAGCATCACTTCCAATATCTGCCGTGTGATCCGGTAGCGTTTTTCGATCGGCTGGTAAGGATCGGTGTTGGTGCCGATGGCCAGGCTTGCCGGCTGGTAGTTCCGCTTGGCAAAGGTCTGGCGAAGCAGGTCGGCGGCATTTGGTTTGGCGAATAGTTCGCTTTCAAAATCAAGGCCCGGGGACAGGTCATGATAAGCGTGAGTTGGCCGTGCATAACAATAGACGCAGCCATGTTCGCAGCCGCGATAGGCGTTTATCGAGCGGTCAAACGGCAGATCGGGGGACTTGTTATAGTTGATGATCGATTTCGGGAATTCGATCGTCACATTCGTTCTCAGCTTCGAGGGGCTGTCACCAATTTGATTTCGTTCGTCCAGCCAGTCGCCGTCAATCTCCCGGTCCTGGAGATTGAATCGTTGCGGCACCGCATTTGATGGTGCGCCCCGGCCTTTTTCGGGCAGTGGATAGCTTCGGCTTTTCTCGCGCATTTGCACTTCATACTATGAGAACATATAAAGAACAAATAGTTTGAGAGCTATTTTTCAAGCAGCCTGGGGATCAGCTCGACAAAATTGCAGGGGCGATGGCGGCTGTCCAGCTGGGTGTCCAGTATGCCATCCCAGCCATCTTTGACGGCACCGTTGGAGCCCGGTAGCGCGAAAATGTAAGTTCCGCGAGCAACCACGGCGCAAGCGCGGGATTGCACCGTCGACGTGCCGATTTTTTCCATGCTGAGATATCGGAAAAGTTCACCGAAACCCGGAATATCCTTGTCCTTGACCGCGTTCAGGGCATCTGGCGTAATATCCCGGCCGGTCAAACCGGTACCGCCGGTGGTGATGATGACATCGACCTCTTCGTCGTCAATCCACTGGTGGAGCTGAGCCACAAGAATAGCTTTCTCGTCCCTTCGCAAACTACGATAGACAAGTATGTGGCCTTTTTTCTCGATCCGCTGGGCCAGAATATCGCCCGATGTGTCTTCTTTTGGCGTTCGCGTATCCGAAACTGTCAACAGCGCGATATTGATTGGTTTGAATGTCCGGCTTTCGTCAATCGGCATGGCTGCTCTCCGCTATATTCCACCGCCCACAATAGCCTAGTTTGCGGTGCATTTGTAAGTCCTAAAGAATAGGGGTTTCCGTAGGTTAACTATCCGTCTAATCGCAGGGTGCAATGTCGAACGTCCCGGATCTCACTGCTGTAATTTTGGGCCTCATTCTTGCTGCCTGGCTGGGAGCTGCCGCGTGGGCAATCTGGACTGGACTGGCCATGAAAAACAAGGCCGATACCACTTTGCGTCAATCCGGAAGGCTGGGCCGGTTGCTCGAAACGTCGCCTGCTTTGCCGTTGCTCGTGCGGTCCGACGGTAAATTGGAAGCCTCACAGCGGCTGATGCACTGGCTCGGTTTCGATCACTTGCCAGCCCATATTTCGGAATTGCACGAGAGTGCGCGGGGGATGGGTCGGCAAGATCTGGAAGATCTGATGCAGGACGTCAATCTGGCTCAGAAAACCGGCAGCAGCTTCGTTCGCGCGATAAAAGTGGCGGGTTCTGACAAGGCCCTGCTGATCCGTGGGGGACTGGCAGATCAGAAAATAGCGCCCAATGGCAGTGCCCTTTTGTGGGTTTTCGACGCTACCGACAGCGAAGGGCAGATCGAAAAGCTGCGCGATGAGAATGAAGCCGCGCGCACGGCATTTGATGCCCTCTCCGCTTTGATTGAAGCGGCCCCTGTCCCGATGTGGCACCGTTCACCCGACCTTTGCCTGACGTTGGTCAACAGCGCTTATGTTGCTGCTGTTGATGCCGAAAATGGCGCGCAGGTCATTGCCGATGGTATCGAACTGGTGGAAACAGTCGACGGATTCAGTCCGATTGACGCCGCCGCCCGCGCAAAAGAGCAAGGTGAACCGTCGGAACGGATTGTTGCAACGACGATCGGCGGCGAACGAAGAATGACCCAGGTGGTGGATGTGCCACTGGGAAAATCCGGAATCGCGGGCTATGCGATTGATATCCAGGATCTGGAAGACGCGCGGCGGGAGCAGCGACGCTTCGGTGAATCTCAGCGCGACATGCTCGACAAGATTTCCGCCGGTGTTGTCCAGTTCGATGCCGATAAATCGCTGAAATTCTGTAACCTGCCATTCCAGCGTATTTTCTCCATGCGTCAGCAATGGATAGCGGAACGGCCCGAATTTCCTCGTGTTCTGGACCGAATGCGTGAAATGAACCGGATCCCGGAAGTCCGTGATTTTCCGGAATGGCGGGAGGAACGAACCGGCTGGTTTCAATCCGCAAAAGCGAGTGAGGAGAATTGGCTCCTGGCCGATGGCACTCACCTGCGGGTGCTGGCCAACCCGACCCCGGACGGCGGGTTGCTGGTTATTTTTGAAGACCGGACTGAACAGGTCCAGCTAGCGAGTGCACGTGACACCCTGCTGCGGGTCAGGACCGCGACTTTTGACAATCTGTTTGAATCGCTTGCCGTCTTTGCGGCCGATGGAAAACTGAATATCTGGAATCATCAATTCGCAAATAACTGGGGCCTTGAGGAAGATGATCTCGGCAAGCATCCGCGAGTGGATTTGCTGATGCAAAAAATGGCACAGCAATTGAAACAGCCTGCCCGGATTTCAGAAGTGCGCGATATGGTGCGCAGCGCAACAACCGAGCGCGAACAAAAAGGCGGACGGATAAACTTCGCAGACGGACGGCGGTTCGAATTTGCTGCAATCCCGCTGCCGGATGGCAATGCGCTGTTCACCATGCTGGATATTTCGGATAGCTACCGGATCGAACAGGCGCTGCGCGAACGCAATGAGGCCCTGGTAGAAGCCGACTCGATAAAGGGAAGCTTCCTGTCCAACATGAGCTACGAATTCCGGACACCATTGACGTCGATTGGTGGATTTGCGGAACTTCTGGATCAGGGTATAGCCGGACCGCTGACGGATCAGGGCCACGAATATGTGAGCGCCATCCTTCAGTCCGTCAAACGTCTGGGCACCCAGATCGACAATGTTCTCGACCTGAGTCAAAGCGAAGCCGGAGCCTTGCCAATCGCTAAGGACAAGGTCAATCTGAACAAATTGATCGAGGATGTGGCCACGCATTTCTCTGCTGATGCAAAAGCCAAGAAAATAGATGTAGAGATGCAGCTGGATGCAACGCTGGGATCGGCGATGGCCGACAGGAAGCGGCTCAGCCAGGCGATATCCCAGATCGTCGACAATGCGATCAAATATACTGGTGAAGGCGGACGGGTGCTGATCCATGGTTCCGGAAATGTGAAACATGCCGTGATCCATATTTCCGATGATGGCCCCGGGATGACCGCTGGCCAGCAATCGAAAGCCTTTGACAGTTTCGCCCGCTCGCGTGATCAAAAGGCAAATGACAAAGTGGGCGGTCTCGGCCTTCCCTTGGCCCGCCAGTTGATCCTGGCGCATGGCGGCGATTTGACCCTGACGTCCGAACCGGGGCAGGGAACGCTGGTAACCTTGCGCCTGCCGAGACAATGATAAAATGCTGCTTTTAAAGGATGTGCAAGCGACCCTGGATGTCGGACGAGAACTTGGCGCTCTGCTTCGCAGGGGGGACAAGCTTGCCCTGAGCGGAACACTGGGCGCCGGCAAGACCACATTGGCTAGGGGCATATTGGCAGGACTGGGTTATGGCGGGGAAGTGCCGAGCCCGACATTCGCGATTGTCCAGCAATATGAACCGCCAGAAACCAGAATCGCGGTCGCTCATGTCGATTTGTACCGGATTGAAGATCAGGAGGAAATTCCTGAACTGGGTCTGGAAGACGCGCTGGATGACGGGGCCATGATTGTTGAATGGCCAGACCGGATGCCCGGCAGTTTCTGGCGGGACGCGCTCAAGATTGAGCTCGAAATAACAGGGGACGGCAATCGCCGGTTGACTTGGAGTGCGGGGGACGCTTGGAAAGACCGATGGCCACTGACATGATACCGCCTGCAGCAGCGGGAGATTTTCTGAAACACCACGGGTGGAACGGCGCGCAAATATTGCCGGTGGCAGGAGATGCGTCTTTCCGGCGATATTTCCGGGTCAAGGCGGGCGATCGCCAGGCGATTCTGATGGACGCACCGCCGCCGCATGAAGATCCCAAACCCTTTATCGCTATTGCCGAATATCTGAAAAATTCCGGTTTTGCTGCTCCCGAGATTTTTGCTCGCGACCTGACGCACGGCCTGGTCCTTCTGGAGGATTTTGGTGATCAGCGGATGCGCGAATATCTCGATTACCGTCCGGAGGACGAGGATGCGATCTATCGTCAGGTCATCGACTTGCTGCGGGACCTGCATCGATCACCGGCCGCACCGCTGCCGGTATATGATCAGGCGCAATATTTGCGCGAAACCAATCTGCTGACCGAATGGTATTGCCCGGCGCAGCAACTGGACGTGGATGCCGAGAGTTTTGATGCGAGTTGGCGACAAATCCTTGAACCCGTACTTGTTGCGCAAAACCCGCCGGTGACGGTTATGCGCGATTATCATGCCGAGAATATCATGCTGCTGGAGGATGGCCGGCTCGGCTTACTGGATTTTCAAGACGCGCTTGTCGGCCATCCGGCCTATGATCTTGTGTCGATGTTGCAGGATGCCCGCCGTGATGTCTCAGACGAGCTTGAGGAGAAGATGCTCGCATATTATCTGGTCGATCACGACAAGCATGCGGCAGAAGAATTTCGCGGCCATTATGCCATTTTGGGCGCGCAAAGGAACACGAAGATCATCGGGATTTTTACCCGTCTTTTTGTGCGGGATGGCAAGGAACGCTATCTCGATTTTCTCCCCAGAATGTGGCGTTTGCTCGAGAAAGACCTGCGCCATCCCGCGCTTGCACCCATGACGAAGTGGTTTGACCGGAACATTCCCGGCGAAGTTCGGAGCCGGCCGATCCCGGTGTCGAAAGAAATCACATGACCACAGTCAAAACCGCGATGATCATGGCTGCAGGTCTGGGTAGACGCATGCTCCCGCTCACCGAAACGCGGCCCAAGCCGCTGGTCGAGGTGGCCGGCAAGCCGATGATCGACCATTGTTTCGATAAACTGGCCGAAGCAGGAATAGGCAAGGCGGTCGTAAATGTGCACTATCTTGCCGACATGATGGAAGCGCATCTTGCCGCGTTGCAATATCCGATTGAAATCCGGGTGTCCGACGAGCGGGCGCAGTTGCTGGAGACCGGCGGCGGCTTGGTGCAGGCAGAGCCGATGATCGAGGAAGCAAATTTCTTCTGCATCAACAGCGACAATTTGTGGACCGATGGACCCGAAAACAGCCTGCATCAACTGGCGCAGACATGGGACGAGGACAAGATGGATGCGCTGTTGCTGCTCGTCCCGCGAAGTTCGGCTCACAATTATAAAGGCTCGGGCGATTTCCATCTCGACGACGAGAACCGCATTTCACGCAAGCTTCCGGACCAGCAGGCGCCATTGATTTTCTCCGGCATCCAGCTGATTTCCAAACGGCTGCTGCGCGACGCGCCCACCGGTCCTTTCTCAACCAATATTTTATGGGAACGGGCGATTGGCGAGGGCCGTCTGTTCGGCATGGTTCACCAAGGCGAATGGTTCGAGGTCGGTTCGCCGCAAGCGATAGCGCCCACAGAAGCCGCGCTGGCGCGTGCCTGACCGCCGCCGGCCATCCGTCTATAATATTGCCGCGCACGGCGGGTTTGCGGATGCACTCGCTCAGGGACTGATCGACCGCTTTGCCAAGGATGCATTCGGACTGGCCCGCGGTCTCGTCATTCTACCCAATAACCGCGCCCGAAGCGCGCTTCAGGAAGCCTTTGTCCGGCTAAGCGAAGATGGCCTGTTGTTGCCGCAGATGGCTGTGATCGGTGATCTTGAACTGGACGAGTCGATCGGTGTTGCGTTGGATTCAGGGGAATTGGCGCTCGATATTCCGGCAGCGGTCGATCCCATGGATCGCCTGCTCACTCTTGCCCGATTGATCCAGAAGGAAATCGGGCTGCGCGAGGATGCGATATTGGCAAAGGATGCGCTGCGGCTGGCACGCGAATTCGCCAGTACGCTTGACCAGTTGAACATCGAAGAAATTTCGCTGTCTGATCTCAAGAATACGGAACCGGAGAGTCTGGATCTTTCCGCCCACTGGCAGGACTCCTATCGTTTCTTCCTGATCACCGCGGAGAAATGGCGAGAGCAGCTTAGCCAATGGGAGCGGGTTGATCAGGCGGTCCGCCGGAACATGCTCTTCGATCATATCGCCAAAACCTGGAAAGATTCGCCGCCCGCACACTTCGTTGTCGCAGCGGGTATAACGACGTCCGCTCCCGCGATTGCGCGTTTTCTGGAAAGCATTTCTTTCTTGCCCTCGGGTCTGGTCGTCCTGCCCGACCTCGACTTGATCATGCCGGACGAGGAATGGGATTTGCTCGGTCCGTTCAAGCCGGATCCGGAATCGGGTCATCAGCCGCGTGCGCAGGAAACCCATCCGCAATATCATATGAAAATGCTCCTCGATCGCATGTCGATCGCACGCGGTGAGGTCATGCGCTGGCCGCGCACCGGCGAAAGCGGCGCGGTTGCCAAGCGCAGCCGGGCGCTGAGCAATGCCTTCGCAATTCCGAAACTGACCGTGCGCTGGCAAAATCTGGAAAGCAACGAACGCAGTCTGGCAGGGGTACAGACGGTAGAAGCGCGCAACAGTGCCGAAGAAGCGCAGATCATCGCCCTTCTGGCACGCGAAGCTCTGGAAGACCCGACACAACGGGTTGCGATTGTTACGCCGGACCGGTCCCTGGCGACACGGATTTCGGCCCATTTGAAACGCTGGGAAATCCAGGTCGATGATACCGCCGGCCAGCCTTTGGCAAAGCTGCCCGAAGGCGTGTTTTTCCTGAACCTGCTCGCGGCAGTCGCCGACGGCTTTCCTCCAGCCGATTTTCTCGCTTTGCTCAAACATCCGCTGGTGCAGCGCGGGGAAGGGCGCCTCCCGTGGCTCGACCAGGTGCGCAAACTGGACCTGCTGTTGCGCGGTCCGCGGCCCGCGCCGGGACTGGCTGGCATCGATGCGCTGCTGACGAGCGAGAACCGCCGGACGAGGAAATTACGCCGAGAGATTGCTCCATGGTGGAAATCCGTTCGAACAAAGTTCGAGAATATGGAAAGCCTCTTCGCGCCGCCGCTGGACTGGGCCGATCTTCTGGATCAATTGCGGCAATTGGCCGAACAATTGACCGATGGTGTGATCTGGGCGGGTCCGGCTGGTCGGGAACTGGCTGAACTATTGGCGAAACTGCAGATCCGTGCCGACATGGGGCCGATCCGGATCGCGGCAAATGAACTGGCCGGCTATTTCGAGGCCTTGATGTCCGAAATATCCGTGCGACCGCCCTATGGCGGCCATCCCCGGATCGCGCTCTACGGCTTGCTGGAGGCGCGCCTGCAGCAGTCTGATCTCGTCATCTGCTGTGGCCTCAACGAGGGGAGTTGGCCGCAGGCGATCACGCCCGATCCTTGGCTCGCACCGATGATCCGCAAGTCGCTCGGGCTTCCGGCACAGGAGCGGCAGATCGGACTTTCTGCTCATGATCTAGTCGGTGCGATGGGAGCAAAGAATGTCATCCTCTCCCGGGCGCGCCGGGATGATTCCGGACCGGCCATTGCCTCGCGCTTCCTTCTGCGCCTGAAAGGCATGTGCGGGGATAATCTGAAGGAACATCCCGAAGCCCGCGCATGGCTGTCTTCAATCGACCGGCCCGGAATACCGTCCGAGCCATATGATCGCCCCGCTCCCTTGCCGAGCGCCGAGGAACGCCATATCCCGATTTCGGTGACGCAGGTAGACCGCCTGATCGCCGATCCCTACGCTTTCTACGCCAACAAGATCATGGGTTTTGCATCGCTCGATATGATCGACGCAGACCCGAGCGCCGCCTGGCGTGGGACGATCATTCACGACATTCTTGATCAATGGGCAAGGCAGGACAATTATGCACCTGAAGCGCTGAGAGAAAGAGCGGATGCGTTTCTCAAGGACCCGACCCTGCACCCGCTGATGCGCAGCCTCTGGGCACCGCGTCTGATCGAGGGGCTGGCCTGGATCGCAGACACGCTTGCAGAAAATCGCAAGGCAGGCCGGGAACCGGTCGCGTCGGAAATCTACGGCAAGGCCGAGATTGCCGGTGTCGAGCTGTCCGGCATCGCGGATCGTATCGACAGGATGCCCGATGGTGGTCTGGCCGTTGTAGATTACAAGACCGGCGGCGCACCCACCAACAAGGCGGTGGTCGAGGGCTATAATCTCCAACTGGGCTTGCTCGCCGCTATCGCCGAACTCGGCGGTTTCGAGGGTATCGAGGGGCAGGCGACCGGTTTCGAATATTGGTCGCTCGCCAAAACAGCCGGTTCTGACAGTTTCGGTTATGTCCGCTCCCCGACGAAAGGGCGCGGCGACAATGTCGTGCCGTCGGATGCGATGGTCGACCATGCCGTGGCCCGGTTCAACGAGGCCGTTGATCAATATATCCTGGGGTCGGAACCGATGACCGCCAAGCTACATCCGGAATATGCGCCTTATGCAGATTATGACCAGTTGATGCGGCTTGAAGAATGGTACGGGCGCTCGCCCATGGAAGCGGTCGATCATGAGTAGCGGCAAGCCAAAGATATTTCCGCTTATGGATCGCCAAATTGATGCGGTCGCGCCCGCTGCTCATATCTGGCTCAGCGCCTCAGCCGGGACCGGAAAGACGCAGGTTCTTACGGCGCGGGTTTTCCGCCTGCTGCTGACCGAGAAGGTCGATCCCGAGCATATTCTGTGCCTGACCTTCACCAAGGCGGGTGCTGCTGAAATGGCGGAAAGGATCAACCGCCAACTTGCCGCCTGGGTGCGGATGGACGATACCAGACTGGCGAGTGACCTTGCTGCGATCGGAGCCTCCACAGGGCCTGAAATCCGGGATCGCGCGCGAACCCTGTTTGCCCGCGTCCTCGATGCACAAGGTGGCGGCCTGCGGATCATGACGATCCACGGCTTCTGCCAGTCCTTGCTCGCTTCTTTCCCGGAGGAAGCCGGGATCGCCTCGATGTTCAAGCCGATCGAGGCACGCGACCAGAAAATCCTGGCGCGCGAGGCTCTGGGTGATCTGCTGTTGGAAGAAGAGCGGTCGGGCCGTCCGGAAATCATCGAAGCGATCCAGCGCCTCAGCGTGCGGATGGGCGAAGAGGCCACCGAACAATTTCTGACGGCCTGTGCAGCCAAAGCCGATGCGATGGAAAGTCTCGCAACCGGAGTGCTGCCATTCGTCCGGGGATTGCTGGGACTGCCGATAGAAGGTGATGCGACATCTTGGCTGGCGGATCGGTGTACCGACGAAGCGATAGACCTCCGCTCGATTACGAAATTGCGCGATGCGATGGCGGAATTCGGCGGGAAGAAGGAGCAGGAACGCCAACTCGTCATCCGTCTATGGCTGACCCTCAATCCGCAAGAGCGCGCTGCCGCCTTGCAGGATGTGCATCTTGGGTGGGCCACCAAGACCACCGGAGCGCCGCCCAAGCCAACCAAAGGGTTGCTGAAAGCCCTGCCGGATTACGATTTCATTGCCGGATCGCTGTTTGAATGGAGCAACGGCCTGCTCGAAAAAGCGATCCTTTTCGAATATGCCGATCTCTTCGCGGGCGCATTGGAAGCCGGGCGCGCCTTTTACTACCGTTATCGCGACGCCAAAAAGCTGCACGGTGTGGTCGATTTTGACGATATGATCCGGATGACCGCCCGGCTGTTGCAGAAAAGCGATATGGCCGCTTGGATACGCTACAAGCTCGACCAGCGCACCGATCATATATTGATCGACGAAGCGCAGGATACCAATCTCGCGCAATGGGAGATTGTCGGCGCGCTGGCTGGCGAGTTTTTTGCCGGGATGGGCGCTGAGCCGGAACGGCACCGAACCTTGTTCACGGTTGGGGACTTCAAACAGGCGATATTCGGATTTCAGGGAACCAGCCCGCATAATTACGCCAACGCGAGAACCGAGTTTTTTGGCCTGGCAGAGGCGTCGGAACAGCCGTTCGGAGACCTGTCGCTGGACCGCAGTTTCCGTTCGACACCGCCGATACTGGATGTCGTCGATGCTACGCTGGAACAGCTTAGCCACGAGCAATTGGGACTGGACCAGCCGATACCGGAACATCGCAGCAACTATTTCGACGCCAGCGGCAGCGTGACCCTGTGGAAGCCGGTGGCCAATAGCAGCGACGCGGATGACGAGGACGAGGAATCATGGGCCAGCGAGGAAAAGCGGGTTTTTGCGCAGCAACTGGCGCTGCAGATCAAAACTTGGCTGTCTCCGGAAAATCCGCTCTGGCTGGATCGGGAAAACCGGCCGCTGCAACCGAAAGATATCCTGATTCTGGTGAGCAAGCGCGATGAGCTGAGCGCCCTTATCGTCGCCCGTCTGTTTGCCGAGAAAGTCCCTGTTGCCGGAATCGACCGCATTCGCCTGAACCAGCCTCTGGTTGTGCAGGACTTGCTGGCCGCCATTCGCTTTGTCCTGCAACCAAATGACGATCTCAATCTCGCCAGCCTGCTGGTATCTCCGCTGCTTGGCTGGTCGCAGGAAGACCTACTCGCCCGCGGTTATCGCGGCAAGGACCATGCGGACAAGAGCCTTTGGGAGTTTTTGCGTCGGCGAGGGACACTGGACGAAGAAATCAAGCCACTGATGCAATTGCTGGCGATGGCAGATTTCAACACGCCTTATCAGTTTCTCGAGACAATATTGTCCGGACCGATGCAGGGCAGACGCAAATTGCTGGCGCGCCTGAGCCATGCGGCCGTGGACCCGCTCGACGAACTGCTGGCGACGGCGCTGGCCTTTGAACGGGATCATATTCCGACTCTGCAGGGATTTCTCGACTGGTTTGACCGGGGAGATGTCGAGATCAAGCGCGAGCAGGTCGAAGGTGGCAATGAAGTGCGCCTGATGACCGTGCATGGCGCAAAGGGATTGCAGGCTCCGCTGGTGATTCTCGCCAATGCGACCTTTGATCCGGCGAGCAAGAAAAGTGGCGGCTTTACGATAAAGCTGGGCGAGGGCTCCGATCGGGAACTCGAATATCCCGTAGTCCCGATCCGCAAGGCGGAGCGCGTCGGCATATTGGCGGAACATGCCGCCCATGCCGATAAAATCGCGATGGAGGAGCACTGGCGGCTGCTATATGTCGCGATGACCCGGGCGGAAGAACATCTCGTGGTGGCCGGTGTTCTTAGACCAAGGGCACGCGGAGAAGTGCCGGAACTGAGCTGGTTTGGCGCCATTGAACGCGGCCTGATATCACTGGATTGCGGCTGGCGCGATGATCCGGACTGGTTTGCTGTCCGGGAATACCGGATCGAAAACCCGAGCCAGCCCGCTGCGCCTTCCGCCATCGACAGTCGACAAGATCGGGGTGAAGAGCAGACATCGCAGCCGGACTGGCTATTTCAACCGGCACCGGAAGAATCGCGACCGCCACGGCCCTTGACACCGTCGCATCTCGGCCCCGACGATGCCAGCAATCCGCCGCCGGATATGGCCATGCGCGACGCTGCCGAGCGCGGGATATTGCTGCATAGCCTGTTTCAGCGCTTGCCGAATATCGAACGGGAGCGCCGCAGGGATGTCGCCGACCGGTGGCTTGCTAAACAAAAGCGGGTAGCGGACCCGGTCCGCCGGGCGGAGATTATCGAGACGGTCGTGGCGGTGATGGATAATCCGCAATGGTCGGCCTTGTTTGCGCCGGAAAGCCTGGCTGAAGCCCCGATTGCTGCGGTGGTCGGCGATCATGTCATATCTGGCACTGTAGACCGGTTGCTGATCACCGATGATCACATCTATGTCGTTGATTTTAAAACTGGTCGACGGGTTCCCGACAATGCCGAACAAGCCCCTGTTGTCTATCTGCGACAGATGGCAGCCTATGTCGCCGCGCTGGAAAAGATATTTCCGGCGCGCCCGATCCGGGCAGGCCTTCTCTACTCGCATGGCCCGAAAATGATCGAGGTTTCCGCCAATCTGATCGAGCAGCACAAGCCCGGCTTTGAGGCGACATGAAAATCCTTTTGGGCAATGCGCTTGAGCGTAGACCCCACCGTGCCTAAATAGAGTTTAAACAATTGGAGATTCGTTATGGCTACCAAAGCAATTACCGATGCAAGTTTTGAAGGCGACGTCCTGAAAGCTGACGGCCCGGTTCTCGTTGATTTCTGGGCGGAATGGTGCGGTCCGTGTAAAATGATCGGCCCCGCGCTCGAAGAAATCAGCAATGAAATGGGTGGCCAGGTCACGATTGCCAAGCTCAATATTGACGATAGCCCGGAGGCGCCTGCTAAATATGGCGTGCGCGGTATTCCGACCATGATCCTGTTCCACAACGGCGAACCGGTTGAAACCAAGGTTGGAGCGGCTCCCAAGAGCCAGCTCAAGCAATGGCTGGAACAGTCGCTGCCCGCTTAAGGTTTGAAAATATCCCCGAGCCGCTCGGCTGCTTCGTCCCAGAGTTTCGGTGACGAAGCGCCGAGTAGTCCCTTTCTGCGGTCGGCTGGACGATATTCGGAACCATCCCACCGCGCGCATTTTCCGCCAGCTTCATTGAGAAACAATATCCCCGCAGCGTGATCCCACGGGAGCGTGCGTTCAAATACGGATATATGATTGGTGCCCAGCACCAGCCGCGGATATTGCTCGGCGGCGCAGCGCGGTATGTCGACAATGTCATAATAGGATTCAGCAGCACCCAGCAATGTTTCTCGCTGGCCGGATGTCATGTAACTTGTAGCCAGAGCTGCAACCGGTTTCTTGGGATGATGTGTTGCTACAACGATTTCTTCGCCATTGATAAAAGCCCCACCATCTTTGACCGCGTGGCAGACACGTCCGGTGATCGGATCATAAAGCCAGCCCGCCACGGTGTCATTCTGCTCGGCCAGCGCGATAATGATCCCGAATGGCGACTGCCCGGCAGCATAGTTGCCGGTGCCGTCGATGGGATCGATGATCCACACCTGATCATAGGCTAGCTGATCCAGAACCGCCTCGTCGGCGGCAAAGGCTTCCTCGCCGACGATTTTCGCTTCGGGCAGCAGCGCCGCGAGTGCCCCTGCGATAAATTCCTCGCTGAGCCTGTCTGCGACGGTCACCAGATCTCCCGGCGTCTTCTCGTCGATTTGGTGGGATTGCAGATTCTGATAATAAGGCATCACGATATCGCGCGACGCTTGTTCCATTATGTCGAGGACAGGCTGATAGAGCCGGTGCACGTGGTCAGCTCCTGTAGTCGGCGTTGATATCAATATAGCCGTGAGTCAGGTCACAGGTCCAGACGGTGGCCTTGCCGCTTCCCAAGCCGAGATCGACAGCAATATCGATCTCTTTACCCTGAAGATGTGCGACGACCGGTGCTTCATCATAATCCGCCACGACCAGACCATCACGGGCCACGGTCACCCCGCCAAAGCTGATCGCAAGCCTGTCACGATCTGCCGGTTCACCCGCTTTGCCAACCGCCATGACCACCCGGCCCCAATTGGCATCTTCGCCAGCGATCGCGGTCTTGACCAGAGGAGAATTGGCGATCGACAAGGCAATGCGTTTCGCGCTGCCGTCGCTTTCCGCCCCGGTCACTGCAATTTCGATAAATTTGCTCGCTCCTTCACCGTCGCGAACCACCAGTTGAGCCATTTGCAGGCACAGGTCGCTGAGCGCCGCTTGAAAGGCGTCAGCGCCATCGTCATCGAACGAGGTCAGGGCGGGGGCAGAGTTCTGACCCGTCGCAAAGGCCAGCACCGTGTCGCTGGTCGATGTGTCGCTGTCGACGGTGATGCAGTTAAAGCTTTTACCGGTCGCCGCGCTCAGCATTTCCTGCAGAAAGCCCGCCTCGACCGTCGCGTCCGTAAAAATATAACCGAGCATCGTCGCCATGTCCGGCGCAATCATGCCAGAGCCTTTGACAATCCCGTTGAGATGGACCGTCTGACCCCCGACGATTGCACTCGCGGTCGCCATTTTTGGGAAGGTGTCTGTGGTCATGATCGTCGCGGCGGCGGCTTTCCAGTCGCATGGTTCTGCCTCAAATACTGCTTTCAGGCCGGCCTCGGCCTTGTCCTGCGGCAACGGCACACCGATAACCCCGGTCGAAGAGACGAATATTTCTTCTTCCGAACATCCAAGGTGGTCCGATGTCAGCGACAATATTTTCTGCACCGCCGCCATCCCGCGTGCGCCGGTAAAGGCATTGGCATTCCCGGCATTGACCACCAGGCCGCGTGCCTTGCCGCCCTCAAGCGCTTTCCGGCACCATTCCACTTCCGGAGAAGGACATTTGCTGTTGGTGAGCACACCGGCAACCGATGTTCCCGCTGCCAGTTCGATAAAGGTCAGATCGCAGCGATCCCAATCCTTGTAACGCGCACGGGCTATGCGGCAGGTGACGCCTGCCATATCGGGTAATGCGGGAGATTGTGCTGGCGCCAGAGGCGAAAGTTTGTCCGACACTTGACTTGCCTTTATCCAATGTTTTGATAGAACGCGCTCATATTGACGGGTGCCTTGTCCATGAACGCATATATTGCAAGTTTTATGTTGCTGCTATTCAACGCTGTCGGCTTGGCCGTGCCTGCGTCTGCAGCGGCCGAAGAGCGCATGATGCCCGAATTGGAAAGCGGTGCCAACCTGTCGGAAGCTTCGGTTGCGGATCAATGTTCTGTCGTCGAACAGGCAGGCGTGCGCGCATCGGACCAACAGCCCTGCGGAATAGTAGAAATGCGGGTTTCCGGGCCACTCGCAGTGGACAAATCAGCCAGCAAAGATCAAGCTTGGGCCGTCTTAGCGATGCGCTCCGAAGTCGGCGACAAGCTGGAACATGAAGAAGGTGCGCCCTAGCGCCATTCTCGGTCTTGCCACTATTGCATGGCAAGAAACTCTCCCTAAATCCATCCTATTCGCGGCCTTTTGTCGGCCGGAAAAATCTACAAATTGGAAAATGTCATGCTCGGCGGTTTAGCCAAATCCATCTTCGGGTCAGCCAATGACCGTTACGTAAAATCGATGCAAAAGCTGGTCGACGCAGTCAATGTGTTTGAACCGGAAATCGAACCACTTTCGGACGAAGAGCTCGCGGCCAAAACAGTTTCTTTCAAGCAGCGTGTTGTCGGTGGTGAATCGCTGGACGACATTTTGCCGGAAGCCTTTGCGGTCGTCCGGGAAGCGGCCAAACGGACATTGGGCCAGCGCCATTATGATGTGCAGCTGATCGGTGGCATCGTCCTGCACCGCGGTGAGATCGCCGAAATGCGGACCGGCGAAGGTAAAACTCTGGTGGCGACGCTCGCCTGTTACCTGAATGCCATCGATGGCAAGGGCGTCCATGTCGTCACCGTGAACGACTATCTCGCCCGCCGCGATGCGGAATGGATGAGCCAGGTTTATAATTTTCTGGGCCTGGAAGTCGGTGTGATCGTGCCGAATCTCGGTGAGGAAAAGCGCCGGGCGGCCTACGCAGCGGATATCACCTACGGCACCAACAATGAATTCGGCTTCGACTATCTGCGCGACAATATGAAGCACGAGCGCGCCCAGATGGTCCAGCGGCCGTTTAACTTCGCAATTGTCGATGAAGTCGACTCGATCCTGATCGACGAAGCCCGGACGCCCCTGATCATATCCGGGCCTACCGATGACAAATCCGATCTTTATCTGTCGGTCAATGCTGTCGTCCAGGATCTCACCGAAGAGGATTATGAAAAAGACGAAAAATCGCGCAATCTTTCCCTGACCGAAGAAGGCACGGAAAAGGCTGAACGCCTGCTCGAAGCGGCGGGCTTGCTTGAGGGCAGCAACCTCTACGACTACGAGAACACGCAAGTCGTCCACCACCTCAATCAGGCTTTGATGGCCAATGTCATGCGCAAGCGCGATACCGACTATATAGTCAAGGACGGCAAGATCATCATCATCGACGAATTTACCGGCAGGATGATGGAAGGACGGCGCTGGTCCAACGGTCTGCACCAGGCGGTCGAGGCCAAGGAAGGCGTCCAGATCGAGCCCGAAAACCAGACCATGGCATCGATCACGTTCCAGAATTTTTTCCGCATGTATCCGAAACTGTCCGGCATGACCGGCACCGCAGAGACAGAAGCAGCGGAATTTTTCGAAATCTACAAGATGAATGTCGTCACCATTCCGACCAATCAACCGGTGCTGCGGATTGACGAAAATGACGAGTTTTACAAGAATACGCTCGATAAATTTGCCGCGATCGCAAAAACCGTCAAGGAACATAGCGAAAAGGGCCAGCCGGTTCTGGTCGGAACCGTTTCGATCGAAAAATCCGAACTGCTCTCGGATTTTCTGAACAAGGAAAATGTGGAGCATAGCGTCCTGAACGCCCGCTTCCATGAACAGGAAGCGCATATTGTGGCGCAAGCCGGGTCGCCAGGGGCGGTTACCATCGCCACCAACATGGCCGGTCGCGGTACCGATATCCAGCTGGGCGGCAATGTCGATTTCAGGATCGAAGATGAATTGAGCGAGATGGAAGCCGGTCCGGAAAAAGACAAGGCAATCGCCAAGATCAAGGAAGAAGTTGGAGCGCTGCGCGACCGGGTCAGGGAAGCCGGCGGTTTGTTCGTGCTCGGCACCGAGCGACACGAAAGCCGCCGGATCGATAATCAGCTGCGCGGCCGTTCCGGGCGGCAGGGTGACCCGGGACTGAGCCGCTTCTATCTTTGCCTTGAAGACGATTTGCTGCGCATCTTTGGCACCGAAACGATGTTCGCCAAGATGATGAACAAAAACCTCGAGGACGGTGAGGCCATTGGCGGAAAATGGTTGTCCAAAGCCATTGAAACAGCACAGAAAAAGGTCGAAGCGCGGAACTATGAAGCGCGCAAGCAGGTCGTCGAATATGATGATGTGATGAACGACCAGCGCAAGGTGATCTACGAACAACGCTCGGAAATCATGGATGCGGAAACGGTCGGCGATGTGGTCGAAGACATGCGCCATGAAACGGTCAATGCGCTTGTTGCCGATGCCTGCCCGCATGGGACCTATCCGGAGCAATGGGACGTACAGGGCCTGAAAGTCCGCGTCGAGGAAGTGCTTAATCTCCGTCCTGATTTCGATAGCTGGATGCAGGAAGATGCGCTCGAGCCTGAAATCATCGAGACGCGCATCTCCGAAATGGCAGATGCCGAATTCGAAGCAAAAATGGCACAGGTGGAAGGCGAAAATCCTGGCGTCTGGGCGCAAATCGAAAAATCGATCCTGCTCGAATTGCTTGACCATCACTGGAAAGAGCATCTTGCCACTCTCGATGCGCTACGTCAGGTGGTTTTCCTGCGTGCCTATGCCCAGAAAAAGCCGCTCGACGAATATAAGCAGGAAGCCTTCGGCCTGTTCGAACGGATGCTGGAGATCATCCGCGAAGGCGTGACCAAGACGATCGCGGTCAGCCAGTTCCACCGTCAGGAAGAAATCGCGGTGCCGGAATTGCCGGAATTGCCGGATTTCCTGACCACGCACATCGATCCGCTAACCGGAGAAGACAATAGCAATGATATCGACGGCGGCACGCTGGGAACGGTTTCCACAACTTTGCCGCCACGGCAATCGGGCCAATTGAACAATCCTGCAGACGCGTTCGATGGCAAAAAAGTCAGCCGCAATGCCCCTTGCCCCTGTGGTTCGGGACGCAAGTACAAGCATTGTCACGGGAAATTTTGATCTGAATCCCGTGCGGCCTGGCGCGATCTGAGATGGCTTTCGGCATAGCCGGGTTGGCGATCCTGTTTACTATGACCGCTGCGCTGTACGCCAGCGTCGGATTTGGCGGCGGGTCTACCTATATCGCCCTGCTGGCGCTGGCGGAGCTTGATTATCGGGCGCTGCCGATCATTGCGCTGCTGTGCAATATCATTGTCGTTACCGGCGGGACCTTCCGGTTTCAGACACGCGGCCTGATCGACTGGCAAAGAATCTGGCCGATCCTCCTCCTGTCCGTCCCTACGGCTTGGCTGGGGGGGCGCATGGTCATTGCTCAGAACAATTTTATGATCCTGCTCGGCCTGTCACTGGCAGCGGCCGGAATTTTGCTGATGATCGAACCGTTTATCAAGCGGGCAGGGAGAAAATCCGGAAGCGGGCAATGGACCGGTCACCGGTTATTTGCGCCCGCCATCGGCACCGGCATCGGTTTTCTGTCCGGCATGGTCGGAATCGGCGGCGGCATTTTCCTCGCGCCGATCCTGTTGCTCACCCGCTGGTCCGACAGTCGCCGCATCGCAGCGACAGCCAGCGTGTTCATCCTGGTCAACTCGATCGCCGGTCTCGGCGGGCAGTTGATGAAATCGGGCTTGAGCATCGGCGGAGAGGCGGTCCTTGCCTATTGGCCGCTGTTTCTCGGTGTCTTGCTGGGCGGTCAGATTGGTAGCATATTGGCCAGCAAGGCATTGCCGGAGATATGGATCAGGCGGCTGACGGCTTTGTTGATCCTCTATGTAGCGGTGCGGTTATTGTGGGTTTGAGGTGGTGGAATTGGAGCACTGTTGCCGTAATTCCGGTAACCAATCTCAATCCGGTATCAGAACTTATGATGATACCACCGATTGGACAAACCGCAGATCGCGAGATATTCTGGCGGTATGACGAATCCGAATAACCTGATGGCGCTGTTAAAGCGGTGGAAGTCGGACGGCGATCCAGCGGTCGAAAACGCACTCGCCGAGTTTGTCCGTGATGAGCTGCGCTGCCAGGCAGGCAATATTTTTGCAAACGAACGGGCTGATCGCATTTTGCAGCCTGTGAACATCATCGAAAGGAACTGGATATGCGAAGTAATCTCGCAATAGCCTTTGCCGCAACTCTGGCACTGGCTGTTTCATCGGCCGCGGCGGCGCAGAACGTTGAAAACACGGCGTCATATGAATGGGTGATGTCGCAGGAAGTCCCGGTAACCGATGGCGATATTACGGATCGACCATATCGAGTTGTAGGCAAACTCACCAAGAAAGTACGACGCTTAACAATCTTCTCAAAGCATTCATCACCGCAAAAAGTTTATCGGGAACTTTGGGAAAAAGCGCGCAACAAATATAAAGCCGACGCGGTCATCTTCGCGAATTTTGGAGAAGCGGGACGGGCTCAGCGCGAGGCTCGCGGCACTGCAATCCGCTTCCTGAAGGGAGCGGAACTGACGGCGTGGCGTGCCCGGAATTCTGATTGATACGGCTTTGCGAACGGCGAAATCATTTGTGCGCGTCGGGCGTTTGGGCATCATTATCTGATTGTGCGTACCCACCCAGCCAGAAGGCTATATCCTGATGCGGATTATCCATATCAATCGCTGCATCGCTCGCAATTCTCAATTCGCAATACCAAGTTCAAAACCCTCCCATGCAGAGATAGGTTGAAACCATCCGACCATTGCGGAAGCTAGCGTTTCGTCAGATTTGCCATTGGGCCTGCAAATGACAGCAGCAGCCAACCAAATTCTCCCAATCCCTCCGGCGAATTCCTCCCTTTCCTACAGCATTCCCCTTCTGATAAACCGCTGCCATGACCATGCCGCATCATGCTCTGCTTCGCGCCCGCCGCCACGGCTTCCTGCCCGTGCGCACCTTCTCTGGCCGAAAGGAGCGTGTTGATCTTGTGACCACCCGATAGCCCGTATCGGCCACCACCGCTTTTTCCGCTTTAGGGGGTGTGACCCGTGTGACCCTAGGTAAAAATTTGCGCTGCAAGGCGGCCAAGCAGATTTCACTTTATAACAGTGTAAAGATTGTAAAGTTTATCAGGGAAAAGGAGATTTATCTGAACAGAAATTTTCGCGTGACCAAGACGAACGCGTTTTGGTCAGGGTATCAGGCTTTGCAAAGCAAGCAATCGTCCGGAAATAATGCGGTGGAAAATGGCTCCCCGAGTTGGATTCGAACCAACGGCCATTCGATTAACAGTCGAATGCTCTACCACTGAGCTATCGGGGAACACGCTCGATTCTGGACCGAGACTTTCGTGGTGCAGCGCGGCTATAGCAACGAGATTCGCGGGCCGCAAGCCATCAAACGACAAATTGTTCCATGGCGATGCGATCGTCCAGTGCATGTTCGGGATCAAACAGCATCGTGAGCGCCTGGGCCCGGTCCACGGAGACTTTGACGCAGCTGACGTCGCGGACTTCCTGCTGGTCGCCGACTGCGCTGACCGGCCGTTTTTCCGGATTGAGTACGCGGATGGTTATTTCCATCTTGTCCGGCAAAATCGCACCTTTCCAGCGTCTCGGCCGGAACGGGCTGATCGGTGTCAATGCAAGAAGATTGCAGGTCAGGGGCAGGATCGGGCCGTTCGCGGAGAGGTTATAGGCGGTGGATCCGGCGGGCGTGGCTATCAGCAGGCCGTCGCAGACCAGTTCATCCATCATGACCCGGCCATTGATTTCTATCTCGAGCTTCGCCGTCTGCCGGGTTTCGCGCAGAAGCGACACTTCGTTGATGGCGGGCAGGGTAAATTTGGCTCCGGAAAGGGTTTCCACCTCCATCTTGAGCGGTTTTACCTTGAAAGCCCGGGCCTTGCTCAGACGCTCTTTGAGGTCTTCCAGATGCCAGTTGTTCATCAGGAAACCCACCGTACCCAGGTTCATGCCATATACCGGCATGATATTTCGGCGATTGAGCATCTGGTGCAGCGTTTGCAGCATGAATCCGTCGCCGCCGAGGACAACCGCCTGATCCGCTTCTTCCATCGGGACCCAGTCGATCAGTGGTTTCAGTTTCTCGGCTGCTTCTTGTGCCTGCTGTGTTGGCGATACGATCAACGCCCATTTCTTTTCGCTCATCCGCCCGTGACGTTCATATGACGCTCCAATATCTCTGCGGACCCCTCCAGCTGCGCATTGAAATCATGCCGCAACGGTTTGAGCTTTAGAGCCTGTTGGAGCAATTGGTCAACGGCAGCGATACCATCGCTCCGAACTGCTGCGCGCAAATCGACATGCGCGCTGTGACCGAGGCACATGAATATCTTTCCGTCGGTGGTCAGACGCAGTCGGTTGCAGTCATCGCAGAAATTATTGCTGAGCGGTGTAATCAGTCCCAGCCGCAGGCCGAGAGGCTCGACCGAAACATAGCGCGCCGGTCCAGCGCTGCGATGGGGAACAGGAAGGATTGTATAGTGGTCTCTTAACGGAACCAGGAATTCATCGGCGGAAATATGGGCAAGTTGTCGATCCGCACCGACATCGCCCAAGGGCATGCTCTCGATAATAGTCAGATCGTGACTATTTTCTGCGCAATATTCGGCCATTGGCAGAAGGTCAGCTTCGTTGAAATCGCGAACTGCAACCATGTTGATTTTGACATGGATTCCAGCGGCCTTGGCAGCCTTTATGCCATCCAGAACAACGTTAACATCGGCGCCCCGGGTGATCTCGGAAAAGCGCTCGGGGTCGAGCGTATCCATGCTGACATTGATCCGCCGCACGGCATGGGCTGCGAGATGGTCGGCATATTCGGTCAGCAACGACCCGTTGGTGGTGAGCGTCAGTTCTTCCAGTTCGCCGGACACCACTTTTCTGCCAAGACGCTGGATAACATCTTTCATATCCCGTCTGACCAGCGGTTCACCGCCGGTAAGCCGGATTTTCCGAATGCCGTGTCCGATGAATCGTTCTGCAATAAGGCTGATTTCTTCCAGAGAAAGCAGCTCTGATTTGGGCATGAAGGTCATTTTTTCGGACATGCAATATTGGCAGCGGAAATTACATCGGTCAGTGACCGAAATCCGCAGGTAATCAATTTTGCGGCCGAAACCGTCTTGCATAGAAATTCTCTTCTAGATGGAATGGTGTACAGCTAGCGATTTCTGCATCAGCAAGCAACGCCCTATAAAGGATTTGCTGCTATGGGAAACGGTAGTCGATCGCTTGCAAATTGGCATTGCTGTCAACCTATATCAGGAGTTTTGAAGTCCAAGAAGCATCCATCTCGACCGCACAGTTGACTGAATTCAGAAACCTGTTTCTGCTTTCGTTCCATGAGCGCGATCCTCTGGCCGCCAAGATTGCGTCTTTTGGTTGGCGGGTTCATTCCGCCCGCAGATTGGATAATCTGAGCGCCCGGTTTTTTTCAGCTGGCGCCATGATTGCGGTGATTGACGCTCGCCGAGCCGAAAATGACGGCTTGAAGGCTATCGCAGAACTTTCAACAACCGCGACCGAAGGCGGGATTGCTATTTTGGCGTTGGTCGACAGCAGTCAAAGCTCCCAGATTGTCGGGCAATGTCATGATTCGGGAGCAACGCATTATCTGGATTTTGCCGATCCGGGAGCAGATCTCGCTCAGTCCATCAAATATGCCTATCGGTATGTCGAGAATATTCGAGGAGGCGCCGAACGCGCGAGTCACGAACAATCGATGCTGATGATCGCGGATTTACAATGGTCGATGGCGTTGGGCTCCGTTAGTGAATATTGGGTCAGCGATAGCCTGTTGGCAGCTGCTGGAGAGATTGATTTCAAGCGATATCCCGTCACGGGAATCTACCGCGTGCTTTCACCCGAAGAACGCAAGCGGGTGCGCGGAGCCATGGGACGTTTGCGCGACGGCGCGAGACAGGCGGCGGTTCCTCACCGGCTCAATGGTCGAGCGGTGGTGCATCATTTGCATGAAGCAGATGGCCGGATTTTCGGCAGAATTGAATATCTTGCGAACAACGAGGACGTTGACGATTGGACCGGACGGGATCTGCTTTCCGGCTTGAGGAATACGGCAGCTGCCCGTGCGTGGATAAGGCGGAAACTGGAAGCCGGAAGCCAATTGACACTCATTGCGATTGGCATCAAAAACTTCCGGATGATCAATGCCGCTTTCGGACGAAACGCCGGGGATCAACTGCTGCGGATTGTCGGACACAGGCTGATGGATCAGACGCATCGCCAATATGCCGGTTCGCAGCTTGTCGCGCGGCTGGATGGTCAGAATTTTCTGATCGCTCTGGCCGATATTCAGAGTAACAAGATTTCCGATTTTGCAAATGATCTGATCGCTAGCGTTTTTTATGACCTGCAATTGGAGGGACGGCCGATCAACCCTGTTGCGCGGGCTGGTGTAGCGATCGGTAATGGCGATTCCAGCGAAAAGACGTTGATCAGAAAAGCAGTGTTGGCGCTTGCAGAAGCGACCGCCGCGGATGCGCTACCAATTAAGTTCAGCACCGTTTCCGAAGCCGATGTACATCTGGAAGAGCTGCTGGAGGATCAACTGGCCGGGGCGATGGGCCGCGGAGAAATTGTTATCGCGTTCCAACCCCAAATGAGAATCGACACGGGGCAACTTGTCGGTGCCGAGGCATTGGCGCGGTGGGAGCATCCCGAATACGGGCTGTTGGGCGCTTCAACCCTGTTCGCCGTTGCGGACAGGGCCGGCGTGATGGAATCCCTTTCAACCCAAATCCATAAACAGGCTTTGACGCTGGCCGCCGGCTGGCCAGAAAGTCTCGGCTTCTTGCGCCTTTCGATCAATGTGACAGCGGGCGATTTGGCCGCAGCCTTATTCGATGACAATATCCGTCAACAGGTTGATAAAGCCGGTTTCAATCTGGGCCGCCTGACTCTTGAAATCACAGAATCCGAACTGATTGGCAATTTGTCAGCATCGGCGGACAAATTGCAGCGATTGCGCATGGCTGGCGTTCGCATCGCGATTGACGATTTCGGTACCGGGTACAGCAGCCTTTCCTATCTCAAGGAGCTGCCAGTCGACTATTTGAAGATCGACAGCGGGCTGACCAGCGACATCAGTGGCTCACCAAAAGATCAGGTGGTGGTGCGGTCGATAATCGACATGGCGCATAGCCTCCATCTCAGCGTGATCGCGGAAGGTGTGGAAACGGAATTCCAGCTCAGTATTTTGGCGGAACAGGGTTGCGAATATTTTCAGGGCTTCTTGCGTTCCGGCCCGCTCTCGCCAGACGAGTTTGAAGCGTTCGCCTTGCGCAGCAACTAGGCAGTAACGCGTTGCGCCAGTTTCGATAATCCTGTTGTCAGTTGCGTCAGGCCATGCAGACGGGACTTGGGATCCCGCCACTTGCGTTCAATGAACAGCTTGTTGTCAGGCCGGATTTTGGCAGTTCCCTTGAGGCGGTCGACATAGTCCAGCAGGCCCGGGACATTGGGAAAGCGGTCTTTGTGAAAGCTGACCAAAGCGCCGCGCGGCCCCATTTCGATTTTTGCAATTTGTGCTGTCACGCAATTCATCTTGATATGCATGAGCTTGAGCAGATTGTCGGTCTGGACCGGAAGGTCGCCGAAACGGTCGATCATTTCTGCGGCAAAGGATTCGATTTCCTGAAGCGTTTTGAGACCGTTCATCCGGCGATAGAGCCCCATGCGGAGCGAAAGGTCGGGGACATAGGCTTCCGGTATCAGGATCGGAGCATCGACCGTAATCTGGGGAGAAAAACTGTCGGTTGCGGCTTGCAAGCCAGAGCCCTTGGCTTTCGCTTCCAGAATGGCGTCTTCCAGCATTGACTGGTACAGTTCGAACCCGACTTCCTTGATATGTCCCGATTGTTCATCACCCAGCAGATTGCCGGCACCACGAATATCGAGGTCGTGGCTGGCGAGTTCAAAGCCGGCACCAAGGCTGTCCAGATCCCCGAGGATTTTCAGCCGTTTCTCTGCCTTTTCGGTGATGATCCGATCCTTTGGTGTGACCATATAAGCATAGGCACGCGTTTTTGAACGCCCGACCCGACCTCTGAGCTGATACAACTGGGCAAGGCCGAAGCGATCAGCGCGAAAAATGATCAGTGTATTCGCACTGGGAATGTCCAGGCCGCTTTCGACAATTGTGGTCGAGAGCAGCACATCATAATTGCGGTCATAAAAGGCCGACATCCGTTCTTCCACGGTCGCTGGAGCCATTTGCCCATGGGCGACGACATAGGTCAGTTCGGGGGCATGTTTCTTGAGGAAATCCTCGATATCGGGGAGGTCCGCGATACGGGGGACGACAATGAACGACTGGCCTCCACGATAATGCTCACGCAGCAGCGCCTCGCGCAGCGGAATAGGGTCCCACGGCATGACATAGGTGCGTACGGCAAGTCGGTCTACCGGGGGTGTTTGAATAACAGACAATTCGCGCATGCCTGTCATCGCCATCTGTAGCGTACGGGGGATAGGCGTGGCGGTGAGCGTCAGCACATGCACGTCCGCCTTCATTGCCTTGAGGCGTTCCTTGTGAGTCACGCCAAAACGTTGCTCTTCATCGATAATGATCAGGCCGAGCCGTTGAAATTCGATAGACTTGGCGAGGAGCGCGTGGGTGCCGATCACGATGTCGACCTCGCCGCTGGTCAGACCTTCCTTCGTTTTCTTGGCTTCTGCAGCCGGAACCAGTCGTGATAGCCGACCGATTTTGATCGGGAAGGGCCGAAAACGCTCTTCGAAATTGTTGAAATGCTGACGGGCGAGCAAGGTTGTGGGCGCGATGATGGCAACCTGCATACCGGCCATGGCAGCCGCAAATGCCGCGCGCATCGCGACCTCGGTTTTCCCAAAACCAACGTCACCGCAGACCAGGCGGTCCATCGCCTTGCCTGATGCCATGTCGGCGAGCACTTCCTCGATAGCCTGCTGCTGATCATCGGTTTCCTGATAGGGGAAGCGATCCACGAAACCGGCCATGTCGCTGGCCTCAACGCGCGCGGGCGTCGCCGGTTGCAAAGCCCGCGCCGCAGCGGTCCTGAGCAACTCGTGCGCGATCGCTCTAATGCGTTCCTTCAGCTTCGATTTGCGTCTTTGCCAAGCTTCGCCGCCAAGCCGGTCAAGCACAACGCTCTCACCGCCTTCGCCGTAGCGACTGAGCACATCGATATTTTCGACCGGAACGTAAAGCTTGTCACCACCGGCATATTTCAAATGGACACAATCATGCGGGCTTTCGCCAACCGGAATGGAGACTATGCCTTCGTATAAGCCAATGCCGTGCTCGAGATGGACGACCAGATCGCCCTGACTGAGCGCTGACAACTCTTCGATAAAGGCATCGCTGCTCTTGCGCCGCTTGGATTTGCGGACCAGCCGGTCTCCGAAAATATCTTGTTCGGTGAGCAACGACAGGCCTTCTGTCCGGAAGCCTGAAGATAGTGGCAATATGGTCAGGGCTATTCCTGATCCAGCCGAGAGACAGGAGTTCCAGTCATCGCACAGTACGGCCCCTTTGACGTCATGATCTTTAAGCAGGTCAAAGATGCGCGCGCGCGACCCTTTACTATAGCTCGCGACTACGGCGGTGCTTCCGGACTTCGTCAGACTGTTGAGATGGGCTCCCAGTGCCTGATATATATTCTCGTTGCGTGCCCGTTCGGGTGAAAAATCGCGGGGCGAAGACACGGACATCGAGACGACCGTTTCGGTTTCCGGTTCGTCAAATTCGCTCAGAACATGGATCGGTGCATCTTCCCTGCAGGATCGCCATTCATCCGGCGTCAGATAAAGCATCTCAGGCGGGAGCGGACGGTAGCTCGACAGATTGGCCTTGTCGGCTTCAATCCGGTTCTTGTGATAGTCTGCGATTGCCGCAAATTGTGCTTCTGCTGCGGCTGAGCCGGCGGCATCCTGCAAAATTATGCAATCATCTCCGATATAGTCGAAAATCGTCGCCAGCCGTTCTTCGAGAAGCGGCAGCCAATGCTCCATCCCGGCCAATCGTCGCCCCTCCGAGATCGATTGATACAATGCATCGCCGGTTGAGATTGCGCCAAAAAGATCACGATAGCGGGTGCGGAACCGGGTTATGCTCTCCGGATCGAGCAGAAACTCAGAAACTGGCAGCAGATCAAGCTCTTGGATATTGGCCACGGTACGCTGGTCAGCAGGGTCGAACTGGCGCAAGGTTTCGATCTCGTCGCCAAAAAGGTCTATCCGGATCGGCAATTCGGCACCGGGCGGGAATAGATCGATCAAGCCGCCACGTGCCGCGAACTCGCCGCTGTCAGCGACGGTATCCACCCGCACAAAGCCGTTGGCATAGAGGAAAGAGATCAGTCTTTCCTGTTCGATAATCGTGCCGGGCGCGAGATGAGTGACAAATTCCTTGATCCGCGATGGCATCAATACCCGCTGGGTTACGGCATTGACCGTAGTGACGACCAGTTGACCTCCCGTATTGGGGAGCGCCAGCTTCGCCAATGCAGCAAGCCGGTCCGAGGTGGTGTGCAGCGCCGGCGATGCGCGGTCATAGGGGAGGCAGTCCCAAGCCGGAAATTCAATGATTTCCAGAGCGGGTTCAAAAAAACGAGCCGCTTCCGCCACCGCGCTCATTGCCGCATCGTCGGTGGCGACAAACATCGTGCGCTGGCCTGATTTGACCGCGATCTCGGATAGGAAAAGCGGGCGATAGCCAACCGGCACGCCCGCCAGCGTCATGCCTTTTTCAGAGGATGATAATCTATCTAGGTAAGGCATTCAGAATGGCTTTTGAATATAGGACAAGAATATTATTTCGTTGCGTCAATATAGTCGAGTTTCTGCATGGCGTCCATTTGCGGCCCGCCAAAAGCTTCAGGAACGGGTAGTGTTCCAATCGCCCAGGCCATGACATCCACATCATCTTCGACGAGTAGGCTTTCGAACCAGTCCAGCTCTTGTTCCGACCAGTCCCGACTGTAGCGATCGAAAAATCCGCCGATCAAAAAGTCGGCTTCCCGGGTCCCGCGATGCCATGCGCGAAATTGCAGCCGTTTCAGCCTTGTTTCGCGGTCCATATCTGCTGCTCCAACTTGGCTAGCATAATGAGCCAGCGAGGGTATAAAGGCGGATAGACATGCGGCCCGAGATACTCAATCCATTATTTGGCGAAATCCAGTCGCTCAAGGGCATCGGCAAGGTGCTGGTCAAGCCGCTCGAGAAGTTGCGGCTGACGCGGGTCAAGGACTTGCTCTATCATCAACCGAGCTACTGGATGCACCGGAAGCGCGTCGAAGAGCTGGATGAAATTGATGTTGGCGAGACGATCATCATTCAGGTGACACCGGTCGACTATCGCACCGGTGGTCCGCGCAGCCCCCTTCGGGTCCATGCAACGGACAAGGCTGGCAACTATATCAGCTTGACCTTTTTTGGGCGGAACCCTGGCTGGCCGAAAAAATTATTGCCGCTTGGGGAGCCAAAAATCATTTCCGGCAAGCTCGAGCGTTATGGCGACGAACTTCAGATCGTCCATCCCGACCAAGTGCTCGAACCGGAACAGGTCCAGAGCATAGCGCTGTTGGAACCTATTTATCCGTTGTCTGACGGGCTTGGTAATGCACGCATGCGACAACTGATCGAACAAGCACTCGCTCTGGCACCGCAATTGCCGGAGTGGGTGGAGCCGAGCCAGCTTGCCTCCAAGGGCTGGAAAAGCTGGGGGGACAGTATCGCTTCACTCCACCGCACCGAAAGCGAGAATGCGAGCGACCGGCTCGCCTATGACGAGGTGTTTGCCAATCAACTGGCCTTCATGCTGGTGCGTGCCAGCAACCGAAGCAAGAAAGGCATTCCCATCCAGGGTGACGGAAGGCTTCGCGGCAAGATAAAGCTGCCCTTTGAACTGACCAATGCCCAGAATCGCTGCATTGCGGAGATTGAAAGCGATCTTGCGCAAAGCGCTCCAATGCTGAGGTTGCTGCAGGGCGATGTGGGATCCGGCAAGACCCTGGTGGCGTTGATGGCGCTGCTAACCGCCGTAGAAGCGGGATACCAAGGGGCGTTGTTGGCCCCGACGGAAATTTTGGCACGTCAGCATTATGAAGGCTTGCAGAAATTGCTGGCCGGCCTCCCGGTCAATCTCGCGATATTGACCGGGCGCGATAAGGGCAAAGTTCGTGAGGCGACGCTGATGGGTCTGATGGATGGGTCGATCGACATCTTGATCGGGACCCATGCGATTTTTCAGGAGCATGTCCGGTACAAGAATCTTGCCGTGGCTGTTGTTGACGAACAGCATAAATTCGGGGTCTCCCAGCGTCTCATGTTAACGCAAAAAGCCGAACGCACACCGCATCTACTGGCAATGACAGCTACGCCGATACCGAGGACCCTGACGCTCAGTCAATATGGAGAAATGGATGTTTCCCGCATCGATGAGCTTCCTCCAGGGCGGCAAACCATTGATACCAGTGTGATTTCCGAAGCACGAATGCCAGACGTGGTTGATGGCCTTGCGCGCCATATCGCCTCCGGCGGCCAGGCTTACTGGGTTTGCCCGTTGGTCGAAGAAAGCGAAAAGAGCGATCTGGCTGCGGCGGAAGAACGGGCCGCCAGCTTGAAAGCGCGATTTGGTGACCAGGTAGGTTTGGTGCACGGCCGGATGAAGGGGCCTGAGAAAGACTTGGTGATGGGGCGGTTTCAGCGCGACGAAATCAAGGTTCTGGTAGCCACTACGGTCATCGAAGTCGGCGTTAATGTCCCCAACGCCAGCCTGATGATCATCGAGGCTGCAGATCGCTTTGGCCTCGCGCAGTTGCATCAGCTGCGCGGCCGCGTAGGTCGGGGAAGCGTCAAATCCAACTGCCTGTTGATTCGCGGCGATACACTGAGCGAAACGGCCCGTGCCCGGCTTAAGTTGATGCGCGAGACAAATGATGGTTTTCGCATTGCGGAAGAAGACCTGCGTTTGCGCGGGGCTGGGGAATTATTGGGTACGCGGCAATCGGGAGATGCGGGCTTTCGTGTTGCCACCCCAGCGCAAGTCAATGATCTGATCGGCCCGGCCACCGATGATGCCCGGCTGTTGCTCGACCGGGATGGCGGATTGGCAAGCGAAAGAGGTCAGGCGGCGCGGATAGCACTTTATCTGTTCGAGCGCGATTGGGGCGTCAGCCTGTTGCGCAGCGGATAGCGACTAGAGGCTGTTGATCTGGTCCAGCATGGCAACGAAATCCGGCTCCCGGATCACTCTCTCAAATTCAAAACCGCAGCGACCCTGATGGGACCAGACAAGATAGGCTTCGATCCGTCCGGCGACTGGCAAACGGACGATAACTCTGTCGCCCTTCTCCATATCCAGTACATCGCCCAGCATTATGCCGTGGGCTGAAATATTGGTGATCCGTATCCGCACCTCCTGATGAGGATGAAATTCGCATATGGTTTCAAAATCAACCGGGAAACGTGTCGCACGGCGCGGATCGGGTGATGTCTGATGCGGTACGCTGGTCATGTAGTGCGAGCTCCAAAAAAAGGTTCATCGCGACAATAACCAATGATTAAGAATAAAAGGTAAATGCTGGTAAACCGATAAATGAAGACCCGGAATCAGGATTTTCGAAGCAGACCGTACTTCTTTTTTCCGGCCGAAACTTTTATGTCCTGGTCGGCAATAGCAACCATATATCCGGCGTCCCTGATTGGCTCATCACCCACCCGGGCCCCGCCGCCAGCGACAAGTCTTTTTGCTTCTCCTTTGGATGCACAAAAACCGATGCCAACCAACGCATCAAGTAAGGATATCTCGTTCGAGTCAACAAAGTGGACCGGCAGATCACCACCGGAACCGCCCTGTTCGAACACTTGCTGTGCCGTATCAGCGGCCTCCTTTGCCGCTTTCTCGCCATGAGCCAGGCTGGTGGCCGCATCCGCAAGGATTTTTTTGGCTTCGTTGATTTCGGATCCTTGCATCGACTCCAGGCGGGTAATTTCATCCAGATCTATATCGGTGAACAGCCGCATGAATTTGCCGACATCCCGGTCGTCGGTATTGCGCCAAAATTGCCAGTAATCGTAAGGAGAAAGCCGCTCAGCGTTCAACCAAATCGCACCATCCACGGATTTGCCCATTTTTGAACCATCGGCCTTGGTAATCAAGGGGGTGGTGACGCCAAACAGCTCGGCCCCGTCCATCCGGCGAGCCAATTCAATTCCGTTGACGATATTTCCCCATTGGTCGGATCCACCCATTTGCAATTGGCAGCCATATTGGCGCGACAATTCAAGATAGTCATATGCTTGAAGGATCATATAGTTGAATTCGAGGAAGGTCAGTGGTTGTTCGCGATCCAGTCTGAGTTTTACAGAATCAAACGCCAGCATACGATTGATTGTAAAATGGCGACCGACGTTGCGCAAAAATGGAATATATTCGAGTTCACCGAGCCAATCGTCGTTATTGACCATGATCGCATCAGTAGGGCCATCGCCGAAGGTCAAGAAATTCTCGAAACAGCCGCGAATTTTTGCAAAATTCGACGCGATTCCTTCATCGTCAAGTATCTTTCGCATCTCGTCTTTTCCGGACGGATCACCAATCTTGGTGGTTGCGCCTCCCATCAAAACGATTGGCTTGTGCCCGGCTTGTTGCAGTCGACGGAGCATCATGATTTGGACTAGATTTCCGACGTGAAGGGAATCCGCTGTAACATCGAATCCGATATAGCCGGGAATGATGCTCTTCGTGGCGAGAGAATCCAATGCTTTGGCATCGGTTAACTGGTGGATATAGCCGCGATCATTGAGTAGACGCAGGAGATCAGATTGATAATTGGTCATGGATTGGTGCGTTACATGGGGACAACGAAAGTCGCAATATGCGTTTGAACTTGCAATGCCATCCGATAACCCCGGTATCTGCCATTGACGAAATTACCGTCGAGTGGTCGATGTCTGAGACAGGTATAATATGGCTGAGATATCACGCGGCAGGAAATGTTGAGGAAGTCAAGCTACCGGACAATAGGGGAAAGCCCCAATATACGGACAATCTGTGGGAAAACACTTGTTTCGAACTATTCCTCAGCGAGCAGGGAAAAGAGCGTTACTGCGAATTTAACTTTTCTCCATCAGGGAACTGGGCGGCGTATAGCTTTCGTCGTTATCGCGACGAAATGGACCAGCTCGCACTAGCTCAAACACCCAAAATATTTATGGATTTCAGTGACTCGCATATTGCTCTCGAGGTGACTTTTGGATTACCCGATATCTGGACGCAAAATGAGCTAAGTGCGGGGCTGTCCGCGGTCATTGAGATGCAAAACAGTGAGAAATCACTCTGGGCTTTGGCCCATCCCGCAGCTAGGCCGGATTTTCACCATCGTGATGGCTTTACGCTTAAAATGGAGGCGACGGAACGTTGATAAAATTTGGAATAGACAGGCTGATTGAAGATGCGGATCTGCGTCGGCCGTTGGCGGGAAAGCGGGTCGCGTTGCTTGCGCATCCCGCTTCGGTGACGCACGATCTTGTCCATAGCCTCGACGCTTTATCAGCGATTGATGGAATCAACGTGACCGCGGCTTTCGGCCCACAACATGGATTGCGCGGTGACAAGCAGGATAATATGATCGAATCGCCGGACTATAATGATCCGGTTCACGGCATTCCGGTGTTCAGCCTCTATGGCGAAGTGCGGCGACCGACGCGCCAGTCGATGGAAACATTCGATGTCGTCCTGATAGACCTTCAGGATCTGGGTTGTCGAATCTACACTTTCATTACCACTCTGCGTTATATGCTGGAAGCGGTCGCCGAGCACGGCAAGACGGTGTGGGTGCTGGACAGGCCCAATCCGGCAGGCAGGCCCATTGAAGGTACAATTCTCGAAGAAGGATGGGAAAGTTTTGTTGGTGCGGCACCCATGCCCATGCGGCACGGGCTGACCATGGGGGAAATGGGGCGCTGGCTGATCAGCCATTTTAACCTCGACGTCGATTATAAGGTCATCGAGATGCAGGGGTGGCAGCCGGAAGGGCTAGGGTTTGGCTGGCCGGACAATCGTATCTGGATCAATCCCAGTCCCAACGCACCGAATGTCAATATGGCGCGCGCTTACGCGGGGACGGTGATGCTGGAAGGGACGACGCTTTCCGAAGGGCGTGGAACCACACGGCCATTAGAACTGTTTGGCGCTCCGGATATCGACGCGCGCACGGTCATTGCCGAAATGCGAGAAATGGCCCCGCAGTGGTTGGAGGGATGCGCGCTCCGCGAGATATGGTTCGAACCGACTTTTCATAAGCATCAGGCAACATTGTGCAACGGCGTCCAGATTCACGCCGAGGGCCCGGTCTATGATCACCAGTCTTTCCGGCCATGGCGACTTCAGGCCCTGGCGTTGAAAGCCATTGGAAAGCTCTATTCCGGATATGATCTGTGGCGGGACTTTCCCTATGAATATGAGGAAGGCAGACTGGCTTTCGATATAATCAACGGCGGGCCGTCTTTGCGAGAATGGATCGAAAATCCATCGTCAACCGCCGATGATCTGGAAGCCATCGCCGCACCGGACGAACGGGCATGGGGCGAGATGCAGGAAGATTTTCTTCTTTACTAATTATGCTGCACTGCAACATATTTATTGCAATTCGCCGAACATCTGTTAATTTGTCGCCATGTTACCAAGCAAAGAATTTTTCGAAGGCGTTGCGCTGAAAAAATGTGTGGCCGCAACCTATAACAACACGACGTTCAAGCTGGCGCCGCATATTCTCTATACCCGCCATGACGAAATGTATGTCGATGCTGTGCCGCTGGAAAAAGACGGCCAGCCGCCGAAGGAGATCAAGCTCGGAACGTTCAAGCTTTCCGGTTTGAAGGATGTTCGCGTGGAAGACCTGCATTTCGAAAAGTCCGAAATCTTTGAACCGGCGGCCGAGAAATATGACGGCACAACTTTACTGGCGGTTGAAGGCTGACGTCTAGCCCTGCTTGCGGGTCAATTCTTTCATCGCATCGCTCAGGCCGTCGACCGTTAGCGGGTACATCCGGTCATTCATCAGTTCACGGATGATCTTGACGCTTTGCGAATAGCCCCATTGTTTCTCCGGCACGGGATTTAGCCACGCCGCAGCGGGATAGGTATTAGTCAGGCGCCGCATCCAGGTCACACCGGCTTCTTCGTTGAAATGTTCGACCGACCCGCCTGGATGGGTGATCTCATAGGGACTCATCGACGCGTCGCCGACAAAGATCAGCTTATAGTCATGGCCATATTTGTGGAGGATATCCCAGGTGTTGGTGCGCTCTGAAAAGCGCCGGCGATTGTCCTTCCACACGCCTTCATAGGGGCAGTTGTGGAAATAGAAAAACTCGAGATTCTTGAATTCGCCGGTTGCCGCGCTGAACAGTTCTTCGCAGAGCTTAATAAAGGGATCCATCGATCCGCCAACATCAAGGAAAAGCAGCAATTTCACAGCATTATGCCGCTCGGCGCGCATATGAATGTCGAGCCAGCCTTTTTTGGCCGTACCGTCGATGGTCCGGTTTATATCCAACTCATCCTGCGCGCCTTCACGGGCGAATTTGCGCAGTCGGCGAAGGGCAACCTTGATATTCCGTGTACCCAGCATCTTGGTGTTATCGAGATTTTGAAACTCGCGCTTGTCCCAAACCTTGATCGCTTTTTTCTGACCACCTTCACCGCCAATCCGGACACCTTCCGGGTTATAGCCCGAATTACCGTAAGGCGAAGTACCGCCCGTGCCGATCCACTTGCTGCCGCCTTCATGGCGTTCTTGCTGTTCTTCGAGACGCTCTTTAAGCGTCTCCATAATCTCGTCCCAGCTACCGAGCGAATTGATCTTCTCCATTTCCTCTTCGGAGAGATATTTCTCTGCGACCGCTTTCAGCCAGTCGAGCGGAATTTCTTCTTCCTCCAAACCGTAATTGGTTTCGATGCCTTTGAACACTTTCGAGAAGACCTGATCAAAGCGATCCAGCAAGCCTTCATCTTTCACGAACGTCGCGCGCGAAAGATAATAAAATTCTTCCGGACTGCGCTGGATAACGTCCTTCTCGAGCGCCTCGAGCAGGACAAGATGCTCCTTGAGCGAAGCTGAAATTCCGGCGGCCCGGAGTTCGTCCATGAAGTTAAAGAACATCGTGATTCACTCGCCCTCTTGGATAAGTATATCAGAAAAATGAAATTCCCCGGTCGAGCAACCGAAGCTGATCATGTCTATTGGGAATGGTAAAGGGATCGATTTCTGTACTCCTTCGATCATAGCAGAAAGGACCTTTTCTTTTAGATCGATTTGGAAAGAAACAGTCGATTTATCCGAGGCATCCGTAATATACTCTTCATCGGGAAGATTGGAATCAGCGCTTCTGGCCAAGACGACCAGAGGCCCTTCTTCCGTTACTTGCAGAATTTGAAAGCCGACCGATTCTTTCGTTTCAACAGCAGAATGAAAATATATGTTTGCAGCAGGTCGATACTCCCCGTCTCGTTGAAGTACGAATTCAACATCAGCGGTAATGGATTTAAATTCCTTACTCAGATCCTGCTTGAACTCTGTATAGTGGTCCGACGCAGAACTGCAGATAAAACTAGCAGCGGTTGCCGGCGCGGAACCAGCGCCGAGCAGCAATAAGGCAATCACTCGCCAGAAAGAGAAGTTCACCGCGCTTCCCGCTTCGCCATAAATGCCAGCCGTTCGAATAGCATGACATCCTGCTCGTTCTTCAGCAGTGCGCCGTGCAATGGCGGGATGGCTTTGCTCGAGTCTTTCGATTGCAGCACTTCGAGCGGCATGTCCTCGTTGAGAATCAACTTCAGCCAGTCGAGCAATTCGCTGGTGCTCGGTTTCTTCTTGAGGCCCGGGACGTCTCTGACGTCGTAGAAAATGTCCATCGCCTTCTTGACCAATATGCCCTGAATGTCGGGGAAATGGACGTTGATGATCTCCTGCATGGTCTGGCGGTCCGGGAATTTGATATAGTGGAAGAAGCAGCGGCGCAGGAAGGCGTCGGGCAGTTCCTTCTCGTTATTGGAGGTAATGATCACAATCGGCCGTTCGGCAGCCTTGATAGTTTCCTTGGTTTCGTAGACATGGAATTCCATACGGTCGAGTTCCTGCAGAAGATCGTTTGGAAATTCGATGTCTGCTTTGTCGATCTCGTCGATCAGCAGGACCGGGAGTTCGGGAGCGGTGAATGCCTCCCACAGCTTTCCCTTGCGGATGTAGTTGGAAATATCGTGGACACGTTCATCGCCCAGTTGGCCGTCGCGCAGACGCGCTACCGCGTCATATTCATACAGGCCCTGATGCGCTTTCGTCGTAGATTTGACGTTCCACTCGATCAGCGGAGTACCCATCGCTTTGGCAATTTCATAGGCCAGAACCGTTTTGCCGGTGCCAGGTTCACCTTTGACAAGGAGAGGGCGCCGGAGGGTCATGGCGGCATTGACAGCAACCTTCAGATCATCGGTTGCAACATAGTCTTTGGTACCGTCAAAACGCATGATTTTCTATTCCTTGCCGTGAAAGTCAAAGCAAAGGCGATAGGGAAAACCCCCATTGTAGGCAAGTTAATCATTTAGTTAAGTTTTGCCGCAGCTGGCGGAAAGTTTAATGGGAAAGGCGCGTATTCCGGCGTGCTTCCAGCAGCTGCCAAAGCCCTCGATGCTGGTTGAGCAGCTGTTCCGAGCCAAAATTCAAAGCCCTCTTTAGGGCAGGTGTTTCCGACAACTGGTTCTTGAGCGCCACCGTTGTCCCAATATCTGGCAGGATAGATGAACGGGCTTCCACTCCGACCCGGAGGGCGATCGGTTCAAGGATTTGTCTAATCGAGTGCCAATCCGAAACCAATGCAATCGCCGCTCCGATAGCGCATCCGGTGCGATCGGATTGCGACAGCATGTCCAGCGCCTTGCGTTGGCCATGCACTGCCGCATTGCTCTGGTCAGCCGCACTGACGCCCGAAACCGGTCCCGCAGCCACCGTCAATTTGGTCATAAAAGCGCGTTCGGCAGCAAAGCCATCGGTCGCCTGGACCAGCCATTCGCGTGCGGCATCATCGGTGGTTTTGGTCGCGGCATTGTCGATCACGCCGGGATGCCGACCATGCAAAATGCACAGGAAATGTGCGATATCGGCGATATCCGCGCCCGATAATATCGAGAAATTTTCAGCGATTAGCTGGACATAGGGCACCATATCGCTGCCGTGGCTGCCGACGTGATCAGCGGAACTATTCCGCGTCGTTGATTGCGCATTTTGTCCTAGCATCGCGTTTCCGATATCCCGAGAAAAGTCGCGAAAATGCAATGAACATCTTCGTCTAATCAGGGGTATACAGGTGATTCCTAAAGACCCCGTTTATCGGCTGTTAGGAATTTGCAAACCACGATGCTCCGCGGTGCTGACGCAGACTATTGATCCAGAAAACTCCGCATTTTACGGCTGCGGCTTGGATGTTTCAGTTTTCTGAGCGCCTTGGCTTCAATCTGCCGAATACGTTCGCGCGTGACGCTGAATTGTTGTCCTACTTCCTCCAGCGTATGATCGGTGTTCATGCCGATCCCGAAGCGCATGCGCAGCACGCGTTCTTCGCGCGGGGTCAGACTGGCGAGAACGCGGGTTACGGTTTCCTTCAGGTTCGCCTGAATTGCCGCATCGACCGGGATGATCGCATTTTTGTCTTCGATGAAATCGCCGAGATGCGAATCTTCTTCATCACCAATCGGCGTTTCGAGTGAAATTGGTTCCTTGGCGATCTTCATCACCTTGCGCACTTTTTCCAGTGGCATGGAGAGACGTTCGGCCATTTCTTCCGGGGTCGGCTCGCGGCCTTGCTCATGGAGGAACTGACGGGAGGTCCTGACCAGTTTGTTGATCGTCTCAATCATATGGACCGGAATACGGATGGTCCGCGCCTGATCGGCAATGGATCGCGTGATCGCCTGGCGAATCCACCATGTGGCATAGGTGCTGAACTTGTACCCGCGGCGATATTCGAACTTATCGACCGCCTTCATCAGGCCGATATTGCCTTCTTGAATCAAATCAAGGAACTGCAATCCGCGATTGGTGTATTTTTTGGCAATGGAAATAACCAGCCGCAAATTGGCCTCGACCATTTCCTTCTTGGCGATCCGCGCTTCGCGCTCGCCCTTTTGGACCATGTTCACGATCCGGCGGAATTCGATCAGCGAAGTGCCGGTGGCATTAGCGATATCGGAAATTTCGGCCCGGATGCGATCAACAGAGTCCGCTTCCTTTTCGGCAAAGGCCGCCCATTTCTTGTCGGTCTTGGCCATGCTGGCAAGCCAGCTGTCGTCGAGCTCGTTGCCGACATAGCTTTCCAGGAACGCGCGGCGTGGGACCTTGTGTCGCTCGGCTAGGCGGAGCATCTGCCCGCCCAATGCGGTCAACCGGCGATTGAAGGAGTAAAGCTGGTCCACCAGGAACTCGATCTTGTTCGCATGGAACTGAACGCTTTCAACCAGCGCGGTCAATTCTTCCCGCAAATTGTGATATTTCGTTTCGGAAGCTTTGGGGAAATCCTTGCCCGCTGCCAGCGAATCCAGTCGGATCGTCTGCAACTTGGAGAATTTCTTGAATACCGATGTGATTAGCGCAAATTTTTCCAGCGCATCGGGTTTCAGGGCTTCTTCCATCTGCGCGAGCGAAAGGGTGTTGTCTTCCTCATCTTCTTCAACCACGCGCTTGGTACGACGTTCGGTTAGTTCTGCTTCTTCATCATTTTCACCGTCAGCCGATTCTTCATCCTCGACCTCATCATCATCCTTGAACGATGGCCCAGCGGTTTTCTCGCTGATTTCGCCGTCATCATCGTCTTCTTCTTCAAGATTCTCCGGGACCGGGTCCTTGGACAACATGGCGTCGAGATCGAGAATCTCGCGCAACTGCATTTCGCCGTCGTTGAGCGCCGTTGACCATTCGATGATCGCGTTAAAGGTGGTAGGGCTCTCGCAAAGCCCCCAGATCATGGTGTCGCGGCCAGCCTCGATACGTTTGGCAATGGCAATCTCGCCTTCGCGGCTGAGCAATTCCACGGCGCCCATTTCGCGCAGATACATACGCACCGGATCGTCGGTGCGGTCGGCGGCCGCCTTTTTGGGAACGGCGGCGGCGGTTTTTTTCTCTTTGTCCTTGCCGTCAATGGATTCGACTTCATCGCCGCCCAGCTCTTCGGCGACTTCCTCGTCATTTTCGACAATCCTGACGCCCATTTCGGAGATTGCGGACATGACGTCTTCAATCTGTTCGTTCTGGTCCTGGGGCAGAGCTTCGTTCAACTCGTCAATCGTCAGATAGCCGCGCTTCTTCCCTTTGGTGATCAATTTCTTGATCGCGCTATCATTGAGATCGATCAACGGTTCGTCTTCGGCTTTGGAATTTTTCGCTTTACTTGCCAATGGCTGAGGCCCCTAATTTGAAACTATATAGTGTCGTCGATCTGGGTCAGGTCGACCAACCGCTCGTGAAATAACTGCTTCGCTTCTCTGAGGCGCTGCTGCTCGGCTTGGCTCTCTTCCGTGAGTTCATCCATATACCGCCGCGTTGCCTCGGCCAGAGCCGCTTCCAGTCCGGGGCGCGCCGTCACCACTTTTATCGCCTCTGCCAAATCCCGATGCGCCCGTTCGATCAAAAGCGAAGGGGCATCGTCTGGCATTCTGCGGTTGAAAGTGAAATTCAGCGCGTCGGCCCGTAACAGCCCCTTTGCGACATTATAACAATCTGTCTTTTCCAATATGGTAAGAAGGCCCTGCATATCAAGCGTTTCTTTGCGCATTGCGACATTGACCAATTCGCCGAGCAACATCTGCAATTGCGAATCGGCAAGTTTGATCGCGCTGAGTTCCTCGAAATGGCTCGAAATCCGGCACGGATGGCGGATCAGGCCGCCCAATATGCCCTTGGCGATTTGCAGATCATAGCCCTCGATCAAAAAGGTCTTGGTGTCATCGAGCGGTTTGAAGGAGACAAATTTCGACGGGAAATTGCGGTTTTTATTCTGGGTAAACCGCCCTTCGGGTCGATTGTCCTTCTGGGCGAAAAAGGCGGCTTGATAGCGTTCGTGAAATTCCTGGCGGTAATGCTGGGCAATATCCTGATCGGTAATCTCCCGCACATGATCGGACAGGCGTTTTTTCAGACCGGCTTTGGTTTCCGGGGTGTTGAGCGGCTCCGCATCATATTCCACCTGCCAGATTTTATCGTCGAGCATCTGGGGCTTGGCAATCAATGCGGCAAATGCCTGCGAGCCTTCGGAGCGGATCAGGTCGTCGGGATCTTGGCCTGCAGGAAGGGAAATGAAGTGCAGGCTGTGCGAGGGGCGCAATATTGGCAGGGCGCGCAAGGCCGCGCGCATCGAGGCTTTTTGACCGGCATTGTCGCCGTCAAAGCAGAGGATCGGCGCTTCGACCATTTTCCAGATGCGTTCGATCTGATGCTCGGTCAGCGCGGTACCGAGCGGGGCGACGACATCCGCGAATCCGGCCTGGGCCAGAGCGATGGCATCCATATAGCCCTCGACCACCAATATCCGTCCGGTCTGGCGCGAGGCGGGCGAGGCCTTGTCGAGATTGTAGAGCGTGCGGCCCTTGTCGAACAAAGGTGTATCCGGGCTATTGAGATATTTCGGTTCTCCATCGCCCAATATCCGTCCGCCAAAAGCAATCACACGGCCGCGCGGATCGCGGATCGGGATCATCAGGCGGCCGCGGAACCGGTCATAGGGCTCCTTGTCATCGACCTTGATCAGCAGCCCTGCCTCGACCAGCTGGTCCATGCCGTGGACGGAGAGCGCGTCCTTCAGCCGGCCACGGGAATCGGGCGCGAAACCGAAACCAAACTCGCGGATGGTCTTCTCGGAGATGCCACGGTTTTTGAGATATTCCCGCGCCGGAGCGCCCTCGATGCCGTTGAATTGCGTGACAAACCAGTCTTGTGCCGCCGCCATGACGTCATGCAGGGTGGCGCGGACCTCCTGCCGCTGCGCCGCGCGGGGGTCGGGGGCAGGGACTTCCATTTGCGCTTCCGCCGCCAGGTCCTTGACCGCGTCCATGAAGCCCAGACCGCGCTGTTCGGTCATCCAGCTGATGGCATCGCCGTGCGCGCCGCAGCCGAAGCAGTGGTAGAAGCCCTTCTCGTCATTGATCGTGAAGCTCGGCGTTTTCTCGTTATGAAACGGGCAGCACGCCTTATACTCCCGACCGGCTTTCTGCACCTTGACCGTCCGCCCGATCAGCGTCGACAGCGTGACACGCGATCGCAGTTCTTCCAGCCATTGGGGGGAAAGAGTCATTCTGCAGTCTCAGTGTCTCGACTTCGCTCGACACGAACGGTTGAAGCGACGTTTCACGACAGCGCCGCCTTCACCAGCGCGCTGGCTTTGCTCATGTCAATTTCGGTGCCGTGGCGTTTCTTGAGTTCGCCCATCACCGGCCCCATGTCTTTCATGCTGGTAGCGCCGAGTTCCGCTTTGATGCCATCGATCAGCGCAGCGGTTTCTTCGTCGCTCAGCTGGGCGGGGAGGAACTCCTCGATCACCGCCAGCTCCATTTTCTCCGCCGCGGCCAGTTCATCGCGGCCACCACTTTCGAACATTTCAATCGATTCGCGGCGTTGCTTGGCCATCTTTTGCAGGACGTCGGTCACCATGGCGTCATCATCCGGCGCAGCATCCTTGGTACGCAGCTCTATATCCTTGTCCTTGATCTTGGCCAATATGCTGCGTGTGGCGGCGGTGCGATCCTTGTCACGGGCCTTCATGGCGGCAATTTGCGCGGCTTTCACGGTATCGCGAATCATGGCGTCCCTCATATTTTTGGAATAAGCGACCACCATAGCGGGAAGATAATATTTTTCATAGATTGTGACGTCAGAAATCTGGCTCTAGGTCCCATGAAATTTTGCGCCTAAGACGGACCCGAAGGAACAGCCCATGACCGATGCCCATAATCCCGCCGCTCCCGAGGGTGCAACAGGGATATTGGTATTGGCCGATGGCACGATCATCTGGGGCAGGGGCTTTGGCGCGACCGGGTCCGCGGTCGGTGAAGTCTGCTTCAACACCGCGATGACCGGCTATCAGGAGGTGATGACCGACCCCAGCTATGCCGGGCAGATCGTGACTTTCACCTTTCCCCATATCGGCAATACCGGGACCAATGACGAGGATGTCGAGGCGGATAGCGCGCATGCTCTCGGTTGCATCGTCCGCGAGGATATCACCGCCCCGTCCAGTTTCCGCGACCAGAAGCCGTTTGACCAGTGGATGGCGGACAATGGCCGGATCGGGCTGAGCGGCGTTGATACGCGGGCTTTGACCCGGCGGATCCGTGAGGCGGGGGCACCCAATGCGGTGATCGCTCATGATCCAGAGGGCCAGTTTGATATCGACGAATTGCTCGGCAAGGCGCGGGCCTGGGCGGGGCTGGAAGGCATGGATCTGGCCAAGGATGTAACCGGGCACCAGACGCAGCTTTGGGAGCAGGGCGGGACCTGGCAGCTGGGCCATGGTTATGCGAAAATGGAAGATTTGGAAGCATCTTCTGCTCCGTTCGCGTCGAGCGCAGTCGAGACGCAGGATGGGGAGAACCAGGGTCTCTCGACTACGCTCGAGACGAACGGGGAGAGGCCGGATGGTCCAAAGTTTGTCAAAGTTGGGGCCAAGGAACGACCCCATGTGGTGGCGGTCGACTATGGTGCAAAGCGCAATATCTTCAGAAACCTTGTGAAGTCTGGCGCAAAAGTCACTGTTGTTCCCGCAAAAACGTCTTTTAATGACATCATGACGCTAAAGCCGGACGGGGTGTTTCTCTCTAACGGTCCCGGCGATCCGGCGGCGACTGGTTCCTATGCGGTTCCGGTTATCCAGCAGCTGCTGGAACAGGATATCCCGCTGTTCGGCATCTGCCTTGGCCACCAGATGCTCGCGCTCGCGGCGGGCGCGAAAACGGTAAAAATGCACCAGGGCCATCGCGGCGCCAATCATCCGGTGCAGCGGATCGGCGGCGGCTGGGACAAGACCGAAGGGCTGGTCGAGATTACCAGCATGAACCACGGCTTTGCGGTGGACGGCGACAGTCTGCCCGATACCGTCCGCGAAACCCACAAGAGTCTGTTCGACGGCAGCAATTGCGGCATCGAAATCATCGGCAAACGTGCCTTTGGGGTCCAATATCACCCCGAAGCCAGCCCCGGCCCGCAGGACAGTTTCTATCTGTTCGAGAAATTCGTGGGAGGATTGGGATGAACAGAGATTTTGATGTTTGAACGATACAAAATTTATGGTCACCTATCTGTCGCAGGGAAGCAGTGCCGGAACAAAGGAGATTTTGTGGACGACAAGCTAATCCAAGAGCTAGTACGTCCCGTTTTGGATATTGCTGTCAAAGATATGAAACGAACTGGCTTGGATGCAGAACAAGCCGCTTGCGCACTAATAATCAATATGACCGAGACTTTTTCAAAGGAAGGCCAACTTAAAGCAATCGAAGCGGAAAACCCTGATATCTTCCAGTCAATTTTTACGGTTTACTGTCATTATTACAACAAGATGGCAGATGATCCCAAACGATACGAACGAGCGCAAGCTTTGCATGATACGGACACATTTAAGAAAATTTTGGCGATATAAATGCCCAACTCAACGAACATATCTTCCATTCTGTCTATCGGCCCAATCCAATGAGCGGCCCGATCGATCCTGAACATCTCGCCGAAGAATGGGCGATTGATGACGAAATCCTGCAAAATATGGCAGCAGGCGGCGATTTGTCGCATGTTGTGCGCGAAATTAATGTGCAATTTGTCGGTGCGGTTGCCGATCTCAACAAGCTGAAGAATGACGCGGCGAAATGGGGCTTTCGTTCGGCGCTGGTATCCAACGAGGATGACGGGTGGGTGATCGAACTGCAGATCGACCTCGACACCAGGCGCGAAACGATCCGCGAACTGACCCGCAAAAGCCTCGAGATCGAAAGCGAATATGATATCGACCATGATGGCTGGGGCTGTTTTGCCTGCAATGAGAATGGCGAGATTTCTGACGAGAATCCAGCGTGAGGGGTGTGCGGAATCTGTTCGAATGTTACCCAGACCCAGAGGACAGTTTCTACCTGCTCGAGAAAATTGTCGGGGGTTTGGGGTGAATTCCGTCGAAAAAGCACATCGAGATATATTGGGCGCCTTGGTTATTGAGCATAATATTCGCTCTTCAAATGCTCCCACGCTCCAAGAATTGAGAACCAAATATCATTTGAAGATATCGGATGCTCTATTGGAAAGCTCGATCAAGCCTTGGGAAGATCAAGGCATTTTAGGAACTTATCGGACACTGAGTGATGGTACCAGCGTAAAGATCAAGCAATCCTGTTACTCAGAAGCGCTGTCAGAGTTTCTTAAACTGTGGGGGGCGAATGAGTTTTCTGTTGATGGAAAAAAAGAAGAGGTGTTTTCAGATACTGATGCATATGAGAATTTCCCACTGCCCAATGGTTGGAAGTTTTTTGTTTTCGAACAAAAGTTAGAACCCATTAAGTCAAAGGTCGTGAAATCCCCAAAGTTGGAACTTTTAGAGGTACCAAAAGCGACGATTAATTGGACGAAATGGGGCGCAATCGCGGCAATTTTTGCCATTCCTACAATGATCCTATTATGGTGGCTTACAATATAATGCCCAAAAGAACTGACATAAACTCGATCCTCATCATCGGCGCTGGCCCGATCATCATCGGGCAGGCCTGCGAGTTTGACTATAGCGGCACGCAGGCGTGCAAGGCGCTCAAGGAGGAGGGCTACCGGATCATTCTGGTCAACTCCAACCCGGCGACGATCATGACCGATCCGGAAATGGCTGATGCGACCTATATCGAACCGATTACACCTGAATTTGTCGAAAAGATCATCGAAAAGGAACGTCCTGACGCCATTCTTCCTACCATGGGCGGGCAGACGGCGCTGAACACCGCGCTGACGCTCAACAAGATGGGCGTGCTCGATAAATATGGCGTGCAGATGATCGGCGCGGACGCCGAGGCGATCGACAAGGCCGAGGACCGCGAGAAGTTCAAGCGGGCGATGGACAAGATCGGTCTGGAAAGCCCGCGCTCGGCGATTGCCCATAATATGGAAGACGCCATGGAGGCGCTGGAAGAAATCGGTCTGCCGGCGATCATGCGGCCAAGCTTCACCATGGGCGGGGCCGGTGGCGGCGTCGCCTATAATAAAGAAGAATTCATGCATATTGTCGGGACGGGCCTTGAAGCCTCGCCGACCAACGAGGTGCTGATCGAGGAATCGATCATCGGCTGGAAAGAATATGAAATGGAGGTCGTTCGCGACAAGAACGACAATTGCATCATCATTTGCTCGATCGAGAATGTCGATCCGATGGGCGTGCACACCGGCGACAGCATCACCGTAGCCCCGGCGCTGACCCTGACCGACAAGGAATATCAGATCATGCGCAACGCCAGCATCGCGGTGCTGCGCGAAATTGGCGTAGAAACAGGTGGTTCCAACGTACAGTTCGCAGTTAATCCGAAGGATGGTCGGCTGGTGGTCATCGAGATGAACCCGCGGGTGTCGCGCAGCTCCGCGCTGGCCTCCAAGGCCACCGGCTTCCCGATTGCCAGCGTCGCGGCGAAACTGGCGGTCGGCTATACGCTCGACGAGATCGTCAACGACATTACCGGCGCAACCCCGGCGTCATTCGAGCCGACGATCGACTATATCGTCACCAAGATCCCGCGCTTTGCCTTCGAAAAATTCAAGGGCGCGGAGCCATTGCTGTCGACCGCCATGAAGTCGGTCGGTGAAGTCATGGCGATCGGCCGCAATATCCACGAATCGATGCAGAAAGCCCTGCGCGGGCTGGAAACAGGGCTCGACGGCTTTAACCGGGTGGTCGAGCTGGAAGGCGCCAGCCGCGACGACATTGCCGCAGAACTGGCGCGGGCGACACCCGACCGGCTATTGGTCGCAGCCCAGGCAATGCGCGAAGGTTTTAGCGACGCGGAAATTCACGACATAGCCGGTTTCGATCCGTGGTTTCTGGCCAGAATTCGCGAGATTATCGACGCCGAGCAGAATATTCTCGATAACGGTTTGCCCAACGATGCGCAGGCTTTGCGCAAGCTCAAATCCATGGGATTTTCCGACCAGCGACTGGCCAAGCTGGCCATTGATTCGGTCCATGTCGCTGGCGGAGCAGGGCGTGCTGTCGCCGGCGGTCACGGGCTGGTGCATGACGCCCTTGCCGCCATGGCGGGCGCGACAACCGAAGCGGAAGTGCGGGCCTTGCGCCACAAGCTTGGCGTGCGACCGGTGTACAAGCGGATCGATACCTGCGCGGCGGAATTTGAAGCCAAGACGCCCTATATGTATTCGACCTATGAAGCGCCGATTTTCGGGGCGCCGGAATGCGAAGCGGAGCCATCGGATCGCAAGAAGATTGTCATTCTCGGTGGCGGACCGAACCGCATCGGACAGGGGATCGAGTTTGATTATTGCTGCTGCCACGCCTGTTTCGCGCTCTCGGACGCGGGCTATGAAACGATCATGGTCAACTGCAATCCGGAAACCGTGTCTACCGATTATGATACGTCTGACCGGCTCTATTTCGAGCCGCTGACCGCCGAAGATGTGCTCGAAATCCTGCACGTCGAACAGCAATCGGGCGAACTGGTCGGCGTGGTCGTGCAATTCGGCGGGCAAACACCGCTGAAACTGGCGCAGGCGCTGGAAGACGCAGGCATCCCGATTCTTGGCACCTCGCCGGATGCGATTGATCTGGCCGAAGACCGGGAACGCTTTGCCAAGCTGGTCCACAAACTGAAACTGAAACAGCCGGAAAACGGCATGGCGCGGACCCGCGACGAAGCGGTGAAAATCGCCGAGCGTATCGGCTATCCGGTATTGCTCCGGCCGAGCTTCGTGCTGGGCGGCCGGGCGATGGAAATTGTCGACGGTCCGGCCCAGCTGGAAGATTATATCAATACCGCGGTGCAGGTGTCGGGTGACAGTCCGGTGCTGGTCGACAAATATCTGCGCGATGCGATCGAAGTCGATGTCGATGCGATTTGCGACGGGGACGAAGTGGTCGTTTGCGGCTTGCTCCAGCATATCGAAGAGGCCGGTGTCCACTCGGGCGACAGCGCCTGCTCGATCCCGCCCTATAATCTGAGTGACGAGATCATTGCGGAAATGGAGCGGCAGACCGAGGCGCTGGCTTTTGGTCTGAAAGTATGCGGCCTGATGAACATCCAGTTCGCGGTCAAGGACAATGAAGTCTATCTGATCGAGGTCAATCCGCGTGCCAGCCGGACGGTGCCGTTCGTCGCAAAGGCGATTGGCATACCGATTGCCAAGATCGCCTCGCGCGTGATGGCCGGAGAGAAATTGAAGGACCTACCGCCGATTGACCGGCATATCGATTATACCGCGGTCAAAGAGGCGGTCTTCCCGTTTAACCGTTTCCCGGGTGTCGACCCGATCCTGTCGCCGGAAATGAAATCCACCGGCGAAGTCATGGGCATCGACCAAAGCTTCCCGATTGCTTTCGCCAAGTCCCAGCTGGGGGCAAGCGCCATATTGCCCGATAGCGGGACAATCTTTATTTCGGTCAAGGAAACCGACAAGAGGGTGATCGAGCCGGCTGCGCGTCTGGCCGAGAAGCTTGGCTTTAATCTTATCGCTACTGCCGGAACCGCCGCCTATCTGACCGAAAAGGGCATCAAGGTCGAGAAAGTCAACAAGGTAGCCGAAGGACGCCCGCATATCGTCGACCGGATCAAGGACGGCGATGTCAATCTGATCTTGAATACGACCGAAGGCTGGCAATCGCTCAAGGACTCCAAATCGATCCGGGCGGCGGCGCTGGTGGGCAAAATCCCGATCTATACGACGGCCACCGCGAGCAATGCGGTCATGCAGGCGATTGAGGCGATGCGCGATCAGACTCTTGAAGTTCGCGCGCTACAGTCCTATTATAGGCCTTCGCAGACTTAAATCTTCCGACATTTTGTCACACTGCGGGCGCGGTTCGAAAGAGGGGCGCCGGAAAACTGTTTTTGACGCTGCACGGCTGAAATCGGCAGCGTATCAATAAGGAAAGGCCAACGAAATGGCTGTCGAAAAAGTACCAATGCTCGCCGAAGGCCATGTAAAAATGGAAGCCGAACTCAAGGCGCTGAAGACGGAGCGTCCGATCATTGTTGACGCGATCGAAACCGCGCGCGCCCATGGTGATCTTTCGGAAAACGCCGAATATCATGCGGCCAAGGAACGGCAGGGCCAGGTCGAGGCGACGATTGGCGATCTCGAAGACAAATTGTCCCGCGCCCAGGTTATCGATCCGACGACCTTGTCCGGCGACAAGGCTGTGTTCGGTGCGACGCTGACCTTGCGCGATGAAAATGACAAGGCGGTGAAATATCAGCTGGTCGGTCAGGCCGAGGCTGACGCGAAGGCTGGCAAGATCAGCTATAACTCGCCGATTGGGCGGGCCTTGATCGGCCGCAGTGTCGGGGACGATATCGAAGTGACGGTGCCGTCCGGCGACAAATATTTCCTCCTCGAAAAAATCGAGTTCATCTAGACCCCATGAACATGCCGGCCGGAAAACTGACCAATGGGCTGATCATCGCCAATGTCGTGATCTTCCTGGTGATCTGGATATTCGGCTGGGAACAGGATGCGATGCTGCGCGGCGGCATGTTTCCGATCCGGCTGAGTGGTGAATTCATTGATGTGTCCGCCTATGGCTGGCTGGTGCCGGCCTGGCTGACGCCGCTGTCTTCGGCCTTTCTGCACAGCGGACTGCTGCACCTCAGCTTCAACATGCTTATGCTGCTGTTCTGCGGTCGCTTTGTCGAACAGGCGATGGGGCCTCAGTTGATGGCAGTGCTATATGTGGCGGGGGCCTATGCCGCGGCGATCGCGCAATTTGCTGCCGACACCAGTTCGCTTATCCCGATGGTCGGTGCGAGCGGCGCGATTTCCGCGATATTGGGAGCCTATGCGCTCCTGTTCGCGCGCAACAAGGTCGATCCGGTCGGTCCGATTCCCGGCCATGTCGTTCGCATTGTCTGGCTGACGCTGGCGTGGATCGGGATTCAACTAATGGTCGGAATCGCCACCCGCGGTGACCTTCAGGGCATCGCAATCTTCGCGCATATTGGCGGATTTGTTGCCGGTCTGGTGCTGACCAGACCGCTGCTCGAATGGCGTTTCCGGAGCGCTTAAACGTCGTCCGGCAGGGCGGGTTCGAGCAGCTTGTGCAAATGAACGACGACATATTTCATTTCGGCATCGTCGACCGTTTGCTGGGCCTTGGAGCGCCAGGCATCCTCGGCCTCTTCATAATCGGGATAAACGCCCACGAGATCGATCTGGTCGAGATTTTCAAACTCCAGCCCGCGCGGATCCTTGACCCGTCCGCCCATGACCAGATGAATTTTGCTGCGTGGTTCGCTCATTTTTTGCCCTGATTATCTTCTTTCACCGCATCCTGTGCCGCGGCCATCGCGGTCTTAGCAGCGTCGATGGCTTTGCCAAACAAATCTTTAAACTGGGCGCGCATATTGTCATTGCTCAGACCCATTTCGCTGATCTGATCGCGACTGGCATCCTTGGCTGCCTGATAGGCAGTCCTGGCGGTTTCGTTGATCTTGCGGCCCGCTCCGCCGACATATTTGCCTTCGGCTTTGCTTTTGGGCAGCAGCATGCCGATGAGAATCCCCAAAGCGGCACCGCCGGCAACGATCGCCAGCGGGCTGTTGGTGATGGTTTCTTCGGATCTCGCCACAGCCTTTTTCGCCACATCTCTGGTTGCGGCGACACCCTCGGCGGCTTTTTCGCGGCCTTCGCCGAGCAGGGCCGCAGCACGCGCTTTGCTTTCGGACATTTTTTCGCGGGCAACGATAGATCCTTCGCTGGCAATTTCCTTTGCCGTTTCGAACCGTTCGCGGGATACTGCGCGGGCTTTGTCAATATTGTCGGTCAATTTGCTCATCTTCTATTCCTCGATTTGGTCCGGGGTTTGGTCCGGTCTGGATTTCTGGCGGTTGGCGATAAGCCTGGCGATGGGCCGGCGCATGGCAATCAGGGTAGCGGTTGCCGCAACCGTTGCGGTGATGCCCGGATGAGCCCTGATTCCGCTGACTGCGCTTTTCCCGGTTTTCCGGACGCGCGCTGCGGCCTTGCTTTTTGCTTCTGTCATAAGGTTTGACGGTTTCAATCGCTCCCTGGCTGCTGCGGTTTCCTGCTTCAGATTTTCTCGCGCCTGGGTCCGGTCCATCGCACGGGCACGCAGGCTCGATATATCGTCATTGTTTTTTGGCATCATCATTCTCACGAATCATTTTCATCCAGCGGCAGTTTTCTTGCCCGTTTTATGGCCATGTTCATTGTGACCGAAGCGATAAGCAAAGCTGAACCGGCGATTATTCCGGTCGCCGCTATTGGGCCAAAATATTCGGACAAGGTCAGCAATAGCCCCAGAATAAGGGCAATGACCGCCATGACACCGACCACGACCGCAATCCCGAACAGCGCCAGAACACGCTTGGTCGCCGCCATATTTACCGACAGTTTGGTACGATAATATTCGACTTCGGCATGGGCCAGAATGCGAACGTCTTCGATCAGGTCGGTTACCTGCGATGTCAGAGACTTGCTTTGCGCTTCGTCCGCGACGGAGGGTTCAATCTCTTCGGAAAGTCGCTCGTCATCCAAAACCGGAATTTCCTTGTCCTGCAACATCCGTCACCCGCTGATATGGTGGCGCCATGCTACACTCATGCGTCGCGATCATCCATCCCTGATTTGATCAGACGGGATACCAGAAATCCGACCACGGCTGCTGCGCCGATGGCCACTGCCGGGCTTTTCCGTACGAAACCGCGTGCGTCCTCGACCATATCGTCAATTTCCTTACCGTTAAGCTTTTCCGCAAAGGAGGATACGGCGTCTGCCGCCGAACGGGCATAGTTACCATATTTTTCACCAACATTGTCGTCGATGGTCTTGGCACTATCCTCAATCATCCTGCTCAGATTCTCGATGGCATTGCCGGTGCGTTCCTTGCCCTGAGAGGCAGCGGATTTGGCTTTCGTCAAAGCACGGTCCTTGAAATCACCTGTAGTGTCTTTCTTTGTCGCCGCCGCTTTGGTGGCTCCGGCTTTCAGCGGGGCCGCTTTTTGCGCCCTTGCTGTGCGCTTTTCGGATGTGTCTTTTTTAGGAGCAGCCTTTTTAGCTGCGGCTTTCTTCGTGGCGGGTTTCTTTGTCGTTGTCTTTCCGGCCGTTTTCTTGGCTTCTACCATGATTAATAATCCTTCCTCAATTGTCCCTTGCCAACACCCCGCAAACAGAAAGCGTTCCATTTGCGGTTACCTCTCAAAAGAAATGGGAAGATTTACTATGGAATCAAGGGGCAAGGGGACTATAAATGCGGTGCAATAGATTGCAAGAAGCCGGTCATCACGATAAGGGCTTGGCCATCATTTTTACTTCAGCCGGAGCATTTCCATGACCGCAATAATTGACCTTCATGCCCGCCAGATTCTGGATAGTCGTGGCAACCCGACTGTCGAGGTCGATATCCTGCTTGAGGATGGCAGCTTCGGTCGTGCCGCGGTTCCCTCCGGCGCTTCCACCGGCGCTTATGAAGCGGTTGAATTGCGAGATGGCGACAAGAGCAAATATCTCGGCAAGGGGGTTCTCAAAGCCATTGCTGCGGTCAATGGCGAAATCAAGGAAGCGCTGACCGATCTGGATGCCGAAGACCAGGAAGAACTGGATGCGGTGATGATCGCTCTGGATGGCACGACAAACAAGGCCAGGCTGGGTGCCAATGCGATCCTCGGGGTCAGTCTGGCCGTGGCAAAGGCCGCGGCGGACGCGCGGGGGCTGCCGCTCTATCGCTATGTCGGCGGGGTTTCGGCGCATGTCCTGCCAGTACCGATGATGAATATCATCAATGGCGGAGAGCATGCCGACAACCCGATAGATTTTCAGGAATTCATGGTGATGCCGGTCGGTGCCGACAGCCTTTCCGAGGCCGTTCGTTGGGGGTCGGAAATTTTTCACACACTGAAAAAGGGCCTGTCCGAAAAAGGGCTGGCGACGGCGGTGGGCGACGAAGGCGGGTTTGCGCCAAATCTTGGATCGACCCGCGAAGCGCTCGATTTTATAATGGCGTCGGTTGAAAAAGCCGGGTTCAAAATCGGCGACGAAGTGGTGCTCGCCCTGGACTGTGCGGCGACGGAGTTTTTCAGGGATGGCAAATATCATATTTCCGGCGAAGACAAGGTTCTCAGCCCGGCAGAAATGTCAGACTATCTGGCTGGTCTGTGCCGGGACTATCCGATCAAGTCGATTGAAGACGGTATGTCGGAAGATGATTTTGAAGGCTGGAAACTGATCACAGATGCGGTGGGAGACAAAGTGCAACTGGTTGGCGACGATCTTTTTGTCACCAATCCGGAGCGCCTGTCGATGGGCATCGCAGACGGGCTGGCCAATTCGCTGCTCGTGAAAGTCAACCAGATCGGGACGCTTTCGGAAACGCTGGCGGCGGTACGGATGGCGCAAAGCGCGTCTTATACGGCGGTAATGTCGCACCGGTCCGGAGAGACCGAAGATTCCACGATCGCCGATCTGGCGGTTGCGACAAATTGTGGTCAGATAAAAACCGGGAGTCTGGCGCGATCGGACCGGCTGGCCAAATATAACCAGCTGATACGGATTGAGGAAGAACTGGGTAATGTTGCGCGTTATGCGGGGCGTTCATTTTTCAGCTGATCGCCGATTGCTCGTTTTTATGAGGCGGTTGGGCGTCCTTTGTTCAAAATAAATATTAACCCTCTTGCCAGCGAATTACTTTTCTGATTCAAGGCTATCCATGGCGCAACGCGAAAAAATTACTGATCTGATAAAAGCGGCTCTCGGGCCCGGGTTTGCGCTTATGACTCTGCTTGCCATCGCTGGCTATGCGGTGCTTGGTCCAACCGGTGTTTTGGCATGGGGCGAATATCAGGCAAAGCTGGAAACGCGCGGGATCGAACTGGCAAAACTGGAAGTCGAGCGCGATGCTTTGGACAACCGGGTGCGGTTGCTTGATCCAAACGGTGCTGATCCGGATTTGATCGGTGAACTGCTGCGCAAAAAGGTGAATGTGGTTCATCCCGACGAGATCATCGTTCCATTGAAATAGCGTTTGGCTGTTTCAGCCCGCAATCACAAATTTTAGTCTGTCACCGAGTCTAAGTGCTTGGGTAACGCGGCAGTTTTGGCTATGCTAATCGCTCGTCAGAAAAAGGATCCCGCTCGCGTGGCAAAAGCTCCCCGGAAAACCACCCCAGTCAAAAAATCCGCGGCGCCCAAGCGCGCCCAAACCAAAGCCAAAACAGTCGTGCATTCGACGGGCGGTTTGAAGGCGCCGATTTACAGTGCAACCAAAGCAGAGATGCTGGAATTCTACGAACTGATGCTGCTCATTCGGCGGTTTGAGGAAAAGGCGGGGCAACTCTATGGTCTCGGTCTGATTGGTGGATTTTGCCATCTTTATATCGGCCAGGAAGCGGTTGTGACGGGCCTGCAATCGGCAATCAATCCGGGCAAGGATAGCGTTATCACCGGCTACCGCGATCATGGTCATATGCTGGCCTGCGGCATTGACCCGAATATCGTGATGGCTGAACTGACCGGCCGCGCTTCCGGCATTTCAAAAGGCAAGGGTGGTTCGATGCACATGTTCTCGGTCGAACATGGCTTTTATGGCGGCCATGGCATCGTCGGCGCGCAGGTCCCGCTTGGTACCGGTCTGGCGTTCGCGCATAAATATAAAGAGGATGGCGGCGTCTGTTTGGCCTATTTCGGCGACGGGGCTTCTAATCAGGGGCAGGTTTACGAAAGCTTCAACATGGCGGAGCTCTGGAAATTGCCAGTGATTTTTATAATCGAGAATAACCAATATGCCATGGGAACCAGCGTCAATCGGTCCTCTGCTGAAGACCAGCTCTATCGGCGCGGGGAAAGTTTCCGCATTCCCGGCGTGCAAGTGGACGGCATGGATGTTCTCGCCGTTCGCGGTGCAGTGGAAGAAGTTTTGAAAGACGTCCGCGGCGGCGGCGGTCCGGTGCTGATGGAACTCAAGACCTATCGCTATCGTGGCCACAGCATGTCCGATCCGGCAAAATATCGCAGCCGTGACGAGGTACAGGATGTGCGCGAAAAATCCGATCCGATTGAACGGCTGAAAGCGACCCTGTTGAAAAAGGGTGTGACGGAAGAGGATTTGAAAGCGCTGGACAAAAAGATCCGCAAAACGGTGATGGAAGCGGCTGACTTCGCCGAGGAATCTCCGGAACCGGAGCTGTCCGAACTCTATACCGACGTGCTGGTGGAGCAATATTGATGGCGATCCAACTTAAAATGCCCGCCCTTTCGCCGACCATGGAGGAAGGCACATTGGCCAAATGGTTTGTCAAGGAAGGCGACGAAGTCAGTTCCGGAGACATTTTGGCGGAGATTGAAACCGACAAGGCGACGATGGAATTTGAAGCGATCGATGAAGGCGTGATCACGAAGATATTGATTGCGGCAGGAACCGACGCAGTCGCGGTCGGAACGGTCATTGCCGAAATGGCTGGAGAAGACGAAGAGACCGGCCCAGCGGTTGACCAGGAACCGGCCAGCGCATCGAAGGCAGAGGCCGAGGCCGTGGACGAAGCGAAGCCTGAAATCATGGAAATCGCACCGCCAGCCCCGATTTCGAGGGCTGATGATCCGTCGGTACCTGCCGGCACCAAATTGGTTTCGCTCTCGGTTCGAGAAGCCTTGCGCGATGCCATGGCAGAGGAAATGCGCAAAGATGAAACCGTCTTTGTGATGGGCGAAGAAGTTGCCGAATATCAGGGAGCTTACAAGGTTACGCAGGGCCTGCTCGCAGAATTCGGTCCGAAACGCGTGATCGACACGCCGATTACCGAACATGGTTTCGCCGGTGTTGGAGCGGGTGCGGCCATGGGTGGCCTGAGGCCGATTGTCGAATTCATGACCTTCAATTTTGCGATGCAGGCGATTGACCAGATTATCAATTCGGCCGCCAAGACCAACTATATGTCAGGCGGTCAGATGCGCTGCCCGATCGTTTTCCGCGGTCCCAACGGGGCTGCATCCCGGGTGGCGGCGCAGCATAGTCAAAATTTCGCTCCGTGGTATGCTAACGTTCCCGGTCTGATTGTTATTGCCCCTTATGATGCGGCAGATGCCAAAGGTCTGTTGAAAGCGGCGATCCAGTCCCCCGATCCGGTCGTGTTTCTGGAAAATGAGCTGCTCTACGGGCGGTCTTTCGAAGTGCCGGATATCGACGACTATACGCTTCCGATTGGCAAGGCACGGATCATGCGCGAAGGCAGCGACGTGACGATTGTCAGCTATTCGATTGGCGTCGGCCTGGCGCTGGAAGCCGCTGACACGCTGGCAGGTGAGGGGATTGAAGCCGAGGTTGTCGATCTTCGTACGCTGCGTCCGCTGGACACCGAAACCGTGCTGAAGAGCCTTGCAAAAACCAATCGGTTGGTTGTTGCGGAAGAAGGATGGCCAACCTGCTCGATCGCCAGCGAAATTATCGCGGTCTGCATGGAAGAAGGCTTCGACGACCTGGACGCCCCGGTGCTGCGGGTGACCAATGAAGATGTTCCGCTGCCCTATGCCGCCAATCTGGAGAAAGCGGCCCTGATAGACAGCGCGCGGATCATCGCGGCGGTGAAGAAGGTCACATATCGCTAGCCGGGGAACCGAAGAAGCACAGTTGTCTTCCGGAGCGTCTTAGCTGGGCGGGTTGTCTATCGTCGCATAGACATTGCATTTCCACAGTTCGTTGTTCGGAATGGAACTGGCGTTTTTCATCGCATGATCGTCGCGTTCACGGGCCACAAACGCACTTTCATAGCGGATTATCGTACTCCCGAAGAACCGGTCTGAAACCAGCGGTTTATAGTCATACACGACTTCTGCAAAATTGATCGCGGTTGACCCGGAGGCTGATATTTTCTTGCCGGTTGGCCCGATTCCACCCGCCAGGCTGGAGTCGTTTTGCCCGTCATTCTCACTGCCGTGGGTGGATGCAAAATTTGTGTTTCCACCATAGCAGCGCTGCCAGCGTATCCATTGACCTTTGTCGGATCCGGATTTCCCATTTTCCTCGAGGCTCGATAGAATGATGCGCGCGTTGGGAGAAAAATCGATCGCGTCGCCGGTGAGATCTGCGCCGGTAAATATTTCGCGGATATCCGCTTCGTCGATGGATTCCCGGGCACGCGATGCGTTGTCCGCGACCAGCATTGCAATCTGGCTGACTTGGAGATGGGCAATCGCAAGATTTGCGGTTTCCATCCCGGCCATGCCGATGAGCAGCATTACCGGTGCGGTAAAAGCAAATTCAAGAAGCGCAAGGCCGCTTGTATCCTCTATGATCGGCAGATTCTTGAACCGATCGACTATCTTGGAGGCATTGTTTTTCAATATGATTTCCATTTTCATTTCGCCTCCCTCTAATCCAGTGTCGATACACAGGTTTCGACAAGATCGACCTGCGCGCCAAATGGTTGATTGCGCACAGCCGTGCTGTTCGAGATCGTCATGGTTTCGGCCAGCCCGATCATCGATGCCAGCGGGAACAGGCGCGGTGATGTAATTTCGATGTTATAGCTCACAATATCATCGGGGCCGCCGGTCCCTGCAATGCCATAGTCGGTATCGAACACGTCATTGTTATTATTGTCGATGTAGCAGTCGCCGGGATCCACTTCGCCATTGCCATTATTGTCGGTCGTCAGTTTTTCCGGTTTGCCAATATTCGTGAAATCGAAGTAGCTTTGGGTCGTCACCGCGATAATGGCATTATTGAGGACGAGATCATCCAGCCCGTCGTTCACCTGCTGCTCGATCTCGGCAGCCGTCATTTCGCCGGTGGAAGCGTCGCGTGCAACCTGATGCAGAACGGACTTGGATACCGTATCGACATATCCGCGATATCCCAGATCCATAATGCCCAGCAGCATCAGAATGAATGGTCCGGCGACAAGTCCGAACTCGACCAAAGTCGCGCCGCCGTCATCCGCGATGATACGAAGCCTTGTCTTCATCGATCTGATCATTTCGACAACCTCAGTCCGCCAATGGTTTTTGCAATATCGCCGAATGCCGACTGGAGCGCAGCGTTGCTGGTTGCAGCAGCGACATGGCTATCACTGGTCGCGCAGTTTTTAAGATGCGTTTGTATGGTCGAACTGCCGGTGAACTGGATGACCCACACTGTCACACCTTGTGCCTTTACCGCTTGGCACATTAACTGAAAGCGCTGGGCCTGCCTCGCTTCATATTCAGTCTTGCCTATGCTCGTCGGTCCGAGACGGCCATCCAGATCGTTATAACCATAAACGTTATATCTATCCGGATAGACGTTCAAATCACCATCGGTCATGAAAATCAGGTGGCGAGAGATGTTGAACCCGTTTTTCGATTTGGAGTTTTCCGTGGCGAACAGGCCGGTGGGGGACAGAAAGCGTGCACCCCAGATCATGCCAATCGTATGATTGGTATTCCCGTTGGGCGACAGGCCGTTAATATAGGCCTTGAGATTACCGGAATAGATTGTGTTGCCATCGGAATCCAGACCAGCGTCCGAGTCATAGCTGGCATATTCCGCAAGGCGCCTGCCCGGGGCAGGGCAACTTGAATCATTAGCCGAATTTCCGTTACGGAGATATTCCACCCCTTCCCAATAAGGTCTCCAGCGCGTCGCCTTGTTGCTCGGAACCTGGTCAATATCCAGATCATAGGCGTTCGCCGGGATCGCGTTGGTGGTCGCCACGATATCGGCATAGGTGTCGCGTTCCTCGATACACCCATCCCACCGGTCGGTCGGACCGTTGGTATCGCTGGACGGATTATTGTACAGGGTCGGTCGCAACGCTTGGGGGTTGCCGGATTTTATCGACGCGACATAGGCTGACACATCATGATCAAATTCGTCATATTCCCAGAAGTCAAACACGGCACCTGGTTGATATTCGGTTGTTTTTACAGGCGGTGAATCATATCTTTCGACCTTGCGTTTGCACACCTTGTTGTTTTTGTTTTTCCGCTTGTAGCTGTAGAAGCTGAATTCGTAATAATATCCACCCTGCGCTAGCGGAGTACCGGACCCGTAGCCATCATCGCTCGGGTTCCACAACGGTGGAGTTGACAGATTTTTTCCAAACTTCTCTTCGCACGCGTCGCGATCGTTGCCATTTGCCCCGGCAACATTGATTTCTTCATAGCTGGTTTGCAGACCTGTACCTGGGACTATCCAATGTGCCCGCCGGGTCTGATAATTCCATTCATCTTCGGTCGAAGTTCCAACGCCGCCAACAAGCCATGAAGGATCTTCGTCGTACAATGTTTCACCAACATTGATCATCGCATTATAGGGCATGAATCCATAGCGAATCTGGCTACCCTGGGCGCCACCGCCGCTGCCAAGGATATCATAGAAATCCTCAACCGCATCTTTCAGGCCTTCTATTTTGGTGGTACTGCTACCACTGGTGGTCCAACCCATTGAGCCGGTAACGTCGAGCACCATCATCACATCGACGTTGCCGATGTCCAGACGGCTCGAGCAGTCCACTTTCAGAGTCATCTTCTGATAGCCGAAGATCCGCATGATCGAGGTGTTCAGCGTGGCTTCGGCAAAACCGTTCACCGTTTTGTCGCCGGGACCATCTACAAATCGCGGATTGGCTTCTCCCTCGATCGTGACAAAGGGGTCCGTATCGAACGATCGCTCCGGAAAGTTGAAATCGAAGAATTTGCGGGCTTCGACAGCATCGGCTGTTGACATTGTAGCCCCCGACATCGAGCGACGGCCGGCGAGCGCGCCAGCATCACAAGCCTGTTGCAGACGAGCCTGAGCCATGTAGGCACGACCGATATCAACACCACCGCCTATGATTGCGGCAATCGGGAACAGCGCTGCTGTCGCCATCGCATAGACGTTACCCGCAGTGTCCGACCGCAGCGCCTTCAAAAAGGCCAGTGTTGAATTTCCGTCTTTTTTGCCAAGCATGCGCTCCGGCCCCCTGAAATAATCCAATTTGAATATGCCAATTACGGGGAAAAGGGTTAGCGGCGGCGCAACAGGACTGGTTAAGGTGAGGTTTACCTTGATTTCATGCGGAAAACTCGCGACCGCATGCACCATGAGTGATGCGCTGAAAGAGCTGGAACCACTGCAACGGTTGATTGCCGCCTATGCACAATCGGCGGTTCGGGATCGTTATGCGCTGTTATTCGCTCTCGACGCACGATTCGCGGACGTAGTCCGTTCAACGTCGGAAATATTGATTGGGCAGATGCGGTTAACCTGGTGGCGGGATATTTTAACCAAGCCCGTGGCCGAAAGACCTGTGGGCGAACCATTGGTAGCGCAGATCAATCTGCTGGAAGCCAAGGGAACAAGCCTCGCGCCGCTATTGGCATTGCTCGACGGATGGGAGGTGATGCTCGATGATTTTCCGTGGGATGACCGTCAGTTTGAAAACTATGCCACAGCCCGGGGTTGCGGGTTCTTTGAATTTGGACTGGCGGGTACGAAATCATTGACCGAAAGTCACGTTGAGCAGGGCAAGGCCTGGGCGCTGTGGGACTTTGCCCGTCATTGTTCGGATGCTGACATGCGTCAGTCCGCCTTCGACCGTTGCACGGAAATTCTGATCTCGCAGCCGCGCGCGGGTTTTGACAGAAGCGGACGACCGCTCTCAATCCTCTGCAAACTCATGGCCCGCGATGTTAGGAAGGGGCAACTGGCTGCCGATCTCTATAGCCCGGCCAGCGCCGCGCGCATCATCTGGCACGGGATTGCTGGTCGGTAGAACGACAGCCGCTGATCCGCGGATTGCGCTTATGAAGAAATTTGCCGCCGGCGCCGCCGGCATGATGCTGATGCTGACGGCGGGCCTGTTCATCTGGATCGGTGCGCAGGGACAGGACAATCCTATTCCCGAGGCACCACCGCCACCGAAACAGGCTGAGCCTGAAAGCCTGCCGGTGGCTGAACTGGATGCGGAGACGCTCGGGCCCGCGCCACCGACACCGCCCAAAGCCTATAAGGCCTCTCGTGAAGAAATGCGGTTCAATCGCTATGATCGCAATCGCGACGAAATTATCACGCGGCTCGAGATGATGAGCAGCCGCACCGATTCATTCCGCAAACTCGACAAGGACGGGAATAATCTTTTGACGTTCGAGGAATGGGCGGTCGCTACCAGTGACCGCTTTGTCAGGGCAGATGGCAACGCAAATGGCCAACTGACCCGCACCGAATTTCGGACCACTCGGCCCAAGCGGTCGAAGCCGCGGTGCAAATGCTAGGCGAGTTGCAGTCCCTTTGTTGACAAGGGGTGCAGCCATTGGGCGAAATCTTCGCGGGCTCTCGCGGTGTAGGCCTCTTTGCGTTCCTTCTTTTTTATGCGCTGCTCGAACGGAGGGAAAAGGCCGAAATTGATGTTCATCGGCTGATAATCGCGGGCATCGGCACCTCCGGTAATATGCGACAGCAATGCTCCGAACGCGGTGGTCTGCGGGGGTAGCGTGAAAGGTTCGCCGCGAATTTCAGCTGCAACCATCCGGCCGACCATGAGTCCGACCGCTGAACTTTCGACGTAGCCTTCGCAGCCGGTGATCTGACCCGCGAAACGAATATGCGGTGCCTTCTTGAGCCGTAGCTCCTTGTCCAGCAATTTGGGAGCGTTGATAAACGTATTGCGATGGAGACCGCCCATCCGGGCGAATTCGGCATTTCCAAGGCCGGGAATGGTTTTGAGAAGCTCGGCCTGCGCACCATATTTCAGCTTGGTCTGAAAGCCGACCATATTCCACAGCGTTCCGAGGGCATTGTCCTGCCGGAGTTGCACGACCGCGTAGGCCTTTCCGCCGGTGTGGCTATTGGTCAGACCAACCGGCTTCATCGGACCAAAGCGCAGGGTTTCGGGGCCGCGCGAGGCCATCACTTCGATCGGCATGCAGCCTTCGAAATAGGGCGTGTCCTTTTCCCACTGCTTGAAATCTGTCTTTTCGCCGTCGAGCAACCCCTGGATGAACGCTTCATATTGGTCGCGATCCATCGGGCAGTTGATATAATCCTTGCCATCGCCTTCCGGCCCGACCTTGTCCCAGCGCGACTGCATCCAGGCGATATCCATATTGATGCTATCTTTATAGACAATCGGCGCAATGGCATCGAAGAAGGCGAGGGAGTCCTCGCCGGTCGCTGCGCCGATGCTCTCCGCTAGGGCCACGGCGGTGAGGGGACCGGTAGCGACAATCGTCAAACCGCTTTCGGGCAGCTGGTCGATCCGTTCGCGGACAATCTCGATATTGGGATGTTCGGTCAGGCGTTTTGTCACGCCTTCGGAGAAATGATCCCGGTCAACGGCCAAAGCCGAGCCAGCGGGCAGGCGGTGTTGGTCGCCTTCGCCGATGATGATCGAGTTCAGATCGCGCATTTCCTGATGCAGCAAGCCGACGGCGTTTTTCTCCGCATCATCCGACCGGAAGCTGTTCGAGCAAACCAGTTCTGCTAGACCATCGGTCTGATGGGCCGGGGTCATATCGCCGCCGCCCCGCATCTCGGAAAGACGCACTTTCACACCTTGTTCCGCAAGTTGCCATGCTGCTTCCGACCCGGCGAGGCCGCCGCCTATAATATGTACATCTGTCATGGGCGCCTTAGTGTTGTGGTAAGACTCCAATGTCAATCTGGCAGTCGCGCTTGATGCGTGATAGAGGCGATTCTGAAAAGGGGACCACATCATTCCTATGAAAAGCGCATTTGCCGAATCCCGACCATTTTTGCTGCTCAGCCTGTTGTTCGGGATCAGCTATTTCTTTGTTAAAGATAGCAATATCCCTGGCGTGTACCTTATCGCCTGGAAAGGGTCAGGCGTTGGATTTCTGGCTATTTATGCGCTGGTTCGGTTGCATCGCCTCGACGGCAAAATTGTGGGCGCGATCATGGCCCTCGGCGCAATCGGGGACATGGCTCTGGAATATGACCTGATTCTGGGTGCTGGCGCGTTCATGGCCGGCCATCTGCTGGCGATTGCTTTTTATTCCCGGTTCCGCCGCCATCAACTGGGGTTCAGTCAGAAAATCTTCGCTATCATATTGGTACCGCTGTCCGTGCTCATCGCCTGGTCACTGCCATCTGACCGGTCGGAGGCTTTGGGTATCGGATTCTATTGCCTGTCGGTAGCTGCGATGGCGGCTATGGCGTGGACGAGCCGCTTTTCGCGCTATCAGGTCGGCATTGGTGCGATCCTGTTTCTGGTCTCCGACTTGCTGATATTTGCCAGGATGGGGCCGCTGGAAACCAGCATCATTCCGGATATGCTGGTCTGGCCCCTATATTATTTCGGTCAGTTCATGATCGCGACCGGCATCGTCGCTACGCTGCGCCACGAGATGGCTGCGGACAGCGCCGACCCGGTTCACGCCTGATAAGCAGCGATCGTGGTCCGGTGCAGCAGGCGGTCGTGGCCGTCATAGCCACCGGTCGCGCAGTGCAGCACCGAACGGTTGTCCCACATGATCAGCATATTCGCCTGCCATTGATGGTGATAGACAAATTCATCGCGGCTTTGCCAGGCGTATAATTGCTGGAGCAAGGGCAGGGCCTTCTCCTGCGCCATGCCGTCAAAGCCGATGATATAGCCCATGCAGCTGAACAGTCCGGGACGACCGGTTTCCGGATGTTCGCGGATCAATGGGTGGGTCTGGATTGCGCGCGCCGATTCATCGGGGCGGATCGCCATGCTGCGGCCCTCGTCCTTTTCGCCATAGACACCATCCGGAGCGTAAGCCATTTGTGCGCTGTGAATGGCGGTCAGTCCTTCATATTGGGCGCGCATTTCGGGCGGCATCGCATCGAGCGCTGCGTACTGGTTGGCGAATAAAGTGTCGCCACCAACCGGGGGGATGGTAATCCCCAAAAGGCAGGTTCCTGCAGGAGGCTGGGCTTGAAAACTCCAGTCGCTGTGCCAGTTTTCTGCGAACAAAGGAGATTTCTCGTCTGCATCGCGCCTGATCGCGGCAATATGTTTGCGGCCCTCTATCGGGTCAAAAAACGGATCGTGGCCGAAGCCGCCGAAATATTGCGTGAACCGTTCCAGATCGTCGTCGGTCATGGGCTGGTTAGGGAAGGACAGAACATGATGTTCCAGCCAGGCTGCTCTTATATCGGCAACGGTTTCAGCGGAAAGAGGCTTGGTCAAGTCTACGCCTTTTACTTCAGCCCCGCAGGCCTGTCCGGATGGTGTGACCTTCATTGGATTTCCCTTTGCTACTTACCGTTTGTGCTGAGCCTGTCGAAGCACCCCTTCCTAAAAAGAGGTATCTTTTCGTAACGCATCCTTCGACAAGCTCAGGACTAACGGATTTACATCATTCGGCTTCACTTTCCGATGCTTCTGGCGCAGTAACATCACCATCGGAAATGCCCTGTTCGACCATTTCCTCGACAACTGCTTCTTCCGCATCGTTTTCGGGCTCTTCTTCCTCGTCAATCTTGGCCGCGCCAACTACCTTTTCGCCATCGGCAACGTCGAACAATCTCACACCGGAGCTATTTCGTCCGATCACCCGCATATCCGCGACTTTCATACGGATGAGTTTGGCCTGGTCGGTCACCAGCATCACTTGCTCGTCATCGGTCGCGCGGAAACTGGCAACAACGGTGCCATTGCGCTTGATATTGTCGATATTGAGTATGCCCTGACCACCGCGGCCAGACTGGCGATATTCGTAGGCGCTGGAGCGCTTGCCATAGCCGTTGGCACAAACGGTGAGGATGAAGTCTTCCATTTCGCTGAACTCTGCCATGCGTTCGGCGGACAGATCTGGCTCGTTCTCGTTATCCTTCCACGGAGCGGCCTTGAGATACTGGTCGCGTTCCTCGGTCGACGCTTCGAAACCGCGCAAGACCGACAGGGAAATCACCTCGTCATCCCCCTTCAGCGCGATGCCGCGAACACCGGTTGATGTGCGGCTCTGGAACGAGCGCACCGCGTCGCCGGCAAATCGAATGGCTTTGCCGTTTCTGGTTGCGAGCAGGACATCATCATTGCCGGTCAGCAATTCGACGCCGATCAGACGATCGTCGCTTTCTTCGTCAAATTTCATCGCAAATTTGCCGTTGGAAGGCACGTTGGTAAAGCTGTCCATGCTGTTGCGCCGCACACCGCCTTTGGCGGTTGCAAACATGACGTGAAGGTCGGCCCATTCCGCTTCGTCTTCGGGCAATGGCAATACCGTGGAGATCACCTCCCCGTCCGCCAGCGGCAGCAGGTTGACCATCGGACGCCCTTTGGTCTGGGGACCGCCTTCCGGCAGTTTCCAGACCTTGAGCCGATAGACTTTACCGTGGGTAGAGAAGAACAGGACCGGCGTATGGGTTGATGTCACGAACAGCTCGGTGATCGCATCTTCATCCTTGGTGGCCATGCCGGCGCGGCCCTTGCCGCCGCGGCGCTGGGCACGGAATGTATCAAGCGGCGTCCGCTTGATATAGCCGCCATGGGTGACGGTCACGACCATTTCGGCGCGTTCCATCAGATCTTCGTCTTCGAGCCCGTCCCAGGCGGCGGTGATTTCTGACAGGCGCGGCGTGGCAAATTCATCGCGCACGGCTTCCAACTCTTCGCGCATCACGGCATAGAGTTTTTCCCGGTCCGCGAGGATGGCCAGATATTCCTCAATCGCGGAAGCCAGTTCCTTCAACTCGTCGCCAATTTCTTCGCGGCCGAGCGCGGTCAGCTTTTGCAGGCGCAGATCCAGGATCGCTTTTACCTGAACCTGGGACAGCTTGTAACTATCGCCTTCGATCTCGGTCTCAATTGCCTCGACCAGCTTGATGTAGGCGGCGATCTCGGCAATCGGCCATTCGCGCTGCAGCAATGCTTCACGGGCCTCGGCGGGAGTCGCCGATCCGCGGATGATCCGTACGACCTCATCCATATTGGTGACCGCAACCACCAGGCCGAGCAAGATATGCGCCCGTTCGCGTGCCTTGTTGAGTTCAAACTTGGTCCGCCGGGTAATGACTTCTTCGCGGAATGTGATGAACGATTCGATGATGTCGCGCAGATTGAGCACTTCCGGCCGTCCGCCGCGAATGGCGAGCATATTCGCCGGAAAGCTCGACTGGGCGGGGGTGAAGCGCCAGATCTGGTTGAGCACGACGTCTGTCGTTGCGTCGCGCTTCAACTCGATAACGACCCGCACACCGGCGCGGCTGGATTCGTCGCGAATGTCGGAGACACCCTCGATGCGCTTGTCTTTGGCGGCCTCGGCAATTTTCTCGACCAGGCCGGACTTGCCCACCTGGAAGGGAATGGATGTCAGGACGATCGAGCGCTTGTCGCCCCGTCCTTCCTCGATCACGTGACGCGCGCGCATCATGACTGACCCGCGGCCATCTTTGTAGGCGGCGCGTGCGCCGGATTGGCCCAGGATCAAGGGTGCGGTCGGAAAGTCGGGTCCGGGGATGATTTCAATGAGCTCGTCAATCGTAATTTCCGGATTCTCGATATAGGCGAGGCTGGCGTTGATCACCTCGCCGAGATTATGCGGAGGAATATTGGTTGCCATGCCGACCGCGATGCCGCCGGCGCCGTTGACCAGCAGATTCGGGAAGCGGGCAGGGAGAACGTTCGGTTCCTGCCGGCTGCCGTCATAATTGGGCACGAAATCGACGGTATCCTTGTCGAGATCGTTGAGCAGGAAATTGGCAACCTTGTTGAGCCGCGCCTCGGTGTAGCGCATCGATGCGGGCATATCCGGATCCATCGAGCCGAAATTTCCCTGACCGTCGATCAGGGGCACCCGCATCGACCAGTCCTGGGTCATCCGGGCCAGCGCCATGTAAATCGCACTGTCGCCATGAGGGTGATAATTGCCCATCACGTCGCCGACAATCTTCGCGCATTTGCGATAGGGCCGTCCGGCGACCATCCCGCCTTCTTGCGCGGCGAACAATATGCGACGATGGACTGGCTTCAGACCGTCGCGCACGTCAGGCAATGCGCGGCTGACGATCACCGACATGGCATAATCCATATAGCTGGATTTCATTTCGTCGACGATGTCTATCGGTTCGATATTGGACGGTGACGGTGGAGTGGTTTGTTCGTTCACAAACGGGCCTTTTTTATGGGATTTTTCCTGTCAATTCTTCTAGGGGAACGGACGCGCAAAAGCCAGCCTTTCGGGCCAGTTTTACAATAATAATACAGTGCTGAAATCAGGGTTTGATTTCCGCCCCGTCCCAAGCAAAAATTTTGCCGCTGTCGGCGGGTTTCAGCGTATCGAGAACATCGAGAAGATGCCGCGCAGCACGATCAGAATCAAACAATTTTCCGGATGGAACATTGCTCTGGAAAGGCCTGCTCAGTTCTGTGTCGACCGTGCCGGGGTGAAGCGCCACGATCACCGACTGAGCGTTCTTGCGGGACCATTCTATCGACAGATTGCGAATCATCATATTGAGGGCCGCCTTGGAGGCCCGGTAACCGTACCAGCCGCCGAGCCGATTGTCCGAAATGCTGCCAACCCGGGCCGAAAGGACGGCGAATTTTGTAACGCCTTTCCGGTCCATCAGGGGCAAAAGATGCTTAGCGACAAGCGCCGGGCCAATCGCATTGACCTGATAGTTTTTCATCAGCCAGTCGGCGTCAAGTTGGCGGAGGCTTTTCTCCGGACCTTTGCTGTCATCGTGAAGCAAGCCAGTGGCGACAAAAATCAACGAGGGGGAAATCTTGTGGTCCGTCATCCAGGCAGCTGCGCCCTGAATACTTTCGTCCGAGGTCAGGTCTACAACAACGGGACTGTCGCCGGATCGTGACAGCCGGACAATGGAATCAAATTGACCCGCTGATTCGAGCGCATTGGCAACCGCCGCGCCGATTCCGCCGGTGGCACCAAAAATAACCGCCGACCTTCCGGTCATATGCGGAGGAAGCGGAAGCTGCTCTCTGTGCTGCTTTCGGCGTCATAACGATAGCCGTCGTAATCAAAGCCCTTGAGCATTTCCGGATCGGTCAGATGGTTTTCGCAAATATAGCGCGCCATCATTCCGCGAGCCCGCTTGGCTTCGAAGCTGATGAACTTTGGGCCGTCGGGGCTGTCCTTGCGAAAATCCACTTCAATGATTCGTCCGGGCAATTTTGCGATATAGGGCTTGACCGATGCCCAATATTCATTGCTCGCGAGATTGACGATGATTTTGCTGTCAATTTGCTCGAGATCCGCCGCCAGTTCTTTTGCAATCTTGTCTTTCCAGAAATCGGTCAGCTTGCTGTAGCGCGGAGCCCATTTTGTACCCATTTCCAAACGATGGGGACGAATCGAATCCAGCGGGCGGAGTAACCCATAAAGGCCCGACAGGATTCGCAGATGACTCTGGGCGAAGACCATGGCTTCCTCACTCATGCTGCGCGCCTCGAACCCGGTATAGACATCGCCATTATAAGCATAAATCGCGGGCCGTTCGGGTTGAGCGAAAAATTCGCTGTAGCGCTGCCGGTTCAGGGCGATCAGATTGTCCGAAACCGGCATGATTGCCTTCAATTTCTTGATGGTCAAATTGCCAATTGCATTCGCCAGCCGTTCCGTTTCTGCCGGGAAGCGGTTCTCTGTTGACGCGACTGGCGGAATAGCGGATTCAAAATCAAGTGATTTGGCGGGAGAAATAATTGCAAGCACGCGATTTTACCTCATTATACTATAATGGACGCTCTACGCTGGCACAGATCTGCCGCCGTTCAACCTCTATTCAGCGGATTCACTCTAGAAAAGCGGTGAAAGCTTGGTAATAGGGCCAAGAGTGTGTGGTGCAACCATATTCAGGAGAACCCGTTTCTCCCATATAATAATCATCCGGAGGATATTCATGCGTTTTTTATCTCATTTTTCCATGGCCGTTGCGTTGGCAGCTGTTGGCACGCTGGCAGTAACGGCATTGCCGCAGGAAGCTCAGGCGCAGAAGAAGAAGAAAAAAGGAAAGGATTCCGGACTTCAGATTAGCAAGGAAGTCAGGCCAAAAGTTGCCGCTATTCAGGCCGCTATGGCAAGCGAAACGCCCGCAACTGCGAAGCCGTTGGTGGAAGCTCTGCTAGCCGAAACATTGGCTCCCGACGATCAGTTCGTAGCGGGGCAGTTGGCCATTCAACTCGGCGGCACCATGACAGACACTGCGTTGCAGGAAAAAGGCATCATTGCTTCGCTCGACAGTGGGCGTACCTCACCGGAACAACTGCCTACGTTCAACTTTTTTGCCGGGAATTTTGCTTATGGCGCCGAGCGCTGGGCCGAAGCCGCACAACGGTTTCAGGCGGCCTATGATCTAGGCTATCGGGCAAATAATATCGAACCCTTGCTGCCCGAGACTTATTTCAAACGGAACATGTATGCCGAAGGCTTGGCAAAGTGGGATGAAATTCTCCGCAACGCCAATGCTTCGGGGACCAAAGCACCGGAAACCTGGTACCGCATGGCACGCGATCGCGCTCTTGCGAGTAAGAATATGGATTTTTACTCCACTTGGGCTGCAAAATGGGCTTCCGCCTATCCTTCAGGAGATTCCTGGGGTGATGCCGTGACTGCCAGCCGTCGCACATCGCAATCGGACAGTGTCCAGAATCTCGAGGTATTGCGGTTCATGAAGGCTACCGGTTCGTTGAAGTCATCCCGCGACTATAAAGAGTTTGCCGAAGAAGCGCAGCGCAAAAACCTGTTTGGCGAAGTGGTTGCCGTCATTGAAGAAGGGCAGCAAAAAGGCCTTGTCAGTTCGACCGACCCGATAGTCGCTGAACTTCTCTCGCCAGCACGGCGCGAAGTGTCGGCTGACCGCGCATCGCTGCCCAGTCAACCATCCGGTGTACGGGGATCCGGAAGCAGTTCGGTGATGATGAACTTTGCCGACGTCTGGCTGGGTTACAAAGACTTTGACAAGGCTGTGGCCTTTTACGAAGCAGGGTTGTCCAGAGCTGGAGCCGATAAGGATCGTGGCTATATGGGGATCGGTACCGCCCATGCCTATGCCGGTAACTTTACTGCTGCAACGCAAGCGTTCGCGAAAGTTTCTGGAACCCGCTCTCCGCTTGCCGCGATGTGGCAGACGTGGATAAGCCAACAAACTACACCAGCCGCTCCGGCGGTGGCTGCTGCGGAGCCGACTTCCTAGTCTGAACCAATCTGAAATCTGAAAAGGGCGCCAATGGTGCCCTTTTTTATCGCTCGATCGGAACGCCCGGCAGATGCTTGGCCGACCTGATGGTGAGCGATGTTTTTACGCTGGCCACGTTCGGGGCTGCGGTGAGCTGGCTGGTCAAAAAGCTCTGAAATTGCTGAAGATCTTTGGCGACCACCTTCAACATAAAATCTATTTCACCGTTCAGCATATAGCATTCGCGCACTTCGGGGAGTTTTTGCATATGATTTTCGAAGGCCTGCAAATCGTTTTCCGCCTGACTTTTCAGGCTAACCATCGCAAAAACAGTGATTGTATAGCCCATTTTGGCAGGATCAATGGCTGCGTGATAGGATTTGATGACCCCCTCGTCTTCCAATGCGCGCATACGGCGGAGACAGGGAGGAGCTGTTAGGCCGACACTGTTAGCAAGCTCAACATTGGTAATCCGGCCATCATTCTGCAGTCGCTGCAAGATTTTCAGATCGATTTCGTCAAGATTTGTGTCAGCCATAGCGATGTAATTTCCGTTCGCGAATCATTTGATCGTTATAATATAATAAGCACGCCAAGCAACGCTTTCTCCCATGTCCCACATTGTGACGTGAATTTTTCATAGCTTCCAGTCGCCTCGCGAAGAGGTTATTAGCCAGTTAACAATTGTGTATAACAAAGTTTATCGGGATCAAAAATTGCGCTTCGATGACCGTCTGAACACCGTGCTCAAGGGGAGCCTGCCGGAGGGCTCGGCCGCTGCTACGCAATGGCGGCAGGTGATCGATCTGTTGGCGCAAAAACCCGGAGACCTGGCCAATCAGGATGTGCAAGCGGGACTAACCCGGCTGCGCGATCTGCATAGTCGGGTCACCGAAGCGGACCGCCTGGCGGCTGTGCAGTCGCTGAACGGTAGATTGCGTTCCGCTCCTTTGCTGGTCTATTTGAGCGCCGATGCTGATCCTGTTTGCGATGCAGCGATAGTGGCGGCGGACCTGACGCCGGAAATCTGCGCGGACGCTTTTCCGCGGCTGTCAGAACGCGCCCAACAACGATTGCTATCACGGGGTTTCGAGATTGCAGATCAAAAACCGGCAGAGGCGACTCCGGCATTTGAGGGCGAGACGTATCCTGCCGGTGGCATTCCAGACACAAAATCCGATGCAGAATCACGAGATGGCGTGACTCCTGACCCGGTCGAGCAAGCCGAAGCATCCCAGATCAGCGCGCTTGTGGAAAAAATCGCAGACTATCAAAAGAACCGCACAGTCGAGCCGCCGCGCCCGCCGATAAGCGAAGGCGGAAATACAAGCTTTTTCGTTGAATCGCTTGAGACCATCAGGTTTGAAACGGACGAATCCGGCACGATAGTCTGGACCGAAGGGCCGCCGAAAGGGGCTATTGTCGGTGTCACCATAGCCCAGCCGGCCTTTGATGAAGGACCCGGCCCGGACGCCTATGGCGCGGCTGCCTTTCGTCAGCGAATGCCGATGAAAAATGCAAGAATGCGGTTGTGCGGGGCAAATATCGTCGTCGGCGACTGGCGGATGAGTGCAATTCCCTTTTTCAGTGACGAAACCGGACGGTTCGAAGGCTATCGCGGAATAATGCGGCGGCCGAATATGGCCGAGGATGCGGGCCATAGCCGCATCGATCTCGAACGCCGGGAACAGCTCCAGCAATTGATCCATGAACTGCGGACACCGCTGAACGCGGTGATCGGGTTTAGCGAGATTATCGAGCAACAACTCTTTGGACCGGCCTCTTTCGAATATCGATCGCTGGCGCGCAATATCATGGATGAAGCGCGGCGACTGTTGGCCGGATTTGAAGATCTGGATATCGCGGTGAAGGTTGATTCGGGACAATTGCCGGAATCTAGCGGAACCACCAAAGCCGACTGGCTGTTTGACCGGATGACGCAGCGGCTCCAGGGACTGACCCAGAGCAAGGTGGTCGATCTCAACATCAGCAAGGCAGAGCCGATCCGGCCGTTTGCGCTGGATGGTGAATCCGTCGAACGGATTTTTGCCCGATTATTGTCGGCGGCGATTATAGCCTGTGAAAATGGTGAAAGCCTGAAGGGCGAGTTGCGGACGCGGATAGGTGTGCAGCCCACGAACCAATTCACCCTCTCGCGGCCCTCCCGGATAAAGGATATTGCCGAGAGCATCCTGCTCGATCCATCGCAGGGAATCGACGGTGATGGCGGCGAATCATCGTTGCTCGGTCTTGGTTTCTCGCTCCGTTTGGTACGAAACCTTGCGCAAGCAGCGGGCGGTTCGCTCACCATTAACGAAGACAACATTGCCTTGACCCTGCCGGCGGCGGCGACTAGCAAAATCACTATTCGGGAAACTGAATTGGAATAGGCCACGCGCCGGCCATGTGTTTTTTCGGCAATAACAGGCAAAATGGAGCTGTGAGAAATTTCTGCTCAAGAACACCAGCCGATGAAAATCCACAGACCGGATAGTCATGTGCGGTGGCCGACAGAATTCGGCAGACGTTTCCTGATTTCAATCGACACCGAAGAGGAATTTGACTGGGACGCTCCGTTCCAGCGCGACGGCCATACGACTGTTACGGTTCCCAAGCTCCAGGAATTTCAGGACTTTATTGAGACTTACGGGATCAAGCCGGTCTATTTTGTCGACTATGCGATTGTTGAAGATGACACGGCGGTGGCGTTTCTCAGGACCGTTGCCGAGAAAAATACTGCCGTAGTCGGCGTACATCTGCATCCGTGGGTCAGTCCCCCTTTCGAAGAGCAGGTTAATGGTCACAACAGCTTTGCCGGTAATTTGCCGAAAGAGCTGGAAGAACAGAAGCTGGTGGCGTTGCGCGATGCCATTCGCGACAGGATTGGCATCACGCCCACCATCTACCGCGCCGGGCGATACGGAATAGGTCCGCATACAACCGAGATATTGCTTAAACATGGCTTTGTGATGGACAGCAGCATCAGGCCGCGCTTTGATTATAGAGGGCAAGGCGGTCCGGATTTTCTGTCGGTTGGTTCGGAACCATATTGGTGGGAAGAAGACGAGCGGCTGCTCGAAGTACCCCTGACGACTGTCTATTCTGGCTTACTTCGCAAGCAACCCGGTCTCGCGGCGGCGATCATGGAAAAATCACCTCTGGTCAATGCGCTATTTTCCCGCTCCAAGATGCTCGAACGCATTCCGTTGACACCCGAAGGGGTCTCGGCGCGCGAAACGAAAGAAGCGATCGACGTTGCGCTGGATGATGATTTGCGGTTGCTGGTTTTCTCTTTTCATTCTCCTTCATTGTCGCCGGGTCATACGCCTTATGTGCGCACAGAAGAAGATCTGCGGGACTTTTACGACTGGTGGCGGGAGGTCCTGGACCATCTCGAGACACGCAATGTGAAACCCGTGGATATCGATGAGTTGTTGCAGGCTGCTTCAGGCGCTTAGCAACTCATTGCCGCCAGTCTGACGAATTGCGATGATCGGTCTTGCCAAATCAATACGGCTTCCGCTATCGCACCACTCCAATGAGAACTGCCTGGAAAAAGCTGCTCATATGGGCCTGTAGCTCAGTTGGTTAGAGCTGGCCGCTCATAACGGCTAGGTCGGGGGTTCGAATCCCTCCGGGCCCACCATATTTTTTCCGATGCCGTTAATGGCTCACCTTGTTGAGCCGCGGCAAAAAGAAGCGTGAAAAACCCTTTGCTTTTCGGAAAAGCACCGCCTAGGGGAAGCGCGCGTCGGGGAGTGGCGCAGCCTGGTAGCGCACCTGTTTTGGGTACAGGGGGTCGCAGGTTCAAATCCTGTCTCCCCGACCATTTTCCCCTCTGTATCTTGCGTTCCATATTTTGGCTGACTGCTACCAAACCGCTGGTCAGCTTCCGCCAGATACCATTTGACGCCAAAGCCCATAGCCCTTGTAGACCAGGAAAATGCAGAGGATCAGCATCACCGACGCGATGATCAGCGCGGCAATCGGGTTGGCGAAGGCAAGGAAAAGCAGGCCGCCGGTTGCAATATCTTCTCCGGTTGAAACAACCGCGTTGCTGACCGGCTCAGGGCTGGTATTGACGAGGGCGCGGGCGCCTGCCTTTGCGCCGTGGCTCATCAGCGCTGCGCCACCGCCCAGAAGAAACACCACGACCTGCCACACGGGATCACTGGCATCCACGACGGCCAGCGCCAGCAGAGCGCCGCCCAACGGCCGTATCGCCGTGTGAATCGTATCCCAGATAGAGTCGAGCCAGAGAATCTTGTCCGCGAAAAACTCGGCAATCGCCCCCAGCGCGCTAATTCCCAGAACCCAAGGATTGGCGAGAGCATCGAGTATCTGCAGGTTTTCCGGCACGCTGATCCACTGCAACCGCATGGCCAGACCGGTCACAAAGACCGTGAGATAAAGCCGCCAGCCCGATATCAAGCTGACGCTACCGGCCAATCCCAATAGCTCGATAATTCCCATCCCATGATCCTGCCATGCCAACGGAATTTTGGCAAATCAGATTGTGCTGACCAATGGCAATCAAAACACTTGGCAAAGCCGCTGCTTGCTGGTCATATGAGAATATGACCGAACCAACGACCAGCAGCGACGCGCCAGCGCTAGACGCGATCACCGGCAAGCCGATGCCCAAACCCATTCCCGCGTCGACGCTGGTGATATTCCGCGATCAACCAGGCAGCGATGCCCCCGACCTGCTGATGGTGGAACGTTCGGCCAAAATGGTCTTTGCTGCGGGAGCCGCCGTGTTCCCGGGTGGCCGGATCGATGATGCGGATTTTGATTTCGCCAGGGTACTCGGCCATGATGATTTCGACGAATATGGCGCGCGCATCGCGGCGATCCGGGAATCGATCGAGGAAACCGGAATTGCGGTCGCGGTTGAAGGCAATCTGGATGCCAAGCGGGTATCGGAGGCGCGAAACGCGTTGAACACGGGTACGGTTCTGGCCGATATCTGTAACCAGTTTGACTGGCAGCTGGAGCTGGAAAAGCTGATACCCTTCACACGCTGGTGTCCTCCCTTTGCAGAAAAGCGGGTTTTCGACACTCGTTTCTATATGATATCGCATGATGACCACAAGGCACAGGCTACGGTCGACGAAACCGAAAATTACAATCTGTTCTGGGGCAACGCGCAATCGGTGCTGGATCGTGCCGAAGCGGGTGAGGTGAAGATCATCTTCCCGACCAAGCGCAATCTCGAGCGGCTCGCGCAATTCGGATCGTTCGACGAGGCGGTTGCCCATAGCAAGGCTCACCCCTCGGTGATGGTCTCCCCGAGCATCGAGCATCGCGGCGATGAGGTTCATTTGTGCATCCCGGAAGGCATTGGCTATCCGATCACATCGGAATCCATGGATCTCGTCAAGCGCGGTTTCAAGAAATAGGAAAAATGGTGCGCCCGGCAGGACTCGAACCTGCTGCCTCAAGATTAGAAGTCTCGCGCTCTATCCAGATGAGCTACGGGCGCGTAATTTTCATGCGCTTTAGCGGTCTTTTGGCCGTCTGCAAACCGTGATGTGCACCGACCGCCATAAATGTTGAATTGTCTCAAGCGTGGGCTAAGGTCTGTCGATGAACAATAGTCCCATTGTCCGCACATCCGCCTCCAGCCAGACTGGTCACCGGTTCCGCTATTATGATTTTGTGATGGCCGCCTTCGTGACCGTGTTGCTGCTGTCCAATGTCATCGGCGCGGCCAAGCCAACCTTCATCATGATCGGCGGCGAGCAATGGATCTACGGCGCGGGCATATTATTCTTCCCGCTCGGCTATGTGATCGGCGACGTGCTGACCGAGGTTTACGGCTATGCACGGGCAAGGCGGGTCATCTGGGCCGGTTTTGCTGCGCTGTTGTTCATGGCCTTGATGAGCTGGGTGGTGGTGTCGCTGCCGCCGGCAGAGGGCTGGGAAGGGCAGGCCGCCTATGAAAGCGTGTTTGCCCAGGTTCCACGCATTGTTGGGGCCTCGATCGTCGCATTCTGGGTGGGAGAATTTGTAAACAGCTATGTGATGGCACGGATGAAAGTCTGGACGCAGGGAAAGATGCTGTGGACCCGGACCATTGGTTCAACAGTCGTGGGGCAGGGTGTCGATAGTCTGATTTTCTATCCGCTGGCCTTTTTGGGGCTTTGGGAAACCTCTGTGGTTATTACCGTGATGGTCACCAACTGGCTCCTGAAAGTGCTTTGGGAGGCGGTGCTGACGCCGGTTACCTATCTGGTCGTCGGCTGGCTCAAACGGCGCGAAGGGGTCGACATTTATGATGAAGATACCAATTTCACGCCGTTCAGCACGTCAACTTAAGCGAGAATGCCTGTTTGTTCCGCCTTGCGAGCGTAGAGGTAAAACCCGACTGCGCAAATCGGGATCATGACGGGCATTATCCACTCGCCGCCGATCAGGACATCGGCATATCCTAACGCCAGGAACAGGCCGCCAAATTGAATGATAACGGCGACCATCGATAGCAGATATAGTCTTACAGCAAGGCGTTTTCGCGCAAGCAGCAAGATGGAGCCGACAAATCCAGAAAAAACGGCGGTGGCAAAGGCGGCGGTCAACCAGAACGGTTGACTGACGAGCAAGTCCTGCTGTTCCGGACGGAGCGCTGCGAAAGCCTCTGCACTCATCAAAAATTGCTGAAAATAGGCAGCCAGGCCCATAGCGTTCCAGAGTAGCGCAAAAACTCCAATGATCCAGAACCATGTCGGCGCCTTTGTCTTGTCAATCATAACATATCCCCATCCCCCAGAAACTATCGGACGTTTTGATATTTTGCCGGATAAGTTTCAAGAGAAACCGGCCAGTGATTGATTATGTAAATTAGTAAGGTCGATTAAATCAATTTAACCGATGAAACTATAGCTGCTATACGGCGTCTATCAGATCAAAAGGAGTTAAAGATGATCGGTAGAAATATCCCCCAAGTTACACTGAAAACCAGGGTTCGCGACGAGTCCGTCGTCGGAGAGAATCCCTTCCGCTGGCAGGATGTGGACACCAAGGACCTGTTTGCCGGCAAGCGTATCGCTGTATTTTCCCTGCCCGGAGCCTTCACCCCGACCTGTTCGAACGAGCAGTGCCCCGCTTTTGAACGCCTCTATGACGAGTTCAAGGCGCGCGGCGTGGACGAGGTTTACTGCATTTCGGTCAATGATGCCTTCGTGATGTATCAGTGGGGCAAATCGCTCGGTCTGGAAAAGGTAAAGCTGCTTCCGGACGGATCAGGTGATTTTACCCGCCGCATGGGCATGCTGATCAAGAAAGACCACCTTGGCTTTGGGATGCGTAGCTGGCGCTATTCAATGATTGCCGATGACGGCGTGGTCAGCGCCTGGTTCGAAGAGCCGGGTATCAACGACGAAGGCACCGACAATGACCCCTATGTCGAATCGACACCGCAAAATCTGCTGAACTGGCTCGATAGCAACGAAGCGGCGAGCAAGGCCGCCTAAGCGAATCCAGTCGATGCAAGTGAAACTGCGAGCGAGAAATTGCTCGCGGTTTTTTATTGTGCGATAGCATCGGCTCATGGAGCGCCTCAACAAACCCATCATCATGACGGCGCAAATGGGCAAGGCGGAGTTTGCCTGGGCGAACAGTCTGCGGAAACGCTACTATCCGCCTGACCGGAACATGGTGGACGCGCATATCACTTTGTTCCACCATCTTCCGCCGCAGGCGCTGGATGAAATCAAGGCTTCGATCATCGCGCTGACCAGCAACCTTCCGAAACCGGACGCGAAGCTGTCCGGTTTGATCCATCTCGGAAATGGCGTGGCCTATCAGCTACATGCACCCGAGCTACTTTCCCTACGGATGGAATTGGCGGACCGGTTCGCCGGATTGCTGGTGGCCCAGGATCAGCAGACACCGAGGCTGCATATTACCGTCCAGAACAAGGTGAATTCCAAAGAAGCGCAAAGCCTCTTCGATCAGCTATCGGCCGAGTTCGAGCCTCGTCCCTTCGCGATCCGCGGGATCGGACTGCATTATTATGTCGACGGGCTGTGGCAGGACATCGGCGCATGGTCCTTTCGGGGGCGCTAGTAGACTCCGACTTCCTTGATTGGAATTTCCGTGTTGGCTAGCTCGTTTTTGTCCAGGTTCAGGCCCTCAACGACGGCTTTGCGGCCCTGCACATAGTCTTTGGTGGCGTTTACGCAGTCGAGCGCCACGACCTTGCCGTCGCGATAATAGATCACCGAAAATTTACGTGAATCCGGATCGCCGCGGACAACATGGCTGTCATGACCGGTCGAAATACCAACGGTTTGCAGCTTCAGATCATATTGATTCGACCAAAACCACGGCACGGCATCATATACGATTTCTTCACCCAGGATATCGAGCGCCGCCACTTTCGCCTGATCATTGGCATTCTGGACCGATTCGAGCCTGATCATGGCGCCGTCGGCGAAGGCATTGCTATGCGCCGCGCAATCGCCGATCGCATAAATATCGTCGAGACTGGTCCGGCAGCGCTGATCCACATCGACGCCGTTGCCGGTCGCTGCGCCCGCCGCCACCAGCGGGCCGGTTTCAGGAATGATGCCGATGCCGACCACAAACATGTCCGCCTGCAGCGTCCGTCCGTCCGCGAGCGTGACGGCGGTGGCAATCCCATCATCACCGGTTTCAAAGCCCGCGACGGTTGCTTCCAACTCTATGGTCACACCCTGACGGCGATGTTCGGCTTCATAAAATCGGGAGAGTGGCTCGCCGGCTACCCTGGACAGGACCCGGTCGAGAGACTCGACGATCGTTACCTGCTTACCCAATTTGGTCAGCACCGCCGCTGCCTCCAGCCCAATATAGCCGCCGCCGACGACCACGACTTTTTCGACCGTGGGCAAAGCGGCGATGATCTTGTCGACATCGGCCCGGGACCGGACAGCATGAATATTGCGCGCCTGGCTTCCCGGACAATCCAGCATGCGGGGAGAGCCTCCGGTTGCCCATATCAGCTTGCCAAACTCAATCTCGTCATCGGATGTCAGGGTAACTTTTTTGCCGACCGGATCGAGTTTCGACACCCTGCGGCCGGTGAGCAGATCGATATCGCGTTCGGCCCAGAAGCTCTCGGGGCGCAACAGAATCCGTTCAAACGGTTTCTCGCCGGCGAGATATTCCTTGGACAGAGGCGGCCGTTCATATGGTGGGTATTTCTCGTTTCCGAGCAGACCGATGGAGCCTTCAAACTTCTTCTGGCGCAACGCGATAGCTGCTTGCGCGCCGGCATGGCCAGCGCCAACAATCAATATGTCGTAATATGCGTTCATAAATGCCCCTCGATGCCCCATAGTCGGCCTGAAAAGCGCTGTTAGCGCGGATCGTATTGACCGTGCAAGTTTTAGCGTATTTCTTGCTTCCGCTTGTTGACCGGACCGGACGCTGTGACTATAGCGCCGCGGTCCAGAGAGAGTTTCGTGGTGATCAAGACAATCGCCTGGAGCCGTTGGCGGAGTAGCTCAGGTGGTTAGAGCAGTGGAATCATAATCCATGTGTCGGGGGTTCGAGTCCCTCCTCCGCTACCAGAAAACAGGCATTTCTTAATCAGCGATATAGATCGGTTTACAGTTCACCTGTAAACTTTTGGTTTGAGTTTGTGAGCCGAATCAATACGAAACCCCGAAAGAAGAACGCTCCCCGAGCAACTTGGCCGGTGGCTGATGGCTTCCGGTAGTGGTTAAGAGGGGGGCTCAGCAAAATCGAAAATCACGAATGCAAGGGGCGTATGGATGCGGCTCATGTCGACTATGAGGTTGAGAAGGAATTTCCTTCCAACCACTTTGCAGTCAAAGCTGATCATGTCATCAATTGCAGTCACACCACCGTTTCTATGACTTACCAAAACCAGACTCACGATTCGATCTATTGCGCTGCCAATAACAAATATTTTGCGCGGTGACGCACTTACTGGATTGCGCAGTATGTCAAAACTACGGCGCTATCCAAGAAGGGCCGCGACCGATGTATAAGACTTCAATTATTTGATCCAAATGCTATAAAGAACGATGCCCATTTTCGGACGCCGAAGAATACAGAAAATGCTGGATGATTTGTCTTCAGTTCTTGCCAAAGAAAAAGTCGCGGATTTAATAAACCGGATTGAAAATAAAGAAATAGACCAAGCACTGCCGGGCGAAATGGAACTTGGGCTGATTTGGGCAATCTTCCAAATCGGACCCGCTGAAATCGAGCCCCATTGGTATGGTATATCTGGTCTGCCAGATGCCTTTTCAGAACACCTCATTCCCGGACACGAAACCATAGTTGAGGTAACAGCTTTATCCGACGCCGCATTGCCAGCAGATCAAGGCATGCGAAATGCATCAAGAAAAATATCGCACGAAGCTAACCGGGTCCGGAAGGGATATGGTCGCCGACTTTCGTACTATTTTTACGAAGAGACAAAATGGTCTAACGGGGAATCACTTCGCTGGGTGTGCGTGCCGCGCAACCTTACTTTGACACCCTATATCAAGAGCGTTCTGGTCAATTGGCTGAAAAGTGAAAACTTGTCCGATGGCGACAAAATCCGTCTCAAAGAGGAAGAGCTGGATGTGGTCATATCATGGCACGATCAGGATCAAACACAGTACAATTTCTCGACATCAATGCCGCCTGAGATTCGAAGCCTCAAAAAGAATTGCGTCTACGGAGCCTTGGTTCGGAAGGGCAAGCAGCTGAGAAGCCCTAAATTTAATGGTACGAAATGTGTCATTCTGGCTGATGTCGGCAGTACCGCACTCCGCTGTGTAGAAGAGAGAGACTATACAGGGCGTGTAATCAGCGGTCGGCAGATTATCGACGCCTATCTCAGCAGCCGAGAATGCGAGCTCGATGTGGTAGCGGTTATGACGCCCAACAGGGGACGTAAACAAATAATTTCTCTTCAAGAGACTGTAGATTGGAAAACGGTGCTGTTCTGCAAGCCAGGTCTCACAATTGATCTAAGTGGTTTTGAAGCCATGACAAAGGCGCTCCCTTCGCCTAACTTGGAAGGATATCAAGCTCGTCAACTTCATGAGCAAAGCGTATTTTCGCCGCAAGGTCGCGGACGATATTTAGGTACACACATGAACTGGGAGAAAGACGTGAAATCAGAAATCAGAATTTCCGCGCGTGCATTACTCGATACGCTGGCTGGCCGGGAAACCCCGGAAAGGCTGATGCGAAGGCTGAGCGTCGGCGAGAACAACATCTTCAAGTTGCACCTGGATCGCGGCGAGACCATAGCTTCGATCAAGCTTGAACGCGGATCGGCGGATGATGACGATGATACGATTGTAGTCGAATTTCAGGACGATCCGGGGGCAAGACCGCTGAAACCCGGCGTTAAACCCAATACAGATCCAGGCCCAAATCCTGCCAAATGAAGAGTGTCAGCTATTGTACGTTCGCGTCCGAAACCAGACATTCCGCTAACCACCCATGTGTGGACGGCTCTCCGTTGGGGTGGTTTGACTGGGGTTTCTGCGTCGCTGGTTGGAGCGGCCATGTGTCCGACCTATTTATGCGGCACATATTGCCGCTGGCCCTAATGCCATTCGCGCGAAGCGGGTCCCGATCAATTTCACGCACTCGAAGTGCTGGGTCGTTCTGGGTTTTCCCGTTTCGGCGGTTTCAACCGGCTTTTTGCATCAACTCCTGTCGCTCCTTTCCAACCTCTTTAGCGCGCTATACTCAGCGCTGCTTATATCATGCCGCAACCGGATTGCGATAGTGCTCTCCGCTCATCATCATCGCCCAGATCGTGCGCGCGTTTCTGTTGGCAAGCGCAACAGCTGCGACCTTGGCCTTACTGCGCGCCAGAAGCTGCGAAAGCCAAGGATACTTGTCGCCGTAACGCATGGCCTGACGGATGACAGCCATGGCACCCACGATGAGCATCTGCCGCAGATAGCGATTGCCTGCCTTTGAGATTCCTCCAAGCCGCATTATGGATCCACTTGAGTTCTGACGCGGAACAAGACCGATCCAGGCAGCAAGGTTCCTGCCCGATTTGAAGACAGCAGGATCGGTAATCGTTGCAACAAAGGCACTGGCTAGTAATGGCCCCACTCCCGGGATCTCCATCAGGCGGCGGCCCACGTCCGTCTCGCGGGCTTGCGCGAGAATACGACGATCATTCTCCAGTATCTGTTCCTTGACCATCCGCAGCTGGCTCACCAGCATCTCCAGGCAGAGCCGGGCATCGGCAGGAAGGCGCAAGTCATCAGGGTCTGCGATAACATCCAGCAACCGTTCCAGGCCATTGCGGCCAGCAGGAGCGATAATCCCAAACTCGGCCAGATGAGCCCGCATCGCATTCGAGAGCTGTGTCCTCTGACGGTTTAAGATCAGACGAACCCGGTGCAACATCATCGCGCTCTGCTGCTCGGGCGTCTTGATGCCGACAAACCGCATGGTCGGGCGCGTCACCGCCTCGCAGATGGCCTCGGCATCGGCAGCATCATTTTTGCCGCGCTTCACATAGGGTTTAACATACTGAGCGGGCATCAGCTTCACCTCATGCCCCAAAGCAACGAGTTCACGCGCCCAATAATGCGACGAGGAGCACGCCTCAATGCCAATCAGGCAAGGCGGCAATCCGGCAAAGAACTTCAACAACCGGCCGCGCGTCAGGCGCCGACGAACGGCAGCCTCGCCTTGCGCATCCACACCGTGAACCTGAAAAACAGACTTCGCAATATCCAGACCAATAATCGTAACCGTTCCCATAACTGCTCTCCTTTCCAAATTGCCCCGCACACCATAATGCAGGGTAGATGGAGAGCCGTCCACGTCATCAATTTCAGACATTTGCGTGGCAATGGTGGGAGTCTAAAAGCCGACGCAAGACGACTTCATAGCCTACGGCAGGAAATGGGCCGGTTGCGGACCGTCCGCTATTGGATGCTGGGCGGTGGAAAGCGGACCTTCGGCTAACGACCCAAAACACGTCATTCCCGATCCGTTTCCATGTCCCCGAAACCGGTCGTTCACTCGCGCCACCCTCCCGGCAGCTTCGCGCCCTCCCTTCGGCCGTAGGCGGCCCGCAAGTAGCTTCCTGTTAGCGGACAGTCCGCTTTTCCAATTCATATTTTTCGAGCAACGTCTGGGATTGGTGGTTCTCGGCTTAGAGTAGCCTGTGCAATCGATTGCACACTGGGGATTCCCCGTCACTCAACTTGACCAGCTAGCCAGTCCAGCCCATATAGAGCGTGTATTAAGTCCTTATCGCTTTTTTGGAGGGGAGATTATGTACCTCAGGCAGTCGCACACATTGCTTATCGGAACGGCCGTTCTGACCTTGCTGTCGGCCTGCTCGCGCCCTTCAGAAACATCCCAGTCGTCTCAGGACGCCAATTCGTCTCAGACCGCCCAAATGCCAAAAGCGGCCGCAGATGCAGCATCATCCCATTCCCCCGGTGATCTCGATTGCCCCATCGCGCTTGCCCAACAAGCCGGAGGAACCCTGGACGTGAGTCCTGACCAAATCGACAGCATGGGCCGACAGCTCGGGGCCGGCGGAGAAAGCGAGATTGCCGCCGCTGTCGCCGGCCTGCGTTCGCGCCATCCGAATGCCTCGTATGGCGAAATCGTCAATTATCTAATCACGGCCTATTGCCCGACCATCAAGGCCAGGCCGGGCATGAGCCTCGGCGAAAAGCAACAGGCGCTTCGCTCATTCGCAACCCAAGCACGGAAGTTAGCGGGGCCCGCTTAGCCGCAATAGTCGCGCGAGCCTTTGAGCGTCTCGAAAAAATTAGGCCGCGTGGATAAATTCGGTCGCATTGTCAGCAGCGGCACGATGTCCGGTCGCAAGGAATTTCGACCGAAAGCTGTCTTTCCGAACAAGCCCCAATTGTCGCCGTTCAATCCCAATTTTGAATAGGCTGAAAGCAGTCTTTTCCCCTGCCGACACACCGATCTCGATAGGCCCTGTAACTTGCTTCAGACGTGAGTAGATTCCGATACTTACGCGATCACCAAGAAACGAATAGAAATCTGGTTGCGGCATTGAACGACAAAACTCTTTGTCCGGGCAACGGCGATACGAAACGTTGCAGTCAACTCACCACACGCCTCCGGACTGTGAGCAATGGTTGCAGCGCGCCGCCAAGCAAGGGAACAGCCATGGAAAGTAATTCAACATGAAAATGGAAAATGGTAATCACCATCGCTCTAGGCGGCATCCTCCTCTCCGCCTCAGCCTGCAATACCGTTCAATTTGCGGACCGAAATTCGGGACGAACTTCGATGTTGTGACGTGAATATGCAACCGAAGGAATTTCACCAGTCCCCACAAAACGCTGGCTCAGTAATATTACCTATCAGTGTTGAAGGGAAGGCCTGCTATTGTCAGTTGATAACTGGTTACAAGATGTCTCCGATTTTCGGTGCCGCTGGTTTTCATTCAGGAGAGCGAAATGAAGCTCGATGCCATTAAACTTGGTTTGGCCACTGCAATTATTTTCGGAGTTGCGTGGATAATATGCAGTCTTTTTGTGATCATGGCCCCCGGCGGTATGATGCAAATGAGCGGTAATATGGTCCACTCGAATTTTCAGGGTATGGGCTGGTCATTGCATTGGACTGGCTTTTTGGTGGGGCTTGTCACATGGAGTGTTTTCTCTGGGCTATTCGTCTGGGCGATTACCGCCACTTATAATCGATTGCTTGCGTAGGGGGCGACGGATCGAGGTGCCATTGATGCGAGATGGTGATTGCAACCCAAACCATCAAGAATTGATCAAACACGCTGATTGACGAACCGAAGGCCGAGCGAATATTTCCTCTGATCCAACCACTTACTGGTGAAGCTGTAATGCTGCGTTGCCAACCCCGTCCTTCTTGAGGACAACTGCAAAAAAGGAAATTAGATATGAGAACTCCCTACCTTGCCACCGTCGCTTCTTTTGCCCTGTTGACCGGTTGTGCGGCCTACGCAGCGCCGCCGGAGCCCAAGCCCGCCATGCAGAGTCATGCCATGCCAATGGCCGATCATACCGCACATCAGCAGATGATGGAGCGAGCCCAGAACGCCAAGACGCCTGCAGAGCGGGAAAAACTCATGACCGAGAATATGGCCATGATGAAGGCCCATATGGCGTCTATGAAGGCCAAGATGGCCGAAGGCGGCATGATGTCACAGGGCGACAAGCCGATGGCGATGGACCCGGCACGTAAAGAAAAAATGAAGGCCAAGATGGCCGAAGGTGGCATGATGAAGATGGACCCGGCGCATATGGAGAAAATGAAGCAGCATATGGCTATGATGCATCAGATGATGGAAAGCCTGATGATGCAGCAAGAATTGATGATGCCGCCAAAAAAATAGCGACAAAGACCGCGGTCAATCAGGCGGGAAGAAGCCAAGCTGATTAACAGGTCGGCTTCTTCCTGCAAATTGTTTGTGCAACATCATTTCATTGAGAAGTTTGTGGCGGAGCTTCCGATTGAACGATCCATGCAATCCATTTTTTCATGTACCTCCGGTTCGATCCGGCGTGTTGTACATTGATAACATCGACTGGTAGTTATCAGCTTTTCAGAAAGACCGTCGCCATGCCAACCGCCCAAATTGATCATTTTTCTGATATACTTTGCGTGTGGGCCTATGCCTCCCAGAGTAATTTTGATCGGCTTACGACAGAATTTGGTGACCGGATTACTATCAACATCCACTACTGCTCCGTATTCCCGGATACATGGACGAAAATCGCGTCTCAATGGACAGAACGGGGCGGCTTTGAAGGCTATGCGAACCATGTACAAGGCATCGCCGGGAAATTCGAGAATTTGCCGATTCACAGCGATGCCTGGGCAAAGACGCGGCCGCGATCATCGGCGAGCTCACATCTGTTTATCAAGGCGGTTGAATTGATCGAGCAAGAGGACTTCATATCCAACGCCCCTGTTGCTGAACGACCATCCATCCTCGCCGCGCGGGAACTGCGCTCTGCGTTTTTCACAAGAGCGGAGGATGTCTCGGACTGGGACGTTCAACGCGAGATAGCCGGGTTGCTGCGTATCGATTTTGATAAAATAATGCATAAGTTCAAAACCGGCGAAGCAATTGCAAGGCTAACAAAGGATTATGACCTTGCTCAGTTACACGGGATCGAGGGCAGCCCGACATATGTTATCAACGAAGGACGCCAGAAGCTGTTCGGAAATGTCAGTTACGGCGTGATTGCAGCAAATGTAAATGAGATGTTGACCAGCCAAAGTGCTGATGCAGCCAGTCTGTGCGGGTGAAGCGCACAAGATCTAAAAAACCTGCAGATAGAGTTTCCAGAAGATTGGAAGCCCAAGCCTGCTGCATAAATCGGGGGGCGCTAATCCGCACTTGAAGATGCATTTGGATCGTTACCGGTGCAGGCGTATAAAGATTAACCTCCCTTATTGGCGGCAAAAAGCGTGCGGAGGTGGGAGCTTAAATGCCGAAAGAGGGAGTTTGATCGGATTCGACCGATTAAACCGTTTCTGTAATCGACTCATTGTTCAATTTGGCACCTGCAAAAATTTCTGGAAATAAAAGCTCTCAAAGCAGTCACATGACAAATTCTTTCAAATTTTGTGATACTTCCGCCTTCAAATCCTATACATACTATTCTAGCTACTTTTTATAGCGGCTTGAATTGGAATAAATTTGGGGATTCAGAATGCGTAAATTAACTGTTTTAGCTGCATCGGCAGCTGTTTTGGCACTTAGTGCCTGCGGCTCTCCCGCTGACGAAGCTGCGCCTGCAACTGATGAAATGGGCACCGATACAATGGGTTCGGATGCCATGGGTTCCGATGTCATGGGTACAGATGCCATGGGTTCCGATACCATGGGTACAGATGCCATGGCACCTGCTGACGCGATGGCTACAGACGAAGCTGCACCCGCTGATGCTATGAAAGATGGCGAAGCCATGAAAACAGAAGGTAAATAGGGTTAGCATTTCAAAAATTAGATTTCCCTTGGGAAACTAGAGAAGGGCTAACTGGAGACCGGTTGGCCCTTTTCCTTTTATTTGGCGGCAACCATTTTTCAGTCATGTTTGGTGACGTGACGCATTAAAACTCCTCCAGAATTGATTAGAGTCCGGCCTATGAAAGGACGGACTAATGAAGCGGATACGATTTACAGAAGAACAGATTATCGGCGTTTTGCGTGAGTCAGAGGCGGGCGCGAAGACGGCTGATTTGGCGCGCGAGCATGGTGTGTCGGAAGCGACGCTCTACAACTGGAAGTCCAAGTATGGCGGGTTGGAAGTGTCAGAAGCGAAGCGGCTTCGTGCGCTGGAAGCGGAGAACACGCAGCTCAAGAAGTTGCTGGCCGATACGATGTTGGACAATGCAGGCCTGAAGGACCCGCTGTCAAAAAAGTGGTGACGCCTGTCGCCAAACGGGAAGCAGTGCGGCATCTTCAGGCGCGGCTTGATGTCAGCGAGCGGCGGGCGTGCAGGGTCATTGAGGCTGATCGGACGAGCATGCGTTATCAGTCGCGTCGTGGTGATGATGCAGAACTTCGTGGGAAGCTGCGGGCCTTGGCGCAGGAGCGACGTCGGTTTGGCTATCGCCGGCTACACATTCTTCTGCGCCGTGACGGAGTGATCATCAACCGCAAGAAGACACAGCGGCTATATCGCGAGGAAGGCTTGACGGTGCGTCGTCGTAAAGGCCGCAAACGCGCGGTTGGCACGCGCACACGGCCACCTGTTCTGGCATTACCGAACCAATGCTGGAGCCTCGATTTTGTGCATGACCAGCTTGCCACAGGTCGCCGGTTCCGCGTGCTGAACATCGTTGATGACGTAACCCGAGAATGCATTTGCGCTGTGCCTGACACGTCAATTTCGGGTCTGCGAGTTGTGCGTGAACTGGCCGCGTTACTTACCGAACGCGGCAAGCCGGGTATGATTGTCAGCGACAACGTCCTATGTTGGGACGCACAGGTTAATCGTCGCCGATGTCGGATAAGCGGTCGCGCCGAGACAAAAGCTGCCAGTCGGAAGTCCACCCAATTTCAGACATTTGCGTGGCAATGGTGGGAGCCTAAATGCCGACGCAAGACGACTTCATAGCCTACGGCAGGAAATGGGCCGTTAGCGGAAAGGCGGCTTTTCTGGGCAAGGTGGGGAATAGCTGACATGCTTCTAAGATCGCTGGATCAGTCCAAATGACAATTTTGACCATACACGTTCATGAAAAAAATACAGGATCAGCTTTGTGACGACTTCCAAGCTACCAATGGATATAGCCGTTGCGATATTCCCAGTAAAGATCCAGCCGAGAAGCATCGTGTCCATCGACGCGATGACTCGCCAAGTCGTCGTTTTGGTTGAAGTGCGTGCGTAGCTTTCGCTGCGAGCCTCGTCGACGACCGTTATCCCCCAGGCAAGCTTTGCCCATATTCGTTCATGGACGAAGTACAGGATCATTTTGGTCGCAATTTCGGTGATTGCGATATAGCTCGCTGCCTTCAGCGCCTCTCCTTCGGACGCCTGCAAACCAAAAATCGGACCAAGGTAGGTTATTAGCAAATAGGAAAGGATTAGGGTATCGATTGTCCCTACGGTACGCCACGAGGCCGCCTTTGCGATAGAACGCCAGACTTTAACCTCCGGCGGGTCGCGCGGATCTAGTTTTGGTTTTGGCGTTTCTGGACCGAAGACCGGTTTTTCGGGAGCTTCGCGCATTTGATCTAGATTGGTGCCGCTTGCCAGGCCATCTGCTTTTGATGTTTCAGCCCGCGCGGCGTCCAGCCTACCTTTCCGTCCTGTGTTACGATTCGATTTTAGGCATGGTCAGCAGCATCTTGCAGCCATCCATGACGAGTATGTGAATGTTACGCGGAATATGGCGCTGGCCGAACAAGAACGCAAGGATCGCGTACCCTCGCCCTCAAGAATAGCCCACATTAAACCGCAGGCCTCGAACCCCAGTGGGACCGCGCATATGGAATCAATGTCTACACCTATGGGGCGTTCCTTACATTTGATCATTTAGGGCATCCGCTTGGTTGCCACGTGTTAGTTTCTCCTTTAGATATCTATCCAACAAAGGATTGGAGCGATGCCTAAAAAATCCAAGGCGCAACAGAAAGTCGCCGCAGCCACGCTAACGGTAAAAGGAGATGAGATCGAAGTGAGCGATACACTGAACAAAAGTGAAGCTGATCATCCTCGGCAGACCTATCAGACCCCTGCCAATGTCGTGAGTGACAATGATTTAAGTAGCAAGCAGAAGATCGACATCCTGCAATATTGGAAGGCGGACGTCGAAGCCCGGCTAAGGGCCCAAGACGAGGGCATGGGCGGCAGTGACCCAATTAGCGCGGAGAAAGAGGCAGGGCTCGCAGACGAGATGCGCTTATTGAACCAAGCGATCGCAGACCTCGAAGAATAACAGCTACAGAAAGCTTATATCCCGACTTGCTAGGGCACCTAGGATTAGATTTCCATCTCGGTCACGCTGGCGATCAGTTGACCATGCGGTATCAAGATTCATGCGGATGTACCATATATATGGTACAATGGAGAGAGACTATGTTTAAGAGGATTTTGCTGGCCTATGAAGGCTCTCCGCAAACCGATGCTGCCTTGAGTCAGGCAGCAGAGCTTGCACTTCTTTGCAAAGCCGAATTGCACCTTCTAGGTGTTTGCGCGGCCTCTGGCACTGCCGCGCTACTTCAGGCGGATGCGCCACCCGAACTCTTTGCGGTGGAGCGAGAGCAAGTCCAAGAAGCACTCGCAAGCGCTGCAAGTGACCTTGGCAAACGGGGCTTAAGTGTAAACACGTGCATTCGAGAAGGCATCCCGGCGATTGAAATAGCCGCCCATGCCAATGATATAAATGCTGATCTCGCAATTCTGGGCCACACGACCAAGGGCTTTCTCGCCCGCTGGCTGGTTGGCTCTACCGGTGCCGATTTGATCCGACATCTGCCGTGTAGCTTGCTGATCGCTTCTGATAGCTAATTAATTCTGTTTCCCTTCAGCAATAAGACCATTCCAAAACAGTCTGGAGCTTGAGGTGAACACTCCTCCTCAAGGATTGGCTGGGAGCAGAAATTCCGGTGCCCGTTGGTTATCCGCGCGATTTTTTGATTGATTGCCGGTGGCTAGCCGCTCGGCAATCGCGCCAGCCGTGCGAAAGCGGCAAAGGTCTCTTTCCAAACGCTTTTCGGCTGCAATTCATCAGTGCAACTGCTATGTAAATCACAACCAAAAGGAGGCTAGCATGGCTATCGAACTCGTAGCGACAAAGAATGGACCCTATCTCTTGACCGGGGATTTAAGCCAAGTTGATCTCCGTGACGGAGACAGTAACCTTTACGATTTGGCCGGAAAAACACGGGTTTTTCTCTGTCGCTGCGGTGCCTCGACGACCAAGCCATACTGTGATGGTCGCCATACTAAAATTGGTTTCGAAGCGGCAGAAGCTGCAGTGAAATCAGAAGTCTGAGGCCAGCATCCTAAGTGCCCTGCGTTCAATAGGGTTGTAAACGGGCCTTGTTCAAAAAGGCTCCTTCTTCTGAAGAGTTGGAGCCTCCGGCAATATCGGGGCAGTTCAGTATCCTGTAATGCCTTTTTCAGGGCAAAGTCGTTGGCTCGTAAATGCGAGCTCTGCTATCAAGGGATTGCCTGATGCTGGCCGTGCTTTTACTGACTTGCACATGGGCGAGCGTTTGCACTGTCTCAATAAATTCGTATCTAATTCGGAAGGACCAACATGCAGTTTCAACTTAATACGGATGCTAATATTCAGGGTGACAATCGCTTAGCCGAAATCGCGCAAAATCTTTTGACGTCGTCGCTGGGACATCTAACAAGCCGTCTTTCTAGGATTGAGGTGCATCTCGCGGACGTCAACGCCGCCAAGGGTGGTGCTGATGATATTCGGTGCACTATTGAAGCGCGCCCTGAAGGCATGCAGCCGCAAACCGTCACTCACTCTGATGCGAATGTTGAAGCCGCTCTGCGCGGCGGAGCAAAAAAGATGCGGGCGCTTCTGGACAGCGAATTCGGCAAACTTGCCCGCCGCTAAGGCATAGGAGTGGCCTAGTCTAGACAGGTTTTCTGACCATCAACACGTCCACCGGCGACCAACCCATCATTTCGCTGGCGCGGCTGCCGATGGTTGCCATGACAAAACCGCTCCGTCCGTGGGTTCCGAGTACTAGAAGGTCAAAATCGCCGGTATCGAGCATATTGTGAACCGACTGGTGAAGATTGCCTTCGACAAGTCGGGAGTTCACGCGCTTCGCATCGGTTTCTGACAGTTTCACGCCGGCCATGAAATCACGCAATTTCTTTTCCGTATCGGACAGCATTTCAGACGCGACGCCGTCGGATTTCAGCCAGGCTTCGTAAGCCACATGGTATGCGTGCACGAGTTCGATTTGTGCACTGGGGAAAAACTCTAACGCGGTGCGAAGAGCATGAGCCGAAAAATCCGAAAAATCGGTCGCTACCAAAACTCGGCTATAATCGGCACGTGGGCGTTCTTTCACGATAAGTACCGGGGCCACGGCGTGGTGGACCAAATGATCGACCGCAGTACCGAGGAAAAAATCGGAAATGTCATTATGACGGGCAGCACCCACAATGATGAGGTCGCTGCCCAGCTGCAACGCTGTCTCGGCGATGACTTTGGGGGGCTTCCCATAATTTATTGCCAGATTGCAGCCTTCGGCATCCGCCCCATAGTTCCGCACCAGAAGGGCCTCGACCTTGGCGATATCAATCTCCGCTTTGGGACTGTTTACAAACAACAGGGTACGATCCGCGTTCCAGATATCAGCAAGCAATTTGGCGCGAGCGAACGGCCGGTCAGCCCTGGCCGTCAGATCAGTTGCGACTAAAATTTGCTTGGATATAGGCATGAAATAATACTTTCTATGAGTTCGCGGGCGTGATCCTCCATCCTCTCATAACAGATGGAGGATTGTCCCTGATCTATCACAAGAACCCCTTTCCGGCTGATTTAAATCAGGTACCGGAAGAATCAGCTTGTTTCTATGATTGTCACCAACACCCGATGGCCAGAAATTCAGCACATTAGCCTATCGAAATTATGGGAATTTTTTTTGAAACGACTGTTGCGGGCATTGTGTCCGCTATTGATGTTGTGGACGGCGTGCACCGCCAGCTCGATTGGACTGGTAACATCGATGTGGATGAACCCGAGGTCATAATCGTGAAACCGGCCCTGGCCCTTGGATGACTGGGCAATTACGGGAGGGTCGGAACTCGCTAACACGCAGAGTTTCGTGAACGGGTTATGCGCCCACATTGGCGTCGATCCACCCAAGGGCAGACAGCCCGATGACGCCCACAACGATTATGTTTTTGAACGCCGGGTGTTTCAGGACAATGGAGACGGCACAACTAGCTTTGGCCGTTTGGATGGCTATAAACGTGATTGTTTCGTGCTGGAGGCGAAGCAAGGCACCGATGCGGACCGCGAGGCTGCCAAGCTTGCCCCCAGAACTTCTCATTTCGCGGCAAGTCAAAATTGCGCATCTTTTTCACCTGATCGTCCAACTGCCAGCAAAGTTCAATGGGACAATAAGAGAGGAATTGAGCTATTGCGTAGCATGTAACGGGTAACCCCACCGAAGATCATTTCGCGTGTCCGCGAATGACCATAAGCGCCCATTATAATGCAACTTACTGCAATCTCGCGGGCAGCTTCTTCTATAGTCTCTTCTATCGACGTCTTTGCAGCAAGGCTCTCAACTTTGGCCGAAATTCCATGCCGTGATAAAAATTTACCTGCATCTTCTGCCGGGAAGGCTGACGATGCTTCATCGATTACGACGAGATGAACGCTCGATGCTTTGGAAATCAGCGGCAAGCTGTTGCGCATTGCATTGGCGGCCTCGGCTGACCCGTTCCAAGCTATCATCATCGGTCCGACGGGGTCAAAGCTCGATGCATTGACCGGAAATGCCAGGACAGGAATGGAGACGTGAAGCGCTAGGTTGGCCGCAATATGAACCGCAGGAGCATCATCTCCCGAGCCACTGCTAGCGATGACCATGTCCGCCAATCGTGCAGCCATTATCAATTCGCCGACTGTATCGCCCGTGCGAACATGCCAGTCCCAGCTAACATCCTCTTTAGAAAGCCGTGCTTCTATCTTACTACGCAGGTCCTTTGCGGCACCTTCGGCGTCACGAAGCATTAAACCATAAGTCATACCTGATGCTTCTCCGGCCCATGATACATATGGTAATGGCAATATTTGCAGGCAATTCAGATGAGCTTTCTGATCATCGGCGAGGGACAATGCAGCCGCAAGTCGCCCTTCCATGCCAGAATCTCCCATGATGGGCAGCAGAATTGTTTTCATATTGCTCCTTTCAGGAAATCACTGACGAACGATAAGTAAGAGTAATGACGGAAGATCAGTCTGAACGTTACAGTTTGTCGCTGCCGGCAGCCAATTACGAGGAGGTTTGCAGAAGAAAGATCTTGCGCGCGTAGGCTGAATATCTCCCGAGATATGCGCCATGTGCCTCAAGATATCAAGATTGAAATATTCGTTAGCGGTGTAACGGAAAACCGAAACCTGCGTCTGTATTTATTACAGCCCCAAGATCACCTTTTTGCGTTCTCACATCGAGTGCAGATTTTATCTGGGAAATTGAAGGTGCCGCAGGAATATTTTCGGAGCTAGTGTGTTGCTTGGATCAAACGAAGCGCGGACCGTAAGGGGTGAAGCCGCAGCGGCTGCTTTTGGGCGGTGTGTTCAACCGGCGGTAAGCAGACAGTCATTTCAGTTTGAATGCGTTGCGGCCATTCTTTGACAATCGGAATCGTCGCGGCACATTTCGCGCGACTGTTCAGTGCTAAAATGTTAGGAAATTCCCTAGCTTGGTATGATTCGCATTGAGACGTGGCTAAATCCGTGGGTGGGGTGGTTTACTCGTGAACACTACGACAAACATGCCAAACGTAGAACTTCCTTTTCCTTCGATTGAGGAGATTTTGTCGTGCATCGCAGATGCAGTGATTAGCACGGACGTCCACGGCCAAATCTTGCTATTTAACCCCGCTGCCGAGAAGATATTCGGCTATTCTGCATCTGAAGTTCTGGGATCAAGCATTCAAGTTTTGATCCCTTCTCGCTTCCGCGAAATCCATACTTCGCATGTTGCCAATTTTAGCTCTGCACTAAGTGATGTAGCTCGCGCGATGGCGAACGAGCGTAAAGTGGTTGGACTTCGGCGTGATGGAACCGAGTTCGCGGCGGAGGCGATGCTGAGCTGTCGTCATCTCGGCCAAATGACCCTGCTTACTGTCGTCATACGGGATGTGAGCTACCGGAAAGCGCTCGAGGATCAACGTGACTTGATCGCGTCAGAAATGGCGCACAGGTTCAGCAACATCATGGCCATGGTCAATTCGATAATTCGGCTGACGGCGAGGTCGGTTTCGACCGTCGAGGAATTCCGCGCGGCTCTTGAAGGTCGACTTCAAGCGGTGATGCGGAATCAGTCAGCGTTGGTTGAGCCAGGACGAGAGTTCAAATTCAATGAGCTTGTCGAGTTTGAGCTAGCCCCGTTCCGAAGCGATGCAACCAACCATATTAGCGTCAATGGGCCGGAGCTAACTGTTCCTTCTAAACAGGCTGTCACCATATCTTTGGTGCTGCACGAATTGACGACCAACGCAGTTAAATATGGTGCATTGAGTAAGATGGGAGGATCCGTTCACTTATCCTGGAATACCGAGCAAGTGGGTGAAACCGCCTACGTCTTGCTTGACTGGATTGAGACGGGTGGGCCACCCGTGAAGCCTCCGGTCCGCCGTGGGCTTGGTAGTGCACTGATCGAACAATCTTTCGGGTCATCGAACAGCGTCGTCAACTACAAACCAGAGGGCCTCGCAGCGCATTTCCGGATTCAGCTCGGAGAAATGCGGGATGCGTTATGATCGACGCATAGCCACGACCGGCATTGTCACATTAACTTTACTGGCATATGAAGGAAGGGCGCGATATTTGGACTGAATGCACAAAATATCGTTTGAGCGCCATCGTTTTCCGTTTGGATTGATCGTCCACACAGTATGGCTCTATTCCCATTTCAATTTAAGCTTTCGTGATGTTGAAGACTTGCTAGCTGAACGCGGCATCTTGGGTTATGGCGTCAGCGAGGCGGACGCCGGGGTTCAGATCGTCACGAAGACTGACATTCCCTGCGCGGTGAACAAGGTGTTGCATTCTGACCCATGTAAGTCGTAGTAGGATGCATCGCTCAACGCACGCTTTCGGAATGTGGCGGGCTAAAAAACATAATAGATCGCCATGCAGGCCGCCAGACCAACGCCCACATTCAGCGGCAATCCGATCCGGACAAAATCGGAAAAGCGGTAATTTCCAGCCGTATAGACCAATGTATTGGTTTGGTAACCCACCGGCGTCGCGAAGCTGGCCGATGCACCGAACATCACCGTTACCAAAAGACTGCGGACATCGACACCGGTTTGCTCGGCAATCCCGATCACGATTGGCGTCATGATAACAGCAACCGCATTGTTGGTAGCGGTTTCGGTAAGCAGGGACGTCAGCGCGTAGACCGCGACGATCAGCCAGAGCGGCGACATCATTTTGAGTAACGGCAATAATGTTTCGATTATCAATTGCACCGTGCCGGCATTTTGTAATCCTTGACCCACCGCCAACATCGCAAAAATCAGCACAAGCACATTACCATCAATAGCAGACCAAGCCTCTTCGCTGTCGATACAATTGGTCAACAGGACCGCTGCAACACCCAGCATCGCCAAAGCGGCAATGCCTTGGGTGTAGAGTGCTGTATCGGCCGTCTGTGATTGCGGACGGGACAATGTGGCTTCCGCTGGTTCTTGGCTGAGATATTCTCCGCCGATTTGCGCCTTCACGATGGCCGGAACGCGGCTGTCGGTATCGCCAACATGGATGACGCCGTCGGCGATCATTACCTGATCGGGATCGCCAGCTTGCTGGCGCGCGCTGAGATAGGCTTGGGAAAGGCGCGCATAAACGGCATCCTGTGGTGCTAGGCTGGTCAACCAAGCTTCCAGAGTCCCGTCCGCAATAGCCTTGTCTAGCGGCTGGTTGAGCGCGATCTGCGGTCGGGGTATCGTGTAGATCGTATGGAGTTGGGTGGGATAGGTTTGGCCATGCGCCAACGCTGCAAAATAGTTTAGCGCTGCGCGCGTCAGAAGGACTTCGCGCTGCGCTGCGCTCGATGATGGTTCTCGGTCCTCCATATAGGTCAAACGATCGAGTCCATGCCGAGCACGCTCGCTTAGACTGTGCTTGAGTGCGCTTGTGGCAACATCGGACCAGACTGCCTGCCATCCGTTAGCTTCATAGAATTGCCGTTTTGCTGGATCGTCTGCCGCCGCGCGCAGTGTCTCCCCAGAGATTGCGTGAACGGGTGCTTCCTATTCCGCGATCTGGTTAGACGGACTTGCCGTAGGGCTTGCAGGCGCACTACCGCAATTCGACAGGATCAGCGCGGACAACAGGACCTTCGATGCGGTAGCGGCTGTCAAACTGGAGCGTTTCATAATTCAGTGTCTCGCCTTTGGAGCAAACCCTCCAGCTTATAGCTGGCATTAGCATTTAGCAGGCTTCAGCGGATATTGTATGCTCATCACTATCCTCCATAAAGTAACCGGCTCTCAGGCGCAGTCATTTTCTAAAGGATGGTGCTTAAGCCACTCCCGTTCCTTAGCGGCGGGACAGTTTGCCGAATTCGCTATCCAGAAGCGCCCGCAATTTCTTTGCCCCGCCTCGCAGAGCGGCTTCAACATTCGCATCAGAGTGAGTGACGGTTTGCGGCTGCATGCCTTCAGGGCGCGCCTCAATGGTGCAGCGAATATCATTAACACCACCCTTGGTAGCGTTGACGTCCGCGAGATGCACCTCGATCCTGGAAAGGCGGCCCGTCAGATGCCCCAGTGACGACGTCAAAAGATTTTGCGCGATTTCGGATAAGCGATTGTCACCCTGAATATTAGCATCCGTGTTGAGTTGAAACTGCATGTCGGCCCTTCCGAATTTAATGAAAATTTATTGAGACAGTGCAAATGCTGGCACAATTGCACGTTAGCAAAAGCGCAATCAGCATTAAGCAACCTTGGATAGCAGAGATCGCATTTGCAAGCCAACTACCAGTTATTGCGTTTAATTACGCAATGGGGCCCATTGTTTCAGGAAAGAGCGGGGATGATCCAAATCATTGACATGGCGATGACCGCGAGAATTAGAGACACAGCGAGAACCCAGCGGACCCCATGCTGCTTGCTCGGGACGTTAGATGCCTCTTCAGGCGTCACTACAATTTTGTCACCGTCACGTTCCATGTCTTCTCCGGTATTTTTGTGCCTATAATGCAATATAGCATTGGATGCGGCATATTGCCTGCTGAAGTGAATGTAAACCCGAGCGAAGTGACAGGATTGGTCAGCTAATCGCCAGCGTGACCGAGATGGAAATCTAATCCTAAGTGACCTAGGGAGCCGGGATCTAAACGTTTTGCAGCTGTTATTCCTCGAGGTCAGCGATTGCCTGGTTCAATAAGCGCATCTCGTCTGCGAGCCCTGCCTCTTTCTCCGCGCTAATTGGGTCGCTGCCTCCCATGCCCTCGCCTTGGGCTCTTAGTCGAGCGTCTATGTCCGTCTTCCAATATTGCAAAATGTCGATCTTCTGCTTGCTACTTAAATCATCGTCACTCACGACATTGGCAGGGGTCTGATAAGTCTCCCGAGGATGGTCAGCTTCACGTCTGTTCAATGTATCGTTCACTTCGGTCTCTTCTCCTTCGGCAGTTAGCGTGGCTGACGCGAATTTCTATTGCGCCTTGGGTTTTGCAGGCACCGCTCCCCCTTCGTTGTTGGAGAGGTTTGTGCCGGGCAATGTTCAGTGCAGCACGGATCGGAATCCTATTAGTCAACGCCCCCTAGACCGACCGCCGACCGGTCACGAATTGGTAGACAATTACGATCACGGCGATGACCAGCAGGATGTGGATCAAACCACCAGCTACCGGAAATGCGAAAAAACCGAGAGCCCAAAGTATCAGAAGCAATATTACGAGGCCGTAAAGCATATTGAATTCCTTTGTATAATTATTGGTTTTATTGGCTAGGCTTGACGGATTTAGCGCGAGACTTGGGCCCCATCACAGCATCTGCATCGGGATCGTCGTTCCCAATCACGCGCTCAACTGAGGGTTCCTCTCCCAAAGCCGCTTGCAGCTCCGCGCGTGTTCCCACCCGCGTGGCCAAATTGCCACCGGACCTGCTGCCCTGCCGCGGTGTCGGCAGGTCACCCGCCTTGTCGATCAATCTGTTGTCAGAGTGATGGGATTGGCGCTTCGTCATAAATATTCTCCTCGTGAGCAAACGACAGCACGGAACACCAAATTATGCCCCACGGCATGGTCCAACGAAAGCTTTGCATTGTGCGCGATGGCTTCAAATTTGGTGATGCTTTTATCGATCGTAATTTCCTCTTGGTGAATGGATACGCCCAGTGCTTCTCTCGGGAGGGTGAGAGGGGGGTAGCACCGGGCGCAAAAGCTTAGAAGAGAACCCTGCCACGATGCGTTGGCAATTTACCAGACTCGGAAACTACTCAGCCGACGGCGGCCCAGCTGCGGCAAGTGCGAGGCGGGCAAGTGCAGGGATCGACTTTGCTCCGGTTTTTTTCATTATCAACGCTCGATGGTTTTCGACTGTTCGCTGGCTGATGTGAAGGTCGACGGCGATATTTTTGCTGGGGTGTCCCGCAAGCACCATATCCATCACCTGATGCTGACGCGGGGTCAACTCCTTGATATGCGTCGCGGCGTCGGCTTGCCAATCGAGAAGTTTGGTTTCGTCGCGGGACAACTCAAGCGCGCGTTCGATACTAATGCGCAGTTCGGCATATCCCACCGGCTTTTCCAGAAAATCGATAGCTCCAACTTTCATAGCCTCTACCGCCATTGGTACGGCGCTGCTGCCGGTAATCATTATCGCCGGGAGGTGGTATCCCGCGCGCTTAAGTTGTCGCAGCAAATCGATACCATCGATTCCGGGTAGATATGCATCGAGCAAAAGACATGCTTCACCCGCTGGACGATAGGAGGCCAAAAAAGACTCGCAGTCGCCATAATCCTCGACGTAACGGCCATCCGCTTCGAGCAACTCGCGCAAGGTGGCGCGAATATCGTTATCATCATCGATAATATAGATGGTTGCACCATCTTTGCTGTCGCTTGGCTTGGGTGTGAGCAACTGCTGGATCTCTTGGGTCAGCACATCCAATTTCACCGGCTTGTTCAATTGCACATAATTTTGCGCCGCGACTTCGGACAATGTCGTCGTTGATATATCACCGGTCAGAATGGCTACAGGAACTGCGCGCCCCAATATCTCCTGGGCCATCGTCGCAAGTTCAACGCCATTTACGCCGCCGGGCAAGTTATAGTCGATCAGCATCACGTCAGGCGTC